>NZ_JBDPLS010000011.1:0-368257 GCF_039871515.1 Nonomuraea sp. B1E8 | reverse complement strand
CTCCCTGTTGAGGGGGTAAGGCTCCCGGTAGACGACCGGGTTGATAGGCCGGGTGTGGAAGCACGGTAACGTGTGGAGCTGACCGGTACTAATAGGCCGAGGACTTGACCACAAAGCATACTTTTCGGTGTGTGCAGCGCTCTGTTACCTTTGCTAGGTCCGGAGCCGCGCCGCATCGTGGTGAGGTTTCTTGCTCGCGTCCACTAGGCAATTCTGAGACAGCAAACGGTGGTGTTTGTTGTTTCGCAGGGTTACGGCGGTTATGGCGGGAAGGAAACACCCGGTTACATTCCGAACCCGGAAGTTAAGCTTCTCTGCGCCGATGGTACTGCACTCGGGAGGGTGTGGGAGAGTAGGTCACCGCCGGACAATCTTTAAAGAAGGGGCCCCGACGCCAAGAGCGTCGGGGCCCCTTCTGTATGTACGGATCAGGGCAGCTGCGGGCGGGCCACGAAAACACCCCAGCCCAGATACTGGCGCCCGTATTCGAGATGCGAGCGGCGCGCGCGGGTGAGGAAGTCGCGCATGGCGGGAGCGTCGGCATCGTCGGGGTTCTCGCGTAGCCAGTCGCTGATCGTCCACCATTGGCTGGCCACATACCTGTCCCAGCCGTCCTGGTCGGCGAGCACCATTTCCAGGAGTTCGAAACCTGCATTGTCGAAGCGGTCCGCCGTGCCGGCCAGCGACGTGAACAGGCCATCCGCTATGCCGAGCGCCTCGTATGCCTCCTGCGGCGGCGGCGTCATCCAATAACACTCACCGACCAGGGCGATGCCGTTCGGACGGAGATGCCGGCGCATCAATGACAGCGTGCCCTCAAGACCATCGCCGATCCAGGTCGCACCGATACAGGACACGATGTCGAACGACTCCGGGATGTCTTCGTACGTGGCTGCGTCGGCCTCCACCAGATTGAGCTGATCGGCGACGCCGAGTTCGCCGGCGCGGGCTCTGGCCGCTTCCAGAAAGACCTTGCTGATGTCCACGCCGACGCCCTGAACTCCATAATCGGCCGCCCACCGAGAAAGCAGCTCGCCTTTTCCGCAGGCGAGGTCGAGTTGGCGGGAACCGGTAGCGATGCGGCAGATCCGGCCCAGGAGATCCAGCTTTTCATCGGTCAGAGGATTGAGCGTGCGGTGATTGGACTCGGCTATTTCATGGAAGCGAAGTAACATGCGGGCCAGTCTTGCCGATCGGTCGATTTCCGGTCGAACGATTAAATCGGTTGCCGACAGGCTCATGGACGTGTCAGGGCTTGCTACCCTGGAAGGACCGGGCCACCCCACAGGTGGCCTTCGTCGCGTTAGGCCCGAGGGCGGGCGGCGACCAGCCCCGGCAGACCGTTGTTGTGAGTCCGCCGGGTGAGCCAACGAAATGGACCAGAAGTGAACAGAGATAACGGATCGGACGGCGGACAGCGCGGCCGCGGAGACAACGACGACCGGCACTCCGGCGGAGGCGGCCGAAGCGGCGGCTACGGCTCGCGCGGGCGCGACTCTGGCGGCGACCGTCCGTTCCGTTCCGACGATAGGTCGCGCTGGGGCAACCGAGGAGACAGAGGACCGCGACGGGACGAAGGTCACCGCGAGTCGCGCGGTCCGCGGCGTGAGGATGACGATCGTCGTTCGTTCCGTGATCGGGACGATCGGGGTCCGCGTCGTGAAGGTGGTTACGGTCCTCGCCGTGACAGTGATCGTGGTCCGCGGCGTGAGGGTGGATTCGAGCGGGGTCCGCGTCGTGAGGGTGACGATCGTGGGGCTCGGGGTGGCGATCGTCGTTCGTTCCGTGATCGGGATGATCGTGGTTCGTGGCGTGAGGATGATGGTCGTCGTTCGTTCCGTGATCGGGACGATCGGGGTCCGCGGCGTGAGGGCGGTTACGGTTCTCGTCGTGAGGGCGAGCGTGGTCCGCGGCGTGAGGGTGGGTTCGACCGTGGTCCCCGTCGTGAGGGTGGCTATGGGGAGCGGCGTGAGGGCGGTTACGGTTCTCGTCGTGAGGGCGAGCGTGGTCCGCGGCGTGAGGGTGGATTCGACCGTGGTCCCCGTCGTGAGGGTGGCTATGGGGAGCGGCGTGAGGGCGGTTACGGTTCTCGTCGTGAGGGCGAGCGTGGTCCGCGGCGTGAGGGTGGATACGATCGCGGTCCCCGTCGTGAGGATGATGGTCGTCGGCCGTTCCGAGACCGGGATGACCGTGGTCCCCGTCGTGAGGGCGGTTACGGTCCGCGGCGTGAGGGTGGATACGACCGTGGTCCCCGTCGTGAGGATGATGGTCGTCGGCCGTTCCGAGACCGGGACGATCGCGGCCCCCGTCGCGGCGGTTATGGGGAGCGGCGTGAGGGCGGTTACGGCGCTCGCGGCGACAGCAGCTCTCGCGATGACCGGCCGTTCTCCCGGGACGACCGCGAGGAGCGCACCGTATCCCGAGCCAGATACGGCAGGTCCGATCGCGAGGCCGAGGCGCCACAGCGCGAGCGGTTGCCCGAGGTCGCGCCCGACATCACCGCGGACGAACTCGACAAGGAAGTCCTGGAAGAACTCCGTTCGCTGCCCGGTGACCTCGCCGACCTGGTCGGCCGGCACCTGGTGGCCGCCGAACGCGCGCTCGAGGACGACGACCCCGACCGGGCGCATGAGCACACGAAGGTCGCGCGCAGGTTCGCGGCGCGTATCGGTGTCGTACGCGAGGCCGCAGGCATCGTCGCCTACCGCGCGGGCCATTTCTCCGAGGCGCTGAGCGATCTGCGGGCGGCCAGGCGGATGACGGGCTCGGATGTGTACCTCGCGGTCATGGCCGACTGCGAGCGGGGCCTCGGCCGTCCGGAAAGGGCCATCGACCTCGTACGCTCGCCAGAAGCCGAACGTCTCGACAGAGCCGGGCGCATCGAGCTGACCATCGTCGAATCCGGGGCCCGGCGCGACCTGGGCCAGCACGACGCCGCCGTGATCACTCTGCAGCGCCTGCCCGAGCTTCGCGACCCGCAGCCCAAGCCGTGGTCGGCCCGGCTGGCGTTCGCCTACGCGGACGCACTGGCCGATGCCGGCCATCAGGAGGCGGCCACCGACTGGTTCGGGAGGGCGATGGCGTTCGACGAGGACGGGGAGACGGACGCGGCGGAACGGTACGCGGAGCTGACCGGGTCCGTTATCGAGGACCTTGAGGAAGACTTCGACGAAGAAGTCCCCGGCGACGGCGAGAGCGAGGCCGGTGACCTCGCTGCGGGGAGCCTCCTGGAGAGGGAGGCGGAGCAGGTCAGGGCCGTCGACGTGCCGGCCGCGGAGCAGGCGGACGCACCTGATGAGAAGGGCGCGGCCGCTGAGGAAGCGCCCGGGCCTGAGGGAGCTTCGGCAGGCGTTCAGGGCGTCGAGGTCCGGGATGCGCCGGACGCTCGTGACGTCGAGGTTCGGAAGGCGGAGGTCGAGGCTCCCGATCGCGACGCCGGCGTTCGTGACGGTGAGGGCAGGAGGGACGAGGCTGCGGTTCCCGAGGTTCGTGACGTCGAGGTCCGGGAAGCCGATGTAGCGGACGCGGCGGGTCGGGACGCGAAGCCGACAGCTGAGGGGCAGGAGCAGGGCGAGAAGTCATCGGATCGCGCTGCTGACCGTCAGGACGCTCCTGCGGCCAGGGATGAGGATGGCGAAATCCCGGCTATCACACCGGCGTTCATCGAACCTGACTTCGGCGACGTACTTGATGAGCCCACCTCAGACCGGCCCAAGTCGGACGACTGACGCCGGACACCCCGCCGCTACCCGATCCGGGGCGGCGGGGTGTCGCGCCCCAAGACTGCTATCGGCCCTGCGTCACGCGCAATGATGACCCGTCACGGTGAGACGCGGTCGAGCCAGTGGAGAATCCCCGCCACGTTCGAGGGTGCTCCGCTCAGCAACTCGAAGTGCTCGGCCGTCGGGTCGGCGGCCTTGAGCGCGGTGTAGCGCTCCTTGGTGCGGTCTCTGACCATGGCGACGGCGTGGTCCAGGTCCATGCCCTCGGAATGAGCCTGCCGGGTGAGATCAACCCAGACGCGGAGCTCCTCCGCGGACCGCTCAAGAGTCTCCTGAACGGCGTCGACCGGCCCGTAGTGGCTGAACAGCAGGCGTTGTGGCCCGAGCGCCTCGAACAGCGCGATCGAGTCGAGCGCCGTCTGCAGGTCGAAGTCCGGCGGAGGCGTCGCGGGGCGCAGATCGCCCGTCTCGGGCAAGTAGACGCCTGCGGCGTCGCCGACGTACAGATCGCCGGTGGCGGAGTCGACCAGCCCCACGTGGTGTTTGGCGTGCCCGGGCGAGTAGTGGCTGCTCAGCGTGCGCCCGTTGCCCAGGTCGATGGCGCCGGTGTCGCCGAGGGCGACGATGCGCTCGGACTCGGTGGGGGACAGTTCGCCGAAAAGCGTGTCGAGACGGTCACCCCAGACCATGCGGGCACTGGCCATCAACCGGGCCGGATCCGCGAGGTGCCGGGCCCCTTTCTCGTGGACGACGACCTGGGCGGAGGGGAAGAATCTGGCGATGTCCCCCACGCCTCCGGCGTGATCCAGATGAATGTGGGTCACCACGACGGTGGCCAGGTCCTCCGGCCCGACGCCGAGTGACGCGAGCGCGTCACGTACTACAGGAGCGGACGTCGAGGTGCCCGTCTCCACCAGGCACGGTCGATCGCCCAGGATCAGATAGCCGGCCGTGATGCCCGAGTATCCCGCCATTTTGGTGTCGATCTCATAGACGTCGCCGCCCAAAGCGGTGATGTTGTCCACAGGCACTCCCGCGCGTTCAGCCGTTATCCCCAGAACGGCATTCCAGCCGGTCCGGCTTCCTCCTCATCGTAGAGAGTGATCTCCACCAGAGCACCGACAGGGAGGATGGCAAGTGGACCGCAACGAGGTCTTGCTGGTGGGGAGGCTGTCAGCGGCGGCCGAGGAGCACGCGCTGCCGAGCGGCGACACCGTGACGAAGTGGCGCGTCATCGTGCGTCGGCGACGGCACAGGCGCGGCGCCGCCCTGACGGACAGCATTCCGTGTGTCACCTTCAACCCGGAGGTCGCCGCCATAGTCCGCGCTCTCAAACCTCGCGACCACATCGAGGTGACAGGGTCATTCCGCTGCCGGGTCTTCGGCCCGTCGGCGGCCAAGATCTGGAGGTATGAGGTGGAGGTGAGCTCCGCCAAACCGTTCGAGGCCGAGCTCACCGAACCCGCCGACCCGGGCACCGATCCGCCCTCCGGCTCCGAGGGGAGCGTCACCGCTCTGATCCCCAGGCAGGTGGCCTACCTGGCGCGAGCCAGCTGACCTCGGCCACTCGCCCGGGTCCGCACGGCCTCGCGACCGCCGGAACCGCGCGGGGCCCGTGGGGCTGCACGCATGCACGCGGTCCTGCGCGGTCGGAGCTCCCGGACTACGGGGCTTCGAGGGTGGGCGCTCGTGGTCGAGGCTACGGAGGACGCGGTCGGGCGGCGGTGTCCGGCTGCCCCGAAGCAGTGCCTCAGCGCATCGCGTCAGGCATCGAGGAAAAGGGAGGCCTCAGTCGATCGCGAACGTGCGCAGGACCAGACCGGTCCTGGGTTTCGGGCCGAAGGAGGTGCTCTTGCGGGGCACGCGTTCGCCGCCGGCGGCGACGGCAAGCACCTCCTCGGCCTTGAGGGGTTTGAGAATCACGGCGGTGCCACCAGAGCGGGCAGCCAGCCGCACCGCTGCCCACGCGTCGTGATGCACGATGCGCACGGTTCGCTCGTCGTCGCGCATTCCCCACACCTTGGGCATGACGAACTCGGAAAGGACGGAAGTGTTGAGGGAGTTCCAGCGGCCGGAGCGGTCGGGCGGCATCGCGTGGGCGAGCTGCACCGGGTCGGGATCGGTGAGCAGGTGCGCACCGCTCTTCCCGGCGAGCAGGAACGCCGGCTCCGCAGCCTCCTCGAGCGCCGCCAGCCCCAGTGCCAGGTCGTCATAGTCGTGCACGCGCCACGACCCCTTCGCCCTGGCGGCCGCCTCGTCCAGAGGAAGCCCGGGGATCACGCGGTGGATGGCCTTCAAGTCGGGTGGGTACGCGGAGGTGTCGACGAGCAGGGCCAGCCCGAAGTCCCACGGCCCGGCCGTCGAGCGGCCCGCGTCCGCCGCAGGGCCGTCCTTACCGGCCTCCTGGGCGCCATCGACCTGGTGAGAAGGGTCGTGCTGCCCAGCCCTGGCGCTATCGACCTGTTGCGATGCCGGACCGATCGGCTCCGGCACCGGACGGGCCGGTTCGGCCTGAAGGTGGGTTTCGTGCTCCTGGCGCTGGAGGACGCGGTACGTCGCATACCTGTGGTGTCCGTCGGCGATCAGCGCCTGCCGGTCATGGAGGTCGGCGTTGATGGCGGCGATCTCTTCCGGGTCCGTGATGGCCCAGAGGCGGTGTGTGAGGCCGTCCTCCGTGCGGGCCGACACCTGGGGCTGCCGATCCGAGGCCACTGCGTCGACCAGGTGGGTGGCGGTGCCGTTGGCGCCGTCGTAGAGGAGGAAGATGGGCTCGAGGTTGGCCTGAGTGGTGCTCATCAGGGCAAGCCGGTCGGCGACGGGGCCCGGCATGACGTCCTCGTGCGGGAGGATGATGCGCTGCTCGGGGTCGGTCAGGCCCACGTCGCCGATGAGGCCGCGCTGCAGCACGCCTGCCCCGCTCTGCTCATAGACGTAGAGCGCCGGCACGTCGTCGGCCACCAGCACGCCGGAGTCCAGCCACGCCTTCAGCGTGTCCCTCGCCGCGGTGTACCGCGATTCGAGCGGCGCCTGGGCCGGTGCGTCCGGAGAGGAAGGGGCGCTGTCGGCGGGCTGGGGCTCGGTGTCGCGCCCGGGGACGGAAGCGGAGGACGAATCGGCAGCGGGCGAGCAGGGAAGGATGAGCCGGACGACGTTGTTGGGGTGGGAGTTGACGAGGGCTTCCACGTCGGCGTCGGAGATCAGGTCGTACGGCGGGGAGGTCACCTTGGCTGGATCTTCGACAGCGAAACGCACGCCACGGAAGGGCCGTAGCACCAGTCCATCAGGCGCCGGCAGTTCAGGAGTCCCCATACCGGGCATGCTCCCATAAATGTCTACGCCGTCCGGAAGTCGCCCCGGGGTTGCCGTCGGTCCCGTTCCGCAGCAGGGCGAACGGGGATCATCATTCAGAGATGAAGGAGTCCTCACGTATGGATCAGAGTGGCAACGTTCACGATGAGAGCTCGGGAGCTCCTGAGGGCGGTGTTTACGACTGGTACCAGCGTGGGGTGCGACTGTTGAAGGACGGCAGTCCGGCCGCGGCCGCGGCTCTGCTGGAGAGAGCCGCCGCGGCCGAGCCGGAGTCACGCAGCATCTTGGAGGCGCTGGCCAGGGCGCAGTTCAACTCCCGGCAGTACGCCGAGGCGGCGGCCAGCTTCCGCCAGATCGTGGACGCCAATCCGGCAGAGGACTACGCCTATTTCGGGCTCGGATTGTCGTTGTGGCGGACCGGGGATGTGAAGGGCGCGCAGGAACCGCTGGCCATCGCGGTCGCGATGCGGCCGGACGAGCGGCACTACGTGTCCGCGTTGAAGAGTGTCCGCGCGACCCTGCGGGCACGCCGGGAGTCGTAGGCGTCTGGCCTGACCCAGGCTGTCGCGGGACGTACGCGGCGGCCCTGAGCGCCGCCCGGCCTCCGCCGCGTGCTCGTCCGCATGGAAATCGCCGAACAGGTCGGTGCGTTCCTCGGTAGTGAGGTTCAGTTCCGCGGACATGGTCATCCCTTCTGCGGTTGCGCACGGGGGCGACGCTAAAGTCTCACGCGACGTGAGAGTCGAAGAGGAAGAGGCGCTGTGCTGATCGACGGCTATGACACCCTGCTGCTCGACCTCGATGGCGTGGTCTACCTCGGCGGTTACGCGGTGCCCGGGGCTCCGGCGGCGCTGGAGGAGGCGCGGCGGAAGGGGGTGCGGCTGGCGTATGTGACCAACAACGCCTCCCGGACGCCGGCGGCCATCGCGGCGCACCTGCGTGAGCTCGGGGCGCCCGCCACGGCCTCCGACGTGGTCACATCGGCTCAGGCGGCCGCCCGGCTGGTCGCGGAGCGGGTTCCGCCGGGGTCGAACGTGCTGGTGGTCGGCGGGTCCGGGCTGCGGCTGGCCGTACGGGATCGAGGGTTGCGGCCCGTTTCGGCCGCCGCCGAGTCTCCTGCCGCCGTGGTGCAGGGGATCGCGCCCGGCCTGTCGTACGAGCTGCTGGCGGAGGGGACGCTCGCGGTGCGGCAGGGGGCGCTTTTCGTGGCCTCCAACGGCGACAGCACGATGCCCACGCGCCGGGGCGAGTTGCCGGGCAACGGGTCGATGGTCCGGGTGATCGCCTCTGCCACGGGGGTCGAGCCGGTGTACGCGGGCAAGCCCGATCCGCCGCTGCACCGGGAGTCGATGCTGCGTACGAGGGCCCGGCGGCCGCTGGTGGTGGGCGACCGGCTCGACACCGACATCGAGGGGGCCTCCAACGCCGGGGTCGAGAGTTTGCTGGTCCTGACGGGGGTGGCCACGCCGGTCGAGGTGCTGACGGCGGCGCCCCGGCACCGGCCCACGTACGTTGGGGAGGATCTCGGGACGTTGCTGCGGCCCTATCCCGAGGTGCGCGACGGTTCGTGCGGCGGCTGGCGGGCCCGGTGGCGCGACGGCGTGTTGTGCCTCGACGGTGAGGGCAGCCGGATCGACGGGCTGCGGGCCGCCTGTGACGCCGCCTGGTTGGCGGCCGGCGACGGGCAGATCGACGAGGGCGCCGTCAAGCCCGTGCTGGATCGCGTCGGGTAGCGGCGGACCACGGTCATGCGATCCGTTCGCTGGTCTGGCGGGCGAACTGCCAGGCGCCCACGGCGAGGAGCAGGACGCAGGCTACGACCAGCACCGCGAGGGACAGCGGTACGCCGCCGCCCCAGCCCCGCAGCACCAGCAGCCGGATGGCCTCGATGGCGTAGGTGAGCGGGTTGACCCTGGCCACGGCTTCCATCCACGCCGGCATGGCCGACAGGGGCACGAACGCGTTGCTCATGAACAGCAGCGGCAGTGAGACGAACCCCGTGATCGCGAAGAACGTGCCGTGCGAGGGCACCGCGCAGGCCAGGGCCATCGCCGCGGACGTGAGCGCCAGCGTCAGCAGGGCCGTCGCCACCAGGATCGCCGGCACCCCCAGCGGCCCGGACTCCAGGCGGACGCCCAGGGCCAGCGCCACCACCAGGATCACCAGCGTCTGAGCCGCGTTCATGCCCGTCTGGAACAGGAACCGCGAAAGGATCAGCGAGCTGCGCCTGATCGGCATGCTGAGCAACTTGTCCAGATATCCCGTCTCCTTGTCGAACAGCAGCGGCATCGCCGCCGTCACCCCGTTGCCCACCACGGTGAAGGCGATGACGCCCGGCACCGCGAACGCGATGTAGTCGCCCGTCCCCACCAGCCGGGGATCTACCGCGCCCCCGAGCGCACCGGCGAAGAAGACCAGCCACACGGCCGGCTGCAGCACGCTGAACAGCAGGCTGAGCCGTTCGCGCAGCGCCACGAGCAACCATCGCCTGGACAGCGCCAGCACCTCCTGCGCCACCATCATGCGATCTCCTCCCGCAGCGCGTGCCCGGTGTGCCGGAGGAGGACCGCGTCGAGTGACGGCGCTCCGATGGCCGCCTTGAGCTCGGCCGGTGTGCCACCGGCCACCTGCCGCCCGCGGTCGATGATCGACAGCCGGTCGCAGAGCCGGTCCGCCTCGTCCATGTAGTTGGTGGCCAGCAGAACGCTCATGCCCTCGTCGCAGAGCGAGCGGATGTGCTCCCACATGTGATGGCGCGACTGCACGTCGAGACCGAGCGTCGGCTCGTCGAGGATCAGCAGATCGGGCCGGTGCAGCAGGCCGCAGGCCAGGTCGAGGCGTTTCTGCATGCCCCCCGAATATCCCGCCACGAGGCGGTCGGCGCTGTCCGACAGCCCCACCAGCTCCAGGACCTCGCGGGCCCTGGCCTTCACCTGCCGCCGCGGCACGTGGTAGAGGGAGGCCTCGATCTCGGTCTTCTCCCTGCCGGTCAGCAGGTAGTGGCCCATGGGCGAGACCTGCTGCATCACGTAGCCGATGCGGCGGCGTACGGCTCCCGCCTCCGTCACCACGTCGAACCCGCACACCCGCGCCGCGCCCGCGCTCGGCGGGAGCAGCGTGGACAACATCCTGATCGTGGTGGTCTTGCCCGCGCCGTTGGGGCCGAGCAGGCCGAAGATCTCGCCGGGCGCGACCGCCAGGCTCAGCTCCCCGACGGCGTGGTGGTCGCCGAAGGCGCGGCAGAGGCCCTCGGTCTCGATGATCCAGCGCATTGCTTAACTGTATCGCCCAACAATTAACCTGTCCATTAATTAATCGAGCGATGGCGCGGGTCAGCGCCCCTCAGATCAGCCTGCGCAGCCGCAGCAGGTCGCCGAAGCTGGCGTCGACCTTCACCCGCCCCCCGAGCAGCGCGCGGGCCAGATCGAGCTCCCCGTCGACCAGCGCGATCAGGTCGTCGCTCACGATCGTGAGCTTGACGTCGGCGGGCTTGCCGTCACCCGGCGGCGTCTCGGTGAACGGATCGAGCCCTCCGTGGGTCAGGCGGCCGTAAAAGGTCACGTCGAGGTCGGAGACCCGGCAGCTGACCGTGCGCTCGACGACGTGCTTGGCACGATCTGCCTCGTCGATCTCGTCGAACTGGTCGACGAGCCTGGCCAGTGCCGCCCGGCACTCCTCGACGCTTGCCATGATGCGCATCCCTTCTTTCTTTAGCGGGCGGTAGCGTTCCACATCAGTAGCACCCCGTACGAGCTACAACGACTGACGGGCCTGCCAAGGTCCCGGACGCTCGCGGGAGGCGTTAACGTCAAGACATGAGTGAGCTGCCGGGAGGGACCGGCGACGAGCGGGTCGACGCCATCGTGACCGGCCTGGGCCGTCTGGGCGAGCAGCCGGTGAGCGAGCACGTGGCATTCTTCGACGAGGCGTTCTCCGGGCTGGAGAGCGCGCTGGCGGTCGTGGACGAGCCGGGCGGGCAGGCCGCGGGAGAGCGGCCCGCGGGAGAGCGGTGAGCCGCAGGATCCGCCTCGACAGCGAGCTGGTGCGCCGAGGGCTGGCCAGGTCGCGCGAACAGGCCACCCAGCTCATCGAGGCCGGCCGGGTCAGCGTCGGAGGCCGGCGGGCCGGCAAACCGGCCACCCAGGTCGACACCGCCTCCGCCATCGTCGTGGCCGACTCGCAGGACGGGCCCGACTACGTCTCGCGCGGAGCGCACAAGCTGCTCGGCGCGCTGGAAGCGTTCGGGAGCCTGGCGGTCGAGGGGCGCCGCTGCCTCGACGCGGGCGCCTCCACCGGCGGGTTCACCGACGTGCTGCTGCGCCGGGGGGCCGCACACGTGCTGGCCGTCGACGTCGGATACGGCCAGCTGGCCTGGTCCCTGCGCACCGACGAGCGGGTGACGGTGATGGAGCGCGTCAACGTGCGCGACCTCACCCCCGGCATGGTCGGCGAGCCGCCCACGCTGGTCGTGGGCGACCTGTCGTTCATCTCGCTCCGGCTCGTGCTGCCCGCCCTGGCCGAGGTGGCCGCGTCGCGAGCCGATCTCGTGATGCTGGTCAAACCGCAGTTCGAAGTGGGTAAGGATCGTGTCGGGGCGGGTGGCGTGGTGCGCGATCCCGGGCTGCGGGCGAGGTCCGTGCGCGACGCCGCCGCGAAGGCTCAGGACCTGGGGCTGACCGTACGCGGCGTGACCGCGAGCCCGCTGCCGGGGCCGTCGGGAAACGTGGAATATCTCCTCTGGCTGGGCAAAGGGGAAGGCGAGCCGCCGGTCGCCGACCTCGACGCAGAGATCCAGCGGGCCGTCGAGGAAGGGCCGCAATGAACCGGACCGTGCTGGTCGCCGCACACACCGGGCGTGACGCCGCGGTCGAGAGCGCGCGCCTCGTCGTCGACCGGCTGATCGACGCCGGCATCACCGTCAGGGTGCTCGATTCCGAGGCCGGCGAAATCGGCAGCGACCGGGTCGAGGCCGTGCCAGGCGATCCGGGCGCGGTCAAGGACGCCGAGGTCATGATCGTGCTCGGCGGCGACGGGACGTTGCTGCGCGCGGCCGAACTGGCCAGGCCGGCCGGCACACCGCTGCTGGGGGTCAACCTCGGGCACGTCGGCTTCCTGGCGGAGGCGGAGGTCGCCGACCTGGCCACGGCCGTCGACAGCGTCGTGGCGGGGCGCTACGACGTCGAGGAGCGCATGACGGTCGACGTCGTCGCCAGGCTGAACGGGCAGGTGCTGGCCGACACCTGGGCGCTCAACGAGGTCACCGTCGAAAAGCAGGAGCGCCTGCTCGAGGTCGTCGCGGAGATCGACGGCCGGCCGCTGTCCAGGTGGGGCTGCGACGGCGTGATCTGCGCCACCCCGACGGGCTCGACCGCCTACGCCTTCTCCGCCGGTGGCCCCGTCGTGTGGCCGGAGGTCGAGGCGCTGCTCATGGTGCCCATCAGCGCCCACGCGCTGTTCGCCAAACCGCTGGTCATCTCGCCTCGCTCCACGCTGGCCGTCGAGATCCTGCCCGACACGCCGTGCGGGGTCCTGTGGTGCGACGGGCGCCGCAGGTTCGAGCTGCCGCCCGGCACGCGCGTGGAGGTCCGCAGAGGCTCCGAGCCCGTACGCCTGGCGCGCCTGCACGGTGTGGAGAGCACCGGTGCGCCCTTCACCGACAGGCTGGTGGCCAAGTTCGAGCTGCCCGTGCAGGGATGGCGCGGAAGGGTGCGACCCTGAATGAATGGAGGGCAGAGCGCGTAGGATCACGTGGGCGTACACGTGGGCATGGTGGGCCGCCCCCAGCGGTCCAGCGCCTGCAGCGGCGACCGCGGCTGCGGGCTTCCGGAGGCGATCCGGGTGACCATCAGACAGGGCAGTGAACGGGAGTGGGCAGTGCGACCAAGGGTCGAGGAGGTCCGCATCCAAGGGCTCGGCGTCATCGATGAGGCCGTTCTCGAGCTCTCGCCGGGCTTCAACGTGGTCACCGGCGAGACCGGCGCGGGCAAGACGATGGTCGTCACTGGGCTCGGCCTGCTGTTCGGCGGCCGGGCCGATCCTTCGCGCATCCGGCCGGGCGCCGACAAGGCGACCGTCGAGGGCACGCTCGTCGTCCAATCGGGCGGTCACGTCGCCCAGCAGGTCGAGGACATCGGTGGCGAGGTCGAGGACGGCACGCTGATCATCTCGCGCGTCGTCTCCGCGGAGGGCAGGTCAAGGGCCTGGCTCGGCGGGCGCACGGTGCCCGTCGGCACCCTGACTTACCTCGCCGACGACCTGGTGGCGGTGCACGGGCAGATGGACCAGCAGCGGCTGCTCCAGGCGACCCGGCAACGCGCGGCGCTCGACCGCTACGCCGGCGACGAGCTGGTCAAGCCGCTGCGGGCCTACACGCAGGCGTACAAACGGCACAAGAATGTCACCGCGCTGCTCGAGGAGCTGACCACGAGGGCCAGGGAGCGGGCGCAGGAGGCCGACATGCTCCGCTTCGGGCTGGAGGAGATCGAGAAGGTCGACCCCAAACCGGGCGAGGACGCCGAGCTGCGCGGCGAGGAGGAGCGGCTCTCGCACGCCGACGCGCTGCGCAGCGCCGCCACCACGGCGCACACGGCGCTGCTCGGCGATCCGATGGAGGCCGCGGGCGGCCCGCACGACGTGATCTCGCTGCTTGGCGAGGCGAAGTCGGCGGTGGAAGCGGTACGCGACTTCGACGCCCAGCTCGCCGGGGTGGCCGACCGGCTGGCCGAGGCCGGCTACCTGATCTCCGACGTGGCCACCGACCTGGCGGCGTACGCGGAGTCGATCGAGGCGGACCCCGCGCGGCTGGCGGCGGTGCAGGAACGCCGGTCGGTGCTGTCCGGCCTGATCCGCAAGTACGGCGAGGACAGCGCCGGGGTGCTGGCCTGGGCCCAGCGGGCCGCCGCACGCCTGTCCGAGCTCGAAGGCGACGACGAGCGCATCGACGAGCTGACCCGCGAGTGCGACGAGCTGACCGACCGGCTCACCGAGCTGGCGGCCGAGCTCACCAAGGTGCGCCAGGCCGCCGCCGAGCGGTTCGGCCAGGCCGTGACCGAGGAGCTGACGGCGCTGGCCATGCCGCACGCCAAGGTCGTCGTCCAGCTCGGCCAGAGCGAGGAGTTCGGCCCCGAGGGCCGCGACGAGGTGGAGCTGCGGATGGCCGCCCATCCGGCCGCGCCGCCGCTGCCGCTCAACAAGGGAGCGTCCGGCGGCGAGCTGAGCCGGGTGATGCTCGCGATCGAAGTGGTGTTCGCCGGCGCGGATCCGGTACCGACGTTCGTGTTCGACGAGGTCGACGCGGGCGTCGGCGGCAAGGCCGCGGTCGAGATCGGGCGCCGCCTCGCCCGGCTGGCCCGCACCGCGCAGGTGATCGTGGTGACCCACCTGCCGCAGGTGGCGGCCTTCGCCGACCAGCATCTGGTGGTCGAGAAGGCGAGCGACGGCAGCGTCGTGCGCAGCGGGGTCGTGGCGCTCGACCACGAGGGGCGGGTGCGGGAGCTCTCCCGCATGCTGGCCGGTCTGGAGGACTCCGAACTCGGCCGCGCGCACGCCGAGGAACTGCTGGGGCTCGCCGCGGCCGACAGGTGATCCTGGGTGACATAGTGGACACGCCGCGTCATGCGTGGCCCCTGCGCGGTTTCTCTCTGGCAGGATGGTCTTGATGAAGGTTCCGGGGAGCAGGATGCCGGGCCTCCGCGGTTGGAAGGTCGAGAGCCTTCCCGGTGTAACGGCAGTGGCGAGAATCGACCGGCGTACCAAGAGGCTCACCAAACGCCTCCAGCCGGGGGAAATTGCGATCATCGACCATGTCGACGTAGACCGGGTCAGCGCGGAGGCTCTTGTCGCATGCGAGGCTGCGGCCGTGGTCAACACCGCCGCCGGCATCAGCGGCCGCTATCCCAACCTAGGGCCGCAGATCCTGCTGGAAGCGGGCGTTCCGTTCATCGACAACGCCAACCAGGATCTGTTCGAGCGGGTCAAGGATGGCGACGTCGTCCGGGTCTGCGACGGTGTGGTCTACCTCGACGACGACATCGTCGGCAAGGGCGACGAGCAGAGCGTCGAGACGGTCGAGGCCGCCATGGCCGAGGCACGCGCGGGGCTGGCCGTCCAGATCGAGGCGTTCGCCGTCAACACCATGGAATACGTACGCGGTGAGGGCAGGCTCCTCATCGAAGGCGTCGGCGTGCCCGAGATCCGCACCTCCATGGAGGGCAGGCACGTCCTCATCGTGGTGCGCGGCTACCACTACAGAGAAGACATCGCCACGCTGCGGCCCTACATCCGCGAATACCGTCCGGTGCTCGTCGGCGTCGACGGTGGCGCCGACGCGCTGCTGGACGCCGGCTACCAGCCCGACGTGATCGTCGGCGACTTCGACTCCGTCTCCACCAAGGCCCTGACCTGCGGTGCCGAGCTCGTCGTGCACGCCTACCGCGACGGCCGGGCCCCCGGGCTCGAGCGTGTCCACCAGCTGGGCCGCGAAGCCGTGATCTTCCCCGCCACCGGCACCAGCGAGGACATCGCGATGCTCCTGGCCGACGACAAGGGCGCCGAGCTGATCGTCGCGGTCGGCACCCACGGCACGCTGGAGGAGTTCCTCGACAAGGGCCGGCCCGGCATGGCCAGCACCTTCCTCACCCGCCTGATCATCGGCAGCAAGCTCATCGACGCCAAAGGCGTGAGCAGGCTCTACCGCAGCCGCATCACCACCCCGCAGCTCCTCCTGCTGGTGATCACCGCGCTGATCACCATGGGGGTCGCGCTCTTCCTCTCGCCGATCGGCCAGACCTGGCTGAACGGCCTGCAAGACGCCTGGAACGCATTCATCTTCTGGCTGGTCGGACTCTTCTCGTGATCGATTTTCGTTACCACCTCGTCTCCATCGTCGCGGTCTTCCTGGCGCTGGCGGTGGGGATCGTGCTGGGCACCACGCTGTTGCAGGAGCCCGCGGTCAAGTCGGCGCAGGAGATGACGGCCGCGCTCACCAAGACGAAAGAGGAGCTGCGCGGGCAGATCGACACGCTGCAGGGCCGTGAGGTGGCCAACGACGCGCTCATCACCTCCATGACGCCCGACATCGTGGCGGGCGACCTGGCCGGGCAGAGCGTGCTCCTCATCGAGACGCCCGGCTCCAGCACCACGATCCGCGAGGCGGCGCAGCAGGTGCTCGGCCAGGCGGGCGCGGAGATCTCCGGACGCGTCACGCTGACGGAGAAGTTCTTCGATCCCAAGGGCACCGGCGTGCTCGACGGCCTGGTCAACCAGCTCAAACCGGCCAACATGATCTTCCCAGAGACCGCCACCGCCTGGGACCGCGCTGCCACGTTGCTCTCCGCCGCCCTGGTCACCTCCGACCCCGCCCAGCTCGGCACTCCCAACGCCGCCACCACCGAGGTGCTGAGCGCCTTCGAGACGGGAGGGCTGCTCAGCGTCGACGGCGAGCCCGGCAAGCGGGCCACGCTCGCCGTGGTGCTCGCGCCGGAGAAGCCGTTCGAAGGGGAGAACGCGGAGACCCAGGCGGGGGCGATCGCCTCGATGGCCGACGCGCTCGACGTGGGCGGCAAGGGCACGGTGCTCGCCGGAGGCCCGGCCGCCGCCACCGCCGTCCCCGGCGACCCGATCGGCCACGCCCGCGACGACAGCGACATCGCCAAGCGCGTCACCACCGTCGACGCGGGCGACATGCCGCTGGGGCGCGTCGTGATCGTCCAGTCTCTCCAGGAGCAGCTGGCCGGGCGCTCCGGTCACTACGGCGTGGGCATCGGGGCGTCGGCCCCCATGCCGGCGGTGCCGTCCGCCACTCCATCCCCCACCAGCGAGTCAGGGAGCTGACATGCCTGCGAGCCGGGCCCGTGGCCTGCTCTACGCCCTAGCGGGAGCCGCGATCGGCGCCGTCGCCGCCCGCGCCGCCTACACCGCGTTCACCCGCAACCGGCCGGCCGAGCTGAGCGGCCGGTGGACGCGCAAGAACCACCGCGGCGAGCCCATCACCCTGCTGGAAGGCCCCGCTTTCGTCGCCGGCGCGGGCGCCGCCGCCGCGCTCACGCCCGGCATCCCCGGTCGCGTACGCGCCGCCGCGCTGCTCGCGGGCGCCGGCAGCGGCGCGCTCGGCGCCTACGACGACCTCTACGGCACCACGGCCTCCAAGGGCTTCAAGGGGCACCTGACCGCGCTCGCCCGCGGCGAGGTCACCAGCGGAGCCGTCAAGATCCTCGGCATCGGCGCCACCGGCCTCGGCGCCGCCGCCCTCGTCTCCGACGGCCCCGCCGACACCCTGGTCAACGGTGCGGCCATCGCCGGCGCAGCCAACCTCGCCAACCTCTTCGACCTGCGCCCGGGCCGTGCCATCAAGGTCGGCCTGCTCGCCGGCGGGCCGCTGCTCGCCGCCTCGGTCCTGCGTGACTCGCCCGCCGCCGCGGCGCTCGCCGCCGTCCCGCTCGGGGCCGCGGCCGCGCTGCTGCCCGACGACCTCGGCGAGCGCGCCATGCTCGGCGACGCCGGCGCCAACTCCCTGGGCGCGCTGCTCGGGCTCGCCGCTGTGACCAAGCTCGGCAGGCCAGGCCGCTACGTCCTGCTCGGCACCGTCGTGGCCCTGACCGCGGCCGCGGAGAAGATCAGCTTCACCAAGGTCATCGCCGGAAACCCGGTGCTCGATCGTCTCGACATGATGGGCCGCCGTCCCGTCGGCCCCGCGTGACCCGCCTTCTGTCGGTACGACCTGCCAGGATGTCCGCGTAAGCATGATCGTGCGCGGGGAGGCGGCGTGCGGGTGGTGACGGCGCGGGGCGTTGCCGGCGGGGCCCTGCTCATCGGGGCGCTCACGGTGCTGGCACGCATCGCCGGTTTCGCCAAGCAATATGCCTTCGCGCAGACGGTCGGCACCAACTGCCTGTCCACCGCCTACATGACGGCCAACCAGATCCCCAACATCGTGTTCGAGGTGGTCGTCGGCGGCGCCCTGGCGGGGATGGTCGTTCCCGTCCTCGCGGGGGCGTCCGGGCGCGGCGCGGACGCGGCTGACGGCGGCGGGCCCGGCGAGCGGGCAGGCTGGATCAGCTCGGCGCTGCTGACGTGGGTGGTCGTCGTGCTCGTCCCGCTGGGCGTGCTCACCGCGCTGCTCGCCGAGCCGATCACCGGGCTGTTCTTCGGCGACGTCATCGACGACTGCCGCGACGCCGGCGCTGTGACGGCCGTCGCCACCCGGATGCTGGTCGTCTTCGCCCCCCAGATCCCCCTGTACGGCGTCGCCGTCGTGCTCTACGGCGTGCTGCAGTCGCACAAGCGCTTCGCCGGGCCCGCGGTCGCGCCCCTGGTGTCCAGCATCGTGGTCATCGTGGCCTATCTGCTGTTCGTGCCGCTCAGCGGCGGGATCCGCGATCCCGCCGAGGTGCCGCGGGGGGCCGAGCTGGCGCTGTCGATCGGCACGAGCCTCGGCGTGCTGTCCCTGGTGCTGGCCGTGGCCGGCCCCGTGGCCCGGCTGGGCTTGCGGTGGCGGCCCACCTTACGTTTCCCCAGCGGCGTAGCCGTGCAGGTGCGCAGGCTCGCCCTGGCCGGGATCGCGGCCCTCCTCGCCCAGCAGGCCGCCATGATCGTGGTCCTTCTGCTGTCGAACAACGCGATCGGCAACGGCGCCATCAC
The DNA here is from genome assembly GCF_039871515.1 of Nonomuraea sp. B1E8. Lineage (NCBI taxonomy): Bacteria > Bacillati > Actinomycetota > Actinomycetes > Streptosporangiales > Streptosporangiaceae > Nonomuraea > Nonomuraea sp. B1E8. The sequence continues at coordinate 349,589 of NZ_JBDPLS010000011.1, read as the reverse complement.
CATCTACAACTACGCGTGGGCGATCTACCTGATGCCGTACGCCGTGCTGGCCGTGCCCATCGCCACCAGCGCGTTCCCCCGGCTGTCCGCGCAGGCCGGCGACCCGGAGGCGTTCTCGGCGCTGGCCGCGCGCACGACGCGGGCCGTGGTGCTGGTGTCAGGGCTGGCCGCCGGGGTGCTGGCCGCCGCCTCAGGTCCGGGAGCCGTGGTGTTCCTCGGGGCCAGGAGCGAGGTGCCCGCGCCCGAGCTGGCCGCGGCGATCGCCCTGTTCGCTCCCGGTCTGGTGGGATACGGGCTCATCGCGCACGCGAGCCGGGTGCTGTACGCGGCCGGCCGTGGCCGGGCGGCCGCCACCGGCACCGTGGCGGGGTGGATGGTGGTGATGGCCGCACAGGTCGTCTTCGTGCTGCTGCTGCCCGAAGGGTGGAAGATCGGCGGGATGGCGCTCGGCATGAGCGTGGGCATGAGCGTGGGCGGGGCGCTGCTGCTCGTTTCGATCGTGCGGGCCCGGGGGCGCGGCGCCGTGGCGGGGCTCGCCAGGGCCGCCGGCGCCGCCGCTGCCGGTGGGGTGTCGGGCTACCTGGCGGGGACATCCGTGGCTGGACGGCTGGACTGGGGCGGCGGCTGGGCGAGCCTGGGGGCCGTGGTGGTGGCGGCGGCCGTCGCGCTGGCCGTGGGCGTCGGTGTCGTGGCCCTGGCGGACCGGCCCGACGCCGCGGCCGTCGCCGAGCTGCTGCGGCGCAGGCGGACGTGACCGGCGGGCATGGTGTGACCGTGCGCCGGTTGCGCGAGGCGCGGTGTTGTTCGGGGGGTGCCCGGCGGTCGTGAGCGGGCACGTATGGCGAACGGGTGTGTGCCGCGAACGGGCGTGCGCGGTGAGCGGGCGTGCGGTGAGCGGGTTCTTGCGGTGAGCGGCTCGTGCCGGTGGGCCGGGAGAGGAAGGAGAGGGTCGTGCGGGTGGCTTTCGTGCTGGGCACCACGTCCGGAGGCACCGGGCGGTATGTCCTGATGCTGGTTGAGGGGCTGGTGCGGCGGGGGCACCGGGTGCTCGTGGTCGGGCCACGCAGCGTGGAGGAGCAGTTCTCGTACGCCGGGGCCGGTGCGCGTTTCGTGGAGGTCGACGTCGCAGATCGGCCGCATCCGGTCAACGACCTGCGCGCGGTGCTGGCGATAAGGCGGCTGACGCGCGACGCGGACGTGGTGCACGCCCACGGGTTGCGGGCCGGGGCACTCGCCGCCCTGGCCAGGCCGGGCACCTTGGTCAGGCGAGGCACGGCGGCGGGCCCGGATGCGGTGGCGGCGCCGGGTGCGACCACCGGTTTCCGCGGGAGCTCTGGAACGGTGGCGGCGCCGGATGCGGCCGCAGGTTCAGGCGGGGGCTCTGGAACGGTGGCGGCGCCGGATGCGGCCGCAGGTCCACGCGGGAGCTCTGAAACGGTGCTGGAGCCGGACGGGGCGGACCGTCCGGGCTCGCGGGGAGCGGGGCACCCGGGGAAGGCCGGTGGGCGGGGGAGGAGCGCGCCCAGGCTGGTGGTCACGCTGCACAACGCGCTGACCGCCGGAGGCTTCGTCGGGGCCGTCTACGGGGTGCTGGAGCGGCTCGTGGCCAGGGGCGCCGGGCAGGTCGTCGTGGTGTCGCCCGACCTGGGCACGCGGATGGCCCGGCTCGGTGCCAGGGACGTGCGGGCCGCGGTGGTGCCCGCGCCCGTGCCGGGGCCGGCCAGGCGCACACCCCAGGAGGTCAGGGACGAACTGGACGCCGGCGAACGGCCGATCCTGCTGACCGTCGCCAGGCTCGCCCAGCAGAAGGGCCTCGAGACGCTGCTCGACGTCGCAGCCGGGCCGTGGGAGGAGGGCCGTGCGCCGGGGTCCGCTCCTACGTCTGCGGCTGAGCCTGCTTCTGAGCTTCGATCCGCCCCTGGGGTCGAGTCCCCTCTCGAGCCCGCGTCTGCGTCCGAACCGGCCTCTGCGTCCGAGCCTGCGCTTGGGTCGGGGCTCGGCGATGGGGCGGGGGCGGGGGCGGGTGGCGTACGCGGCGGCGCGAGGGTGCCCCTGTTCGTGGTGGCGGGTGACGGGCCCCTGCGCGTGGAGCTGCAGCGGAGGATCGACGCGGAACACCTTCCCGTGAGGTTGCTGGGGCACCGGGAGGATGTGCCCGACCTGTTGCATGCCGCCGTCGCCCTGGTGATGCCGAGCCGCTGGGAAGGGCAGCCGCTGACCCTGCGAGAGTCGCTGATGACGGGCACACCGGCGATCGCGTCCAATGTCGGTGGCATCCCAGAGATCCTGGGCAACGCTGGAATCCTCGTCCCATACGGGGACGTGGAGGGGTTGCGGAGGGCCGTACGGAAGCTGCTCGCAGAACCGGGAACCGCGGAGAGGCTCGCCGCGGAGGCCGGGCGGCGGGGGCGGGAGATGCCCGGCGAGGACGACGCCGTGCGGAGCGTGCTGACCGTCTACGGCGGGGAGGATCCCAAGGATGATTAGGCGGGATCAGGGCGTTCTCGTATACTGCCTGGGTTAGGGAGGGGAGTATCCCTTCGCGACAGCCTCGTCATCACGGTGCAGCCCCGCTCCACGGGGCCCCCGGGGCTGCCGGTCCGCAGGTGACGCGGGCGGGAGAGACCTCCGGCAATGATTCGTGTATGCCGGAGGCTTTGAGTGAGCGTACCCGTGTGGGCCTGGATCGCCGTGATCGGCGGTCTTCTTGTTGTGCTGGCCGTTGATCTGTGGATCGTCGACCGCGGCGAAGCCCGTGAGTTCTCCATGCGGCAGGCCGGCTACTGGGTGACGTTCTACGTCGTTTTGGCCGCGGCGTTCGGTGTCGTGTTGTGGACCACGTACGGCGGCGCCAAGGCGGGTGAGTTCTTCGCCGGCTACATCACCGAATACAGCCTCAGCGTCGACAATCTTTTCGTCTTTTTCATCATCATGGGCAGGTTCGCCGTGCCGCGGGCCTACCAGCACAAGGTTCTGCTCGTCGGCATCGTCCTCGCGCTCGTCATGCGCGGCATCTTCATCGCGCTCGGCGCCGCCGCGCTCCAGCGGTTCAGTTGGCTCTTCTACGTGTTCGGCGCCTTCCTCATCTACACCGCGGTCAACATCGTCCGTGACCACCTCAGGGGCAAAGAGGAAGAGGTCAACGAGAACATCCTGCTCCGGTGGGTGCGCGGGACGTTCCCCACGACCGAGGGGTATGTCGGGTCGAAGGTCACCGTCAAGATCGACGGCAAGCGCATGGTGACGCCGATGCTCATCGTGATGGTCGCGATCGGGAGCACCGATTTGTTGTTCGCGCTCGACTCGATCCCCGCCATCTTCGGGCTCACCAAGGATCCGTTCATCGTCTTCACGGCCAACGCGTTCGCCCTGATGGGGCTGCGTCAGCTGTACTTCCTCCTCGGTGGGCTTCTGCAGCGGCTCGTCTACATCAGCTATGGTTTGGCGTTCATCCTCGGGTTCATCGGGGTTAAGCTGGTTATGGAGGCCTTGCATGCCAGCCATGTCTCCTGGGCGCCCGAAATTCCTATCTGGGTGTCGCTCTCGGTCATCGGTGCAACCATGGTCATCACCACCGTGGCGAGCCTGGTCAAGGCCCGTATGGACACGCGCAAGGGCGAGGCGGCTCATTCAGAGCAGGTCTAGCTGTTGGACTTCGTGGCGCTTTGCTTGTGTAGTTGCGCTGTGTCATAGTTGCTAGCTTTGTAACGTCACAGCAAAGCGCCCAGTCCAGTCCACCACCAAAGGTTGTACGTGTCCGATTCTGCCAAGTCGAGCCGCGCAAACTCTGTCAGGCTCGCACGCGGGGTCTCCCCGTGGCTCATCCCCACAGCGGCCGCGGCGGCCGCCACCGCGTTGTTGACGCGCAGAGACCGGCGATGGGCGCTCGCGGCGGTGCCGCTGGGCGCGCTCACCGGGGGCATGCTCTGGTTCTTCCGCGATCCTGACCGCACGCCGGGTCAGGGACGCATCCTGTCGCCCGCCGACGGCGTGGTGCAGAGCATCGATCCGTGGCCGGACGGCCGCACCCGGATCGCGATCTTCATGAGCCCGCTGAACGTTCACGTCAATCGCGCCCCCCTTGCGGGAAATGTCACATCCGTGCAGCATGTGCCAGGTGGGTTCTTGCCGGCGTTCAACAAGGACAGCGACCAGAACGAGCGCGTGGTGTGGCATTTCGAGACCGCGCTGGGCGACATCGAGATGGTGCAGATCGCGGGCGCGGTGGCGCGCAGGATCGTGCCGTACCTGAGCGCGGGCGCGAAGGTCACGCCGGGCGAGCGAATCGGGCTCATCCGGTTCGGTTCGCGGGTCGACATCTACCTTCCCGAAGGGATCACTCCTGCGGTGTCCGTGGGAGAGAAGACAGTTGCGGGGGTGACCAGAATTGACCGCGGCTGACGCCGGTAGTTGGCAGGCGGATGAGGAAGAGCCTCGTGGCCCCGTCGGCAAGGCGTTCCGCCTGTCCGCCGCCGACTCCCTCTCGCTGGGCAACGCGGTCTGCGGGTTCATGGCGGTGTGCGTCCTGGCCTACTCCGCGATCATGCAGCTCCAGATGGCCGGTGGCCCGTTCGTGCCCAATCCGAGCTATTTCGCCACCGCCATCGTGCTGCTGCTCATCGGGGCGACGTGCGACCTGTTCGACGGCCTCGTCGCGCGGCGCTTCCGCGCGTCGGCGATGGGCGCCGAGCTCGACAACCTGGCCGACGTCATCAGCTTCGGGTTCGCGCCCGCGTTCATGGTCGTGATCTGGGGCGGGTTCACCGATCAGGTGCCGTTCACCGCGGTGCTGGTCGCGGCGGCGTCCGTGCTGGTCGCCGGGGTCGTGCGGCTGGCCAGGTTCGCCTGCGTCAAGACCAAGAGCGGCGACTTCATGGGCCTGCCGATCCCGATGGGCGCCATGACGGTGATCTCGATCGTGCTGCTGTTCCAGCCGAGCATCTATGCGCTGCTGGGCGTGCTCGGCGTGGCGTGGCTGATGGTCAGCCGGATCGAGTATCCCAAGCCGAAGGGCCAGCTCGCGGCGGTCGTGCTCGGTTGGATCATGGTGAACGTGGCGTTCCTCACGTTCTGGGTCGCCTGGCCGGAAGGGGGCGACCTGCCGATCAAGATCGGCGCGAGCATGCAGATCGCGCTCGTGGCGGCGATTCCGCTCCGGATGCTCTTCTACAAGCGCGAACTCCGTAAAGAAGCCGAGCGCATCGGCAACTGATGGGATTTCCCGCCCGCCGTCGGATGTGATGGAACCATGCCGGCCCAGCCACGCGAGCACACGCGCACCTACTTCCTCGCCAAGCTGGCCGAGGAACTGGAGCAACGCGGACTGACCGCCACGCTGCGGTCCCATCCGCCGGCGTTGCGGATCAGCGATCCCGACACGATCCTGCTGGCCGAGACCGTCGACTGCGTACCCCTCTCGGAGGGGTGGTTCTACCGGTGGTCGTGGGGCGAGCTCGTCGGCCTGGCCGACGATCCCGCCCTCGCGGCCGAGCGGATCGTGCACGTGCTCGCCGCCCGGCACTGACCCTTGCCCGCGCGCGACTACCAGCCGCGGGCCTTCCACTCGGGCAGCGCAGGGCGCTCGGCCCTGAGCGTCGTGTCCTTGCCGTGGCCCGGATAGACCCAGGTCTCGTCGGGGAGGCGGTCGAAGACGCGCTCCACCACGTCGTTGTAGAGCTGGGTGAACCGCTCGGGATCCTTCCACGTGTTGCCGACGCCGCCGGGGAACAGGGAATCTCCGGTGAAAAGGTGATGGCCCGCCTCGCCGCCGTCGTAGAGCAGCGCGATCGACCCTGGCGTGTGCCCCCGCAGGTGGATGACCTCAAGGCTGACCGCGCCGACGGTGATCGTGTCGCCGTGCTCGACCGTGCGGTTGACCGGCACGGGCAGCTCGGGCGCGTCGAGCGGATGGGCGATCGCCTGAGCCCCGGTCACCCTGATCACCTGCTCCAGCGCCTGCCAGTGGTCGGGGTGCTGGTGCGTGGTGACGACCGCGCGGATCGGCTGGTCGGCGATCAGCGCCAGCAGACGGTCGGAGTCGGCGGCCGCGTCGATGAGCAGGCCCTCGCCCGTCTCCGTGCAGCGCAGCAGATAGGCGTTGTTGTCGTAAGGGCCGACGGCGAGCTTGGAGATAGTGAGCGCGGGCAGCTCTCGCACGTCGGCGGGGCCACCGACCTGGACGTCACCTGTATAGGTCATGGGTAGTCCTCCGGGGGCGTCGCGGGCAGATCAGCGGGGGCCGTAGCCGTCAGCCACGGCGGAGGCGCCGGAAGCGCCGCCGGGTCTGGTGTCGACAACCGCCCCATGGGCACCAGCGTAACGCCCTCGCCGCCCGACCTGCCGGTGAGCCAGGCCAGCACGGCCGCGGGGGCTCCTTCGACGGCGGGGCCGGAGCCGAGCCGCGGCCACCTGGCGACGATCCCGCCCGACTGGCTCCTGAGGACGATTTCGCTCACCGTGCCGCCGTCGCGGGGCCAGCACGCCCGGCAGTCGTGGAGCTCCCGGGCGACGAACGGCTCCGGCCAGTCCGCCGGGCCGTACCCGGCGTCGAGGTCCACGTGGTGGAAGCCGACCTCGCGCAGGCGGCGTACGAGGAGGTACCAGGCGGGGTGCGGCGGCGGGCGCATGCCCTCCACCCGCGCGGACCAGCACTCGTCCGGCATGTCGCGGATCGCGGCGGCCACGCGGGCGGCGCCCTCCTCGAGGTCGGCCAGGTGACGGGCGACCGGGCGAGTGGCCGCGGCCTCGATCGCCGTGGCCCTGGCCTGGAGTGAGGCGTACTGCGGGGTTCGTACGCCGGTCCTGGCCCAGGCCAGCAGGTTGAGGTGGGAGCCGGCGTTCTGGGCGACGTGGGCGAGCACGTGGCCCCTGGTCCAGCCCGGCAGGAGGGAAGGGGCGCCCAGGTCGGCGTCACTGAGCGACGCGGCCGTGGCCAGCAGCCGGTTGGTCGCGGCGGAGAGTTCGGCTTGGAGCGCGGGTAGGACCACCCTGTCTGGATTTTTCATCATTTCTGGGTGTCCCCACTGGATCGGGGATGAAAGCAGCAGGTCAGGAGGTTGAGCGGTGAAGGGCTCCTGCGAGGTGGGAGATGGCCGTAACCTGTGATGGACGCGTTTCGGGGGCCGGTCACTCGCACGTGAGTCCGCGCCGCCGAAATTGTCGGAGCCCCCGTCTACCATCCGCCGTGGACCTATCCGCCTTTCGACCTCCGGGATCGCCGTGGCAGACCGCCTGATCGTGCGTGGTGCACGAGAACACAACCTCAAAGACGTCTCGCTCGACCTGCCGCGAGACTCGCTGATCGTCTTCACCGGCCTGTCCGGCTCCGGGAAGTCGAGCCTGGCCTTCGACACGATCTTCGCCGAAGGCCAGCGGCGCTATGTCGAGTCGTTGTCGGCCTATGCCCGCCAGTTCCTCGGTCAGATGGACAAGCCCGACGTCGACTTCATCGAGGGCCTGTCTCCCGCGGTGTCGATCGACCAGAAGGCGACCAGTAAAAACCCCCGCTCGACGGTCGGCACGATCACCGAGGTCTACGACTACCTCAGGCTGCTGTGGGCGCGCATCGGCAAGCCCCACTGCCCGGTGTGCACCCGCCCGATCGCCAGGCAGACCCCGCAGCAGATCGTCGACCGGGTGATGGACCTCGACGAGGGCACCCGTTTCCAGGTGCTCGCCCCGGTCATCAGGGGCCGCAAGGGCGAATACGCCGAGTTGTTCCGCGAGTTGCAGACCAAGGGCTTCGCCCGGGCCAGGGTCGACGGCACCGTCGTACGCCTGGAGGAGCCGCCCACCCTGAAGAAGTACGAGAAGCACGACATCGAGGTCATCGTCGACCGCCTGTCGGTCAAGGAGTCGGCCCGGCGCAGGCTGACCGACTCGGTCGAGACGGCGTTGCAGTTGTCCGGCGGCACCATCACGCTCGAGTTCGTCGATCTCCCCGAAGACGACCCCAACCGCGAGCGCTTCTATTCCGAGCACCTCTACTGCCCCTACGACGACCTGTCGTTCGAGGAGCTGGAGCCGCGCTCGTTCTCGTTCAACTCGCCGTTCGGCGCCTGCCCCGAGTGCACGGGCCTGGGCACCAAGATGGAGGTCGACCCCGACCTGGTGGTCCCCGACCCCGAGCGCACACTGCGCGACGGCGCGCTGCACCCGTGGTCGGGCGGCCACACCAGCGAATACTTCAGCAGGCTGGTCGAGGCGCTCGGCCACACGGTCGGATTCACGCTCGACACGTCGTGGGAGAAGCTGCCGAAGAAGGCGCAGAAGTCACTGCTGTACGGCCACGACGAGCAGGTGCACGTCCGCTACAGCAACCGTTACGGCAGGCAGCGCTCCTACTACACGACCTACGACGGCGTCATCCCATGGGTGCAGCGCAGGCACGCGGAGGCGGAGAGCGACACGGCCCGCGAGCGGTTCGAGGGCTACATGCGGGAGATCCCGTGCCCCACCTGCAAGGGGGCCAGGCTCAAGCCGGTCACCCTCGCCGTGACGGTGGCAGGGAAGTCGATCGCCGAGGTGGCGGCGATGTCGATCGGCGAGTGCGCGAAGTTCCTGGCCGCGCTCAAGTTGTCCGACCGCGACATGCAGATCGCCGAGCGGGTGGTCAAGGAGATCAACGCCCGCATGGGCTTCCTGCTCGACGTCGGCCTCGACTATCTCACCATGGACCGCGCGGCCGCGACCCTCGCGGGCGGCGAGGCCCAGCGCATCAGGCTGGCCACCCAGATCGGCTCCGGCCTGGTCGGTGTCCTTTACGTGCTCGACGAGCCGTCCATCGGCCTGCACCAGCGTGACAACATGCGCCTGCTCGACACGCTGGTCAGGCTGCGCGACATGGGCAACACGCTGATCGTCGTCGAGCACGACGAGGACACGATCGCGGCGGCCGACTGGGTCGTCGACATCGGGCCGGGCGCCGGCGAGCACGGCGGCCAGGTGGTCGTCTCCGGCACGGTCCAGGACCTGCTCACCAGTGAGGGGTCGCTCACCGGGCAATACCTGTCTGGGCGCAGAAGCATCCCGATTCCCGCCAACCGCCGAAAGCGCGACAAGAAGCGGCAGATCACCGTCAAGGGTGCGCGCGAGCACAACCTCCAGGGCGTCGACATCGAATTCCCGCTGGGCGTGTTCACGGCGGTGACCGGCGTGTCGGGCTCCGGCAAGTCGACGCTGGTCAACGACATCCTCTACAACGCGCTGGCCAAGGAGCTCAACGGCGCCCGCACGGTGCCGGGGCGGCACTCGCGGATCAACGGCATGGACCAGGTCGACAAGGTCGTTCACGTCGACCAGTCGCCCATCGGGCGCACGCCACGCTCCAACCCGGCCACCTACACCGGCGTGTTCGACCACGTGCGGAAACTGTTCGCGGCCACGTCCGAGGCCAAGGTGCGCGGCTACCAGCCGGGGCGCTTCAGCTTCAACGTCAAGGGCGGCCGCTGCGAGGCGTGCGCGGGCGACGGCACCATCAAGATCGAGATGAACTTCCTGCCCGACGTCTACGTCCCCTGCGAGGTCTGCCACGGCGCCCGCTACAACCGGGAGACGCTGGAGGTCCACTACAAGGGCAAGACGATCGCCGAGGTGCTCGACATGCCGATCGAGGAGGCCCTCGGCTTCTTCGACGCGATCCCCGCGATCAAGCGCCACCTGCAGACGCTCAACGACGTGGGCCTGGGCTACGTGCGTCTCGGACAGCCGGCCACGACCCTGTCCGGCGGCGAGGCGCAGCGCGTCAAGCTCGCCTCCGAGCTGCAGCGACGGCAGACCGGCCGGACGATCTACGTGCTCGACGAGCCGACCACCGGCCTGCACTTCGAGGACATCCGGCGGCTGCTCGGCGTGCTCGGGCGGCTGGTCGACGGCGGCAACACGGTGATCGTCATCGAGCACAACCTCGACGTCATCAAGACCGCCGACTGGATCATCGACATGGGGCCCGAGGGCGGGTCGCGCGGCGGCACGCTCGTCGCCAGCGGCACGCCGGAGGAGGTCGCCCTCGTGGACGAGAGTCACACGGGGCGGTTCCTGCGCAAGATCCTGGCGCACTGACCTCCGTACGAGCGGCGCATCGCCGGGCGGCGACAGGGGCGCGGCCGGGCGGGGCGTGGTCCGCAGGGCGGCGACGGCCCGGGTTCGTGGTGGTCGCCCCACTGCGGTTCACGGGTCGGTGGCGGTTCACGGCGTGACGGTTGTCACGCCGTGGCTGACGAATCGGTGGTGGGCCGTCGTGCCCGATCGGGTGTGCGGTGCAGCGCCGGGTTTCGCTCGCAGGGCTCGGGGTGGTTCAGCTCTGCGGCGTACGGAGGTCCGCTGCCACCGGCGTCGTTGCCGCGTGCCTGCGGGCGAGGCGGCGGCGCTTGGCGGCGTCGCCGCGCTCCAGCCACCACTCGGCCAGCAGCAGCGGCAGCACCCAGCCCAGCCAGGCGCTCAGCGCCGCCACCGTGTTCCCCATGACGGCCTCGTCGCCGCCGAACGTCGTTTCGAGCTGCGGTGTGAACAGGATGATCAGCGCCACGCCATAAAGACGGTTCGTGATGATGGACATGGTCAGGGCGAAACTGCGCACCATCCACCTGCGGTGATCGACGAACCTGCGCTGCCTGGCCATCCGCCATCCGGCGAACGTGCAGCCCAGCCAGAGCAGCGCCAGCAGCACGTTGCTGACCATGCTCACCGGGCCCCACGGGGTGGCCACCCCGACCACCAGGCCCATGACCCCGCTGGGAAGGCAGCCGCCGAAGACGTACACGCGGCCGATCCAGCGGTGCGCTCGCGGATGACGCGCGCGGAACCAGGGCCAGATCTGCAGGCAGCACGTGATCATCGCCACCGAGCCGAACACGACGTGCGCCGAGAGGACCACGAAGTGCGGCGGGAAGAAGTCCGGTGCGGGGACGCGCGACTGGCTCGGATCCAGGGACAGGTACGGCGGGAGCGAGAACGCGACGAACGCCGCCGCCACCACCATCAGCGGCGCCACCCAGGGACGCCGCCACCATCGGGGCCTGTCGGGTGCGGCGGGCGGCTGTGTCGAGGACAGAGTCATGACCGCAGATTCGGCGCCGCCGCTGACCGCGCGCCTACCACCCGCTGACCGGACCGAGGGGGCAGGCCCATAAAGTTGACTTTGACAGCGGCCTGACCTGCAGGGGGTCAGTGGCGACGCGAAGGGTCGGCAGAACAATGACGGTTACGGAGCCGGGCGGAGCCATGCCCGGAAACAGGCACGAGCCGGCGGCCGGGCAGGGTCACGCTCCGGCGGCGGGGCCGGCGCACGCTCCGGCGGGGCGCGGGTGTGCGCCGGGGACCAGCGGGCCCGGGCGGCGTGCGGTGCTGGGAGCGGCCGGGGTGGCGGCGTGCGGGCTGGCGCTCGCCGGCTGCGGGGCGGGCGGAGCCGAGCCCAAGCCGAGCCTCAAGGGCAAGGTTCTCGCCAAGACGGCTGACGTGCCCGTGGGCGGGGGCACGCTGGTCGAAGACCTGAAGATCGTGGTCACGCAGCCGACGCAGGGCGTTTACAAGGCGTTCAGCGCGCTCTGCCCCCACAAGGGCTGCGTCGTCAGCACGCCCGAGGACAACGTCATCGCGTGCGCCTGCCACGGCAGCGAGTTCGCCGCCGACAGCGGGAAGGCCACCAAGGGCCCCGCCACCGGCGCGCTGGCCTCGTACCAGGTCAGGGTCGAGGGCGACGGCATCGTGGTCGCCTGACGTGGCGCGGAGCGGTGGGCTGAACAGGTAAATGTGCGTGGTCACCGGGATTGGGCTCAGGCACGCTGAACCGGCGCGGGAGCGCTGCCGTACCTGAAGTGGAACCGATCTGGGAGGACGCACCATGACGGAGACGACACGCCGGAATGTGGTGCTCGGCGCTGGAGGTGCCGGGCTCGCGGCGATTCTGACGGCCTGCGCGAGCTACGGTTCGCCGACGACGGAAGCGGTCGCGGAGCCACCGGCGGAGGAGCCGTCGTCTGAGGCGCCGGAGAAGAAGCCGGAGAAAAAGAAGGCGGCGGCCGGCGGAGGAAAGGCTCTGGCCGACACCAGCGACATCCCCGAGGGCGGCGGGAAGGTCTTCGAGAACGAGAAGGTCGTCGTCACGCAGCCGACCGCGGGCGATTTCAAGGCGTTCAGCGCGGTGTGCACCCACGCGGGGTGCACCGTCGCCACGGTCTCGAACAACACGATCAACTGCCCGTGCCACGGCAGCAAGTTCAGCATCGAGGACGGCTCGGTGGCGGACGGGCCGGCCGGCGGGCCGCTCGAGGAAAAGAAGATCAGCGTGGACGGCGATAAGATCAGACTCGCCTAAACCTTGTCTCATGATTTTCTCACCTAGGTGCGTTTGGGTGAGGCGCATGGGAAACGACCTTCAGAGCCGCCGGGCGGTGATCGCGGGTGTCGGGGCCAGTGGCCTCGCGCTGGCGGTCACCGCGTGTGGCGGCGGCACGGACACCGCACAGGACGCCGGCACTGCCGCGGAGTCGAGCGCACCTCAGTCGAGCGCACCTGAGTCCGGCGCGCCGCAGGCCGGTGGTGCGCTGGCCAAGACCGCTGACATCCCCGTCGGCGGCGGCACGATCTTCAAGGACCAGAAGATCGTGATCACCCAGCCCACCGAGGGCGACTTCAAGGCGTTCAGCGCGCTGTGCTCGCACAAGGGCTGCCCGGTCGCCAGCGTCGAGGGCGGTTCGATCGTCTGCCCGTGCCACGGCAGCAAGTTCGCGATCGCCGACGGCGCGGTGACCGACGGCCCTGCCGACAAGCCGCTGGCGGCGCAGGAGATCAAGGTTGACGGCGACCAGATCACCCTGGCTTAGCGGGCGCGGCCGGCCGGTCGCGCCGTGGCGCGGGCGCGGCGGGACGGGCAACCTTGTCGGTAGGGGCTACTAGTCTTTGAACCGTGGCGAGATCAGCGGGCAGCCCCTTGAGTTTCCGGCCCAGACCAGGCGCGATCCCCGATTCCCCGGGGGTCTACCGGTTCAGGGACGCGCACGGCCGGGTGATCTACGTCGGCAAGGCCAAGAGCCTGCGCCAGCGGCTCAACTCCTACTTCGCCGACTTCTCCGCGCTCCACCCGCGCACCCAGTCGATGCTGACCACGGCGGCCGACGTCGACTGGACGGTGGTGGGCACCGAGGTCGAGGCGTTGCAGCTCGAATACTCCTGGATCAAGGAGTTCGACCCGCGCTTCAACGTGAAATACCGCGACGACAAGTCCTACCCCTATCTCGCGGTCACCATGGCCGACGACTTTCCGCGCGTGCAGGTCATGCGCGGGGCCAAGCGCAAGGGCACACGTTACTTCGGCCCCTACTCCCACGCGTGGGCCATCCGCGAGACGGTCGACCTGCTGCTGCGGGTCTTCCCTGTGCGCACGTGCAGCGCCGGCGTGTTCAAGCGGGCCGGGCAGATCGGCCGGCCGTGTCTGCTCGGCTACATCGACAAGTGCTCGGCCCCGTGCGTCGGCCGGGTCACCCCGGAGGAGCACCGCGAGCTCGCCGAAGACTTCTGCGACTTCATGGCGGGCAACACCAGCCGCTTCATCAAGCGGCTGGAGAAGGAGATGCGCGAGGCGGCCGCCGAGCAGGAATACGAGCGTGCCGCGCGGCTGCGCGACGACGTCCAGGCGCTCCAGCGCGCCCTCGAGAAGCAGGCGGTCGTGCTCGGCGAGGGCACCGACGCCGACGTGATCGCGCTCGCGGAAGACCCGCTCGAAGCCGCCGTGCAGGTCTTCTACGTGCGCGGCGGCCGCATCCGCGGCCAGCGCGGCTGGGTGATCGACAAGGTCGAGGAGATCACGCCGGGCGAGCTGGTCGAGCAGTTCCTGCTGCAGATGTACGCCGAGGCGAGCCCCGACGCGATGCCCCGCGAAGTGCTCGTGCCCGCGCTGCCGCCAGACCACGAGGCGGTCGCCGAGCTGCTGACCGAGCAGCGGCGCGCCCGCGTCGAGGTGCGCGTGCCCCAGCGCGGCGACAAGAGGTCGCTGATGGAGACGGTCGAGCGCAACGCCCAGGAGTCGCTCGCCCAGCACAAGGTCCGCCGGGCCGGCGATCTGACCACGCGCAGCAAGGCCCTGCAGGAGATCGCCGACGCGCTCGACCTCGACCAGGCGCCGCTGCGGATCGAATGCTACGACGTCTCCCACCTTCAGGGGGAGAACGTCGTGGCGTCGATGGTGGTGTTCGAGGACGGCCTGGCGCGCAAAAGCGAATATCGCCGCTTCGCCGTCAAGACCAAGGAGGGCGACGTCGCATCGATCCACGAGGTGATCATGCGGCGCTTCCGCCGCTACCTCGAAGAACGCTCCGCCACCGGTGAGCTGACCCCCGACACCGAGGACGGCCACGGCCCGATCGATCCCGAGACGGGCAAGCCCCGCAAGTTCGCCTATCCACCCAACCTGGTGGTGGTCGACGGCGCGGGGCCCCAGGCGGCCGCCGCGCAGCGGGCGCTCGACGAGCTCGGCATCGACGACGTGGCCGTGTGCGGCCTGGCCAAGCGGCTGGAGGAGGTCTGGCTGCCCGGCGACGACCAGCCCGTGATCATGCCTCGTTCAAGCGAGGGCCTTTATCTGTTGCAGCGCGTGCGTGACGAGGCGCATCGGTTCGCCATCACTTACCATCGTTCCAAGAGGTCCAAGACGGTGAAGGAGAGCGCGCTCGACGGCGTTCCAGGTCTCGGGCCGGCGCGCAGGCAAGCGCTTCTCAAGCACTTCGGCTCCGTGAAGAAGCTCCGTGCGGCCACGGCCGCCGAGATCTGCGAGGTTCCCGGCATCGGCCCGTCCATCGCCGAGGTGATCGTGTCGACGCTGAAGGGAGATTCGCCTTGATCTCGCCAGGATGCCAGGACGTGCACGTCGCCGGCCGCCCGCTTGCCCGCCTCCGCTATGGTGATGAGGCCGGGAGGGCCGCTGACATGGACATTCGTGAGGCCGAGCCGGCGGACGGAGTGAGACAATGAGCACCGAGCCGGCGTTCGTCATCGTCACCGGCATGTCGGGCGCGGGGCGCAGCACGGCGGCCAAAGCGCTTGAGGACCTGGGCTGGTTCGTCATCGACAACCTGCCGCCCGGGCTGTTGTTCGCGATGGCCGAGGAGGCGGGCAAGGTCAAGCTGGCCGCCGACAAGGTGGCGGCCGTCGTCGACGTGCGCAGCCTGGCCTTCACCACCGACCTCAACGCCGCCATCGAGGAGCTCGAAGGGCGCGGCGTGCGCGTACGGGTGGTGTTCCTGGAAGCCAGCGACGAAGAGCTGGTGCGCCGGTTCGAGAACGTCCGCAGGCCGCATCCGCTGCAGGGCGAGGGGCGTCTGGTCGATGGCATCGCCAGGGAGCGGGGCATCCTGCGTGAGGTCAGGGCCAACGCCGACCTCGTGATCGACACGTCGTCGCACAATGTGCACGAGCTGCGTCACAAGATCGTCTCCTTCTTCGGCGGGGAGGATCGGCCGGGACTGCGGGTCAACGTCGTGTCGTTCGGGTTCAAGTACGGGCTCCCGGTCGACGCCGACCTCGTGGTCGACTGCCGCTTCCTGCCCAACCCGCACTGGGTGCCCGACCTGCGGCCGATGAACGGGCTCGACACCCCGGTCCGCGACTACGTGCTCGGCCAGCCAGGGGCCAAGGAGTTCCTCGACGCCTACGAGGAGGTGCTGCAGGTGGTCGCCGCCGGCTACGCGCGCGAGGGCAAGAGCTACGCCACGCTCGCGGTCGGTTGCACGGGCGGCAAGCACCGCAGCGTCGCCATGGCCGAGCAGGTCGCCGCCCGCCTGCGCGACCGCGGGATGGAGGTCCAGGTGAGCCATCGGGATGTGGGGCGGGAGTGACCGATGAGGGCGTCCAAGCCGCCTCGCCGCATCCGGTAGCCGGCGGGGAGCGAGCTCCGCGCGGCGGTGCGGGGGACGTCGCCGAGGGCCCGGCGGAGAGTGGCCCGGGTGAAGGTACCGGGGGTCCCTCGGGAAGTGGTGCCGGCGGGGTTGTCGTGCATCCGTCGGGGAGTGACTCGGGCGGAGTCGTTGCGGGCTCGGCGAATGGCGTAAGGGTGCCGGGTGCGGGTGCGGCCCTCCCCGGTGGTGGCGTGGCGCCTCTCGGTGATGGCGCGCGAGCGCGGGGCGACGTCGCACATGAGGGTGTGCGGTCCCTGAATGCGGACGCTGACGATGGTGAGGACTTCACGGGCGGTGACGCCAGGTCGCTGGCTGCCGGCCCGGATGGGCGCGGGGCCCGGGCCGGCGGGATCGGGCCGAAAGTGGTGGCGCTCGGAGGCGGGCACGGGCTCTACGCCTCCCTGTCGGCCTTACGCATGGTCACCGACCAGCTGACCGCCGTGGTGACCGTCGCCGACGACGGCGGATCGAGCGGCCGGTTGCGCCGCGAGCTCGGCGTGCTGCCGCCCGGCGACCTGCGGATGGCGCTGGCCGCTCTGTGCGGCGACGACGAGTGGGGCAGCACGTGGAGCGAGGTCGTGCAGCACCGCTTCCGCAGCGAGGGCGAGCTGCACGGGCACGCCGTGGGCAACCTGCTGATCGTCGCGCTGTGGGAACTGCTCGGCGACTCCGTGGCCGGGCTCGACTGGGTCGGACGGCTGCTCGGCGCGCACGGCCGGGTGTTGCCGATGGCGTCGGTGCCACTCGACATCGTTGCCGAGGTGGAGCTGGACGGCGTCATCTCGACCGTACGCGGGCAGGTGGCGTGTGCGCTGACGCCCGGCAGGGTGCAGGCGATCTCGCTCGTCCCCGAAGACCCGCCGGCGCGGCCCGAGGCCGTCGCGGCCGTGCTCGACGCCGACTGGGTGGTGTTCGGGCCCGGGTCGTGGTTCACCAGCGTGTTGCCGCACCTCAAGGTGCCCGAGCTGGCCAGGGCCCTGCACGCGACCAGCGCCAGGCGGCTCGTCACGCTCAACCTGGCGCCCCAGCCGGGCGAGACCGACGACTTCTCTCCCCAGCAACATCTGGAGGTGCTCAGACAGCACGCTCCCGACTTGTCGATGGACGTCGTGCTCGCCGACACCGGGATCGTCGACGATCCCGGCGCGCTGGAGAAAGCCGCCGCCGCCTTCGACGCCCGGCTGGTGATGGCCGACGTGGCGGCCGCTGATGGCTCTCCCCGGCATGACCCACGACGTCTTGCCTCCGTCCTGGACGAGATTTTCCTCCAGAAGCGTTGATCCTGGTCGGCGTGGCGCCAAGGTGCGAGAGACTGACGGGAGCCGGTCTGAATGGGGGAGGACTAACGCTTATGGCGATGACAGGTGTGGTGAAAGACGAGCTGAGCCGCCTGCCGGTGCTGAAGCCGTGCTGCCGCAAGGCGGAGGTTTCGACGCTGCTGCGGTTCGCCAGCGGCCTGCACCTGGTGGGCGGGCGGATCGTGATCGAGGCCGAGCTCGACACCAACGCCACGGCGCGGCGGCTGATCAAGGACATCGGTGAGGTGTTCGGACACAAGGCGGAGGTCCTGGTGCTCGCGCCCGCCGGGCTGCGCAAGGGCTCGCGCTACGTGGTCCGCGTCTACCGCGACGGCGAGGCGCTCGCCCGGCAGACGGGCCTCATCGACAACCACGGCCGGCCGGTTCGCGGGCTGCCCCGCCAGGTGGTGGCGGGGGCGGCCTGCGACGCCGAGGCCGCCTGGCGCGGGGCCTTCCTCGCCCACGGCTCGCTGACCGAGCCGGGCCGCTCGATGTCGCTCGAGGTCACCTGCCCGGGGCCGGAGGCCGCCCTCGCGCTGGTGGGCTCGGCACGGCGGCTGAAGATCCACGCCAAGGCGCGCGAGGTGCGCGGCGTCGACCGCGTCGTGGTGCGCGACGGCGACGCGATCAGCGCGCTGCTCACCCGGCTCGGGGCGCACGACAGCGTGCTCGCCTGGGAGGAGCGGCGCATGCGCCGCGAGGTGCGGGCCACCGCCAACCGGCTGGCCAACTTCGACGACGCCAACCTGCGGCGCTCGGCACGGGCCGCGGTGGCGGCCGGAGCGCGGGTGCAGCGGGCGCTCGAGATCCTCGGCGACGAGGCGCCCGAACACCTGGTCGTGGCCGGACGGTTGCGGGTGGAGCACAAGCAGGCGTCCCTGGAGGAACTGGGGCAGATCGCCGACCCGCCGCTGACGAAGGACGCGATCGCCGGCCGCATCCGGCGGCTGCTCGCCATGGCCGACAAGCGCGCCTCCGACCTGGGCATCCCCAACACCGAGGCCAATCTCACCGTCGACATGCTCGCCCCCTGACCGTCGTTACGGTGCTTCCCCCCGCACCGACCTTTTCCCATCCTTTACGGCACAGCACAGTGCACCGCACGCGCCGACGTGGGTTGCCGTCTGTCCTGGCCGGTCGTGAAGGCTCACGGAGTGCTCGCCGTGACGAGCGCGCTGTCGGCCGGGTTCCGTGGTTCGCGAGGACGGCGGGTGCCGGATGGCTTGTGCCCTGGGCCGTGTGGTCGTGAAGGGTGGCGGTGGTCAGTCGCGGGCCGGTTTGCGGGGGGTGAACAGGTCCGTGGTGGGCTTCGGCACCGGGGCCTGGGCGGGCTCGAACGGCGCCCGGTACTCCGGCTCGCGCGGCTCCTCGGCCTCCTCCACCTGGGCTTCCTGGACCCGCTGCGAGCGGCGTACGCGGGTGACCCGGAGGGCGACCAGGACGAGGGCGGCCAGAGCGGCGACGGCGATGTAGAGCCAGGCGGGCCAGGTTTCCGTCAGCGGGTCACGATAGAGGGCCAGCGCCTCGGGAAGGCCTTCGGTGAAGGAGGGCAGGGTGATGTCGGACAGACCGGCCGGGGTCTGCCTGCCGGGTGCGCGCTTGGCGGAGCCGATCATGATGGCCAGCCCCGCGATCTGTCCCGCGGCCACGGCGCCGCCCGCGTACAGCGTGGCGATGGGCACCAGGACGAAGGTGCGCGGGCGCACCGAGCCCATGGCGAAGGAGACCACCAGAGCGATGACGAGAGACAGGGCCAAGGGGAGAGGAAGCCCGTTGCCGAACGTCGTGATGTCGCCGGGCAGGCTCTCCTGCAAGAGCACGGCCGCCCCCAGCCCCGCCGCGCAGACCAGCCCCGCCAGCAGGCCGACGATCAGTCCGGACAGCAGGCCGGACCGCTTGTGTGACATCTCAGCCCCCAGAGAATCACGAATTTACTCCGACGAGTCGGGCACTTTACTCGAACCTCCCAAAACGCGCCTACAGAACGACGATTCACAGCGGGGCACCTGACGTGGTCTAAACCAATTTGAGTCCGATAAGGTTCGTGGTTGAGGTACCAGCCCGCCATCATTTGTTCGAGGAGATCGGTTCCCGTGAGCATCCGAGTAGGCGTCAACGGCTTCGGCCGCATCGGTCGCAACTTCTGGCGCGCTGTCGCCGCCAGCGGCAAGGACATCGAGATCGTCGCGGTCAATGACCTGACCGACAACGCGACGCTCGCTCACCTGCTGAAGTACGACAGCATCCTCGGCCGGCTGCCCTACGAGGTGAAGGCCACCAGCGACGAGATCACCGTCGACGGCAAGGCGATCAAGGTCTTCGAGGAGCGTGACCCGGCCAAGCTGCCCTGGGGCGACCTCGGCGTCGACGTCGTGCTCGAGTCCACGGGCCTGTTCACCGACGCCACCAAGGCCAAGGTGCACGCCGACAACGGCGCGAAGAAGGTCATCATCTCCGCGCCCGCGAAGAACGAGGATGTCACGATCGTCCTGGGCGTCAACGACGGCGCCTACGACCCGGCCAAGCACACCATCATCTCCAACGCCTCCTGCACCACCAACTGCCTGGCGCCGATGGCCAAGGTCCTGCACGACACCTTCACCATCGAGAAGGGTCTGATGACCACCATCCACGCCTACACGCAGGACCAGAACCTGCAGGACGGCCCGCACAAGGACCTGCGCCGCGCCCGCGCCGCCGCGCTCAACGTGGTGCCCACCTCGACCGGCGCCGCCAAGGCCATCGGCCTGGTCCTGCCCGAGCTCAAGGGCAAGCTCGACGGCTTCGCCATGCGCGTGCCGATCCCCACCGGATCGGCCACCGACCTCACCGTCGACGTCAGCCGCGAGGTCAGCGTCGACGAGGTCAACGCCGCCGTCAAGGCCGCCGCCGAGGGCCCGCTCAAGGGCATCATCAGCTACACCGAGGACGCGATCGTCTCCTCTGACATCGTCACCGACCCGGCCTCCTGCATCTTCGACGCGGGCCTCACCAAGGTCATCGGCAACCAGGTCAAGGTCGTCGGCTGGTACGACAACGAGTGGGGCTACTCCAACCGCCTCGCCGACCTGATCGAGCTGGTCGGCCGCGGCCTGTGATCCTGCGAGGGAGTGCCGCCGCCTGGAGAAGCGGCGGGAGTGAAGCGACCACAGTGGGGGAAGGCGGCGGCATATGGCGACCGGGCCCGCCTCACGGAGTGAGGCCATGAGCATGAGTATGCGCACGCTCGACGATCTCGACGTGAAGGGCCGGCGCGTGCTCGTGCGCGCCGACCTCAACGTCCCCCTCGACGGGGAGGAGATCACCGACGACGGCCGCATCCGGGCGTCCGTGCCGACGATCAGCGCGCTGACCGGCGCGGGCGCCAAGGTCGTGGTCTGCGCCCACCTGGGCCGGCCCAAGGGCCAGGTCACGCCGAAATACTCGCTCCGGCCGGTGGCCAGGCGGCTCGGCGAGCTGCTCGGCCAGGACGTGGCCTTCGCCTCCGACGTGGTCGGTGACAACGCCCGCGGTTGTGTCGAGTCGCTCCAGGACGGCCAGGTCGTCCTGCTGGAAAACCTGCGCTTCGAGCCCGGCGAGGAGTCGAAGGACGACGCCACGCGGCGCGCCTTCGCGGAGCGGCTGGCAGGGCTGGCCGAGCTCTACGTCGGCGACGGCTTCGGCGCGGTGCACCGCAAGCACGCCAGCGTCTACGACGTCCCCCAGTTGCTGCCGCACGCGGCGGGCGGGCTCGTCGTGGCCGAGGTCGAGGTGCTCAAGAAGCTGACGCAGGAGCCCGAGCGGCCCTACGCGGTCGTGCTGGGCGGCGCCAAGGTCTCCGACAAGCTGGGTGTCATCGCCAACCTGCTGACCAAGGTCGACCGGCTGCTCGTCGGCGGCGGCATGGCCTACACCTTCCTCAAGGCGCAGGGCCACGAGGTCGGCAGGTCGCTGCTCCAGGAAGACCAGCTCGACCAGGTCCGCGGCTTCCTCGACGAGGCCGCCGAGCGGGGTGTCGAGCTCGTTCTGCCGGTCGACGTCCTGGCCGCGGTCACCTTCGCCGCCGACGCGGAGCACGAGGTGGTCGACGCCACGGCGATCCCGGCCGACCGGGAGGGTCTCGACATCGGGCCCAGAACGCGCGAACTGTTCGCGAGCAAGCTGGCCGACGCCAAGACCGTGTTCTGGAACGGCCCGATGGGCGTGTTCGAGTTCGACGCGTTCGCGGGTGGCACGAGGGCGGTGGCCGAGGCGCTGATCGCCCGGACCGGCGGTGAGGGCGCCTTCACCGTGGTGGGTGGCGGTGACTCCGCGGCGGCCGTGCGCAGGCTGGGGCTGCCGGAAGACGGGTTCTCGCACATCTCCACAGGTGGCGGGGCCAGTCTCGAATACCTTGAGGGCAAGACCCTTCCCGGACTCGCGGCTCTGGAGGCGTGACGTGACCACTCGCAAGCCGCTCATCGCCGGCAACTGGAAGATGAACCTCAACCACCTCGAGGCCATCGCGCTGGTCCAGAAGCTGGCCTTCGGGCTGAGTGACAAAGACTTCGACAAGGTCGAGGTCGCCGTCCTGCCGCCGTTCACCGACCTGCGCAGCGTCCAGACCCTGGTCGACGGCGACAAACTGCGCATCGTCTACGGCGCCCAGGATCTCTCCGAGCATGACGCCGGGGCCCACACCGGCGAGGTGTCGGGCGCCATGCTGGCCAAGCTGGGCTGCACGTACGTCACGATCGGGCACTCCGAGCGGCGGCAGTACCACGACGAGGACGACGACGTCGTCAACGCCAAGGTGCGGGCCGCCTACCGGCACTCGCTCACGCCCATCCTGTGCGTGGGCGAAGGGCTGGAGGTGCGTCAAGAGGGCCGCCACATCGCGCACAGTCTTGGCCAACTCGACGGCGCGCTGCGCAAAATCACGGCCGAGCAGGCAAAATCGATAGTGGTGGCCTACGAACCGGTGTGGGCGATCGGCACCGGCGAGGTGGCCACCCCGGAGGACGCTCAGGAGGTCTGCGGAGCTTTGCGAGTGAGACTCGCTGAGCTCTACGACTCCGAAGTGGCCTCCGCGGTCCGTATCCTTTACGGTGGCTCGGTCAAGTCAGGCAATATCGCAGGGATCATGGCTCAGCCCGATGTCGATGGCGCGCTCGTTGGTGGTGCGAGCATCGACGCCGGGGAGTACACGAAGATCTGCCGTTTCTCCGATATGCCCGGCTAACTGAGCCGTTCTGGGGGTGCGACTTGACATCAGGCCGTACCCTCAAGAGGCAAGTCTGAATCGTCACGCGTAACAGAGCATTGAAGGAACAGGCATACCGTGGAACTCGGAATCTCCATCGCCCTCATCCTGGCGAGCCTTCTCATGATCCTGCTCGTCCTGATGCACAAGGGCAAGGGCGGCGGTCTGTCCGACATGTTCGGCGGCGGGTTCTCGTCGAACTTCGGTGGTTCCTCGGTGGTGGAGCGCAACCTCGACCGGCTGACCGTCATCACCGGCATCATCTGGTTGGTCTGCATCATCGCTCTCGGCCTGCTCGTGCGGCCCTGAGCAAGCAAGTCGACGCGTGACAGTGATTCTCCCCCCGTGTCTGCGCGCGGGGCGATCGAGCGAGGAGTTCATCCGTGGGTAGTGGCAACGCGATCCGTGGCAGCCGAGTCGGCGCCGGCCCTATGGGGGAGGCCGAGCGCGGCGAGGCAGCTCCGAGAGTGCGGGTCTCGTTCTGGTGCGCCAACATGCACGAGACTCGCCCCAGTTTCGCCAGTGACGCGGCGGTCCCCGAGCTATGGGACTGCCCGCGGTGCGGCCTCCCAGCCGGACAGGACGAGGAGGCCCCGCCTGCCCCGCCCAAGAACGAGCCGTACAAAACGCACCTGGCTTACGTGAAGGAGCGCAGGAGCGACAAGGACGGCAAGGCGATCCTCGAGGAGGCACTGGAGCGCCTGCGCAGCAACAAGTCCCCCTGGTAGGCGTGCCAACGTAAGGGTCCCGGCGTCGTGCGGGGCCCTTTCGCCGTTCCCGGCCCAGGAGGGCCGGGCTCGTCAGCCCTGTTCGTGGACCGGCTCGCCGTCCACGAACGTCATGCGCACCCGCGTCGTCCAGAGGTCGCCGGGCGGCAGTTCGAACGGGTCGCGGTCCAGGACCACCAGGTCGGCGGGGCGCCCCGGTTCGACGACGCCCGCCGGGGAGCGGTTGATCCAGGCCGAGCCCGCGGTGTAGGCGGTCATGATCGTCGCCAGGTCGAGGCGCTGGCCGGGCAGGAACGGGGTCTGCGCGGTGGGGTAGCCGGCGTGCACCGAGCCGCCCGGCTCCGTACGGTTCACCGCGACGTGCATGCCCTGGAGCGGGTCGGCGTCCGAGACCGGCCAGTCGCTGCCCGCGCAGCACCGGGCGCCGTGCGCGACCAGGTCGGCGAAGGGATACTGCCACGACGCGCGCGGCTCGCCCAGGAACGGCAGCGTCAGCTCGTCCATCTGCGCGTGGTGGGTGGCCCAGAGCGGCTGCAGGTTGGCCGTGACGCCCAGGGCGGCGAAGCGCGGCACGTCGGAGGGCTCGATGATCTGCAGGTGGGCGATGTGGTGGCGGTTGGCGGGGTCGGTGCCCTCGAAGCCGTCGAGGGCCTCGCGTACCGCCCGCTCTCCGATCGCGTGGACGTGCACCTGGAAGCCATGCCTGTCCAGCTCGGCCACATAGCGCTTGAGCTCGACCGGGTCCACGTACGACAGGCCCGTGCCGCCGCACAGGCAGTACGGCTCCAGCGTGGCCGCGGTGAAGTTCTCCGTGATCCCGTCCTGCATGATCTTGACTGAGGTGGCGCGGAACCGGTCGAGTCCGTCGGCTGCGGCCCGCCGCGCGAGCAGGCCGGGTATCTGGTCCAGGCCACGCGTCCTGTCCCACCACAGGGCGCCCACCACGCGGGCCCGCAGCAGGCCGGAGCCGGCCGCCGCCACATAGGTGGGCAGCTGGTCGTCGGAGCCCGCGTAGGAGCCCACGATGGCGTCCTGCCAGCCCGTGATGCCCAGCGAGAACAGATGTTCCTGCGCCCGTGCCAGCGCGTCGAGCAGATCCTGGGCGGACGGGCGCGGGGTGAGCAGGCCGACGAGCTCCATCGCGCCCTCGTGCAGGACCCCGGTGGGCGCGCCCCCGGCGTCGCGCTCGATCCGGCCGCCGGGCGGATCGGGGGTGGCGGCGGTGATGCCGGCCAGTTCGAGTGCCCGGCCGTTGACCCAGGCGGCGTGGTGGTCGCGCTGGATGAGGTACGCGGGCCGGTCGAGGAAGTCGAGCTGGTCGCGGTGGGGGAGCCCGTTCGGGAATGCCGACATATCCCAGCCACCGCCGTCAACCCACGATTTATCTGGATTTTTCGCAGCATAGGCGGCGATCATCCCGACATATGCATCAAGGCCGAATACCTCCGACAAATCGCACCTCGCGCGTTCGAGGCCCGCCTGCACCGGGTGCATGTGCGCGTCGATGAACCCCGGCGTCAGCAGCCCGCCCTCCAGGTCCACGGTCTCGTGGGGGAGGCGCGCCAGGTCTCGCTCGGGGCCCACCGCGGCGATCACGCCGCCGCGTACGAGCACCGCCTCCGCCACGACGCCGCGGGGCGTGAAGACGCGGCCTCCTCGGAAGAGGATGTTCATGGGGTCTCCCTCTCTCGGCAGGTCGTCCGGCGTCCATCGTGCCGCTGTGCGGCGTCCCCCGATGAGGGCAGGTGTCGCCAGATAACGCGATAAACCAGCACATATCCCGATGAAACACTTCGTTAGCGGTGGTGTAACAGCCACCAGGCATGCTCGTCGCATGGGATTCTTGCGCATCCGGACCACGGTGGACGAGCGACCCGGACGGCTGGCGTCACTGGCGGCGGCCCTGGCCGACAGGGGCGGCAACATCCTCGGGCTGAGCGTCCAGCCCGACACCGACGGCACCGTCGACGAGTTCGTCGCCGACATCCCCGCCCACCCCGAGACCGTGCGCCAGGCGCTGGAGGCGGCCGGTGGCCGCCGGGTCCAGGTGGTCCCCGCCACGGCCCACGAGCTCACCGACGAGCCCACCAGGGCCCTGCTGCTGGCCTCCCGGCTACGCTCGATGCCGTGGCGGCTGCCCGAGCTGCTGGCCGAGCTGCTGCGCGCGGACGATGCCCGGTGGATCTATGGTGAACCCGTGCCTGATCTTCCCGACCCCACCCTGCTCGTCGTGCCCGTGGCCGCCCGGCGCGCGGTCCGGTTGCGCCGCGGCGAGCTGCCCTTCACCTCGACCGAGGCGGCGAGGGCGGCCGCCTTCGCCCGGCTCGCCCAGCCGGCGGCCGAGCGGGAGGGCGCCGAGCGCGGGATCAAACTCGCCGACGGGGTGGAGGTCACGGTCCGCCCGCTCACCTCGATCTACCGCGAGGCCGTATGCGACCTGCATGACAGGTGCTCGCCGGAGTCGCGCAGGTTCCGCTACTTCACCGCGCTGCCGGTGCTGCCCGAGCGCGTGTTCGACCGGATGTGCGACAGGAATCGGGGGCATTCGCTGGTCGCCGGGCACGACGGGCAGGTCGTGGGGCTGGCGAACCTCATGTTCACCGCCGATCCCGGCAGCGCCGAGATGGCCGTCCTGGTCGAAGACCGCTGGCAGGGGCGCGGTCTGGGCGCGGTGATGGCCAGGATGCTGGTGCAGGCGGCCCGCGACCTCGGATACGCCGAGGTCAGGGCCACCATGTTGGCCGACAACGCCAGGATGCGCAGGCTCCTGATCTCTCTGGGCGCCACGCTCGGCTACACCGAGGACCCCGGGGTGGTGGCGGCCAGGCTGCCCGTGGGCGCGATGGCCTCAGCCTAGGCCCTCCTCGTCCTGCGGCCTCCTGGCCGGCGGCTGGATGCCCAGGTGGCGTTCGATGCGCTCCAGGCTCTCCTGGATCTGCGCGAGCCGTTCGTTGAGGGCGGCGCCGCCGGAGTGGAACGTCTCGCCGGGGCGTTCCCTGGAGCCGCGGCCCACCCGGTCCAGCAGGCGCTGGCGTACGTCGGCCAGGTCCGCGCCGGCGTCCACGAGCGCCTGGGCGGACAGCCCTTCACCCTCCCTGACCAGCCCGAGCAGGATGTGCTCGGTGCCGATGTAGTTGTGGCGCAACTGCAGCGCCTCGCGCAACGACAACTCCAGCACCTTCTTGGCGCGCGGCGTGAACGGGATGTGCCCGCCCGGCGACTTCACGCCGCGGCCCGCCACGCGCTCGACGAAGGCGCGTACGGGATCCAGCTCCACGCCGCAGCCGTCGAGCACCAGGGCGGCCAGCCCTTCGCCCTCGTGAATGAGGCCGAGCAGGATGTGCTCGGTGCCGATGCGGTCGTGGTTCAGCCTCCGCGCCTCCTCCTGGGCGAGGACGACGACCCTGCGCGCACGGTCGGTGAAGCGCTCGAACACCGGATGTCTCCGTTCGACTCGGGGCTGTTTCCACTATGCGCTAGAAACCCGCGGATGTGGGGTATTTGTCCTGTGTGGATCTTGACGAGGTGGCCGACCGGCTCTACGCACTGCCGCCGTCCGAGTTCACCGCCGCCCGCGCGGCCGAGGCCCGTGCGGCCAAGGACGCGGGTGACGTACGGCTGTCGCGCGAGATCGCGAAGCTGCGCAAGCCGACCGTGTCCGCCTGGGCGGTGAACAGGGTCGCCCGCGAGCACCCAGGCGAGCTGGGCGAGCTGCTGGAGGTGGGGGAGCGGCTGCGGGAGGCCTGGGAGGAGCAGGACGCCTCCGCGCTGGCCGAGCTCACCCGCCGCCGCGGCGAGGTGACGCGTATGGTGGGCAGGCTCGTCAGGCGGGCCGGGGACCTGTCGGCCGCGGCGTCCGCCGAGGTGGACCAGACCCTGGACGCCGCCATGGTCGACGCCGGCGCGGCCGGGCAGGTGCGGCGCGGCACCCTGGCGAAGCCGCTCAGCTACAGCGGCTTCGCCCCCGCTCCGGTCCCGCGCGAGCGGCCGGCGGGCCGCAGGAAGCCGTCGCCCGACGAGGAGGCCGCCCGGGCGAGGGAGCGCGAGGAGGCAGAGGCCAGGAAGGCTAAGGAACGCCAGGAGGCCGAGGCCGCGCACCGCGAGTGGCGCGAGGCGCTCGAAGCGGCCACGAAGGAGCACGACGAGCGCGCGGAGAAGGTCGCGTCGCTGGAGCGCAGGCTGGCCAAGGCACGCGGAAGGCTGGCCGACAGCCGGCAGCGGCTCGAGGTCGCCCAGCGCGAGGAACGGCACGCACGCCAGCGGCTGGAGCGCTGACCGGCCGGAACGCTCCGCGTGTCGGCGGCCGAGGCGCCGACCTGCGGGGAACGCCCCGGGTGGAGCGCCGACCTGCGGAGTGGATCTTCCTGGGCGGCTTGTAGCGTGAAGGAAACGCTGCGCACCACCCAGGAGTGGCAATGAGCTGGACTCCCGCCTCGATGCCCGGCCTCGCGGGCACGACGGCCATCGTGACCGGCGCCAACGCCGGCATCGGCAAGCCCACCGCCCTCGAACTGGCCAGGCACGGCGCCCACGTGGTCGTGGCGGCGCGCGACCCGGCCAGGGGCGCCGCGGCCGTCGCGGAGATCCGGCGGGCCGCGCCCGGCGCGCGCGTCGGGTACGGGCGGCTCGACCTGGCCGACCTGGCCTCCGTCAAGGAGTTCGCCAGGGAGTTCGCCGCCGGGGCCGAGCGGCTCGACCTGCTGGTGAACAACGCGGGCGTCGGCATGGTCCCCAGGCGGGAGACCAGGGACGGGTTCGAGCTGCAGCTCGGCACCAACCACCTGGGCCACTTCGCGCTCACCGGGTTGTTGCTGCCGCTCCTGCTCGCCGCCCCCGCCGCCCGCGTGGTGACCGTCGCCAGCGACGCGCACGCCGCGGGCCGGATCGACCTCGACGACCTGGGCATGCGGCGCGGTTACGGCAGGATGAAGGCCTATGCCCGCTCCAAGCTGGCCAACATGCTCTTCGCCCTGGAGCTCCAGCGGCGCGCTGAGCGGGCCGGCGCGGGCCTGATCAGCGTCGCCACCCATCCGGGCATGACCGCCACGGGCATCTTCGGCACCGGGCTGGTCAAACCTGTCGTGAACCTGCTCATGAAGCGGCCCGAACGCGGCGCCGTGTCCTCGCTCCACGCCGCGACCTCGCCGGACGTCCGCGGCGGCGAGTACATCGGCCCCACGCTCAAGCGGCTCACGCCCTCCCCTGCGGCCAGGTCGGAGGAGCTCGCCCGGCGGCTCTGGGAGGCCTCCACGGAGCTGACGGGCGTGCGTTTCGAGGAACTCGCCCCCGGCTGACGTCAGCGGGTGGCTCGGGCCAGGTGGGCGCAGACCGGAAACCCTTCCAGCGCGTACGGCGCCGCGAGCCGGGCGAAGCCGCGCTCGTACGCTTCGGCGTTGGTCCCGCATCTCAGCCTTACCTCGGAAACTAACAATCTAGTGTGAAATTTCATACCAAAGCCTGTTTTCCCATGTGAAGCCGCTCGTATCGTCGTCGCCATGACCATCGACGCCTTCATCGACGCCCTGCCCAAAGTCGAACTCCACGTGCACCTGATCGGCTCGGCCTCCGTCGCGACCGTGCTGGAGCTCTCGCGCCGCCACCCCGGCAGCGAGGTTCCCGCGACGGAGGAGGAACTGCGCCGCTTCTACGCCTTCCGCGACTTCCCCCACTTCGCCCAGGTGTACGGCGCCGTCAACTCGCTCGTACGCGAGCCGGAGGACGTGGCCACGCTCGTGCTCGGCCTGGCCCGCGACCTCGCACCCCAGAGGGCCCGCTACGTCGAACTGCAGGTGACGCCCTACGCCCACCACGTCGTCGGCATGCCCAGGCGCGAGGTCACCGAGGCTCTGGACCTGGCCGCGCGCCGGTCGCGGGCCGAGTACGGCGTGGAGATGGCCTACATCTTCGACATCCCCGGCGAGTACGGAGAGGAGGCCGCCAGGGTCACCGTCGAGCACGCCCTGCAGGAACCTCCCGCCGCGCTGGTAGGTTTCGGCATCGGCGGGATCGAGCAGGAGCGCCCGAAATATCGTGATGCCTACCGTTCGGCCTTCTCGGCGGCGCGCGCGGCCGGCCTGCACAGCGTCCCGCACGGCGGCGAGATGAGCGGGCCAGAGACCATCTGGGAGGTCATCGAGGGCTACGGCGCCGAGCGCATCGGCCACGGCATCACCTGCCTGGCCGACGACCGCCTGGTCGCCCACCTGCGCGAGACGCAGATCCCCTTGGACGTCTGCCCCACCTCCAACCTCCGCACCGGCCAGGTCGCCCGCATCGAGGACCACCCGCTGCCACGCATGCTGGAGGAAGGCCTGTACGTCACGCTCAACAGCGACGACCCGCCCATGTTCGCCACCACGCTGGCCGAGGAGTACCGGCTCGCCGCGGACGTCTTCGGACTCGGCGCTCCCGAACTGGCCCACCTCGCCCGCAACGGCGTCCGGGCCTCCTACCTGGCCGAGGAGCGCAAGCGGGCCCTGGTGGCGGAGATCGGCGCGCTCGTCGCGGCCTGCTGACCGGACGAGGCGACCGCCCGGCTCACGGGAGGAGGCCGGTGGCGGGCCCGCGGCTCACGGCGCGGTCGCCGCCGGAACGGCTGGGCTACGGCGAGGCCATGCGGCCGAGCCCCGGCGGGATCTTGCCGGCCGCCGCACGGTCCAGGAGGAACAGGGTGCGCCCCCGGCCCCTGGCGCCCGCCGCCGGCACCTGCACGGGCCCCGAGTCGGACAGGGCCAGGCGTACCGCCCCCGACTTCTCCTCCCCGGCGGCCACCACCCACACCTCGCGCGCGGCCTGGATGGCGGGCAGGGTCAGGGAGATGCGCGTGGGCGGCGGTTTCGGCGAGCCGTGCACGGCCACCACCGGGCGCGTGTCGTAGAGCGCGGGCATGCCGGGGAACAGGGAGGCCACGTGGGAGTCGGGGCCCATGCCGAGCAGCATGACGTCGAAGCTCGGCACCGGTCCGTGATCCTCCGGCCTGGCGGCCTTGCGCAGTTCGGCGGCGTAGGACTCGGCGGACTCCTCGGCCGTCATCCCCGCGTCGGGGCCGCGCATGACGTGCACCCGCTCCGGGTCGATGTCGACGTGGTCGAGCAGCGCCTCGCGGGCGCCGGTCTCGTTGCGTTCCTTGTCGCCCGCGGGCACGAACCGCTCGTCGCCCCACCAGACGTCGAGGCGCCGCCAGTCGACCGCGTCGCGGGCGGGCGTCGCGGCGATGGCGGCCAGCGTGGCGATGCCGACCGTGCCGCCGGTCAGCACGATGGACGCCGCCCCCTTGGCCGACTGCACGTCGACCAGCCGGGTGATGATCCGCGCCGCCACGGCCTTGGCCAGGACGTCGGCGTTGCGGTGTACGACAACATTAGGCACGCTCACGAGCACTACTTTCTCACCAGGATCAGCAGGAGGCCCCGGACGGCCGGGGCCGCCCGGGGAAGGGTCATCCCTTGTACGTGCGGGCGAAGTGCTTGACCGCGGCCTCGTAGACCTCGTCGCTGTCGAGCCTGCGCAGCTCCTCGGCCAGCAGCTCGGAGGTGTGGCGCCGGGCCAGCGCCACGTTCCTGTCGGGCTGCCCCGGCCGCGACAGCGTGGCCAGGCGGGCGTCGCTCCGGCAGATGGACAGCTCGCCGTCGCCCAGGCGCAGCCGCACGGACGTCAGCCCGGGGCCCGCCGAGTCGGCGACCTCGATCGGTGTGCCGAGGCGCTCCGACAGCCAGGAGGCCAGCAGCGGCGCGCTCGGATGATCCTTCGCGCTCTCCACGACCCCCTCGTGCACCTGGCCCACCGGCTGGTCGAACGCGGCGGCCAGCAGGCTGCGCCACGGCGTCAGCCTCGCCCACGACAGGTCGGTGTCGCCGCGGGCGTACCCCTTGGCCCTGGTCACCAGCGACTGGATGCCGCCCTCGTCCAGGCCCTTGGCGTCGGTGATGCGCCGCTGCGCCAGAGCTCCGATGGCGTCCTTCGACGGCACCTCGGGCGCCGCGCCCGGCCACCACACCACGACCGGGGTGTCGGGCAGCAGCAGCGGGCTGACCACGGAGTCGGCGTGCTCGGTGAGCTCGCCGTACAGGCGCAGCACCACGACCTCGCCGGGCGTGGACTCGCCGATGCGCAGCTCGGCGTCGAGCCTGATCGGCTCGTCCTCCTCACGCTTGATCACGACGATGATGCGGGAGGGGTGTTCGCGGGCCGCCTCGGTGGCGGCGCGCAGGGCGTCGTACTGGTGGCGCTCCTCGCAGACGACCACGAGCGTCAGCACCATGCCGATGGCGGGCGCGCCCATCTGGTGGCGCAGGTGCATGAACTGCGCCGAGATCTTGCCCGCCGTGGTGTCGGACAACATGAAGGTCGTCACGGGCGCTCCTCCGTCGGTCTCGCGGCGACAGCCGTACTGGGTGGGTCAACGCGTCCGCTCACTAGAGCCTCCTCCAGACGCGGCCGTCGCGGGCCATCATCGCATCGGCCGACTCCGGCCCCCACGAACCCGACTCGTAGCCTTCCGGCTGGCCCTGCGTGGCCCAGAACTCCTCGATCGGGTCGAGGATCTTCCACGACAGCTCGACCTCCCGCTGGTGCGGGAAGAGCGGCGGATCGCCGATCATCACGTCGAGCAGCAGCCGCTCGTACGCCTCGGGGGACGACTCGAGGAACGACTCGCCGTAGGCGAAGTCCATGGAGACGTCGCGCACCTCCATGGCCGTGCCCGGCACCTTGCTGCCGAACCTGACGGTGATGCCCTCGTCCGGCTGGACCCTGATGACGAGCGCGTTGTGGCCGAGTATCTCGGTGTCGTCGGCGCTGAAGGGCAGGTGCGGCGCCCGCTGGAACACCACGGCGACCTCCGTCACCCGGCGGCCCAGGCGCTTGCCGGTGCGCAGGTAGAACGGCACGCCCGCCCACCGCCGGTTGGCGATCTCCAGCTTGATGGCGGCGTACGTCTCCGTGGTGGACGCGGACGAGATGCCGTCCTCCTGGAGGTAGCCGACGACCTTCTCGCCGCCCTGCCAGCCCGCTTTGTACTGTCCGCGCGCGGTGTTGAGCCCGAGGTTGGCCGGCAGCCGCACGGCCTTGAGCACCTTCTCCTTCTCCCGGCGCAGCGCGGAGGCGTCGAACGAGGTCGGGTCCTCCATCGCGACCAGCGCGAGCAACTGGAGCAGGTGGTTCTGGATCACGTCGCGGGCGGCGCCGATGCCGTCGTAGTAGCCGGCCCGCCCCCCGATGCCGATGTCCTCGGCCATCGTGATCTGCACGTGGTCGACGAAGCTGCGGTTCCAGATCGGCTCATAGAGGTTGTTGGCGAACCGCAGCGCCATGATGTTCTGGACGGTCTCCTTGCCCAGGTAGTGGTCGATCCTGAAGATCGAGCTCTCCGGGAAGGCGGAGGTGGTGATCTCGTTCAGCTCGTGCGCCGAGCGCAGGTCGTGACCGAACGGCTTCTCGATGACCACCCGCCGCCACGAGCCCTCGGGCGCGTCGGACAGCTTCGTCCGCTTGAGCTGCTCGACCACCACGGGAAAGAACTTCGGCGGCACCGACAGGTAGAAGGCGTAGTTTCCCCCGGTGCCCCGTGTCTCGTCGATCTCGTTCAAGGCCATGGCCAGCGCGTCGAACGCCCCGTCGTCGTTGAACTCGCCGGGCACGAAGTGGATGCCCTCACGAAGCTGCTTCCATACCTCCTCGCGGAAGGGCGTCCTCGCGTGCGCCTTGACGGCGTCGTGCGTCAGCTGGGCGAAATCCTGGTCCTTCCAGTCGCGCCTGGCGAACCCGACCAGCGAGAAGCCGGGCGGCAGCAGCCCCCGGTTCCCCAGGTCGTAGATCGCCGGCAGCAGCTTGCGCTTGGCCAGGTCGCCTGTCACGCCGAACAACACCATCACGCACGGTCCGGCCACCCGGGGCAGCCGCTTGTCACGCGGGTCGCGCAGCGGGTTGGCCGCCAGGACTTCCATGGTGGTGGAGGTGCCCGCGGCCGAGGTGGCCACCGTGGCGGCCTCCTCCGCGGGTGCTGCCGGGTCTGTCATCTCAAGCCTCCTGTGCGGCTGCGAGCAGGTGCGCGACTCCCGCCGCGCGGTCGGTCAGATGCAGGCGTACGGCGGGACGCCCGCGGGTCTCCACGGCGCCGAGATCGCCGAGAGCCTGCGCCAGCTGGAGCCGGCCCAGGGTGTACGGCCGCCCGGGGACCGCGACGTCCTGGGCCACCGCTCCCGTGATCATCAGGAACACGCCGTTCGGGGGGCCGCCCTTGTGATACTGGCCGGTCGCGTGCAGACAGCGCGGGCCCCAGCCGAAGGTCACGGGCCGGTCGGTACGCAGCGCGAGCAGCGCCCGCAGCGTCGCCGCGTCGGCCATCATCCATGCGTCGGTCATCTGCTCGAAGTCGGCCCCGCCGGGCACCGGAGCGTCGAACGCGGCCAGCCGGTCGAGGTAGGCCATGATCGACAGATATCCGCCGGCCGGGACGGTGTGCAGCAGCTCGGCGAACAGCCCGGGCAGGTCCTTGGCCGTGACCCCGCCGTACACCTCGACAGGGCCGTCGGTGAACGCGGGAGCGCCGGTCGGCAGGTCGGGCAGCGCCAGCAGCGCGACGGTGTTGTCGCGCGCCCCGGCCTCGTCGGGCCGGTCGAACGGGTCGACGTCCAGCGCCAGCCCGGCGACGGCGGCGGCATATTCCCACACCGGGAACTGCGCGCCGAGAGGCCCGTCGACGCGCACGTCGCCGACGTCGGACTCGATGGCGACGACCAGTTCGTCGCCACTGCGGTGGGGGTCGGCGCCGACGATGGGAAGGATGCCCCTGCCCCGCTTGCCGGTGGCCCCGGCGACGAGCTCCTCGATCCAGCCGGGCAGCCCGGCGATGGCCGAGAGCTGGTCTTCGAGCAGCAGCTTGTCGCGCCCGCCGAGCGCCGCGCCGCCGAGCGCCGCCCCCAGGTCGAGCCCGGGGTTGCCGGTGTCGAGGGACAACAGCGGCAGCGCCTGCTCGGCGTCGTCGAGCAGCCGCTCCACGCGGGCGCCCGCCAGCGCGCAGGCCACCAGCGTGTACGCCGACAGCGCCGGAGCACGGCCGCCCGCGACCAGGGCGGCCGGCACCACCTGGTGGCCGCTCTCACGCGCGCGCCGCTCCAGCGGCGAGCCGGGGCCGGTGACGACCACGATGCGCTCGGCCGGCGCGATGCCCGCGTCGGTGAAGTGACGTTCGTAGATCCGCAGCAGGCAGTCGGTCTCCAGGGCCGAGCCGCCCGCGTCGGCCACGACCACGATCGTGGCGTCCGGCGGCTCGGCGAGCGCGCGGAGCACCTGCCCGGGGTCGGTCGTGTCGAGAACGGTGAGCGGCACGTCGTCGGTGTCGCAGATCACCTCGGCGGCGGCGGGCGAGCCGCCCGCCCCCGCCAGCACCACGTTCGTCAGTCCCTGCGCGCGTGCTCGCTCGGCGAGCCCGCCCAGCTCGGGCAGCAGCTCGCGCGAGGTGCGGGACGGCGTTCGCGGGCGCGCCGGCCGGTAGGGGCCGGCCTGCGCGCCCGCATCGGCGTCCTCACCCCACAGCGTGGGGTCGCCGGCGGCGAGCCGCGCGGGCACGCCGCCGGCGACGAGGCGCCCCGCGAAGGAGGCGGCGGCGGACGCCACCCCCTCATCGCGGCAGGAGACCTTCATCACGGGACCAGGTTCTTGGTGACGCTCTCGAGCAGCTCGTTCCAGGACGCCTCGAACTTGTCGACGCCCTCGTCCTCCAGGACCTTCACCACGTCGTCGTAGTCGACGCCGGCCTCCTTGAGCGCGGCCATGGTGTTCCAGGCCTGCTCGTAGAAGGGACGCACGGTGTCGCCCGAGACGTTGGCGTGGTCGGCCGTCGCGTCGAGCGTCTTCTCCGGCATCGTGTTGACGGTGCCGGGGACGACGAGCTGGTCGACGTAGAGGGTGTCGGAGTATTCGGGGTTCTTCACGCCGGTCGAGGCCCACAGCGGCCGCTGCGGGCGGGCGCCCGCGGCGCGCAGCCGCTGCCAGCGCTCGGAGTTCATCACGTCCTCGAACGCCGCGTACGCCAGGCGCGCGTTGGCCACGCCCGCCTTGCCCTTCAGCTCGGGCTTGCCGAGCTTGTCGAGCCGCTTGTCGATCTCGGTGTCGACCCGGCTGACGAAGAACGACGCCACCGAATCGATCTTGCTGAGGTCGAGGCCCTTGGCCTGCGCCGCCTCGAGACCGGCCAGCCAGGCGTCCATGACCGCGCGGTACCGCTCGAGGGAGAAGATCAGCGTGACGTTGACGCTGATGCCCTCCGACAGCGCCTGCGTGATCGCGGGCAGCCCCTCCACCGTCGAAGGAATCTTGATGAACAGGTTGGGCCGGTCGACCAGCCACCACAGCGCCCGCGCCTCGGCCACGGTCTTCTCGCTCTCGCGGGCCAGGCGCGGGTCGACCTCGAGCGACACCCGGCCGTCCACGCCGCCGGTGGCGTCGTAGACGGGACGCAGCACGTCCGCGGCCCAGCGGATGTCGTAGGTGGTGATGGCGCGTACGGCCTCGCCCACGTCGACGCCGCGTACGGCGAGGTCGTGCAGCTGGGCGTTGTACGCGTCGCCCTTGCTGAGCGCGTTGGCGAAGATCGTCGGGTTAGAGGTCACCCCGACGACGTTCTTCTCGCGGATCAGCTGCTCGAGGTTGCCGGTGCGCAGGCGCTCACGGCTGATGTCGTCGAGCCAGATGGCGACGCCCTGGCCGGACAGCTTGTTCAGGATCTCACTCATGTTCGTTCAGTTTCCCGTCGTCTCGCCCTTTTCCCGGCCAAGCTTGGCCAGGCTCGCATGTGCCGCCGCGGCCACGCGCTCCGCCGTCAGCCCGAACTGCTCGTACACGGTCTTGTACGGGGCCGACGCGCCGAAGTGTTCGAGGCCGACCACCTCGCCGCACTCGCCGACGAACTGGTGCCAGCCGAGAGCGACGCCCGCCTCGACCGCGACCCGGGCCCGGATCGACGCAGGCAGGACCGTCTGCCTGTAGGCGATGTCCTGCCCGTTGAACCATTCGACACACGGCATCGACACCACGCGCGTCGGGATGCCCTGGGCCTCCAGCAGGTCGCGGGCGTTCACCGCGATCTCCACCTCGCTGCCCGTGGCGATGAGCAGGACCTGCGGCTGGCCGTCGGAGGCCTCGCGCAGGACGTAGCCGCCCTTGGCCACGCCCTCGGCGCTGGTGCCCTCGAAGACGGGCAGGTTCTGCCTCGTCAGGGCCAGGGCCGCGGGCCGGTCGGTGTGCTGGAGGACCGCCTTCCACGCGTACGCGGTCTCGTTGGCGTCGGCCGGGCGGACGACGTCGAGGCCGGGGATCGCGCGCAGCGCCCACAGGTGCTCGATCGGCTGGTGCGTGGGGCCGTCCTCGCCCAGGCCGATGGAGTCGTGCGTCCACACGTAGGTGACCGGCAGCTTCATCAGCGCGGCCAGGCGCACCGCCGGTCGCATGTAGTCGGAGAAGACCAGGAACGTGCCGCCGTAGGGGCGGGTGCCGCCGTGCAGGGCGATGCCGTTGAGAATGGCGCCCATGGCGTGCTCGCGGATGCCGAAGTGCAGCGTGCGTCCGTAGCGGTTTCCGGGGAACTCCTTGGTCTGGTATTCCTCGGGGATGAAGGACGGCTCGCCCTTCATGGTGGTGTTGTTCGACTCCGCCAGGTCGGCCGAGCCGCCCCACAGCTCGGGCAGCACCGGCGCCAGCGCGCTCAGCACCTCGCCGGAGGCCTTGCGGGTGGCCATCGAGGCGCCGGGCTCGAACGACGGCAGCGCCCTGGCCCAGCCGTTGGGCAGCTGGCGCTGGGAGATGCGGTCGAGCTCCTCGGCCCGCTCGGCGTTGGCCGAGCGCCACTCCGCGTAGCCCTTCTCCCACTCGGCGTGCTCGGCGCGGCCGCGCTGGGCGACGGCGCGGGCGTGCTTGAGCACCTCGTCCGGCACGTCGAAGCTCTTGGTGGGGTCCATGCCGAGGACTTCCTTGGTGGCGGCGACCTCCGCCTCGCCCAGGGCCGAGCCGTGGATCTTGCCGGTGTTCCGCTTGTTGGGCGCGGGCCAGCCGATGATGGTGCGCAGCCGGATGAACGACGGCCGGCCGGTCTCGGACCTGGCCGCCTGCAGCGCGTCGTAGAGCGCCTGGACGTCCTCGGCGTAGTCGCCGTTCTCGGTCCAGTCGACGCTCTGGGTGTGCCAGCCGTAGGCGTCGTAGCGGGCGACGACGTCCTCCGACTTGGCGATGAGCGTGTCGTCCTCGATGGAGATCTGGTTGTCGTCCCAGATGACGATGAGGTTGCCCAGCTTCTGGTGGCCCGCGAGCGAGCTGGCCTCGTGGCTGATGCCCTCCTCGATGTCGCCGTCGCTGACGAGGCACCAGATGTGGTGGTCGAACGGCGAGGCGCCCGGCTCGGCGGCGGGGTCGAACAGGCCGCGCTCGCGGCGGGCCGCCATCGCCATGCCGACCGCGTTGCCCAGACCCTGGCCGAGCGGACCCGTCGTGGTCTCGACGCCGGCCGTGTGGCCGTGCTCGGGGTGACCGGGCGTGAGGCTGTCCCACTGGCGCAGCCGCCTGAGGTCGTCGAGCGACAGGCCGTAGCCGGAGAGGAAGAGCTGGATGTAGAGCGTCAGGCTGGTGTGGCCGCACGACAGCACGAAGCGGTCGCGTCCGATCCATCCGGGATCGGTCGGGTCGTGGCGCATCACACGCTGGAAAAGCAGGTATGCGGCGGGGGCGAGGCTCATGGCGGTGCCGGGATGACCCGAGCCCGCCTTCTCCACTGCGTCCATCGCCAGGGCTCGAACGACGTCGACCGCCTTCTTGTCGAGGTCGGTCCATTCGAGGGCTGGCACGAGTTCGGTGCTCAAGTGCTCGATCTCCGGAATCTAGTTGTCATTGGTCACGCCGGTTTGGCTATCCCGCCCACAGGGACCCTAACCGAGTGGAGGTGACGATCAATTCCCGTTCCACCCCGGCGTCCCACGTGGGGCGCAAGCCCCCCATTGGCCGGACCGGCCGACCCTGCGACTACAGTTTGGTTGTTCGCAGAGGCGTCACGGCGCCCACCCATGGATCCGCTCTAATCAGAGGTTACGCGTTGACCCCGCACAGGCTGGAAGCGCCTTGACGGTGCTCACCAACAGGCAGGCGACGGCCCCGTCCCCGAAGGTGGGCGAGCCGCGTTCGATCGGCATGATCGTCAAGGCCTACATCGCGCTCACCAAGCCGCGGATCATCGAGCTGCTGCTGATCACGACGCTGCCCGTGATGTTCCTCGCCGCGGGCGGGTTGCCGCCGCTGTGGACGTCCGTCGCCGTCATGGTGTTCGGCACCCTGTCGGCCGGCAGCGCCAACGCGCTCAACTGCTACGTCGACCGTGACATCGACCAGAAGATGCGCCGCACCCGCCGCAGGCCGCTGGCCAGGCACCAGGTGTCGCCGCGCGCGGCGCTCGTCTTCGGCATCGTGCTCGGCGTGCTCTCCACCGTCGGCCTGTGGCTCACCACCAACGCGCTGGCCGCCCTGCTGTCCACCGGCGCGATCCTGTTCTACGTGCTGGTCTACTCGATGATCCTCAAGCGGCGCACGGCCCAGAACATCGTGTGGGGCGGCATCGCGGGCTGCATGCCGGTGATGATCGGCTGGGCGGGCATCACCGACCGGCTCGCCTGGGCGCCGCTGGTGCTGTTCGGGGTGGTGTTCTTCTGGACGCCGCCGCACACCTGGACGCTGGCCATGCGCTACAAGGAGGACTACGCGGCGGCCAAGGTGCCGATGCTGCCGGTGGTGGCCACCGAGCGGCGGGTCGTCCTGGAGTCCATCGCCTACACGTGGGCGACCGTGCTGTGCTCGCTGGCGCTGTGGCCGGTGGCCGGCACCACGTTGTTCTACCCCGTCGTGGCGGCCGTGCTCGGCGCCGTGTGCCTGTGGGAGGTGCACCGCCTGCTGGGCCGGCTCAACGCCGGCAAGAGCGGTGTCGACCTGCGCCCGATGCGGTTCTTCCACTGGTCCAACGCCTACCTGGCGCTGCTCTTCCTCGCGGTCGCGATCGACCCGCTGCTCGCCTGAAACCCTCCGCCCGGCCGTTGCGCCGGGCCCGTTCCCGTTCTTATAGTGCACATATGAATAGCTCTTCAGGTGTTATCACGGGTCTGGACGGCTGCACGGTGCAGGAGCCGGACGCCGCCAGGGTCGCGGCCACCCGCGACCGGCTCGTGACGCCGGAAGAGGCCGCCCGCCTGGCCGAGTTGTTCCGCCTGCTCGGGGACCCGACCCGGGCCCGCCTGCTCTACGCCCTGCTGGAGGCGGGGGAGTTGTGCGTGTGCGACCTGGCCGACGCCGTCGAGGTGACCGACACGGCCGTCTCCCACGCGCTGCGCCTGCTGCGTACGGCGGGGATCGTGGCCAGCCGCAGGGCCGGGCGGATGATCTACTACCGGCTGGCCGACGCCCATGTCCGCATGCTGCTCGACCTGAGCCGGGAGCATCTGAAGGAGGCCGGATGAGCGGAGATCATCACGGCCTGGCCCGCCTGCTGCACGAGCGCTTCGAGATCGGCCACACCACGCTCCAGGCCGATCACGGCCTGCCCGGCCTCGACCCGCACTGTTCCGACCCGCACGGACCCCGGCACTCTGATCCGTTAAGGTCACCCTATGGCGACCCGTGATCCACGCTGGGTGTTCAAGGACCGCCCATCGTTCGCGTTGATCATCGGGCTGGTGCTCACCGGCATCTGCGCACTCGTCTCGTTCTCGTTCGACGTGGTGTTCAACGGCGCGCCGGTGCAGTTCTTCATCGCCCTCATGCTCGCGCTGGCGCCGGTGCCGCTGCTGCTGGCCGCGGTGCTGGCGCTCGACCGGATGGAGCCGGAGCCGCGCAGTAACCTGATCTTCGCGTTCGCGTGGGGCGCGGGCATCGCGGTGCTGGTCGCCGGCGTGGTCAACTCGCTCAACCTGCACTACATCATCGACACCGCCCGCCTGTCGGAGGCCAGTGCCCGCAACATCGCGGCCACGTTCGGCGCGCCCGTGGTGGAGGAGACGATGAAGGGCCTGGTGCTGCTGGGCCTGCTCAGGTTCCGCAGGGCCGAGCTCGACGGGCCGACCGACGGCGTCATCTACGCGAGCATGGTCGGCCTCGGCTTCGCCATGAGCGAGAACGTCAGCTACTACATCGC
The DNA here is from genome assembly GCF_039871515.1 of Nonomuraea sp. B1E8. Taxonomy (NCBI): domain Bacteria; kingdom Bacillati; phylum Actinomycetota; class Actinomycetes; order Streptosporangiales; family Streptosporangiaceae; genus Nonomuraea; species Nonomuraea sp. B1E8. The sequence goes on along the minus strand of NZ_JBDPLS010000011.1, from coordinate 309,294 downwards.
CGCGCTGTCCGGCTCGGGCGTCAAAGGGCTGGCGGTCACGGTGGTGCTGCGCGGCATCCTGTCACCGCTCGCGCACCCGCTGTTCAGCTCCATGATCGGCGTCGCGGTCGCCTACGCGGCCCAGCGCGCCGGCGGCGACCGGATCTTCCCCGTCCTGGCCGGCTGGTCGGCCGCGATGATCCTGCACGGCCTGTGGAACGGCCTGGCCTCCTACGGCGGCTTCCCCGGGCTCGTGGTGGCCTACCTGACGCTGCTGGTCGTGCTGGTCGTGCTCATCGGCGTGGTGTTCAGGGACCGGCGGCGCATCGTCGCCCTCATCCAGCGCTATCTCCCGCCCTACGAGCCGACCAAGCTGGTCACCCAGGCCGACATCTACATGTTGTCGGCGTTCACCAGGCGGCGGCAGGCCAGGCAGTGGGCCAAGGCCCACGGCGGCAAGCGGGGGCTGCGCGCGATGCGCGACTACCAGCTGGCCGCCACCGAGCTGGGCCTGCTGCATGAGCGGGCGGCCCGCCACGTGGTCGACGAGCAGACCTTCCACGAGGAGCAGCGGGCGCTGCTGGAGTGCATGAGCACCGCCAGGGCGGACTTCCCGGCGCGGTCGGTGCACGCCGGCTCGGTCGCCAGGGGTTCACCGCCGCCGGGCTACGCCCCCGGCGCTCGCGGCTGAGGCTGGGTGCGTCCGGCGCGGTGGTGTGCGGAGCGCGGCGGACGTTTCCGTGCAAATCACGCCTGCGTCAGGGCGGGGGAGTGGCGGACCTAACACCCCAAATCCCGGCTTATCCCCTCAGACGGCGGCGTGCGCCGCGGTGGGGGAGGGGCCTGCCGAGGCGGCCTCAGGGGAACGGGTGCGCAGCGAGGTGACCACCCTCAGCGCGGCGATCCAGACCAGGGTCGAGCCGAGGACGTGCAGCAGGACCAGCATGGCGGGCACGGCGAGGAAATACTGGGTGTAGCCGATCAAGCCCTGGGCCAGCTCCACCGCGAAGAGCGCCAGGGCCGCCCGGCGCGCGGGGCGCGGGGCGTTGTTCACGTGCAGCGCGAACGCCAGCGCGAACGTCAGCCCCACCACGACGTAGGCGATGTCGGCGTGGATGCGCGCCACGGTCTCGATGTCCAGGTCGAAGCGGGAGGCCATGGCGTCGCCCGAGTGCGGCCCCGTGCCGCTCACCACCACGCCGGCCACCAGCAGCACGAACACCGCCGCGAGCAGCACGTGCCCGAGCCGCCTGATGTCGCGGTGCGTCACCCGGCGCGCGGGGGCGTCGCCCTCGCCCGCGCGGGCGTACAGCACCCAGCAGGCGGCGATCAGGCCGCTGGAGATCAGGAAGTGCATGCCGACCGTGAACGGGTTGAGCATGGTGGTGACCACCAGCCCGCCCCACAGCGCCTGGGCCACGATGCCGACCGGCTGGAGCCAGGCCAGCAGCACCAGCGAGCGCCTGCGCGGCGTCATCCGCAGCGCGGAGAGCACGCACGCGACCCCCACGGCCAGCACCAGGAAGGTGAGCAGCCGGTTGCCGAACTCGACGGCCATGTTGAGCGGTGAGACCTCGGGGTGCGCGACCGGGATGAAGCTGTCGGGCGTGCACCTCGGCCAGGTCGGGCAGCCCAGCCCGGAGCCGGTGACCCGCACTCCCGCGCCCGTCACCGTGATGCCCGCGTTGACCACCACGGACGCCATGGCCCAGCCGCGCATCGACCTCTCGGTGGGCGCCCAGAAGGAGAACAGGCGGCGCACAAGGGGGTGGGGATGGTCCGTGGGTAGCTTCACGTATCGATGGTAAGGGCCGGGCGGGCCGGTCCCTGGAACGGGGCTTCTCAAGGCTGCTGGGTATGTGACATATTACTGCTGGGAGGTGGTGGCGCTTGTCCGACGTGATCGTCGTCGGCGCCGGCGTGGTGGGAGCGGCCTGCGCCTACTACGCCGCACGGGCGGGACTCGACGTGACCGTGATCGACCGTGGGCCCGTGGCGGGCGGCACGACCGGATCGGGCGAGGGCAACGTCCTGGTGTCCGACAAGGAACCAGGGCCCGAACTGGAGCTGGCCGTCCTGTCGAACCGGCTGTGGCGCTCGCTGGCGGAGCGGCACGGCGGGAACGGCGGGTTCGAGTTCGAGGCCAAGGGCGGGCTCGTCGTCGCCGAGACCCCCGAGGTCCAGGAGCGGCTCGCCGACCTCGCCGCCGGACAGGCCGCCGAGCATGACGTCGAGCACACCCTGGTGCCCGCAGGGTCGCTGCGCGACTACGAGCCGCACCTCGCCGGCGACCTGGCAGGCGGCGTGCACTACCCGCAGGACGCCCAGGTGCAGCCCATGCTGGCCGCCGCCGCCCTGCTCAGGCACGGGGCGCGCAGCTTCGGCCGCGGCACTTTGCGCCTGCGGCTGGGCGCCGCGGTGACGGCGGTCACGCGTTCCGGCGGCCGGGTGACGGGCGTCCGCACCTCGCGGGGCGACGTCCGCGGCGGCGCGGTGATCAACGCGGCGGGCACCTGGGGCGGCGAGGTGGCCGCGCTGGCGGGCGTCGACCTGCCGATCCTGCCCAGGCGCGGGTTCATCCTCGTCACCGAACCCCTGCGCGAGCCGCTGATCAGGCACAAGGTCTACACCGCCGCCTACGTCACGAACGTCGCCAGCGACTCGGCGGGGCTGGAGACGTCCGCCGTCGTCGAGGGCACCCCGGCGGGGACCGTGCTCATCGGGGCCAGCAGGGAACGGGTCGGCTTCGACCGGACGACGTCGGTGCCGGTGCTCGCGCGGCTGGCCGGGCAGGCGGTCGCGCTCTTCCCCGCGCTGCGCGAGGTGCGGGCCATCAGGTCCTACTGCGGGTTCCGGCCGTACTGCCCCGACCACCTGCCCGTCATCGGCGCCGACCCGCGCCTGGCCGGGCTGTACCACGCGTGCGGGCACGAAGGCGCGGGGATCGGGCTCGCCCCCGCGACCGGGCACCTGCTCGCCCAGCTCATCGCCGGTCAGAAGCCCGACCTCGACCTGAGCCCCTTCCGGCCCGGACGTTTCTCCGAGGAGGACCAGTGACGTTCCACATCACGGTCGACGGCCGGTCCGTGCCGGTCGTCCCCGGGCAGACGATCGGCGCGGCCCTGCACGCGGCCGGCGTGCGGTCATGGCGCAGCACCCGCTTCGGCGGGCGGCCCAGAGGGCTGTTCTGCGGGATCGGCGTCTGCTTCGACTGCCTGATCTCCGTCAACGGGCGGGCGCCCGAGCGGGCCTGCCTCCTGGAGGCCACGCCCGGGGACGAGGTGACGACGTCGTGACGTACGACCTCGTGGTGATCGGCGGCGGGCCGGCGGGGGTCGCGGGCGCGCTCACGGCGGCGCGGGCGGGCCTGCGGGTGGCGCTCGTGGACTCCGGGGCCCGGCTCGGCGGCCAGTACTTCCGCCACTCCGCCGTCCCGGGCGCGGAGCCCGGGCTCGGCCGGTTCCTGCGCCAGGGCCGGGCCCTCGGCGAGCGTGCCGACGTGCTGCTGCGGCACCAGGCGTGGAGCGCCGCCCGCGAACCGGACGGGACCCTGGTCGTGCACTGCGTGACGCGGTCATCCCCGGCTCGGGACGGAAGGGCGGGTGAGCTGCCGGTCGCTCTCCGGGCGCGGCGGCTGCTCATCGCCACCGGCGCGCACGACCGGCCACTGCCCTTTCCCGGATGGGACCTGCCCGGCGTGCTCACCGCGGGCGGCGCGCAGGCGCTGCTCAAGGGCAGCGGCGTCGTGGCCGGCCGGCGGATCGTCGTCTCCGGCACCGGGCCGTTCCTGCTCCCCGTGGCCGGCGGGCTGGCCGGGGCGGGGGCGCGCGTGCTCGGCGTGTTCGAGGCCGGCAGCGGGCTCGGGCTGGCCAGGCGGCCGCTCCTCGCCCTGGACAAGGCAGGCGAAGCGGCACAGTACGCGGTGGCCCTGGCCCGGCACCGGGTGCCGTACCGCACGCGCCAGGCGGTGGTCGCGGCGCACGGCGAGCGCGAGGTGGAGGCCGTCACCGTGGCCCGCCTCGACGAGGGGTGGAACATCCTCGCCACCCGCGTCGTCGCGTGCGACACCGTGGCCGCCGGATACGGTTTCGTGCCGCAGATCGAGCTGGGCACACAACTCGGCTGCCAGACCCGGCACGACGTGGACGGCAGCCCGGTGCTCACCGTGGACGCCGCCCAGCGCACCACCGTCCCCGGCGTCTGGGCGGCGGGCGAGCCCACGGGGGTCGGCGGGTGGCGGCTGTCCGAACTGGAGGGCCGCATCGCCGGCCTGGCCATCGTGGCCGGCTCCCGGACGGCGCCCGAGGCGGCCGGGGTGCCCGCGGTGCCGGGGGTGCTCGCGGTGCCGGGGGTGCTCGCGCGGCGGCGGGCGCGGTGGCGGGCGTTCGGGGAGGCGCTGCAGCGGGCCTACCCCGTCCAGCCGGGCTGGCAGGGGTGGCTGCGCGACGACACGCTGGTGTGCCGGTGCGAGGAGGTGCCGCTGGCCCGCGTACGCGAGGCGCAGGACCTCGGCGCGACCGACGCGCGCTCCATCAAGTCGCTGGCCCGGCCGGGCATGGGCTGGTGCCAGGGCCGCATCTGCGGATACGCCGTCTCGTGCCTGGCAGGGGAGCCGCCGCAGCCGCCCCGCCGCCCCATCGCCCAGCCGGTCACCCTCGGCGCGCTCAGCGAGAGCGGCGAGGCGACCGGTCCGGCTCCCGCGGACGATCCACCCCCTCACCCGAACCCCCGGAGGACCTCGTGACGGAAGGGCTGCAATGAGGACCAAGCGCGTTTTCCACGCCGTCGACTCCCACACCGAGGGCATGCCCACGCGCGTGATCACCGGCGGCGTGGGCGTGATCCCCGGCGCGAGCATGGCCGAGCGGCGCGTCTACTTCCGCGACCACCTCGACCACGTCCGCACGCTGCTGATGACCGAGCCGCGCGGCCACTCGGCGATGAGCGGCGCCATCCTGCAGCCGCCCACCCGGCCGGACGCCGACTGGGGCGTGCTGTTCATCGAGGTGTCAGGGCTGTTGCCGATGTGCGGGCACGGCACCATCGGCGTGGCCACCGTGCTCGTCGAGACCGGCATGGTGGAGGTCACCGAGCCGGTCACCACCGTGCGCCTGGAGGTGCCCGCCGGGCTGGTGGCGGTGGACGTGGCCGTCGAGGACGGCATGGCCATGTCGGTGACGCTGCGCAACGTGCCCTCCTACTGCGACCGGCTGGACGCCGCCGTGACCGTGCCGGGGTTCGGGACGATCCCGTACGACCTGGCCTACGGCGGCAACTTCTACGCGATCGTCGACCTCGGCTCCTACGGCCTGCCGTTCGACCGCAAGGCCAAGAACGAGATCATCGCGGCCGGTCTGGCCACCATGGAGGCCGTCAACGCCGCCGACGAGCCCGTGCACCGCGAGGACGACCGCATCCGCGGCTGTCACCACGTCTATTTCGCCGCGCCCGGCTCCGACGCCCATCACTCCCGGCACGCCATGGCCATCCACCCCGGCTGGTTCGACCGCTCGCCGTGCGGCACCGGAACCAGCGCCCGCATGGCGCAGCTGCACGCCCGCGGCGAGCTGCCGCTCGGGCGGGACTTCGTGAACGAGTCGTTCATCGGCACCCGGTTCATCGGCCGGCTGCTGGAGGAGACCACCGTGGGCGGCGGCCCCGCGGTGGTGCCGTCGATCACCGGCCGCGCGTGGATCACCGGCACCGCCCAATACTTCCTCGACCCCCGCGACCCCTTCCCCGCCGGATTCGAGCTGTGAGCGGGGAGCCCGTGATCACGACGGTCGACTACCACACGGGTGGCGAGCCGTTCAGGATCGTGACCGGCGGCGTGCCCGAGATCCCCGGCTCCGGCGTGCTCGACCGCCGCTCCACGGCGATGGCGGACTTCGACCACGTGCGGCGGCTGCTGTGCCACGAGCCGCGGGGCCACGCCGACATGTACGGGTGCTTCCTGGTCCCGCCCGACGACCCCGGCGCGCGGTTCGGCGCGCTGTTCTGGCACAAGGACGGCTTCTCCACCGCCTGCGGCCACGGCACGATCGCGCTGGGCGTGCACGCGGTGCGCGAGGGCCTGGCCGACGCGGCTCCCGACGGCGAGACGGACGTGGTCATCGACGTGCCGTCGGGGCGGGTCACGGCGCGGGTGCGCTGCTCCGGGGGCCGGGTGCGGGGGGTGACGTTCGTCAGCGTGCCGTCGTTCGTGATCGCCCGCGGCGTGCCGGCCGGAGGGGTGACGGTCGACGTCTCCTACGGCGGCGCCATCTACGCCTCCGTGCCCGCCGCGGCGGTGGGGCTGTCCGTGGAGCCGTGGCACCTGCCCGCGCTCATCGGGCACGCCCGGCGCGTCAAGGCCGGCCTGGCCGGCCATCCCGCCTCCCGGCATCCCTCCGACGACCGGCTCTCCGGCGTCTACGGGGTGATCTTCTACGACGAGCTGCCCGACGTGGACGGCGTGGCGCACCAGCGCAACGTGGCGGTGTTCGCCGACGGGGAGGTGGACCGCTCGCCCTGCGGGTCGGGCACCGCCGCCCGGCTGGCGCTGCTGCACGACTCGGGGCTGCGCGGCCCGCTGATCCACACCAGCGTCGTCGGCAGCACCTTCCGCGCCCGGGTGGCCGGCGTCGCCGAGGGCGCGGTCGTCCCGGAGATCGAGGGCATGGCGTACCGGACCGGGCGGCACTCCTTCGAGCTCGATCCCGACGATCCGATGGGAACGGGGTTCACCCTGCGATGAGCACACTGCCGTACCTCGACGCCGCCACGCTGGAGCGGCTGGTGCCGCCCGGGCGGGCCGTGCAGGTTCTCGAGGACGCCCTCACGGCCGGGCTCGACCCGGAGGACACGCCGCAGCGGTCGGTCGTGGACGTGCCCGCCGGGCAACTGCTGCTGATGCCCGCCGCGGCCGGGCGGTACGCGGGGGTGAAGGCCGCCACCGTCGCGCCGGCCAACCCCGGGCGGGGGCTGCCCCGGATCCAGGGGACGTACCTGCTGCTGGACGGCGAGACGCTGGCCCCGCTCGCGGCCATGGACGGGATCGCGCTCACCTCGTTGCGTACGCCCGCCGTCTCGGCGCTGGCCGTCCGCCACCTGGCCGAGCCGGGAGCGCGGCGGCTGGTGGTGTACGGCAGCGGGCCGCAGGCGTGGGGGCACGTGGCGGCGTTGCGCGAGGTGGCGCCCGTCGCGGAGGTCACGGTCGTCGGGCGCGATCACGGACGCGCGGAGGCGCTCGCCGGGCACTGCCGCACGCTCGGGCTGGACGCGCGGGCGCTGACCTCGGCCGAGGACGGCAGGAGCCACGAGGCGGTGGCCGGGGCCGACCTCGTGGCCTGCTGCACCACCGCCAGGGAACCCCTGTTCCCCGGTAAGCTCGCCCGCGACGGCGCCACCGTCGTCGCCGTAGGGTCGCACGAGCCCGGCGCCCGCGAGCTCGACGGCGATCTCGTCGCGCGTGCCACCGTGGTCGTGGAGGCCAGGGCGGCCGCCATGGAAGAGGCGGGTGACCTGATCGTCCCGATCCGCCAAGGTACGATCACCACTGGTCATCTCGCCGGCAACCTCGCGGACCTGATCGCCGGAAGAGTGCTCACAGGGCCGGGGCCGCGCGTGTTCAAAGGCACGGGCATGGCGTGGGAGGACCTCGTGGTAGCGGCTGCCGCTTACGAGGCCTGGACGTAGGAGGGGGTGGCGGGATGCTCGCCGACGACCGGCTCGACCTGCCGATGGTGGGGGAGCGGCAGAGCCTGCGGGAGCAGGTCGCTCATGCGCTGCGCGCCGCGCTGATCACCGGTGAGATGCGGCCGGGAGTGGTCTACTCCGCGCCGGTGCTGGCCGCCCAGTTCGGCGTCTCGGCCACGCCCGTCCGCGAGGCCATGCTCGACCTGGCCAAGGAGGGCCTGGTCGAGGCGGTGCGCAACAAGGGTTTCCGGGTGACCGAGCTGTCCGACCGCGATCTCGACGAGCTCACCGAGATCCGCCAGCTCATCGAGGTGCCCACGGTGGCCAGGCTGGCCGACAGCGCGCGGGCCGAGGAGTTCGAGCGGCTCAGGCCCACCGCCGAGGAGATCGTCTCGGCCGGCGAGCGGGGTGACCTGCTGGCGTACGTCGACGCCGACCTGCGCTTCCACGTCGAGCTGCTGGCCCTGTGCGGCAACGCCCACCTGGTCTCCGTGGTGCGCGACCTGCGCACCAGGGCCAGGCTCTACGGGCTGTCCCAGCTCTCCGAGCGGGGTTCCCTGGCCGATTCGGCCAGGGAGCACCTGGCGCTGCTCGACGCGCTCAAGAGCGGCGACGCCGCCGCCGTCACCCAGATCATGGAAGAGCACATCGGTCATGTACGCGGCATCTGGGCCGAGCACTGAGCCCGATAATCCGGTTAACCCGCGATCCGAGCGGTAAGTTCCGACATTTAGGGATCGTGTGCTCCCCGATCGAGGTAACCTCGATGCGGGCCGGCTGAGCGGCGCCTCGCGCGGGCGCCCGGCGGCCCTGTCGTCCCGGTCCATCGGACCACCGGACCACGCCATCCCCGCCGCCGGGCGGTGGCGTCAGCCTGGTCACGCGGACTCCCGCACTCCGCTGACCTTCACCGGGCTCGGCACACCCGCCCACCGAGGCCGAGCCCCCCGCCGCGCGCCCGAGACCCCATCCCACGGGCGCGCGGCGGCCCGTCTTGCAGGCCCGTCTTGCAGGCCCGTCTCGTGGGTCCGTCTCGTGGGGCCGCCGCTATTTCGCGCGGCCGGCCATCCGCGTCGAGCCGAGGCTCGCGGCCACGATGCAGATGATCGCCGCCCACTGCTGCACGTGCAGGAACTCGCTCAGCAGCAGCACCCCTATCAGCGCCGCCGCGGCCGGCTCCATGCTCATCAGGATGCCGAACACATGCTTGGGCATGCGCCGCAGCGCCCGCAGCTCCAGCGAGTAGGGGATCACCGACGACAGCAGCCCCACGCCGAGCCCGATCAGCAGCAGCTCGGGCTGGAGCAGGTCCGTCCCGCCGGTGGTGATCCCGACGGGCGCGATCATCACGGCCGACACGATCATCGCGAACGACAATCCGCTCGTGCCGGGAAAACGTTGCCCGGCCGCCGCCGACAGCAGGATGTATCCGGCCCAGCAGGCCCCCGCCAGCATCGCGAAGGCGATCCCCGCCCAGCTCACCGACGCCGACTCTCCCCACGGCGCGAGCAGCACCACGCCCGCGCCGGCCAGGCCCACCCACAGCAGGTCGATCCTGCGCCGGGAGGCCGCCACCGCCACGCCCAGCGGCCCGAGGAACTCGATGGCCACGGCGATTCCCATCGGCAGCCGTGACAGGGCCTCGTAGAAGGTCAGGTTCATCACCGCGAGCGTCACGCCGAAGCCGATGCCCAGCGCCCAGTCACGCCCGGCCAGCCCTTTGAGCCGCGGTCTGACGAACGCGCCCAGGATGAGCGCCCCCGCCGCGATGCGCAGGAACACCACCGCGCTCGGCGGCAGCGCCGCGAACAGCTGTTTGGCGAATCCGGCGCCGAGCTGCACGCTGAAGATCCCCAGCAGGACGAGGCTGGAGGGCGGTATCGAGTCGGCGGCGGCGCGCAGCACGCTGCCCGCCCGCGACAGGCCGGGGCGGCGATCGAACGGTTCGTCGAGGGCGAAGGCGGACACGGGATTCCTCACCTGTGAAGAAGGGCAACCCCAAGAGCCTACTGACGCCCTTCGACATTTGCCCACTTAGAGTGGTACACGATCGTTTAGTTAGGCGAACGAACTATGGACGTATGAGAGCCTCTGACCCCCCTGTGAGCATCGAGCGGCCGCCGGCGGCCCTGTCCGTGTCGTCGTTCGTCAGCAGCTTCGACCGCTTCGCCGTCACCCCCATGCTCGTGCTGATCGCCAGGGACCTGGACGTGTCCCTGTCGGCGTCCGTCACCGCCGCCAGCGGCTACTACCTGGCCTACGGGTTGTCCCAGCCGCTGTGGGGGCTGCTGTCCGACCGGTTCGGCAGGGTGCCGGTGATGCGCGGAGCGCTGCTCGGCGCGGCGCTGGCAGGGCTGGTCTCCGCCCTCATGCCCGTGCTCGGGGCGCTGGTGGCGGCCAGGATCGTCGCAGGGGCCTGCTTCGGCGCGGTGATCCCCACCGGCCTGACGTACGTGGGCGACACGGTCCGGGCGTCGGTCCGGCAGCGCGCGCTCACGGACCTGATGGCCGCCGCCTCCCTCGGCACCGCGCTGGCCACCGGCCTCGGCGGAGTGCTCGCCGGCCTGCTCGACTGGCGGGTGGCCTTCGTGGTGCCCGCCGCCTGCGCGCTGGCCTGCGCGTACGCGCTCCGCTCGCTGCCCGAGCCGCCCCGAGCCGGGCCCGCGGGCGCCGCGCGGGGCGTGGGCCGCCACCTGGGGGCGGTGCTCGGGCACGGATGGGCGCTGCTGGTGTTCGGGCTGGCGTTCGTCGAAGGGGCGATCCTGCTCGGCGTCATGCCCTTCCTGGCCACCGCGCTGGAGCACGCCGGGTTCGCCGCCGCCGTGGCAGGGCTCGCCATCACCGCGTACGGGCTGGGTCTGTGGGCGTTGTCCAAGCTCGTCAAGCGGCTGGTGGGACGCTGGCCCGCGCCGGTGCTGATGACGGTGGGCGGCGCGCAGCTGTGCGCCGGCTTCGCGATCGTGACCGTGCACGTGAGCCTGCCGACCGTGACCGTGACGGCGCTGCTGCTCGGCGGCGGCTGGTCGTTCCTGCACTCGTCGCTGCAGACGTGGGCCACCTCGGTGGTGCCGCAGGCCAGGGGGACGACGATCGCGTTCTTCGCCTCGGCGCTGTTCGTGGGCAGCGCGGCGGCGTCCTGGGCGGCCGGGCCGCTGGCCGACCACGGCAGGTACGCGCTGCTGTTCGGCCTGGCGGCGGGCGCGGCGGTCCCGCTGACCGTGGTGGCCGCGCTCGCCAGGCGCCGTTACGGAGCCCTCGGCCCCGAGGCGCCCCAGCCGCAACCGGAATGAGGCCCGGGCGGTCCCCGCCTCGCGGTCACCGCCGCCCGGGGCTCTCCTTCACTCCCAGCGGAAGGTGCGCGAGACCAGCCCCAGCGACAACACCGCCCACGCCGCCAGCACGGCCAGCGGGACGAGCGGCAGCGCCGCGCCCTGCGCGAGCACCGATCGCAGCCCGCCGGTCAGCGCCGAGATCGGCAGGATCTCCAGCACCGGCCGCATCCCCTCGGGGAACTTCGACAGCGGGAAGACCACCCCGCCGGCGCCCAGCAGCACCAGGTAGACGACGTTGGCGGCGGCCAGCGTCGCCTCGGCGCGCAGCGTGCCCGCCATGAGCAGCCCCAGGCCGCTGAACGCCGCCGTGCCGACGACGACGAGCAGCGCGGCGCTCAGGAACGACCCGTGCGGCCGCCACCCCAGCGCCAGCCCCACGGCCACGATCACGACGGCCTGGATGACCTCCACGGCCACGACGGCGGCCGTCTTGGCCAGCATGAGACCGGCTCTGGACAGCGGGGTCGCGCCCAGCCGCTTCAGCACGCCGTAGCGGCGCTCGAACCCGGTCGCGATGGCCTGGCCGGTGAACGCCGTGGACATGACGGCCAGGGCCAGCACGCCGGGCGTCAGGAAGTCGACCCGGCTGCCGCCGACGTCGATCAGCGGCATCATCGAGAACCCCGCCAGCAGCAACACCGGGAGGACCAGGGTGAGCGCCAACTGCTCGCCGTTGCGCAGGGTCGCGCGGACCTCGGCGCACGCCTGCGCGAACACCATGCGCGGGAACGGCGCCGCGCCGGGCGCGGGGGTGAGGTCCAGCGTGGTCATCGCGCCTCCAGCGGGTGCGGGCCGAGCGGTCATCGCAGCTCCCTGCCGGTCAGCTCCAGGAACACGTCTTCGAGGGTGCGGCGCTCGATGCGCAGGTCGTCGGCCGTGACGCCCTCGGAGGCGCACCAGGCCGTCACCGTGCCCAGCAGCTCGGGCCCGACCAGGCCCTCGATGATGTAGTGCCCGGCGGGTGACTCCTTGGCCGCGCTGCCCGTGGGCAGCGCGTTGAGCAGCTCTTCCAGGGCCAGCCCCGGCCGCGCCCTGAACCGCAGCTGGCGCTCGGCGCCCGTGAGCGAGGCGGGGCTGCCCTCGGCCACGACCCGCCCCCTGTCGATGATCGCGACGTGGTCGGCCAGCCGCTCGGCCTCGTCCATGTGGTGGGTGGTCAGCACCACGGACACGCCCGCGCCGCGCAGCTCGCCCACCAGATCCCAGCAGGCGTGCCTGGCCTGCGGGTCGAGCCCTGCCGTCGGCTCGTCGAGGAAGACCAGCTCCGGCCGCCCGACGACGGCCGCGGCCAGCGACAGGCGCTGCTGCTGCCCGCCCGACAGCCGCCGGTAGGGGGTGCGTACGTGCTCCGTCAGCCCCAGCCGGGCGAGCAGCGCGTCCGTGTCGAGGGGACGGGCGTAGAAGCGGGAGACCAGGCGCAGCCACTCGGCGCAGCGCATCGCCGGCGGCACGCCGCCCGCCTGCAGCATGACTCCCACGCGCGGCCGCAGCTCGGGCAGCGCGGGCGCCAGGCCGAGCACTCTGACGGTGCCCGCGTCGGCCTCGCGGAAGCCCTCGCAGATCTCCACCGTGGACGTCTTGCCCGCGCCGTTGGGGCCGAGGACCGCGGTGACCGCCCCGCGTTCGGCGCGGAGCGTGAGGCCGTCGACGGCGGTGGTGCCGCCATAACGTTTGACCAGGTCGATGATCTCGACGGCTGGGGAGTCCATGCCATGAGTTTAGGGACTGCGGCGGGCGGTCCCGGCCGCAGGTGAGCCCGGCCGGATCGGCGTTCCTCGTCCGGGTCATGGGATTCCCAAGAAATATCTGATGACCGGGAATCAGGAGAAGCCGGTGGTGGTTTGATCCATCGGCCCTCGTGGGCCACCGGTCCGCGAGGGAGAGGGGCATCCATGTCCGTGGCAGAGGCCACGTCCGCCGTCGTCGTTCATGAGCGAAGGAGCCGCCGCGGGCTGCTGCTGCTGATCCTCGGAGCGCTGTCGGCGATCGGGCCGCTCTCCATCGACATGTACCTTCCCGCGCTGCCCGCCATCACCTCCGAGATGCTGAGCGCCCCCGCGCAGGTGCAGCTCACCCTCACCGCCTGCCTCATCGGCGTCTCCGTCGGCCAGGTGATCGCCGGGCCGGTCAGCGACGTGCGCGGCAGGAGGGTGCCGCTGATGGTGGGCGTGGCCGGATTCATGGCGGCCTCGCTGTTGTGCGCGTTCGCGCCGTCGGTGCCCATGCTCATCGCGTTCCGGCTGCTGCAGGGCATGCTGGGCGGCGCGGCGCTGGTCATCGTGCGGGCTGTCGTGCGCGACCTTTACGACGGCGCCGCCATCGCCCGCATCTTCGCCACGCTCATGCTGGTGAGCGGCCTGGCCCCCATCCTGGCGCCGATCGCGGGCGCCCAGCTGCTGGCGTTCACGTCGTGGCGGGGCGTGTTCGTGGTGCTCAGCCTCATCGGCCTGGTGCTGCTGCTGGCCATGCTGGCGGGCGTGCGCGAGACGCTGCCCGCGGCCGAGCGCGAGAGCGGCGGCCTCAGGCACACCGTGCGCACGTTCTGGCGGCTGCTGCGTGACCGCCCGTTCATGGGCTCCGCCCTGACGGCCGGGCTGGCGTTCGGGGCGATGTTCAGCTACATCTCCGGCTCGCCGTTCGTGCTCCAGGAGGTGTACGGCGCCACGCCCCAGCAGTACTCCCTCATCTTCGGGCTCAACGCGCTCGCCCTCATCGTCACGGCCCAGCTGGGCGGCAGGCTGTCGGGGCGGGTGCCGCCGGCCCGGCTGGTGCTCATCGGGCTGGCCATCGGCCTGACCGGAGCCGCGCTGCTGTTGTCGGCCGCGCTCGCCGGGCTCGGCCTGTGGTACATCGTCGGCGGGTTGTTCGTCATCATGCTCGGCCAGGGTCTGGTGTTGCCGGGCACGGGCGCGCTGGCGCTGGCCTCGCAGCCCGCACAGGTGGCGGGCAGCGCCTCCGCGCTGCTCGGCGTGCTGCAGTTCGCGCTCGGCGCGGTCGCGGCCCCGCTGGTCGGGCTGGTCGGATCCGCCAGTGCCGTGCCCATGGCCGGTGTCATGCTGGCGCTCATCCTCGGCTCGGCCCTGACCTTCGCCGTCCTGGGCCGCCCGCAAGTTAGGTAAGCCTACCCTGCGTGAGAAATTGCATTCACCCCGTTTCCGGATCCGTTTGTGAAGCGGGAAGGAATTACGGCACACTGATGTTGTGAAAAACATGCACCTGAGCGAGCCCGGCAACGAGCGCGGCACCCGCGCCCGTGTCGCCAGGCTGATTCTGGAGCATGGTCCCGTCACGGCCGGAGCGCTCGGCGAGCGGCTCGGGCTCACGCCCGCCGCCGTCCGCAGGCACCTGGACGCGCTGCTGGCCGGCGGGATGATCGAGCCTCGCATGGCGCGCCCGCGCGGACAGCGCGGTCGCGGGCGGCCGGCCAAGCTGTTCGCCATCACCGACGCGGGGCGCAGCGCTTTCGAGCACGCCTATGACGACCTGGCCGGGAGCGCGCTGCGTTTCCTGGCCGAGCGCATGGGAGAGGAAGCGGTGGCCGACTTCGCCCGCTCGCAGGTCTCGAGCCTGGTGAGGCGGCTGGAGCCGGCCATGCGGACGGTGCCGGCGGACCAGCGCGTGCAGGTGCTGGCGCAGGCGCTGTCGGCGGAGGGGTACGCCGCCTCGGCCAGCAAGGCCAAATCGGGGGGCGACCAGCTCTGCCAGCATCACTGCCCGGTGGCACACGCGGCCGCGGAGTTCCCGCAGCTGTGCGAGGCCGAGACGGAGGCGTTCGCGCAGCTGCTCGGCGTCCCGGTGCAGCGCCTGGCCACGATCGCCCACGGCGACGGGGTCTGCACGACACACGTGAGCCCGCAGACGCTGGGCGAATCCGCACATAGAGACAAGAGCAAGGAGACCGGAAGGTGACTGTCACCGACCGCCCGGAGCTGGAAGGCCTCGGGAATTACAAGTTCGGCTGGTCCGACTCGGATGCCGCCGGTTCGACGGCCAGGCGTGGCCTGTCCGAGGAGGTCGTCCGCAACATCTCCGCGCTCAAGAACGAGCCGGAGTGGATGCTCGACCTTCGCCTGAAGGGCCTCCGCCTGTTCGGCAAGAAGCCGCTGCCGACCTGGGGCTCCGACCTCACGGACATCGACTTCGACAACATCAAATACTTCGTACGCTCGACCGAGAAGCAGGCCACGTCCTGGGACGAGCTGCCCGCCGACATCAAGAACACCTACGACAAGCTCGGCATCCCCGAGGCGGAGAAGCAGCGCCTCATCGCCGGCGTCGCCGCCCAGTACGAGTCCGAGGTCGTCTACCACAAGATCCGTGAGGACCTCGAGGAGAAGGGCGTCGTCTTCGTCGACACCGACACGGGCCTGAAGGAGCACGAAGACCTCTTCAGGGAATACTTCGGCTCGGTCATCCCGGTGGGCGACAACAAGTTCGCCGCGCTCAACACGGCCGTGTGGTCGGGCGGCTCGTTCATCTACGTGCCGCCGAACGTCGAGGTCGAGATCCCGCTGCAGGCCTATTTCCGGATCAACACCGAGAACATGGGCCAGTTCGAGCGGACCCTGATCATCGTCGACGAGAACAGCTACGTCCACTACGTGGAGGGCTGCACCGCGCCGATCTACTCCTCCGACTCGCTGCACAGCGCGGTCGTCGAGATCATCGTCAAGAAGAACGCCCGCTGCCGTTACACGACCATCCAGAACTGGTCCAACAACGTCTACAACCTGGTCACCAAGCGCGCCGTGGCGTACGAAGGCGCGACCATGGAGTGGATCGACGGCAACATCGGCTCCAAGGTCACGATGAAATACCCGGCCGTCTACCTCATGGGCGAGCACGCCAAGGGCGAGACGCTGAGCGTCGCGTTCGCCGGCGAGGGCCAGCACCAGGATGCCGGCTCCAAGATGGTGCACCTGGCGCCCCACACGAGCTCCAGCGTCATCTCCAAGTCGGTGGCGCGCGGCGGCGGCCGCACCTCCTACCGCGGTCTCGTGCAGATCGAGGAGGGCGCCCACGGCAGCGCCAGCACCGTCAAGTGCGACGCGCTGCTGGTCGACCAGATCAGCCGCTCCGACACCTACCCGTACGTCGACGTCCGCGAGGACGACGTGTCGATGGGGCACGAGGCCACGGTCTCCAAGGTCAGCGAGGACCAGCTCTTCTACCTCATGAGCCGCGGGCTCGACGAGGACGAGGCGATGGCCATGATCGTGCGCGGCTTCGTGGAGCCGATCGCGCGCGAGCTGCCCATGGAATACGCCCTCGAGCTCAACCGGCTGATCGAGCTGCAGATGGAAGGAGCCGTCGGCTGATGGGCCTGAACGAGAAGCCCCTGTCGACCCTGCACGAGAAGGCGTCCTACGAGCTGGCCGACTTCGCCGTCCCGACCGGGCGCGAGGAGGCGTGGCGGTTCACGCCGCTCTCGCGCCTGAAGGGGCTGCACAACGGCAAGGCCGAGATCACCGGCCAGGCGCTCACCCAGGTCTCCACACCTGCCGGCGTCACGGCCGAGTGGGTGGGGCGCGGCGACCCCCGCATCGGCCAGGCCTACGTGCCGGCCGACCGGGTCAGCGCGCAGGCCTACTCCGCCTTCGAGAAGGCGCTGGTCGTGACCGTGCCCAAGGAGGCCACGCCGGACGAGCCGGTCCGCGTCGAGGTGCGCGGCGGCGGCCTCGACGGCGCCACCTTCGGCCACATCGTGGTCAAGGTCGAGCCGCTCGCCGAGGCCGTGGTGATCATCGAGCACCAGGGGCACGCGGTCTACGCCGACAACGTCGAGTTCGTCGTCGGCGACGGCGCCACGCTCAAGGTCGTCAGCCTGCAGGACTGGGAGGACGACGCCGTCCACGTCTCCCACCACCACGCCCAGCTCGCCAAGGACGCGACCTTCCGCAGCTTCGTGGTGACGCTCGGCGGCGACCTCGTACGCCTGTCGCCCAGCGTGTCCTACACCGCCCCCGGCGGCGACGCCGACCTGTCGGGCGTCTACTTCGTCGACGCCGGCCAGCACCTTGAGCACCGCCTGCTCGTCGACCACTCGCAGCCCAACTGCAAGAGCAACGTCGACTACCGCGGCGCCCTGCAGGGCGAGGAGGCGCACGCCGTCTGGATCGGCGATGTGATCATCAGGGTGGAGGCCGAGGGCACCGACACCTACGAGCTCAACCGCAACCTCATCCTCACCGACGGCGCGCGCGCCGACTCGGTGCCCAACCTGGAGATCCTCACCGGCGAGGTCGCGGGAGCGGGGCACGCCTCCGCGTCCGGCCGCCTCGACGACGAGCACATCTTCTACCTCCAGGCCCGCGGCATCCCCTACGACGAGGCCCGCCGCCTGGTCATCAGGGGCTTCCTCGGCCAGCTCATCGAGAAGATCCAGGTCGAGGAGATCCGCGAGCGCGTGCTCAGCGCGGTGGAGGCGGAGCTGTCCCGATGACCGCATTCGAGAAGGTGTGCGCACTCGACGATATCCCCGACGGGGGAGTGATCGGCGTCGAGGTGGAGGAGACCCCCGTCGCGCTCGTGCGCAAGGGCGGCGAGGTCTTCGCCCTGCGCGACGTCTGCTCCCACGCCGAGGTGAAGCTCAGCGAGGGCGAGGTCTACGACGGCACGCTGGAGTGCTGGCTGCACGGCTCGTGCTTCGACGTCCGTACGGGCAAGCCCACGGGGCCGCCCGCGACCCGGCCGGTGAACGTATACACAGTCAAGATCGACGGCGATGACGTCCTCGTCTCGCTCTCGAAGGAGTCATAGAAGACATGTCCACCCTAGAGATCCGTGACCTGAAGGTCGCCGTCGAGGACAAGGAAATCCTGCGCGGCGTCAACCTGACCGTGAAGTCCGGCGAGACCCACGCCATCATGGGCCCCAACGGCTCGGGCAAGTCGACGCTCGCCTACGCGATCGCCGGTCACCCGAAATACACCATCACCGGCGGCGAGGTGCTGCTCGACGGCGTCGACCTGCTGGAGCTGTCGGTCGACGAGCGGGCCCGCGCCGGCCTGTTCCTGGCCATGCAGTATCCCGTCGAGGTTCCCGGCGTGTCGGTCTCCAACTTCCTGCGCTCGGCGGTCACCGCCGTCCAGGGCGAGGCGCCCAAGCTGCGCCAGTTCGCCAAGGACCTGAAGAACGGCATGGACGCGCTGGCCATCGACGCCGCCTTCGCCCAGCGTAACCTCAACGAGGGCTTCTCCGGCGGCGAGAAGAAGCGCCACGAGATCCTCCAGCTCGAGCTGCTCAAGCCGAAGATCGCGGTGCTCGACGAGACCGACTCCGGTCTCGACGTCGACGCGCTGCGCGTGGTGTCGGAGGGCATCAACCGCTTCCGCGCCACCGGCGAGACCGGCGTGCTGCTGATCACCCACTACACGCGCATCCTGCGGTACGTGAAGCCCGAATTCGTGCACGTCTTCGCGGGCGGCAGGATCGTCGAGGAGGGCGGCCCCGAGCTGGCCGACAAGCTCGAGTCGGAGGGCTACGAGCAGTACACGAAGGCATCTGCATGACATACGACGGCTTGGACGTGGAGAAGATCAGGAAGGACTTCCCGGTCTTCTCCCGCGAGCTGCCCGACGGGCGACCGCTCGTCTACCTCGACTCGGGCAACTCCTCGCAGAAGCCCAACCAGGTCATCGAGACCATGCGCGACCACCTCGCGCTCCACTACAGCAACGTCGGCCGGGCGATGCACGTGCTGGGCGCGGAGTCGACCGACGCCTACGAGAGCGCCCGTGACAAGGTCGCGGGCTTCATCGGGGCGCCCTCGCGCGACGAGGTCGTCTTCACCAAGAACGCCTCCGAGGCGCTCAACCTGGTCGCCTACTCCTTCGGCAACCCCGCCTCTACCGATCCGCGGTTCACGCTCGGCCCCGGCGACGAGATCGTCATCTCCGAGATGGAACACCACTCCAACATCGTGCCGTGGCAGCTGCTCGTGCAGCGCACCGGCGCGACGCTGAAGTGGTTCGGGGTCACCGGCGACGGGCGGCTCGACTACGACCCCGGCCTCATCACCGAGCGGACGAAGATCGTTTCGATCGCCCACCAGTCCAATGTGCTCGGCACCGTCAACCCGGTCGCCGAGGTGGCCGCGCGGGCCCACGAGGTGGGCGCGCTCGTCCTGCTCGACGCCTCCCAGTCCGTGCCGCACCACCCGGTGGACGTGGCCCGGCTCGGCGCCGACCTCGTGGCCTTCACCGGTCACAAGATGGTCGGCCCCTCGGGCATCGGCGTGTTGTGGGGCAGGGCCGAGGTGCTCGACGCGATGCCGCCGTTCCTGGGCGGAGGCGAGATGATCGAGGCGGTCTGGATGGACCGCTCGACGTACGCGCCCATCCCGCACAAGTTCGAGGCGGGCACGCCGCCGATCGTCGAGGCCATCGGGCTCGGCGCGGCCGTCGACTACCTCACCGGCGTCGGCATGGAGGCCGTGGAGGCCCACGAGCGCACGCTGACGGCCTACGCGCTCGACGCCCTGCGCGAGGTGCCCGGCCTGCGTCTCATCGGTCCTGACACGATCGAGGAGCGCGGCGGCACGCTGTCGTTCACGCTGGAGGGCATCCACCCGCACGACGTGGGGCAGATTCTCGACGACCAGTTCGGCGTCGCCGTGCGTGTGGGGCACCACTGCGCGCGCCCCCTGCATCTACGCTTCGGAATACCGGCGACCACGCGGGCGTCGTTCTATCTGTACAACACCACGGGCGAGATCGACGCTCTGGTGCGTGGCCTCCATCACGTTCAGAAGGTGTTCGCATAGCCATGATCGGCGAGTCGATGTACCAGGAGCTGATCCTGGAACACTACAAGCACCCGCAGGGGCGGGGGCTGCGCGAGCCGTACGACGCCGAGGTTCATCACGTGAACCCGACGTGCGGCGACGAGATCACGCTCAGGGTCAAGGTGGGCGACGCCGGCAAGATCCTCGATGTCTCCTACGACGGCCAGGGTTGTTCGATCAGCCAGGCGGCCGCGTCCGTGCTGCACGAGCTGGCCACCGGCTCGACGGTCGAGGAGACGCTCTCCGTGGTCGACGAGTTCACCCGGCTCATGCAGGGCAGGGGCAAGGTGGAGGCCGACGAGGAGGTGCTCGGCGACGCGGTCGCGTTCGCGGGCGTCGCCAAGTTCCCGGCGCGGGTGAAATGTGCGTTGCTTTCCTGGATGGCCTACAAAGACGCTGTAGTGAGGAGCGCTGCCACGTGAGCGAGCGCAACGAAGGCATGATGCGACCCGGCGGTTCACTCACGACGGCGAAGGAGAGGTCATGAGCAAGCCAGTGGAGACCCCGACCGGCTTCGACGGTGACACGAGTG
The DNA here is from genome assembly GCF_039871515.1 of Nonomuraea sp. B1E8. Classification (NCBI taxonomy): domain Bacteria; kingdom Bacillati; phylum Actinomycetota; class Actinomycetes; order Streptosporangiales; family Streptosporangiaceae; genus Nonomuraea; species Nonomuraea sp. B1E8. Next base: position 288,989 of record NZ_JBDPLS010000011.1, on the reverse strand, counting down.
TCGACGAGGTCATGGAGGCGCTCAAGGACGTCGTCGACCCCGAGCTCGGCATCAACGTGGTCGATCTGGGCCTCATCTACGGGCTCAACCTCGACCCGTCCGACGGCGGGCAGCCGGTGGCGACCATCGACATGACGCTGACCAGCGCGGCCTGCCCGCTGACCGACGTCATCGAGGATCAGGCCCACTCCGCGCTGGACGGCATGGTCTCCGACGTCAAGATCAACTGGGTCTGGTTGCCGCCATGGGGGCCTGACAAGATCACCGACGAGGGCCGCGAGCAACTGCGTATGCTAGGCTTCAACGTCTGATCTTTTCTGCTGTCACGGCTGGCGTAAAGCGTCGGCCGTCTCAGTGTGTGCCAGAGCGGGTTCTGGAAGGTCCGTACCCATCCGGGGAATATCCGATAACATCCCGGCGTTGGCACCAAACGCACCTGACGTCTCATTGCGCGTCTCGCGTCGTCTGCGGCCGGTGCCCCGGTGTGTCCCCCTCATTCTCGACCCGCCCCGACGGCGGGTGCCCTTGAACATGTACGGCCAGCGCCGTACGTCCCGGCTCGTCCTTTCGCAGAAGTGACGCGCCACTTCGACGGAAAGGCACGACTTTCGTGACCATGCTTGACGCTGTCATGCCCGAGCTCGGCGAGACCACTCCCGAGCCTGGCCCCTCCGAGTTCGAGCTGCTCGGCCTGCCGAAGCCGCTCGTCAACGGGCTGGCCAAGCTGGGCTTCGACAGCCCCTTCCCCATCCAGAGCGCGACGATCCCCGACGTGCTCGCCGGCCACGACGTGCTCGGCCGGGGCCAGACCGGCTCCGGCAAGACGCTCGCCTTCGGCCTGCCCACCATGGCCCGCATCGCGGGTGTGCGGCCCGCCCCCGGCCGGCCCAAGGCCATGATCCTCGTGCCGACCCGCGAGCTCGCGCTCCAGGTGCACGACGCCCTCGAGCCTCTCGGCCGCGGCCTCGGGCTACGCATGAAGGTCGTCGTCGGCGGCATGTCCATGGGCAAGCAGATCGAGGCGCTGCGGCGCGGCGTCGACGTCGTCATCGCCACCCCCGGCCGCCTGGGCGACCTGATCAGGCAGGGCGAGTGCTCCCTGTCCGATGTCGAGGTCAGCGTCCTCGACGAGGCCGACCACATGTGCGACCTCGGCTTCTTCCCCGTCGTCACCGAGCTGCTCGCGCAGACGCCGGCCGACGGGCAGCGGCTGCTGTTCTCCGCCACGCTCGACGGCGACGTCGACAAGCTCGTACGGCGCTTCCTGAAGGACCCGATCACCCACTCCGTGGCCCCCGCGACCTCTCCGGTCGACACCATGGAGCACCACGTGATGCAGGTCACGCGCGACGACAAGTTCGACGTCACGGCCGCGATCGCCAACCGCGAGGGCCGTACGATCATCTTCGTCCGCACCCAGCACGGCGTCGACCGGCTCTGCAAGCAGCTGGCCAGGGTCGGCGTCAAGGCCGGCGGCCTGCACGGCGGCAAGCGCCAGAACCAGCGCACCCGCATCCTCGCCGAGTTCCGCGAGGGCTCCATCGGTGTGCTCGTCTGCACCGACGTCGCGGCGCGCGGCATCCACGTCGACAACATCAGCCTCGTGCTGCACGTCGACCCGCCGCAGGACCACAAGAGCTACCTGCACCGGGGCGGCCGTACGGCCCGCGCCGGCGAGAAGGGCACCGTGGTCACGCTGGTGCTGCCCAACGAGCGGCGCTCGACCGACGCGCTCACCCGGCGCGCCGGCATCCACCCGTTCCGCCTGAAGGTCACGCCGGGCCACCCCAGGCTCGCCGAGGTCGCCGGGGCCCGCACGCCGAGCGGTGAAGCCGTCCCCGTCTGGGAGCCCGACGTGCGCAAGCCGCTGCGGCCCCGCCGCGACGGCGGCCACAACGGCTCCGAGCGCCGCGGCCGCCGCCCGCGCCGCGACTTCGACGGCGACCGGCGTCCGCGCCGCCACGACGAGGGCGGCGAGCGGCCGTTCGCGTCGGGTGACGACCGCCGCCCGCGCAGGGAGTTCGACGGTGACCGGCGTCCGCGCCGGCACGCCGAGGGCGAGCGTCCCTTCAGCCGCGGCCAGGAGCCTCGTGACGGTAGGCCGCGCGGCGGCCACCGCTCCGACGACCGCCCCTACCGCCAGGACGACCGCGGCCAGCGGGGCGGGTTCCGCTCCGACGACCGCGCTGCCACGGGGCCGCGCTACGCCTCCGACCGCGGCCGCCCGTTCTCGGCCGACCGCGAGCGCGGCTACCGCACCGACGAGCGCGGTCCGCGCGACGGTTACCGCTCCGGCGGCGGGCGCCCGGACGACCGCGGACCGCGTGACGGCTACCGCTCGGGGGAGCGCGGCAAGGGCGGCTACCGCCGCAACTCCGGCCGCTAAGAGCGCTGACGCCTTCGACCATGTGCTGCCCGCCGCACCCCACCAGGTGCGGCGGGCAGCGCCGTTTCAGCCCTTGAGACCGCTGGAAGTACCGCTCTTCTGCCCGTGGCTGGTCTCAGGGCTTCGCAGACCGATCACCAGGTTGGATACAGTGCAGTGAATGTCCGATGTGTCCCCGCTCGTCTGTGCAGGCGTCCGCGTGGCGGACACCGGGCAGCGCCAGTGCCTGGCGCAGACTAGGCTTGACAGGCACGTCAGCCAATCGACGAGAGAGACCATGAAGACCTTCGAAGAGCTGTTCGCCGAGCTGTCAGAGAAAGCCGCCACCCGGCCTGCGGGCTCGGGCACCGTGGCCGCGCTCGACGCCGGCGTCCATGCCATCGGCAAGAAGGTCGTCGAGGAGGCCGCCGAGAGCTGGATGGCCGCCGAGCACGAGTCGGACGACAGAGCCGCCGAGGAGATCTCACAACTGCTCTACCACGTGCAGGTGCTCATGATCGCCAAGGGCATCGGGCTCGACCAGGTCTACAAGCATCTCTAGGGCGCGACGCGCCCGTCACCGGCAAGCCCTGGAGAAGCGACAGAGACAACGAAGGACCTGACATGCTGCGTCTGGCAGTACCCAACAAGGGCGCCCTCAGCGAGGCCGCCCAAGCCATGCTCAAAGAGGCCGGCTACCGGCCGCGCAGGGACAACAAGGAACTCGTCGTGGTCGACGAGGCCAGCGGCTGCGAGCTGTTCTTCCTGCGCCCCCGTGACATCGCCGTCTACGTCGGCGAGGGCACCCTCGACGCCGGCATCACCGGCCGCGACATGCTGATCGACTCGGGCGCCCCGGTCGAGGAGATCATGCCGCTCGGTTTCGGCGGCTCCACCTTCCGGCTGGCCGCCATGGCGGGCACGATGGCGTCGGTCAAAGACCTCGACGGCCGGCGCATCGCCACCTCCTACGCGGGGCTGCTCGACAAATACCTCTCCGACCAGGGCGTCGACGCACGCGTGATCAAGCTCGACGGCGCCGTCGAGACCGCGATCCGCCTGGGCGTGGCCGATGCCGTCGCCGACGTCGTGGAGACCGGCACCACGCTGCGCAACGTCGGCCTCGAGGTGTTCGGCGAGCCGATCATGCGCTCGGAGGGCGTGCTGATCAAGCAGCAGAGCGCGCCGGAGACGCAGGGCCTCGACCAGCTCGTACGCCGCCTCCAGGGCGTCGTGCACGCCCGCGACTTCGTCATGATGGACTACGACATCCGTGCCGAGCGCATCGAGGAGGCCATCGCCCTCACCCCCGGCATGGAGGGGCCGACGGTCTCCCCGCTGCACCGCGAGGGCTGGGTGGCCGTGCGCGCGATGGTCCGGCGCAAGGGCCACCAGCAGGTGATGGACCAGCTCTGGGACATCGGCGCGCGGGCCATCCTGGTCACCGACATCTACGCCTGCCGCCTCTGACACCCCGGTCTGGCCCGTGCCGGGGGAGACCCTGACACGCCCGCCCGGCCCTCCAGTGAGGGGTCCGGCCTGCGGCAGGTCGTCAGCTTCTGATCGACGTTACCTGCCTGATCAGGTCGGAGACGCGCACGATGCCCAGGCAGCGGTTGAGCTCGTCGGTCACCACCAGGTCGTCGTAGACGCGGGCCGCGTCCCGGCCCGCCGCCTGCATGGCCGCGACCGCAGGAGTCGTCCGCGGGACCGTGCGCGGCGGGTCGGCCAGCCGCCGCGCCGGCTTCGCGCCGTGCAGGGCGTGCCCGTAGCGGGCGGCGAACGACAGCAGGAAACGGCTGCGGTCGAGGCTGCCCTTGGGCCGCTGGAACTCGTCCACCAGGATCACGCTGGTGATCGTCGGCTCGTGCCCGAACGCCGCCACCGCCTCCTCCGCCCGCGCCGCCTCCGGCAGCGTCACGGCCGGGATCAGCAGCTCCTGCACGCGCGGGCCGAGCATCACGGTGGCGGGCGACTCGTCGGTGACGGGCAGCGGCACCCGTACCTCGCCGTCAGGGCCGGGGGCGAGCAGGGGCCCGTGCGCGAGGCGTACGCCGAGGCCGCGTACCACCGCCACCTGCGGCTCGCGCTCGACGCCAGGGGCGAGGACGTGCGCCCCGATGCCGCGGGACAGCGACACCACCGCCCGCGCCACCGCGGTCGCCCGGTGGTCGGAGGGGATGCGCGCCACCAGTTCGGGGCCGAGGGCCAGCAGGTACGGAGACGACTCCGCGACCAGGTCGAGCGCCGCGCCGCAGGTGCCGGCATCCGCGAAGCCGAGCAGGTAGCCGAGCGTGCGCAGGCCGTCCAGCCCGACCCTGAGCAGCGGCCGGTCCTGCGCGTGGCACGTCCCGGTGAGCAGCAGGATCGCCTCCCGCGGGTGTCTGCCCGCCCTCCTGAGCGCCTCGTGCAGGGGAGCCAGCGCGCCCGCGCCTGACAACACCACCCGGATGGGCAGTTCGAGCACCATGGGCAGCGGGGCCGCCCTGAGGACGCCGGCGGAGTCGACGACGGCCGGGTGCGCGATGACGGCCCCGGTGTCGAGATCCACCATGGGGCTGTTGAGCAGGGAGGACACGTACAGATGGTGCTGGAGCCACCTCCGCCGCAGAAGTCCCGCGAACCAAAGTTAACCGACATTTCCGCTTCGGTTCTGTTCTCACTCGCCCTGACCGCGATGGTGTCGGTCAGCCTTCCTCCCGCGACCGCACGTCCGGCGGCGACGGTGGTGGATGGCCCTCCGCCCGTGGGCGCGCCGTCCGGCCGTGATGGTGTCGGCTAGCCTTCGGATCATGAGCGCGCGTCCGGGCGGCGGCGGCGGCCGGTGGGTGACCGTGCCGCCGGAGCGCCTGCATCCGTGGATCGACGGGTTCGCCGGCCGTCACGGACCCTTCTCCCCCTCGGGTGACGACCGGGTGGTCCGGCTGCTCGCCGACGACGGCGCGCTGGCCGAGCTGCACGTCCCCTTCCCTCCCATGACGCCCCCCGGGCCGCCGCACGTCACCCGGCTGGTCGCCCACGCGTCGGCGGAGCGGCGGGTGGGGGTGTTCCTGGTGCGGCTCGGCGGCTACGCCGCCGGTGTCTTCCACGGCTCCGCCCTGGTCGCGTCGAAGGTGGGGTCACGGCTGGTGCAGGGGCGCACGGCGGCCGGGGGATGGTCGCAGCAGCGCTACGCCCGGCGGCGGCGTAAGCAGGCGGCCGAGGCGTTCGACGACGCGGTGGCGACGGCGGTGCGGGTGCTCTCGCCGCACCTGGCGGAGCTGGACGCGGTGGTGCTCGGAGGGGACCGGCGGGCGGTCGGCGCCCTGCGGCAGGACCGGCGGCTCGCGCCCCTGCTGGCCCTGGAGACCGAGCCGTTCCTGGTGGTGCCCGACCCGAAACTGGCGGTGCTGAAGGACACTCCGGCCATGTTCCGCGCGGTCCGCGTCCGTGTGGTGGATCCTCCAGGCGTCAGCGCCGAACCGGCCGGGTCCCTCCCCGGGCCGGGATCAGGTGGCCCTCCGCAGCCGCCTGATCGATGACGAGCATCCGGGTCCGGCGGAAGGCGGAGACAAGGCCCGTTGTGACATTGAGCAGCCCTACCGGTCGGCTGGGTGGCACCTCGACGATGCGGTACCCTTCGTGACTGTACGAACACGTAGGGAGCCCGACATGGTAATGGCATCACCCGGGCGCCCCTGCAGGCTCACGCCCGAGACCGACACCGCACGTCTTCCTGCCACAGCCCGCGAGCTGTTCGACGCGTTGCCGTCCCTTCCCGGCCTACGCGCCGAAGTCATCGATGGGAGATTGATCGTCCGCCCCGTCGGCACCCCCGAGCATGCGAGAATCGCGATGCTGATCTACCGTGCGTTGCTTCCTCTGCTTGTTGAACGTGGCTGGGACGGCTTCGCGGGCAACGTGGATGTCTGCGTCGATGGACCTCGGACCCCGGTCGAGCCCGATTTCGTGCTCTCCCCGCCTGACTGCCGTCGCTGGGGCGAGCGGGAGTTGATGTCTTCGGGTCTGCTGATGGTGGCCGAGGTGATCTCGCCGAGCAGCGTCGAAGACGATCGAGTGAAAAAGCCTCTCATGTACGCCGCGGGCGGCGTTCCCGTCATGCTGCTGGTGGACCCGATCGCCGTACCGCCCACCGTCACCGTGCTCAGCGATGTCGAAGAAGGCGAGTACCAAACCGTCACCCGGGTCGCCATGGGATCCACCCTGCACATCCCCGACCCGATCGGCTTCGACCTCGACACCGCTGTCTTCGCCGAGCCTTAGAGCTCTTCGGAGCCACGACCTCGCACCCTGGAGACGGTGAACGTACCAATCCGGGACCACGCAGGGCGCAGGGGGGCGGGCCACCGCATGTTCGGCCGGGTTGAGACGATTCAACTCAATCTTGATTGCCGCTATGATGGCCGGGTTCACGGTGGGCGGCGTCCGGCCGTCCCCGCCGGCAGGCAGCGGTTTCTGCACGGTGGCCGCGTCCGCGGACCACGTCCGAGTAGCGGCTCATGCACTTACAGCGGCACGGCCTCGTGAGGATCGATGGCGACCAGGAACATCAAGGAGGTCGCGCAGCTCGCGCGCGTCTCGGTGGGCACGGTGAGCAATGTGCTCAACCGTCCGGAGATCGTGTCGCCCGCCACCCGCGAACGCGTCTTCGAAGCGATCAAGAAGCTGGGGTTCGTCCGCAACGAGGTGGCCCGCCACCTGCGGGTGGGCCGCAGCCGCACGGTCGGGCTCGTCGTGCTCGACGTGGCCAACCCGTTCTTCGTGGACGTGGCCCAGGGCGCCGAGTCGGTGGCCGACGACCACGACACGATGGTGGTGCTGTGCAACAGCGCCGGTGACGCCGGCCGCGAGCGCCGCCACCTCGACCAGCTCGAACAGCAGCGGGTGATGGGCATCCTGATCACCCCCGTCGAGGCGGAGACGCCCTGGCTGGAGGAGCTGGCCGCCCGGGGCACTCCCGTGGTGCTGGTCGACAGCCCGGCCACCGGGCTCCAGTGCTCGGTGGCGGTCGACGACCGGCTGGGCGGGCAGATCGCCGGCGCGCACCTCATCGAGCGCGGGCACCGACGCATCATGTTCGTCGGCGGGCCGATGTCGGTCAAACAGGTGGCCGACCGGCACGCGGGCGTGGCCGGGGCGGTGGCCGCCGCCGGGGGCGACGTCGAGCTGCTCACCGCCACCGCCCCCACGCTGACCGTCGCCGAGGGCCGGGTGATCGGCGAGCGCATGGCGGAGCTGCCGGCCGCCGAGCGGCCCACGGCGGCCTTCTGCGCCAACGACATGATGGCACTCGGCCTGCTCCAGGCGATGGCCACGCACGGCCTGCGGGTGCCCGACGACCTGGCCATCATCGGCTATGACGACATCGACTTCGCCGCGGCGGCCGCGGTGCCGCTGTCCTCGGTGCGGCAGCCGCGCGAGTTACTGGGGCGCACGGCCATCGACTTACTGCTCGAAGAGGTGGCCGAGCCCGAGCAGCACCGGCACCGGCAGGTCATCTTCCAGCCCGACCTGGTGATCCGCGAGTCGAGCGCGCCCTATCGCCCCCAGCCCTGAACCGTTTCATCCGGCGGGCCCCACCGCCGAGGGCCCCGTACGCGAGCGTCCCGGCGCGCCCGGGGCACCGCGATTCCGGAAGGAGCCCTCCTTGACCGAGCTCTACCGCAACGCCCTGGCCTGCCCGGAAGACCTGGCGGGCTTCCGCATGGAAGGTGACGGGGTCACGTCCTTCCCCCAGGGCCGGATGCGCCTGGAGAGCCGCAGGCCGCCGTCCGACGGCCAGGCGGCCAACGTCGTGCTGTGGTGTCCCGCGGAGTTTCCCGCCGACGTGCGGATCGAGTGGGACTTTCTGCCGATCAGGGAGCCGGGCCTGGCCATCATGTTCTTCCACGCCAGGGGCAGGAACGGCGCCGACCTCTTCGACCCGGGCCTGGCCGCCCGCACCGGCCCCTACGAGCAGTACCACCACGGTGACATCGACGCCTATCACGTCTCCTACTTCCGCCGCATGTGGGCGTCGGAGCGCGCCCTGCACACCTGCAACCTGCGCAAGAGCCACGGATTTCACCTGGTCGCGCAGGGGGCCGACCCGCTGCCCTCGGTGCTCGACGCCGACGGCCCGTACACGATGCGCATCGACGTACGCGGCGGTGAGGTCACGTTCTCGGTCAACGATTTGGTCTCGTTCCGCTGGACGGACGAGGGTTCCGTGGGCGGACCTGCCCTGGCAGGAGGCAAGATCGGGTTCCGGCAGATGGCCCCGCTTATCGGCGAGTACGGAAATCTCCGGATTTCGCGTCATTGACTTTGAGTCGATTCAACACTAATTTCGCAACACCACCGGGGTTCACCCTCCTGTCACGGCGGGGGAACCACGGCGCAACACTCCGCCCCCGTGTCCGCGCACACGCCGTCAGAAGGTGCTGCGGGATGAGCCATCCAGCCATGTCAATGAAGGTTCAAGCGGTCTGCTCAGAGATCTTCTGGGCGGCCAGGCTGAACCTGATGTGGATCGCCTTCACCCTGCTCGGCGGCGTGGTCCTCGGAATCGGGCCCGCCACCGTGGCCGCCTACACCGTCGCACGTCGCCACGCTCGGGGTGAATCGATTCATTGGGGGGACTTCTGGAGCGTCTACCGGCGGGAGTTCGTTCGCGCCTCGTTGCTGATCCTTCCCGTCGCGGTGCTCGCCACCGTGCTGATCGGCAACTACCTGTACCTGTCCGCCGCCGGGCCGAGCATGGGGACGTTGCGGATCGCGACCTTCGTGGCGCTCGTCGCGCTGGCCGGTGTGGGGGCCTACGTCGGGCCGCTCTACGTGCACTACGACCTTCCGCTGTGGGCCTACTGGCCCAAAGCGACACAGCTAGCGCTCATGCGTCCGGCTTCGTCCGTGCTGTTGCTGCTAGTGCTCTCGTCCATCGCCTACGCGACCGCGGTGCTGCCCGTCCTGGCACCGGTGGCCGGCTTCGGCGCGTGGATCTACCTCAACACGTGGCTCTGCCAGCGCTTCTTCGAGGAGAACGAGGCGCGGCTGCATTCGAAAGGGAACTCATGAGCGCATCCCGTCGCCGGCGGCTCCTTGCCGGTGTGTTAACGCTAACGGTCGCCCTCACCGCCTCCGCCTGCTCCGGCGGCGACGCGCCCCAGGCGGATCCCGGCACGATCACCTTCATGTCGAAGCTGTTCGGCACCGCGCCGGACCCCAAGGGCGAGATGCACCAGGCGGTCGAGAAGTTCCTCGGCAAGAAGCTGAAGATCACCTGGGTGCCCAACGCCGAGTACACCGAGAAGCTGAACGTCACGCTCGCCTCGGACGACATCCCGCAGGTCATGGTCGTGGACCCGCACCTGCCGGCGTTCGTCAAGGCCGCCCAGGCCGGAGCGTTCTGGGATCTGACCGACAAGCTGGACAAGTATCCGAACCTCAAGCCCGCCGACGCGCAGACGGCGCTCAACGCCTCCATCAACGGCAAGACCTACGGCCTCTACCGGATGCGGCCGCTGCTGCGCTCGGCGGTCATCATCCGCAAGGACTGGCTGGAGAAGGTCGGCCTCGACGAGCCCGAGACGGTCGACGACCTCTACGAGATCGCCAAGGCGTTCACGGAGAAGGATCCGGACGGCAACGGCAAGAAGGACACCTACGGCCTCGTCATCCCGAAGTGGCCGGGCAACTACGCCAGCGCCAGCCCCTACGACGTGATCGAGACCTGGTTCGGCGCGCCGAACGGCTGGGGCGAGCGCGACGGCAAGATCGTGCCGGGCTTCGACACCCCCGAGTTCCTCGAGGCCAACCGGTGGCTGAAGAAGATGGTCGACGGCGGCATGGTCAACCCCGACTTCGCCACCCTCGACGCCGCCAAGTGGAACGACCCCGTCCAGCAGAACAGGGGCGGCATCATCATCGACGTCAACATCCGCTCCAGGCAGTGGCTCGACCTGTTCTACGAGCAGGACAAGGAGACCTACGGCGACAAGGTCACCATGGTCGGCAACCTCAAGCGCTCGGACGGGAAGAAATTCTCCTACCCGTTCACCGGCTACCTCGACACCCTGGCCATCTCGAAGCAGAGCGTGCGGACCGAGGCGGAGCTCGACAACGTGCTGAAGACCCTCGACAAGCTGGCGACCAAGGAGGGCCAGGTCCTGCTCACCAACGGCATCGAGGGCCGCAACTTCAAGGTCGAGAACGGCGACACCGCCGCGCTGATCAACGAGGACGACCCCGCGGTCAAGACCGTCCAGAACGACGTGGACGACGCCTTCATCCAGCTCAGCACCAAGGGTGACGTGTCCATCGGCGGGATCGCCTACCAGCGTGTGCCGTCAGGGGAGCCGTACCAGGAGATGCTCAAGCTCCAGCAGGAACTGGTGGAGGAGGACCTCAAGACGGCCGTGCACAACGTGGCACTGCCCGTGATCTCGCCCACCGCCGTCGCTAAGGGCGCGCAGATCGACACGATCGTCTCGGACGCCCGGATCAAGTACCTGTCGGGCACCTTCACCGAGGAGCAGCTCAAGGCCGAGATCAAGCGCTGGTACGACAGCGGCGGCACGCAGGTGGCCGCCGAGATCAACGACCTGGTGTCCAAGCTCGGGCAGTAGCCGTCGCGTCGAGAGGCCCGGGGCCCGCGCGTCCCGGGCCTCTCACATGAAAGGAGGCCGCTGTGGCCACCGACCTGGCGCCGCCTCCCCCGAAGGCGGCCACCAAGGCGAAGAAGCGGAGGGCCGGCAAGGTGCCGCTCCGTGCGGCGCTGGCGCGCTATCGCTGGCTCTACCTGATGCTCATCCCGGGCGTCGCCTACTTCGTGATCTTCAAGTATCTGCCGATGTACGGCGTGACGATCGCGTTCCAGGACTTCCTGCCCTTCCTCGGCTACTCGGGCAGCCCCTGGGTCGGCTTCAAGCACTTCGAGGATCTCTTCGCCGGCCCCGACTTCGGCCGGCTGCTGTTCAACACGCTGTTCCTGGCGTTGCTGCACATCGTCATCGTCTTCCCGGCGCCGATCGTCGTCGCGCTGATGCTCAACGAGCTGCGGGTCAGCCTCGTCAAGCGCTCGGTCCAGTCGCTGATCTACATCCCGCACTTCCTGTCCTGGACGATCGTCGCGTCGCTGACGTACCTGCTGTTCGCGGCGGACTTCGGCGTGATCTCCGGATGGATCCGCGACCTGCTGGGCGACACCGCGAAGGTCGACTACATGGCGCAGGAGGAGTGGTTCCGGCCGCTGATCATCCTGCAGCAGTTGTGGAAGCTGACCGGCTGGGGCACGATCATCTACCTCGCCGCGCTGGCGGGCGTGGACCCCAACCTGTACGAAGCCGCCCGCATGGATGGCGCGGGACGTTTCCGGCAACTCTGGCACGTCACCCTGCCCGCGATCCGCCCGACGGTCGTCGTGATGGCGATCCTCGCCTCGGGCAACCTGCTCGACTCCGGTTTCGAGCAGATCTGGCTCATGACCACCTCGCTGAACCGCTCGGTGGCCGACGTGTTCGACACCTACGTCTACTACGCCGGCATCACCCAGGGCGCCATCAGCTACTCCACCGCCGTCGGCCTGTTCAAGGGCGTGGCGGGCGTCATCCTGATCTTCGGCTCGAACTGGCTGGCCAAGCGCCTCGGCCAGCGTGGACTGTTCTAAGGAGCCCCGGCATGCCGACCATGACCGAGACCAAGGCCACGCAGCCGGTCGACAACAACAGCTCGCTCGGCAGCCGCGTGTTCGACGCGCTCAACGTCGTCGTGCTCGTCGGGCTGGCGCTGATCACGATGCTGCCGCTGCTCTATGTGCTGGCCGGATCGTTCGCGGGTGAGGCGGAGATCTCCTCGCGGCCGTTCTTCCTGTGGCCGGAGAAGTTCGTCACGGAGTCCTACGCGTACATCTTCGCCACCGACACGTTCGTCCGCGCCCTGCTCACGACCGTCGTCGTGACGGCGGTCGGCACGGTGGTCCAGCTGCTGCTGACCTTCACCATGGCCTACCCGCTGGCCAAGCGGTATCTCCCGGGCAGGACGCTGATCCTGAACCTGGTCATCTTCACGATGGTCTTCTCCGGCGGCATGATCCCCACCTACCTGGTGGTGCGTGACCTGGGACTGCTCGACAGCTACTGGGCGCTGATCCTGCCGCTGGCGATCAACCCGTTCTACCTGATCATCGTGAAGAGCTTCTTCCAGGAGCTGCCGCAGGCGCTGGAGGAGGCGGCGCGCATTGACGGCTGCAACGAGATGGGCGTGTTCTTCAGAATCGTCCTGCCGCTGTCCAAGCCGGTCATCGCGACGTTCTCGCTGTTCTACGCGGTGGCCATCTGGAACGACTACATGTCGCCGTTGTTGTACATCACCGATCCCAGCAAGTGGACCCTGCAGATCCTGGTACGCCAGCTCACCAGCACCGACGCCGCCACCGCCCTGTCGCAGATGGACCGGACCTGGGTGCCACCGGAGCAGGGCCTGAAGTTCGCCGTCGTCGTCATCGCGACCCTGCCGATCCTGTTCTTCTACCCGTTCCTGCAGAAACACTTCGCCAAGGGCGTGCTGATCGGGTCGGTCAAAGAATGAGGCAAGGCCCGGAGTCCCCGACTGAAGGAGATCACATGACCGAGCTTCGCTGGCTGGACCGGCCGGGTGAGGAGGGGACGACCTGGGGGGTCCCGTGGCCGCGCGGCACTGTGGCGCGGGACGCGCCGTTCGCCCTGGCCGACGACGCGGGCCGCGAGGTGCCCGTGCAGAGCTGGGTGACCGCAACCTGGCCCGACGGCTCGGTCAAGTGGTCGGCCCACGCCATCGGGGCGCAGCGGGACGTCGCGCGGGCGTACCGGCTCGAACCGGGCCGTGAGCCCGCCGTGCCCGGGACGGCCGTCACGGTCGCCCGCGAGCGCGGCGGGCTGGTCGTGAGCACGGGCGTGGTCACCTGGGAGCTCGGCGGCGGGACGGTCGCCCGCTCGATCTCGCGCGGGAGCCGCGAGATCGCCAGGAACGTCCGCCTGGTCAGCCTCCGGCAGGGTGAGCCGACTCCCGACGAGGGCGGCGCCGTGGCCCGCGAGCAGGGCGAGGGCGTGGTCGAGAGCGTCACCGTCGAGCAGGACGGCCCCCTGCGCGCGGTCGTGCGGCTGGAGGGCCGGCACGGAGACTGGCTGCCGTTCACCGTGCGCCTCTACTTCCACGCCGGCGCCGAGCAGGTGCGGATCATGCACACGTTCGTCTACGACGGCGACCCGGAGCGCGACTTCCTGGCGGGGCTCGGCCTGCGCGCCGACGTGGTCATGCACGATCGGCTCCACGACAGGCACGTACGGCTGGCCGGTGCGGAAGGCTTCCTCACCGAGGCGGTACGCGGCCTGACCGGCCTGCGCCGCGACCCCGGCGAGCGCGTACGCAGGGCACAGGTCGAGGGCAGGCCCGCGGGGGAGATCGCCCCCGACGTCGCGAGCCGGCTGCACCTCATCCCCGCCTGGAACGACTACACCCTCGACCAGGGCTCGGCCGACAGCTACACGCTGCGCAAGCGCACCGCGGAAGGCCACGCGTGGGTGACGATCCCCTCGGGGACGCGCTCGGGCGGCTACGGCTACGTCGGCGGCGTCAGCGGCGGCCTCGGGTTCGGGCTGCGCGACTTCTGGCGCCTGCACCCCACCCGCCTCGACGTCAGGAACGCCGCCACCGGCCTGGCCACCGCCACCGTCTGGTTGTGGTCGCCGTCCGCGCCGGCCATGGACCTGCGTTTCTACCACGACGGGATGGGCCAGGACACGTTCGCCGAGCAGCTCGAGGGCCTGGAGATCACGTACGAGGACTACGAGCCGGGCTTCGGCGACGCCCACGGCGTGGCGCGTACGCACGAGCTGACCCTGCGCGCCTGCGACGCCACGCCCTCGGCCGCGGACCTGGCCGCGCACGCCGCCGCCATGAACGAGCCCGGCCTGCTGCGCGTCTCCCCGGAGCGGATCAAGCAGGCCGGCGTGTTCGGCGTGTGGGGGCTGCCCGACCGCTCCACGCCCGCGCGCGCCCTGATCGAGGACCGCCTGGACTTCCTGTTCGACCTGTACGTGCGCGAGCGCGAGCAGCGCAGGTGGTACGGCTTCTGGGACTACGGCGACGTCATGCACACCTACGACTCCGACCGGCACACCTGGCGTTACGACGTGGGCGGCTACGCCTGGGACAACTCGGAGCTGTCGCCCGACCTGTGGTTGTGGCTGCAGTATCTGCGCACGGGGCGCGCCGACGTCTTCCGTTTCGCCGAGGCCATGACCCGCCACACGGGCGAGGTCGACGTCTATCATCTCGGCAGGTGGAAGGGCCTGGGCAGCCGCCACAACGTGCAGCACTGGGGCTGCAGCTGCAAGCAGCTGCGCATCTCCAACGCCGCCTACCGCCGCTTCTACCACTACCTGACCGCCGACGAGCGCACCGGCGACCTCATGGACGAGCTGAGCACGCCGGAGGAGACGTTCCTGGCGATCGACCCCACGCGCAAGGTGCGCGAGGACGTCTACACCCCCGACCCGGCCGGGTTGTCGGTCGGGCTGGGCACGGACTGGGGGTCGCTGGCGGCGGCGTGGCTGACTCGGTGGGAGCGGCACGGCGACGAGCGGGCCAGGGACCGGCTGCTGGGCACGATGGCCGACATCGGGGCGATGCCGCGCCGGTTCCTGACGGGTGAGGGCCGGCTGAACCTGGAGACGGGCCGCTTCGACACCTCACGGGACCAGATCTCCGTCTCGCACCTGTCGTCGTTGTTCGGGTTGCCGGAGATGTGCGCGGAGCTCATCGCGCTCGACCTCGGCGTGCCGGGCTTCGAGGAGGCGTGGCTGGAGTACTGCCGCCTCTATCTCGCCGCCCCCGAGGAGCAGGAGGCCGAGGTGGGCCGGCGGCTGAGCGGGATCTCGCTGATCCAGGCGCACAGCAGGCTCACCGCGTACGCGGCCGCGCGCACCGGCGACGCCGAGCTGGCCGCGTGGGCGTGGCGCAAGTTCCGCCTCGGCGAGGGCGACCAGCTCAACCGCAACCCGCTGCAGCACCAGGAGAAGTGGGAGCTGACGCTGGTCGACGGCCCCGAGGTGCCGTCGCCGGTGCGCGAGGCGCCGTTCGTGTCCACCAACAGCGCCGCGCAGTACGGTCTGGCCGCGATCTGCAACCTGGCCCTGATCGCGGAGCACCTGGCGGAGGATTAACCAGGGGTGGGGCCCCTCCGGGGGCCCTACACTGATCGGTATGCATGCTCCCGATTGATCGGCGTCGCACGCCCCAACCCTCGTTTCCTAGCTCGGGAGTGTTCCGCCATCATGATCATCGCCAGTGATATCGAGCTGCGCGCGGGCGCGCGCCTGCTCATCGAGAAAGCCACGTTCCGGGTCAATCCCGGCGACAAGATCGGGCTCGTCGGCCGCAACGGCGCGGGCAAGACGACCCTGACCAAGGTGCTGGCGGGCGAGGGGTTGCCCGCGTCCGGCGCCGTCACCAGGTCCGGCAGCGTCGGCTACCTCCCTCAGGACCCGCGCACCGGCGACCTGCAGGTGCTGGCCCGCGACCGCATCCTGTCGGCGCGCGGGCTCGACGAGGTGCTCCGCAAGCTGCGTGAGGCCGAGCTCGGCATGTCCTCCGCCGACGACCGCACGCGCGAGCGGGCGGTGAAGCAGTACGGCCGCCTCGAAGACCAGATGCACGTGCTCGGCGGCTACGCGGCCGAGTCGGAGGCCGCCTCCATCGCCTCCAGTCTCGGCCTGCCCGACAGGGTGCTCACGCAGCCGCTGCAAACGCTTTCCGGGGGTCAGCGCAGGCGCGTTGAATTGGCGAGAATTCTTTTCAGCGGAGCGGAAACTCTCCTTCTCGACGAGCCGACAAACCACCTAGATGCCGACTCAATCGGGTGGCTTCGTGATTTTTTGCGATCCCATCAAGGCGGCTTGGTGATCATCAGCCACGACGTCGGCCTTCTTGAAGCCACGGTCAACAAGGTCCTGCACCTCGACGCCAACCGCTCGGTGATCGACCACTACAACGTGGGCTGGAAGGCCTACCTCGCCCAGCGCGAGACCGACGAGAAGCGCAGGAAGCGGGAGCGGGCCAACGCGGAGAAGCAGGCGGGCGCGCTGCTGGCGCAGGCCGACAAGATGCGCGCCAAGGCCACCAAGGCCAAGGCCGCCCAGGACATGATGCGGCGCGCCCACCGGCTGCTGGCGGGCACGGAGGAGGAGCGCCAGAGCGACAAGGTGGCCAGGCTGCGCTTTCCCGAGCCCCAGCCGTGCGGGCGCACCCCGCTCACGGCGGAAGGGCTGTCGAAGTCGTACGGCTCGCTCGAGGTCTTCACCGACGTCAACGTGGCCATCGACCGCGGCCGCAGGGTCGTCATCCTGGGCCTCAACGGCGCCGGCAAGACCACGCTGCTCCGCCTGCTCGGCGGCATAGAAAAGCCCGACACCGGCGAGCTCAGGCCCGGTCACGGCCTCAAGATCGGCTATTACGCCCAGGAGCACGAGACCCTCGACAACGATCGCACGCTCCTGGAGAACATGCGCTCGGCCGGTGGCCAGTTCACCGACACCGAGCTGCGCAAGGTGCTCGGCTCGTTCCTGTTCACGGGGGAGGACGCCGACAAGCCGGCCGGGGTGCTCTCCGGCGGCGAGAAGACCCGGCTCGCCCTGGCCATCCTCGTGCTTTCGAGCGCCAATGTGCTCCTTCTCGACGAGCCGACGAACAACCTCGACCCCGTCAGCCGCGAGCAGGTTCTCAATGCTCTACGGTCCTATTCAGGGGCAATCGTCCTAGTCACACATGACGAGGGTGCCGTTGACGCCCTGTCACCGGATAGGGTGATCTTGCTACCTGACGGAACTGAAGACGCATGGAGCGACGAATTTTCCGATCTTGTGGCACTTGCCTGATCTTAATTTGAGTGGGTACGGATCTTTTCCCGTGGAGTAGGTAGCCGATCCCGCTGAAATGACTGATCATGGCGGAGTAACGCTGCGGAAGTCCGGCACTACAGGAGGTACTCGTGGCCGAGACACTGAAGAAGGGCACCCGGGTCACCGGGGCCGACCGGGAAAAACTGGCCGGTGATCTCAAGAAGCGCTACGCGCAGGGCGAGAGCATCCGCGCCCTGGCCGCTTCTACCGGCCGGTCCTACGGGTTCATCCACCGCATCCTTAGCGAGTCCGGCGTGACTCTGCGCGGGCGCGGCGGGGCGACCCGGGGCAAGTCCAAGCGCTGACGGCCGCCTCGGAACGTGCGACCGCAGCCGCTCGTCCCTTGACAGCCGACGTCGCGCCCGGGCCAGAACGACATTCTGTAGGCTCGGGCGCGACGATCAGCACTCCGCGGCGCACCCTGTGCGCGGCCGGGACACGAGGAGCGGGCGATGGCGGAAGCGCGGGCGCAACAGCGCGGGGGGTATGCGGAGGACGCCTCAGCCGGGAATCCGGCGGACGGCGGGCTCCGATTCGAGGTGGACGGTGAGATAGCGACGATCACGCTGGACCGGCCGGAGAAGCGCAACGCCATGACGTTCGCGACATGGTCGGCGCTGGCTCGGATCGGCGAGAACCTGCCCGAGCAGGTGCGCGTCGTCGTCGTGAAAGGTGAGGGACCGTCCTTCTCGGCAGGAATCGACCTGCGAATGTTCACACCAGAGGGGGTGCCCGGACAGGGCTCGTTCAGCTCGGCGGCCGCTGCTGACGCCGCCACCTTCGAGCAGCGCCTGCAGCAGGCTCAGGCGGGATACCTGTGGCTGCGCCGCCCGGAGATCGTTTCCATCGCCGCCGTGCGGGGGCACGCGATCGGCGCTGGATTTCAACTGGCGCTCGCCTGCGATCTGCGGATCGTCGCCGACGACGTCGCGTTCTGCATGAAGGAGGCCGCGCTGGGCCTCGTGCCCGACCTGACCGGCACCAAGCCCTTGGTCGAGCTGGTGGGCCTGGCCAAGGCGAAAGACCTGTGCCTGACGGCCAGGGTGGTGCACGCGGACGAGGCCGTGCGGATCGGCCTCGCGGAGAACGTGGTCGCGGGGAACGACCTCGACCAGGCCGTACACGACAAGATCGCGGAGCTGCTCGCCGTCAACCGGGACGCGGCCGCCGCGACCAAGCGACTCCTCCAGGGGGCGCAGGGCCGTTCCCTGGAGGAGCAGTGCGCAGCCGAGGGGGCCGAGCAGGCCGCCCGGCTCAAAGCCCTCTTCGGCTGAGGCGGGAGCGCCGGGGCAGGGGTGCCGGGCGGATACTGGAAGGCCCCGGGATTACGCGGTGAGCTGACTCGGGAATCCTCGTACGCCATGGTGGCGCTGTCCCGGGAGGAGGACCCCGAATGGCGATGATGGGCGGGGGCTTCGGCCCCGGTGTGATGGCGTCCCTGCGGCGCGACGAATCGGTGACCAGGCAGCGGCTGCGGCCCGGCATCGTAGGGCGTATCGCGCGTTACGCCAGGCCTTACACCAGGCAGATCGTGGCGTTTCTCGTGCTCGTCGTGCTGGGCGCGGTGATCGTGGTCGCCAACCCGCTGCTGATGAAGGCGATCATCGACGACGGCATCCTGCCCAAGCGGACCGGCGTCGTGGTCGGGCTGGCCGTGGCGATCGCCGCGCTGGCGGTGGTCGACGCCGGTCTGACACTGGTGCAGCGGTGGTTCTCGGCGCGCATCGGCGAGGGCCTGATCTTCGACCTGCGCACCGAGGTGTTCGGCCACGTGCAGCGCATGCCGGTGGCGTTCTTCATGCGGGCCCAGACCGGCGCGCTGGTGAGCAGGCTCAACACCGACGTGATCGGCGCCCAGCGGGCGCTGACGAGCACGCTGTCGTCCGTGGTCTCCAACGTGGTCAGCCTGGTCCTGGTGCTGGGCGCGATGCTGGCCCTGTCGTGGCAGGTCACCCTGGTCGCGCTGGTGCTGCTGCCGATCTTCATCGTCCCCGCCAAGTTCGTGGGCCGCCGCATGTCCGCGCTGACCCGGGAGCAGATGCAGCTCGACGCCGAGATGAGCTCGGTCACCACCGAGCGGTTCAACGTCGCGGGCGCGACGGTCGCCAAGCTCTACGGCCGGCCTGAGGACGACGCCGAGATGTTCGGCAGCCGGGCCGCCAGGGTCCGCGACGTGGGCGTGACCATCGGCATGTACGGCACCGTGTTCAGGGTCGCCCTCGGGCTCGTGGCCGCGCTGGCCACCGCCCTGGTGTACGGCATCGGCGGCGTGCTGTCCGTCTCCGACGTCTTCGAGCTGGGCACGCTGGTGGCCCTGGCAGCCCTGCTGATGCGCCTGTACGGCCCGCTGACGTCGCTGTCCAACGTGCACGTGGACGTGATGACGGCCCTCGTGAGCTTCGACCGGGTCTTCGAGATCCTCGACCTCGAGCCCATGGTGGCGCAGCGCCCCGGCGCCGTTCCGGTGCCCGAGGGGCCGGTGACGATCGAGTTCGACGACGTGCGCTTCCGCTATCCCGCCGCCGAGGAGGTCTCGCTGGCCTCGCTGGAGTCGGTGGCCCGGCAGGACACCGGCCCGTCCCATCCGGTGCTGAAGGGCGTCTCGTTCCGGGCCGAGCCGGGGCAGCTGATCGCCCTCGTCGGCCACTCTGGAGCCGGCAAGACGACGATGACCTCGCTGGTCTCCCGCCTCTACGACGTCAACGAGGGCGCGGTCAGGATCAACGGGCTCGACGTGCGCGACGCCACGCTCGACTCCCTGCGCGACACCGTGGGGGTGGTCATGCAGGACGCTCATCTCTTCCATGACACGATCGCGGCCAACCTCCGCTATGCCAGGCCAGGGGCGAGCGACGAGGAGATCTGGGACGCTCTCAGAGCCGCGCAGATAGGTGACCTCGTGGAGGGCCTGCCCGACGGGCTGGAGACGGTCGTGGGCGATCGCGGCTACCGGCTGTCCGGCGGCGAGAAGCAGCGCCTCGCGCTGGCCAGGCTGCTGCTCAAGGCGCCGCGGGTGGTGGTGCTCGACGAGGCCACCGCCCACCTCGACTCCGAGTCGGAGGCGGCGGTGCAGGTGGCGCTGAAGACCGCGCTGGCGGGTCGCACGTCGCTGGTCATCGCGCACCGGCTGTCGACGATCAGGGAGGCCGACGAGATCCTCGTCGTCCACGACGGCCGCATCGCCGAGCGCGGCCGGCACGACGAGCTGCTGGCGCGCGACGGGCTCTACGCCGAGCTCTACCGCACCCAGTTCACCTCTTCTTCAGGTAGCCCAGCCGCTTGAGCTCCTCGCGGGCGACCTTCTCCACCAGCTTGACGTCGTCGCGCCCGAGCCGGGACGTGTAGGCGCCCGGCTTGGGGACACCGGGGTCGTACAGGACGACCTTGGACACCCGCGTCCCCAGGAACTCCGTGAGCGTGGCCACCGTCTGCTGCGGCCTGAGCACGAGGTCCTCGTAGCGCAGCGTCAGCAGCTGCTCCTCGGGCAGTGTCCTGCGCAGCTCGGCGCTGACCCGCACGGCGCTGCGCCAGCGCAGAGCGCTCTTGCCCGCGTCCGGCATGTCACGCCACCGGTCGAGGTGCTCGTCCTTGCTGACGCCGAAGAACGCGTTGGGGAACTCGGTCTGGCCCGTCAGCATCGCCGGCTTGAACCAGGCCAGGCACGCAGGATCGGCCAGCATGCCGGCCACGGCGTCCCTGCCGTCGCGGATGAGCTGCACGAACCGGGCGTCGGGGAACGCCTGGAGCAGCACGGGAACGCTGTAGAGCAGGTCGGGGCTGCCGTCGCCGAACCGGGTGACGTCGCCGGCGCTCACGCAGGGGCCGGTGCCGATGACGCCACCGGCCTCCCTGCACGGCTCGGCGCACTGGCCGCACGACCGGGGCAGCACCTGCCACGACTCGGAGAGGGCGTCACGCATGACGCGAACGGCGCCGGACGTGGCGGCGAGCGACGGTTTGCGGGCGAAGGCGTACACCACGTGCGCCACGCTCGCGCGGCCCATCGTCACGTGGAAGCCAGGGGATCGTTTCAGGGCGCGGGCGAGCAGATCCGTACCGGAATGCGGGGCTCCGAGCAGGAAGACCGGCCGGCGGACCTTGATGCCGTTGACCACGAGGATGTGGGGCGGAAGTCGCATACGACAGGTAAGTGTGGCACCGTTTGGCACGTGGAAAAGCCAGTGCCGCATCGGTGCTCACCGGAGCAGGCATGTAAGGAGTTGGTCGATGCAGCCAGGTGACACCGTCGCGATCGTCTCGCCGTCAGGCCCTCCCGACGCCGTGATGCTCAGGCGCGGCGCCGGGCGTCTGGAGAGCCTCGGGCTGAAGGTGGTGGTCGGCGCGCACGCGCTCGACCGCCAGGAGCTCGGCTACCTCGCGGGCGGCGACGCGGAGAGGGCGGCCGACCTGCAGGCGGCCTGGTGCGACCCGGCCGTCTCCGCGGTGTTCTGCTGCAGGGGCGGCTACGGCGCCGCGCGGCTGCTCGACCGGCTCGACTGGAACGCCATGCGGGCGGCGGGCCGCAAGGTCCTCGTCGGGTCCAGCGACATCACGGCGCTGCACAACGCGTTCGCCGTCGAGCTGGGCGTGCCGACCCTGCACGGGCCGATGCCCGCCTCCCGGATCATGGCCGACGAGAAGCAGCCGGAGCCGCGGAGCTGGGAGAGCCTGCAGGCGGCGCTGTTCGGCGCGGACGGCCCCGCACACGACTACCGGGTGCACGGTGACCGGGTGCTGGTGCCGGGACGGGCCGAGGGCGTGCTGTCCGGCGGTAACCTGTCGCTGCTGGCCTCCATGTGCGGCACCCGGTGGCAGCCGTCGTTCCAGGGCAAGATCGCCTTTCTGGAAGACGTGACCGAGGAGCCCTACCGGATCGACCGCATGCTGACGCAGCTGCTGCAGGCGGGGGTGTTCGAGGGCGTGCGGGGCATCGCGCTCGGCTCGTGGGTCGACTGCGGCGATCCCTATCCGGTGCTGCGCGACCGCCTGGCGCCGCTGGGGGTGCCCGTGGTGGCGGGGTTGCCGGTGGGTCACGGGTCGCCACAGATGAGCGTGTGGCTGGGCGCGCTTGGTGTTATCGATACCGAATCGTGCTCCCTGGCTGGTCGGATCGGCGATGCGGAGCAGGCAAGGTAGGAGGACGAAACCGACAGAAGGGACACGGCGCGTGAATTTGTTCGGGCGCGACCGCGAACCCTCACGCCGGCCGGTCGAGGACGTCGACCTCGATTCCCTGCTCGCGCTCGTCGCGGAGTCCCTCGGATACACCTTCGCGTTCGCCCGCGACGGAGGCTCCGTGAGGTTGACGAGCGCCACGGAAGCAGGCGAGCCGCTGGTCGTCCGGCTCACCGGGCTGCGGCGCGAGGCCGCGCGCAGAGCCAGGGAAGACTGGCCGATGCTGGTCTCCGAGCACCTCGCGCACGCCGTCGCCACCGCCGGCGACCGGCTCGACGTCTGCGACCTGGAGCAGGCCAGGCCGCTGATGCGCACCCGGGTGGAGTCCGTCGACGAGGTGAGCGACCTGACCCGCGTGGTGGGCCGCCACCTCAACGCCGACCTCGTGGAGCTGCTCACCATCGGCACGCGGGCCGTGCGCCCCGAGGAGGCGGGCTGCTGGCCCGTCCCGCCGGCGCGGGCCCTCGACCTGGCCGTGGCCAACGTGCGGCGCGAGGAGCGGCTGCTGGCCGAGCGGATCGAGCTGTCGGGCACGCCGGTGACCCGCCTGACCGCGGCCACCCCCGCCGCGGCCACGCATCTGCGGTGGCTCGGCTCCTACCTGCCCGTGCCCGCCGACGGGGCGCTCGTGGTGCTGCCCGACCCGTACACCCTGCTCGTCCATCCGGTCGACGGGATCGGGGTGGTGCGGGCCATCGAGCGGCTGCGGGTGCACGCGGCCCGCACCGACGGGCTCAGCACGCAGGTCTACTGGTGGCACCGTGGAGTGCTGACGCTCATCAAGGCCGACATCGTGCTGCAGCGCGGCCACGCCCGCCTCGTCGTGGCGCCGCCGCCGGAGTTCGCCGAGGTCCTGGCCCGCCTGGCCGTCTGACACCCCCTCCTGGCCGTCGTTGCGATCGGAGCGGCCGCCCGCCGTTCAGAGCCCGAACGCCGCCGTCACCCGATCGGTCAGGTCGTCCTCGGTCATCGTGCCGTCGACCTCGATGACGGGCAGCCCGAGCCCGCGCGCCTCCCCGGCGAGGCGTTCGGTGAACATCCGGTCGCGTTCGAGCAGGTTGCGCAGCGCCCTGTCAGGATCGCCCGTCCTCCCGGCGATCCGCCAGAGCGAACCCCGGCTGCGGAAGGCGTCCCGGCGGAACCCGGGCGACGGAACCAGCCAGACGGCCCGGTCCGCCGCGGCCAGCAGGGGCTCCACCAGGTGCGGCAGCAGCCGGAAGCCCTCGGCGACCACGGGAGGACCGGCGGGAAGCCGCAGGAGGTCCTCGACGATCAGGTCGAAACCCTCACCCCGGAACCAGTGGAACGTCTCCAGCATGGTCTCGGGGGACCGGTTCACCCACCGCTCGTCCATGTCCATGGCCATGAACGCGTGCAGGTGCGGGCACTCGCCGGGCGTGCTCCTGGCGGCGTGATCCGGCATCACGTCGTCGGTGGCGTACAGGCGCAGGCCGTGCCGGTCCGCGAGGCGGCGGGCGACGGCCGACTTGCCCGCGCCGCTCCCGCCGCCGATCCAGTAGACGTGCCGGAGCCGGGCACGCAGGTCCGCCGCGCGGGCTTCGCCCGGCCGGCCAGGCCGCATACTCCCCCCTACGGGCGCTGTGGACGGCTCACGTAGTCGCGCAGGTGCAGCGCGGTGAGCGAGGATCCGGTGGCGACCAGCTCGTCAGGGGTGCCGGAGAACACGACCTGGCCGCCGTCGTGGCCCGCTCCCGGGCCCAGGTCGACGATCCAGTCGGCGTGGGCCATGACGGCCTGGTGGTGCTCGATCACGATGACCGTGTTGCCGTCGTCCACCAGGCGGTCGAGCAGGGCGAGGAGCTGGTCGACGTCCGCCAGGTGCAGCCCCGTGGTGGGCTCGTCCAGCACGTACGTGGTGCCGTTCTTCGCCATGTTGATGGCCAGCTTGAGCCGCTGCCGCTCGCCGCCCGACAGAGTGGTCAGCGGCTGCCCGAGCCCGATGTAGCCGAGGCCGACCGAGGCCAGCCGGTCGAGGATCGTGCGGGCCTGGCCGGTGGTGAAGAAGTCGCGGGCCTCGGCCACCGGCATGGCGAGCACCTCGCTGATGTTCTTGCCCCGCAGCGTGTACGTCAGCACCTCCGGCGTGAACCGCTTGCCCTCGCACTCCTCGCACACCGACGCCACCTCGGCCATCATCGCGAGGTCGGTGTAGATGAGCCCGATGCCCTTGCACTTCGGGCAGGCGCCCGCGGAGTTGGCGCTGAACAGGCCCGGCTTGACGCCGTTGGCCTTGGCGAAGGCCGCGCGGATCGGGTCGAGCACCCCGGTGTAGGTGGCCGGGTTGCTCCTGCGCGAGCCGCGGATCGGCGACTGGTCGGCCACCACGACGCCGTCTCGGCCCGCGACGTAGCCGTGGATCAGCGAGCTCTTGCCCGATCCGGCCACGCCGGTGACCACGGTCAGCACGCCCAGCGGGATGTCGACGCTCACGTCGCGCAGGTTGTGCAAAGCGGCGTTCCTGATCGGCAGCTGCCCGGACGGGCGGCGGTGCTCCTCGCGCAGGCGTACCCGGTGGTCGAGGTAGCGGCCGGTCAGCGTGCCGGAGGCGCGCAGCCCGTCGAGGTCGCCGTCGTAGTAGAGCTGCCCGCCGGCCGCGCCGGCGCCGGGGCCGAGGTCGACGACGTGGTCGGCGATGGCGATGGTCTCCGGCTTGTGCTCGACGACGAGCACCGTGTTGCCCTTGTCGCGCAGTTGCAGCAGCAGGTTGTTCATCCGCTGGATGTCGTGCGGGTGCAGGCCGGCCGTCGGCTCGTCGAAGACGTAGGTGACGTCGGTCAGGCTGGAGTTGAGGTGGCGCACCATCTTGACCCGCTGCGCCTCGCCGCCGGACAGCGTGGACGACTCGCGGTCGAGGCTGAGATAGCCGAGCCCGATCTCCACCAGCGAGTCGAGGGTGGAGAGCAGGCCGTCCAGCACCGGGCCGACGGCCTGGCTGCCGATGCCGCGGACGAAGGCGGCCAGGTCGTTGACCTGCATGGCCGAGCACTCGGCGATGTTCCTGCCGTCGATCCGGCAGGCGAGCGCGGCCTCGTTGAGCCGGGAGCCCGCGCAGGACGGGCAGCGGATCAGCTTGACCGCCCGGTCGGCGAACGCCCGCGCCGACGGCTGCATCGACTCGCGGTCCTTGGCGAGGTAGGCGCGCCTGACCCGGGGGACGAGACCTTCGTAGGTGAAGTTGTTGGAGCCGTACTTGAGCTTGGCGGGCGGCTTGTTAAGGAGGTCGTCCCACTGCTCGGGGGTGAAGTCCTTGAGCTTGACGGCGGGGTCGAACAGGCCGGATCCGGCCACGACCTGCCACGGCCAGCTGTCGACGGCGTAGCCGGGGATCTTGATGGCGCCGTCGTTGAGCGACAGCTCCCTGTCGACCAGCTCGTCCACGTCGATGTCGGAGGCCTTGCCCAGCCCTTCGCACTCGGGGCACATGCCTTCGGCCGTGTTGAAGCTGAAGGCGCCGGCCGAGCCGGCGTGCGGCTCGCCGAGCCGGCTGAAGAGGATGCGCAGCATGGTGTGCGCGTCGGTGGCCGTGCCCACGGTCGAGCGGGCGTTGGCGCCCATGCGCTCCTGGTCGACGATGATCGCCGCGCTCAGGTTGTGCAGCGCGTCGACGTCGGGGCGGGCCAGGCTCGGCATGAAGGCCTGGATGAACGCGGTGTACGTCTCGTCGATCATCCGCCGGGACTCGGCGGCGATCGTGTCGAAGACGAGCGAGGACTTGCCGGAGCCCGACACTCCGGTGAAGACGGTGAGACGCCGCTTGGGGATGTCGAGGGAGACGCCCTTGAGGTTGTTCTCCCTGGCGCCACGGACCTGGATGTGGTCGTGGCTGTCAGCGGCGGTGTGATCGTGAGGCTGGACGGCGCTTGCCTGCTGGCTGGAGAGCACGGAACCCTTCCGTCATCGGCCGACTGTTTATGCTGTAAGGCGATAGCGGGGACAGCTTACAACGGCGGCCGGCCGTTCGCGCCCGCCGTCGGAGGCGGGCGCTTCCGGTCAGCCGGCGGACGCCGTTCTCCGCGCCCTTCTGCGCAGGGTGAGCAGGGCGACGTCGTCGCGCGGCGCGCCGCCGGTGAACTCCCGCAGGTCCGCGCCCACCGCCTGGGCGAGCCTGGCGGGCGGGTCGGCGGCCCACGCGCGCAGGCGCCGCCCGAGCGGGTAGAACGTGCCGCCGGGGTCGCGCGCCTCGGTGACGCCGTCCGTGCACAGCAGCAGGGTCGCGCCCGGAGGGAACGCGAAGCGCGCCACCGTGCGCGGCTCGGCCGTCAGCGCGGCCAGGCCGAGGGGCACGGCCGGCTCGCCGAGAGGCACCTGGCCGGCGTCGCCGTCGCGGATGACGTACGGGGCCAGGTGCCCGCAGTTGATCGCCTCGGCCTCCGCGTCGCGGCCGATGTCGAGCACCAGCGCCGTGACGAACCGCTCGCGTTCCCCCGTCTGGGCGGCGAACGTGTTCTGCCTGACCACCGACTTCTCCAGCGCGTCCACCACGCCGGCGAGCGTGGCCTCGCGGTAGGCGGCCTCCCTGAACGAGCCGAGCACGACCAGCGCCGTCCCGATCGCCGGCAGGCCCTTGCCCTGCACGTCGGCGATCAGCACCCGCATGCCGTGACGGGTCGCGGCCACTTCGTACATGTCGCCGCCGACCAGCGTGTCCTCCGTCGCCGGCTGGTAGAGGCCATCGACCTCCACGTCGGCGGTGCGCAGCGGCAGCGGGCGCACGATCAGGCGCTGCAGGGCGGAGGCCGACGAACGCAGCCGGTCGACCTCCTCCTCGCGCCGCACCCGGTAGCGGCACCCGGCCACGCTCAGCACCCCGAACACCGCCGTGAACCCGGCCGCCATCAGCTTGTCGTCCAGCTCCGCGCCCAGGAAGTAGGTGCTGCCCGTCACCACGAGCACCACCCACGCCGAGGCGGCGGCCGTTTGCCGCACTGAGCCGAGCCCCGAAGCGATCGCGGGCAGGAAGATCAGCAGCGGGAACAGCCGGACCGCCGTGCCGGTGACGACGTCGAGCACGATGACCACGGCCGTGACGAGCAGCACGCCCGCCACGAACGCCGGCATGGGGAGCCTGGGCCGGCCGGGCCGCCGCCGTTCACGCGCCACGACCGTCCCTCGTCCGGTGCCTGCGGCGTGGTCCGGGACGGGGAGGGAACACGGAACGGCCAGGCACTGTCGTCTCCCGATGTCGTCGATGGCGATCGGTAGCATACCGTGCATCTAACGTTACTATCTGAAATCGTCGCCGGTCGGGGCGCGAGCGCGGGCGGGCCGAACCCATCAGGCGGAACAGCGTGCCCGCTGGAAACCAGGGCAGGCGGGTCCGCCGAGCGGTGCGGCCGGCCGCACCGGAAGGTGAGGCACGGTGCGGGGTCGGGCACCATGGATGGTGTGACGACGACGACCGCGAAGCTCGCGGAGCTGGCCGGGCTGGTCGCCCGGGGCGGGGTGGCGGTGCTCAGCGGCGCCGGCCTGTCCACGGAGTCGGGCATCCCCGACTACCGGGGGCCGACGGGCCGCTCGCGCCGCGCCGAGCCGATGACGTACCAGAAGTTCGTCGGCAGCGCGCAGGCGCGGCGGCGCTACTGGGCGCGCAGCCACGTCGGCTGGCGGCAGATCGGCGACGCGCGGCCCAACGCCGGGCACCGGGCCGTGGCCGACCTGGAGCGGCGCGGCCTGCTGGCCGGCATCGTCACCCAGAACGTCGACGGCCTGCACCAGGCGGCGGGCGCGCGGCGGGTGATCGAGCTGCACGGCGGGCTCGACCGGGTCGTCTGCCTGTCGTGCCGGGAGCGCACCCCCCGCGCCGAGCTCGAACGCCGGCTGCGCGAGGCCAACGCCGGGTGGGCAGCCTCCGGCACGATCAACCCCGACGGCGACGCCGTGCTCACCGACGCGCAGGTGGCCGGGTTCCAGGTGGTCGACTGCACGGGGTGCGGCGGGCTGCTCAAGCCCGACGTCGTGTTCTTCGGCGAGAACGTGCCCCGGCCCCGCGTCGACGAATGCTTCGCCATGGTGGCGGGGGCGCGGGCGCTGCTCGTGCTCGGCTCCTCGCTCAAGGTCAGGTCGGGGCTGCGGTTCGTCACCAGGGCCGCCGAGCTCGGCATCCCGATCGCCATCGTCAACCAGGGCCCGACCGGCGGCGACGCCGACGCCACCCTCACCGTGGACGCCCCGCTGGGCCCGACGCTGTCCGGCCTCACCGCACAACTCGGGAAGGTCACTCGGGCGGGGTAGCGGCGCGACGGGGGCGCGGAGGCGGCGGTGCGGCTCGGCGAGGGCACTCGGGCGGCACAATGGAGCGCATGGCTTCTCGTTCCTGCCCCTGCGGCCTGCCCACCCCCTACCAGGACTGCTGCGGCAGGTTCCACCGGGGCGAGGCGGTCGCCGCCACCGCCGAGCAGCTCATGCGGTCGAGGTTCAGCGCGTTCGCGACGGGCGACGAGGCATACCTGCTGCGCACCTGGCATCCCTCCACCCGCCCGGCCCACCTCGGGCTCGACAGGAAGATGCGCTGGGTGCGGCTGGAAGTGCTGGAGAGCACCGGCGGCAGCGTCGTGCACACCGAGGGCACCGTACGGTTCCGCGCCCACTACGTCGAGCGCGGGCGGGCGGGGGAGCAGGAGGAGCACAGCAGGTTCGTCCGCCTGGACGGCCGCTGGGTCTACGCGGGCGCTTTGTGAACCGTCACGAACGCTTCGTGAACCGTCACGAACGATTGAACAGAGTCCTGAAGTGATCAGAGAAATGCGAGCTGCACGCAGGCCGATGTGGCTGCTGATTCATTCCACCGGCAAGATTCGGCCCGGACTCGCCTCCTCGCACAGTCCTGGAATATGGGAAGCCTCGATGAGGGTGACTTTCGCTGTTCGATGATGCTTGCGGCGGTTGCCACGGTCAAGGCGTCGACTATGCTCTCATGTTCGCACAAGCGCCGCATGCCTTGGTCACCAGGTCCATGTCCTTGCGATTCGAATCGTTCGGACCTCAGGTCGGTTCAGGATCTCTAACAACTTGGGCTTGGGGTAGCCGTACGTGAGTAGTCCGTAGATGCGGCCCTCGCGCGCCGACTGTTGCAAGTGATCGAGGTCCAAGCCGAGTTGCCGGAGGCCGATTCTGTCCAGCCATGCGATTCGGGATGTCCATCGGCGATACAGTTCCAGGCTGGACGTCGTCTCGCATTTCAGCTTATAAACTGCGCATGCCCGCCAATAGACAGGCCTTGTCATCCCCTCTTCGATGCCGGAAAGGAAGAGGAAGGTCGAATCTCCTTGCATGTGAACTAAATCCGCGAAGCTGTTTCTCAGCTGCTTTTCACTCAACGGGCTTGCCAGCTCGATTATCGCGTTTGCGAAGGTGTCGTCCGATAGGTCGAATAATTCACTCCGCGCTTGATTCTTTGCTGCCGCGTCCATTCCCTGCCCGCCGCCAAAGGATTCCAGCAGTGGAGTCATTCGTGTGGGTGGAAGCTCTGGCCAGCTAACGCGCCTTGTGACATCCACTGAGACTGAGCCATTGAGGCTCGCCGATGTTTCGCCGGGTTTCGTCCTCCCGTATGGGGAGCTTCCGATCTCAAACCCCGTTGATATTGGATTGAAACTAGCTCGAGAGCCCTGTCCGATGAAGTATTCTGGGTATGCGGATTGAATGGCTCCGGCGTAAATTTCCTCGAAATGCTCCGGCCGATCGGCGAGAAGATGGACTACTTCGAGAAGGAGGAGAGCCAGTACTGCTGTAAAGGTAATTACTGCTTTCTTTGACATCATGGCTTTTCCTTCAATTGAGAAATTGCGAGATGGCCGTGGATATGAATCTTGCCCCGGCCATCTCGCCGGCTGCCGAACATCGCGCGCGCTCCGCGAGCGCCATTCTATGCTTGTTTTGACCGATAGCGTGTAGCTCGGTTAGAGTGCTATCTCATGTTTATCCTCTATGGCCATCGTCGTAATTAAAGGGCCACGTGGTAGGAGCCCACCAATGCTTGGGCAGGATCCGGAGTGGCTTCGCCTGCTCCTCGCAGTCCTTTGGCTTGGATGGATTCGGCTTACATGAGATGGGAATGATCAGCGTTCCTGTCACGGTGTGTTTGATCCGGTCAAACCCTTCGCAGAAGAGGTTTCCGCAGGTCGTGGAGAACTTGGTCGGCTCGACGAGCAGCCTCTTCACGCCGACGCTGGCATCGAAGGAAAGAGTTCCAGTGTCACTGCCCCCGGATACACCCACGCCCGGAGGCCAGCTGATGGAAGGTGATGCAAGCACGGAGCTGAAGGTCAGGCTGGTTTCGAGCTTCAGTCGAAGATTGTTGAGAACGTACTTGTCGATCTTGCTCTTGCCGAACGATCCGGTCTTCTTGACCGATACGTATCCGCTCCATTCTTTGACGTTGAAAACGGCATCTCGCATCATGGCCGGATACACCCATCGCAGGACGCCTCCGGCCTCAAAGGCGAGTCCCTTCGTGAGATAGTTCCACCCGAAGAGATCGGACCTGCATCCCGAATTCGCGCAAACCCTGAGAGCACCCCATCCTTCCAGTCCTCGAGGTCCTGCGCTTCCGCCGCCATCGCCGCCAGAGGCTTCGCACACCTGATGCTCGCTTCCATCTGGGTTGACGAAGCCGGAGCACGGGTCGTGGCCGTCCGTGGAGTCCTGGTACCTGGGCAATGGCGCCTCGATGATGGTCAGCCCTCCGCATCGGTCGAAGACGAAGATGGACAGGGTCTGCTCGGAGCCTTCGACAAGCCCGGATGTGCTGGCCTTGTCCTTCGCCTGAGCGGCTTCGCTCCCGGACTCGCTCTGCTCGATCCAGGTGCGTTTCACATCCGCCATGACCCGGACGCTGCCATCGGGCCTGCTTTGGACAACGGCATCAACGATCTCGACCGCCGACTCGGTGCGAGTTGTCTCCGCACGCTCCATTGCCTCCCGCTGGCTGACCAGCGTCGCATTAAGGATGGACAGCTTGGCCGTGTTGCGCCCTTGGGGCGTCACCCCGGGCGCGTCCCAAATGGTCTCGGCCCCGCCTTCCAGCACATTGTCCTGACTTCGGCCCGCTGTAGGACTGGCTGGAAAGATGCCCATCCGGATAGGCCCAGGTGCGCGAGGTTTCTGTGAAGACTTCTTCGACCGCTACGGGCTTGTTCTGTTTTCTGGCTTCACGAATAGCTGCGCGTAACGCCGCATCGGGATCCTCTGGACGCGGGAACGTGGTCACCGAAGGGCCGGAAGGGCCGGCGGTGGGCTCCGGATCGGCTTGGGCGGCACCCGACGCGCCCGCTACCAGCAGCGATGCTGCCATCGTGAGCGCCGTTGCGCATGCTAGACGCCGGCTCGGCGGCCGACTGCCTCTCGCCTTGCTGCCTGATTTTCTCACGGTCACCTTCCCGTCGATGTGCGTCTGAAATGGCTAACAATCTTTACTTTTGTCAAGATCGCCTAGCAATATGAGAAGAAACACATCAACGCGAGGCGGTTAACCTGTAACGCCTGTCTTGGTGGCAGCGATATCCTGATTCAGGTGTGCAGAGAAGTGGTAATGAACATTTTCGGAAGTGGCGACCGTCGCGCTCTGTGCTGATTTGTTACGCAAAGCTGTGCGGCTCAATCTCACCTCGCGATAGAACCTTCCGAGCCGAACAGGTTGCAGATCGTCAACATGAAGGGGTAGGCCCTATTGGGTGCGGTCTGCCGCCCGCAGCATGGAACCGGGGTGGATGCCAAAATGCCTCTCCTCGCGAGACACGAGAAGGGGTTGGGGGCAAAGGGCCTGGCTGATATCCGCAGTCAGGTACGGCAGCTGTAGATCGAGATCTTGAGGGATGGGTCACGTGATCGCTGCTGCCGTCACCTCGTTCCACCTGCGGTGGTAGGCAGCTGCCCGATGTTGGTGACGGCGGCGCCACAGTGACCAGTGCAGGGCGTGGTCGGCGTCGATGTCATGCCGGGGCGAGGCAGAGCGAGCCGGCGCAGCAGTTTCACCAGCTCGGGGCAGCTGATCGAGACGAGATCCAGCGGCTGGCTGTACGGCTGGCTCCTAATGAGAGGCTGGTCGTGATGGCCAGTAAGGCGTAAGCGATCATGCTGATCAGGCTCCACCGATGCCAGGACGTCCACCTGGTGACCTGGCCCTGGTCCAGCCCGGTCACGCCCTTGGCCACCTGGAGATCCTCCTCGATCCGCCACCTGCGACACACCACCGACACCAGGATGCCCAGCGGGACCGACGTCGCTGACCAGCACCGATAGAACGACAGGGTGCGGGTATAGCGGTGCCGGCGAATCAGCAGGGTGCTGTGGCCGTCGGGGCTCCCGTCGGGAGTGTCGTCGGCGAGCACCTTAATCATCGCCCAGTCGTAGTGGCGGTCACCCTTGGTCCCATGGCCGGTCCGCAACCGCTGCCACGACCGGGCAGGAACGCGCGGCTACCCAGGCCTGGCCCGCGCCGTGTCCGCGCAGACCGGCGAGCATATCGGCGGCCAGCTGCGGCTTGGTGGCGAACATCGTCTCGGCCGGCACCCCGACCAACTCGCGGCGCTCCTCATCGGCGACCCACGCCGACGGCAGGAACAGCCGCCGGTCGATCAGCGCGTGCCCGGCCGCGGTGGCGTACGACAGATGCACCACCACCTGGCACAATCCCACTCCGCCGAGAGCTCCCGAGTACTGGCGGGCCGCACCCACGGCATCGGAGGAGGACTTCTCACCCCCGTCTCATCGATGACCAGGACCACGTCCTGCTCCCCGAGAGCTTCGACGGCCCACGACACGGTGCGTTCACGAACTGCTTGGTCATCCCAGCACGCCCGGGACAGGAAGTGCTGCAGAACGTGAGGGCCGCGGTGTCCGACGGCCTCGCCGAGCGTCCAGCAGTTGGCCGACCCCTGCGGGCAACGCGGCGGCACGACATCCATCAGCGATCAAGACCCCTGACCACCGGTGAGGGCACGGTCTGACCCTAGGACTCGAGGTCCGGAGGCCGGGAGTGCTCACTCACCAGTCGGCTATCAGGCACCGAGTCTGCCCCAAGAGCATCCTCAGTAGCTCCCATTAGAGGCCGGGGCGGCTGCCGCTGGGTGTCCTTTTCTGCGGGATAAGCGGCCTTTGAGCGTGGGGGTGGGCTGCGCTCGCGCCGGTAAAGTCGTATCGATCTCGTTCCGGGCTCGGGCGCCCGGGCACGCCTCACGCACGTCAACGCGAAGGATCCTCCCGCATGGAGACCACTGAGCTCGGTGACATGACCGGACTCACCGTCAGAGTCACCGCCGGTGTCGTGCTGCGCGATGCCGATGGTCGCATCCTGCTCCTGCGGCGCGCGGAGGACGCCACGTGGGGCATCCCGGGCGGCGGCCTGGAGCCGGGTGAGTCGTGGAGCGAGGCCGCGCTCCGCGAGTGCAGGGAGGAGACCGGGTGGGAGGCCCGAATCGACGGCCTGCTCGGCATCTACAGCGAGCCGGCGACGCAGGTCCACCGCTATCCCGGCGGTTCGCTGCGGCACTTCGTCGGAGCCGTCTTCCTGGGCACGGCCCTGGCCCGGACGGGAAGCGGCGACGGGGAAGCCGCCGAGCTGCGCTGGTGCGCGCCCGGCGCCCTGCCCGAGCCCCTGTTCGCCCCTGACGTGCCGGTGCTCCGGGACGCGCTGGCCGGCGGCCTGCGCCTTCCCGTGATCGGGTGAGCCGTCAGGGTTTGCGGGCCACCGCTCCGATGAAGGTGTGGTACGTGATGCCGGGCTCCGCCTGGTCGCCGGGGTCTGGCCGCCATTCCGGCACGGGCACGAGGCCGGGCTCCAGGAGGTCGAGCCCGTCGAAGAAGGCGAGGATCTCCTCCCGGGTGCGCCACCGGCCGGTGCCCAGGTGCTCGTTGAAGAGCTTCTCCGCGGTGTACGCCTGCCTCGACACCTCGGGGTGCGCCTGGCCGGGGTTGCAGAAGTGGGAGACGGCCAGGTGGCTGCCGGGCGCCAGGCGGGAGACGAACCTCGAGACGATCCCGGCCGGGTCCGCCGCGTCCGGCAGATGGTGGAGGACCGCGAACATCAGCAGCCCCACCGGCTCGCCGAAGTCGATGAGCTTGCCGACCTCGGGGTGGCCGAGGATCTTCTCGGGGTCGCGGAGGTCGGCCTCGACGACCGTGGTGGCGTCGTCCACGGCGAGCAGCGCGCGGCCGTGCACGAGGACGATCGGGTCGTGGTCGACGTACACCACGCGCGTGCCGGGGGCGCGGGCCTGGGCGATCTCGTGCACGTTGCCCGGGGCCGGCAGGCCGGAGCCGAGGTCAAGGAACTGGCGGATGCCGGCTTCGGCGGCCAGACAGCGGACCACGCGCTTGAGGAACTCCCTGTTGGCCCGCGCCGCCTCGGGCGCGTCGGGGGCGACATCGAGGGCCAGCCGCGCGAACTCGCGATCGGACGCGTAGTTGTCCTTGCCGCCGAGCATGAAGTCGTAGACGCGGGAGACGCTGGGTCTCGTGGTGTCCACCTCTCGCGGCGGGCGCTCCGGCTCGCTATCGGCCAATACGTCGGCTCCTTCGGAAAGGTCGCGAAGACGACTGGCGCGATCATACTGCTGAATTTGGCGGTATTTACGGATTTTCGTGGATCCGGGTAAAGGTTTGTCAGCAATGCTGTCAGGAGGGGTCAGGCGGACTCGCGGATGACGAGTTCGGTGGGCAGGATCACCGGCTCGAGCTGCCCGGCCCCGTCGATGAGCGCCAGCAGCAGGCGGATGGTCTCCTGCGCCATTTCGGTCAGCGGCTGGCGGATCGTGGTCAGCGGCGGATGCGTGGAGACGGCCACCGAGGAGTCGTCGAACCCGCCCACCGCCACGTCGTCCGGCACGCCGCGCCCGGCCGCCCGCAACGCCGCCAGCGCGCCCGCCGCCATCAGGTCGGAGGCGACGAACACGGCGTCGATGTCGGGGGCGCGCTCCAGCAGCTCGGCCATCGCCCGCTCGCCGCTGGCCTGGGTCCAGTCGCCGTGGGCGATCAGCTTCGAGGTGGCCTTGCGGCCCAGCACCTCCGCGAACCCCTCCAGGCGCTGGATGCCGCCCGGCGTGTCCATCGGCCCGGTGATCATGGCGATGCGCCTGCGGCCCTGGGTGACGAAGTATTCGGTCATCTGCCGGGCGCCGAGCCGCTCGTCGGCGGCGGCGTACGGGATGACGTTCTCGTGGCCGATGACGGCGCCGCAGGAGACGGCGGGCGGCCCGGAGCCGAGCGCCTCGACGAGGGGGTCGCCCGCGTGCGTCGAGACCAGCAGCACGCCGTCGGCGTGGCCGCCGCGCACGAAGCGCACCACCCGCTCGCGCTCGGCCGCGTCGCCGGCCAGCATCATGACCAGCGACAGGTCGCGCTCGGCCAGCATCTTGATCGCGACCCGGATGAGCGTGCTGTAGTTGGGGTCCTCGAACAACTTCTCGTACGGCTCCGAGAGCACCATCACGACGGATCCGGTGCGCTGGGTGACCAGGCTGCGGGCGGCCCGGTTGACGACGTAACCCGTCTCGGAGATCGCCCTCTCGATGGCCACGCGTGCCGCCGGGCTCACGTATCTGTCGCCGTTGAGCAGGCGGGACACCGTGCCGCGGGACACGCCCGCGGCGGCGGCGACATCGTGGATCGTAGGGCGTTTCACTTGACGGCTCCGGAGGACAGGTCGGTCTTCCAGTATCGCTGCATCGTGAGGAAGAGCGCGATCAAGGGCACGATCGACAGCAGCGCGCCCGTGAGGATCAGGTTGTAGAGAGCCGGCTGGTTCGCCCCTGCCTGCAGCAGCGTGAAGAGGCCGACCGTGAGCGGGAACTTCTGGTCGTCGCCGAGCATGATGAACGGCAGCAGGAAGTTGTTCCAGATGGCCACGAACTGGAACAGGAAGATCGTCACCATGCCCGGCACCATGAGCGGCAGCGCCACCCGCGTCATCAGGTGTCCCTCGCCGGCCCCGTCGATTCGCCCGGCCTCCAGCAGCGAGTCGGGGATCGCCGCGGCCGCGTAGACGCGGGCCAGATAGATGCCGTACGGGTGCAGGATCTGCGGCAGCAGCACGGCCCAGTGGCTGTCGGCCAGGCCGATCTCGGAGAACAGCAGGTACTGCGGGATGGCCAGCACCACGGCGGGCACGAGGATGCCGCCGATGAGCAGGTTGAAGATCGCGTTGCGGCCGGGGAAGCGGTATTTCGCCAGCGCGTACCCCGAGACGGCCGAGACGGCGGTCGACAGCAGCGCGCCGCCGCCCGCGTAGATCAGGGTGTTGGCCGCCCAGAGCCAGAACACCCCGTCGCGGTAGGCGAACAGCTCCGCGACGTTGCCGAAGAAGCCGGTGCCGAAGGAGAGCGTCGAGGTGCTGAACAGCTCGCCGGGCGACTTGGTGGCCGCGATCAGCACCCAGAACACGGGGAACAGGCAGTAGATCGCGCCGAGGAGGAGCAGCGCCGTGGGCGCCACCCCCCACGGCCCGCGCGCGGACGCGCCGCGCGCGCGGCGGCGGTGTGCGGTGGCGGCGGTGACCCCGGCCATCAGCCCTCCCTGAAGGCGCGGTCGCGGACCACGCGCAGGAACCCGAACGACAGGACGAGAGAGATCGCCGCGATGACGATCGAGGTGGCGGCGGCCGAGTACAGGTCGCCGGTGACGAACGCGTCGCGGTAGACCTTCATGAGCGGGCTCCACGTGGAGCTGATCGTGTTCGTCAGCGGCCGGAGCGCGGTGGGCTCGGTGAACACCTGGATGGTCGCGATGATCGAGAACACCGTGGTGAGGACGATCGCGGGAGCCAGCATCGGGATCTTGACCCGGAGCGCGATCTGCACCTCGGAGGCGCCGTCGAGCCGCGCGGCCTCGTACAGGTCGCGGGGGATCGCCCGGAGCGCGGTGTAGAGCACCAGCATGTTGAAGCCGGTCCCGCCCCACACCGCCACGTTCGCCATGGAGTACGTGACCGTCGTCGCGCCGAGGTAGTCGACGTCCAGGACGGTCCTGAGCGGGCTGAGGGAGGGGAGGTAGAGGAAGCCCCACAGCAGGGTGGCCGCCACCCCCGGCACCGCGTACGGCAGGAAGATCGCGATGCGGGAGAAGCGGGCCAGCCGCACCCGCGCCGAGTCCAGCAGCAGGGCGAACAGCAGCGCCAGGCCGAGCATCACGACCAGCACCAGCGCGCCGTAGCCGAGCACCCGCAGCCAGCCCTGCCACAACTCGGCGTCGGCCAGGGCTGCGGCGAAGTTGTCGAACCCGACGAAGACCTCGCGCCGCGCGCCCTTGCCGAGCCCAAGCCCCGACACCTTGGTCCGGCGCATCGCCAGGTGGACGGTGTAGGCGATGGGCACCGCGAGGAAGAGCGTGAACAACACGATCGCGGGGGTCAGGAACAGGTACGGCCACGCCCCCCTTCCCGGCCGCCTCATGACGCGATCTGGAAGCCGGACCTGCGCATGTCGGCGACCGTGGCGTCCTGCATGGCCCGCACTGCCGCGGAGAACGGCGTGCCGTCCTGCAGCGCCTTGTCGAAGCCGTCCTTGAAGGCGTTGTACGTCACGCCGACGTTCGGCCCGAAGGTGAAGCCGCGCGCCCCCGCGGACACGGCGGCGGCCTGCTGCCAGAAGTCGGGCTGGTTGGAGAAGTAGCCGGGCGCCTCACCGAGGGCCGACTGCGCCTTGGTCGCCGCCGGGTAGATCGCGGCCTCCTTGACGAGCAGGTCGATGGCCTTCTGGTCGGTGTTGAGCCACGTGGCGAACTTCGCGGCGGCGGCCTGGTGCGGCGTCGTGGCCGACACGGCGGTGGACGAGCCACCCCAGAAGCCGCTGAAGCTCTCGCCGGCGTTCCACTGGGGGAGCGGCGCGACGGCCCACTTGCCCTTGGCCTTGGGCGCGTTGCTCGACAACACGCCCGGCGCCCACACGGCCGACGGCCAGGTCAGCAGCTTGCCGTCGTTGAGAGCCTTGTTCCATTCGGGGGTGAAGTACGGCATGTCGTCGATGGCGCCCTCCTTGACCAGACCGCCCCAGTAGTCGGCGACCTTCCTGGTGGGCTCGTCGGCGACGTCGACCTTCCACGACTCGCCGCTGATCGACCACCATTGCGCGCCGGCCTGCTGGGCGAGCCCTGTGAACGCTCCCGGGTCCTTGCTGGAGAACGTGCCGAGGTACGCCTTGGGGTCCTTCCTGCGCACCGTGCGGGCCGCCTCGGCGTACTCCTGCCAGGTCTCCGGGACCTCGATGCCGTACTCGTCGAAGAGGTCCTTGCGGTAGAAGAGCATCATCGGGCCGCTGTCCTGCGGGATGCCGTAGACCGCGTCGGTGCCGAGGGTGACGAGGTTCCACAGGCCGTCGGAGAACTCGCCCTCGATGGGGGCGGTCGCGGCCTTGAGGTCGGCCACGGCGTCGGCGGCGATGAACGACGGCAGGTGCTGGTATTCGGCCTGCACCAGGTCGGGCGGGTTGCCGGCCTTGGCGGCCGTGAGGTATTTCGCGGCCGCGTCGTCGCCGCCGGCCTGCTTGCTGACCGTCACCTGGATGTCGGGGTTGGCGTCGTTCCAGACCTTGACGATCTTGTCCATGTTGGGGGCCCAGGTCCAGTACGTGAGCTTGACGGGACCCTGGGGAGCGGCCGTGGCCGGCGCCGCCTCGGGGCTCTCGGCGGGCTCGCCGGACCCGCAGCTCGCGAGGGCAGCCGTGAGGGCGACGGCCAGGGCTGCTCCAAGGCGGTTGGCGCGCATGCGTACCTCCAGAATGTCTGTGAACGTGCACAGAGTGGAGGAGCGCGGAAATCGCCGTCAAGGGGTTGTTACGCTCTCGTTAATCTTCCGCGTTTGCAGGAATTTGCAGGGGGCCGGTTTCCCTCTTCCGGGATCTGCCTTACTGTGCACGTTCACAGAGACTTTTCGAGGGGGATGGATGTATCCGGAGCGTCCTGCCGGTATCGCCTTTGGCGGGGACTACAACCCAGAGCAGTGGCCGCGCGAGACTCTCGACGAGGACGTGGCCCTCATGCGCGAGGCCGGGGTCAACCTCGTCAGCCTGGGCATGTTCTCGTGGGCGCTGATGGAGCCCGGGGAGGGGCGCTACACGTTCGGCTGGCTGGACGAGGTCATCGACCGGCTGCACGGGGCCGGCGTCGCGGTCGACCTGGCCACGCCGACCGCCGCGCCGCCCGCCTGGTTCGTCGCCCGCCATCCCGACGTGCTGCCGGTGACCAGGGAGGGGACGCGGATCGGGTTCGGCGGCAGGCAGAGCGCCTGCTCCAGCGCCCCGGCCTTCCGCGCGGCGACCGCGCGCCTGGTGCGCGCGCTGGGGGAGCACTACCGCGGCCATCCCGCCGTGGTGATGTGGCACGTGCACAACGAGTACGGGGCGCCGCTCGGCGAGTGTTACTGCGAGCACAGCGTGGCGGCCTGGCGCGGCTGGCTCCGCGAGACGTACCGCGATATATCAGCACTGAACGATGCCTGGGGCGCCACGTTCTGGGGGCAGACCTACACCGACTGGTCCGAGATCGACGCCCCGCGCGCCAACCACACGGTGCTCAACCCGGCCCAGCGGCTCGACTACGCCCGCTTCAGCGACGGCCAGCACCGTGAGCACTACGCGCTCCAGCGCGACATCCTGCGCGAGCTCACCCCGGGCGTCCCGGTGACCACGAACTTCGCCGGCACCGTCAACTGCAAGTCCACCGACCTGTGGCGGTGGGCCCGCGAGGTCGACGTGATCGCCAACGACCACTACCTGAAGGCCGAGCTGCCCGACAACCACATCGACCTGGCGATGTCCGCCGACCTGGCCCGCTCGGTGGCCGGCGGCGAGCCGTGGATGCTCATGGAGCACTCGGCGGGCGCGGTCAACTGGCAGCCGCGCAACCTCGCCAAGCGGCCTGGGGAGCTGCGCCGCAACAGCCTCGCGCACGTCGCCCGGGGCTCGGACAGCGTGCTGTTCTTCCAGTGGAGGGCCTCGCGGTTCGGGGCGGAGAAGTTCCACTCCGGCCTGGTCCCGCACGCCGGGACCGACTCCGCGCAGTGGCGAGACGTGGTGCGGCTGGGCGCCGACCTGCGCGCGCTCGCCGGCGTCAGGGGCGGCCGGGTGCGGGCCGAGGCGGCGATCGTCTGGGACTGGGAGTCGTACTGGGCGCTGGAGCTGGACTGGCGGCCGTCGGTGGACCTGACGTTCCGGGAGCGGGTGGACGCCTTCTACGAGGCGCTGTGGCGGGAGCATGTCACGGTGGACTTCGTCCACCCTTCCGCTGATATTTCGGGATATCGGGTGGTGGTCGCGCCCAGCTCGTACCTCCTCACCGAGGCCTCCGCCAAGAACCTGCACCGGTACGTCGAAGCGGGCGGCAACCTGCTCGTGTCGTACTTCTCCGGCATCGTCGACGAGCACGACACCCTCCACCCGGGCGCCTACCCGGGCGCGCTGCGCGAGCTGCTCGGCCTGTCGATCGAGGAGTTCCACCCGCTGCGCGCGGACGAGACCGTAGACCTGGCCGGCCAGGAAGGCATCACCGCCCGCGTCTGGTCGGAGCGGGTCCGCCCGGCCGGAGCGGTCACCGTACGCGCCTTCGCCGGCGGGCCCGACGCGGGACACCCCGCCTTCACCCGCCACGACCTCGGCGGCGGAACGGCCTGGTACCTCGCCACCGCTCCCGTCACCGGCCTGCGCGAACTGCTCGCGCAGGTGCTCGACCACGCCGACGTGTCCCGGCCGCGCGGCCTCCCCGACACCCTGGAGCTGGTGCGCAGGGGCGGCCACGTCTTCCTGATCAACCACGGCGACGAGCCCGTGACGGTCGAGGGGGTGAGCGGCGTCAGCGTGTTCGACGGCGTGCGGCACGACGGCGCGGTCACCGTCGCGCCCGGCGCGGTCACCGTCGTCGTGGAAACCCCCCACCCCTAGGGAGACCCGATGAAACGGTTACTCGCCGCACTGCTGTTACTCGCCGCCCCCGTCGTCCAGCTCGCCGTCGTCCAGCTCGCCGTCGTCCAGCCCGCGCATGCCGGCACGTCCGGGGCGGCGCTGCAGATCAGGGGCGCCGACGTCTCCAGCCTGGCCAAGTCGGAGGCGCTCGGCGGCGTCTACCGCGACGCCCGCGGCCGCAGGGGCGAGCGCTGGGCATCCTGTCGCGGGCCGGGCTCAACCACGTCAGGCTCAAGGTCTGGGTGAACCCGGCCGACGGCTACAACACCAAGACCCAGGTGCTCGACCTCGCCAGGCGGGTCAAGGCCCAGGGCATGAAACTCCTGGTCGACTTCCACTACTCCGACACGTGGGCCGACCCGGGCAAGCAGTTCAAGCCCGCCGCCTGGGAGTCGCTGCCGTTCGACCGGCTCAGGCAGGCCGTGTACGACCACACGTACGACGTGCTCGACGCGCTGCGCCGCCAGGGCACCACGGCGGACATGGTGCAGGTCGGCAACGAGATCAACGGCGGCCTGCTCTGGCCCGACGGCTCGAACTCGACGTGGCCCAACACGGCGGCGCTGCTGAACGCCGGGTACGACGCGGTCAAGCGGGTGTCGGGCTCGACCAAGGTCGTGCTGCACCTGGCCGACGGCGGTGACAACGACCTCTACCGGTGGTGGTTCGACAACGCGAACGCGAACGGCGTCCGTTACGACGTGATCGGCATGTCGTACTACGCCTACTGGCACGGCACGCTGGAGACGTTCAGGGCCAACATCAACGACGTGGCCGGCAGGTACGGCAAGCCGGTCGTCGTGGTCGAGACCGCGTACCCGTTCACGACGGCCGACGACGACGGCTGGGCCAACATCATCACCGCCGGCGAGCCCTACCCGGGTTACCGGGCGACCCCGGAGGGGCAGGCGGCGATGCTGGCCGCCGTGGCCGACATCGTCCGCCAGGTGCCGGGCGGCCTCGGTCTCGGGCTGTTCACCTGGGAGGCCACGTGGACCGGTGTGCGCGGCAACGGCTGGGACCCGGCCGACCCGTCGTCGGGCAACGCCTGGGAGAACCAGGCCCTGTTCGGCTACGACGACCGGGCGCTGCCCGCGATGGAGACGCTCGGCCGCCTGTGATGGGCAGGTTCGGGTCGAAGAGGTCCTCCGGATCACGCGGTCAGGTTGACATGATGGCCGTATGACGATCACACCGCTGAGCCCGGACGCGCTGCTCACCACCACCCGCAGC
Organism: Nonomuraea sp. B1E8; assembly: GCF_039871515.1. Classification (NCBI taxonomy): domain Bacteria; kingdom Bacillati; phylum Actinomycetota; class Actinomycetes; order Streptosporangiales; family Streptosporangiaceae; genus Nonomuraea; species Nonomuraea sp. B1E8. The sequence continues at coordinate 246,396 of NZ_JBDPLS010000011.1, read as the reverse complement.
GTGCGCAAGCGCCTCGACCTGACCCGTCCCGTGCCGATGGACCTGGTGCGCGAGTGCCTGGAGATCGCGCTCCAGGCGCCCAGCGGCAGCAACCGGCAGGGCTGGCACTGGCTCGTGGTGACGGATCCGGAGCTGCGCGGGGCGATCGGCGGCTACTACCGGCGCTCGTTCGGCGCGTACCGGACCTCGGGCGGCTCGGCCGGGTCGTTGTTCAAGGACGACCCGGCGCGGGCCGCCACCCAGCGGCGGGTCTCCGAGAGCGCCGACTACCTGAGCGAGCGCATGGGCGACGTGCCGGTGCTGGTGCTCGGGTGCATCCACACGCCCGGCGGGCTGCCCGAGGGCAACCAGGCGGGGTTGTGGGGTTCGCTGCTGCCCGCGGCGTGGAGCTACATGCTGGCCGCCCGCGCTCGCGGTCTCGGCACCGCCTGGACCTCCCTGCACCTGGCGTACGAGAGCGAGATCGCCGAACTGCTCGGCATCCCCGCCGACGTACGCCAGGGCGTGCTCATCCCCACCGCCTACTACACGGGCGAGACGTTCAGGCCCGCGCAGCGGCAGCCGCTGGACGAGGTGCTTCACCTCGATCGCTGGTAGGAGCACAGCCGGTAGGAGCACGGTGGAAGGCACCGCCTACGTGAAGGCGAGCCCGTGACCCCCTGCCCACGCTGCCGACGTCATCGCCACGGACTGCGGGATGAAATATCTGCCCAGGCAGTCGGCGGAGGGCAAGATGCGCGCCATGGCCGGCGCGGCCCGCCTGCTGCGTGGCGAGCTCGGCTGTTCATGACCGCCGCTGGCGCGCGGCGGCGCCGCTCCTTCACCATGATCGTATGAACCACGCCGCTCACATGAGCCACCAGGGCGCCCGCGTGCACCACGCCTACCCCTTCGACCCCACGCACGGCTACGACCTGGACGGGCTGCTCGCCGTCCCCGCCCCCGAGGAGCCGGACGGCTTCGCCGATTTCTGGCGAGGGCTGCGCGCCCGTGCGGCGGCGGTGGACGTGGACGCCTGGGCGGGGCCTCCGGAGGGAGAGGCGGACGGCGTGGTCGTGCGTCCCGTGCGCTACACCTCGCTCGGCGGGGTCCGCCTCGGCGGCTGGCTCACCGTGCCCGCGGACGGCCGGGTCACGCGGGGCTGCGTGGTGGGCCACGGCTACGGCGGACGCGACGGCGTCGGCCCGCTGCCGCTCACCCGGGGCACGGCGGCGATCTGGCCGTGCGCGCGCGGCCTGGGCGACCGCGGCACGCAGCCCGGCATCCCCTCCGACGCCGCGCGGCACGTGCTGCACGGCATCGAGTCCAGGGACACGTACGTGCACGGCGGCTGCGCGGCCGACCTGTGGTGCGCGGCGACCGCCCTGCTGGATCTCGTGCCCGAGGCCGCGGGCAGGCTCGACTACATCGGCGCCAGTTTCGGGGGCGGCATCGGCGCGCTGGCGCTGCCCTGGGACGACCGCTTCACCGCCGCCGCCCTCGTCGTCCCCAGCTTCGGCGCCCACCCCCTGCGCCTCACCCTGCCCTGCACCGGCAGCGGCGAGGCCGTCCGTGCCAGGCACGCGAGCCATCCGGAGACGGCCGGGGTGCTGAGGTACTTCGACGCGGCCACGGCGGCCGCCCGGATCACGATCCCGGTGCACGTGGCCGCCGCGCTCTTCGACCCGGCCGTGCCGCCGCCCGGCCAGTTCGCCGTGCACAACGCGCTGGCCGGACCCAGGGAGCTGCACGTGCTGGAGACCGGCCACCACGACCACCCCGGGGTGCCGGCGGCGGAGAGGAGGCTGGCGGCGTCCCAGCGGGCGTTCCTTTGTTCATGAAATGTCGGCATATAGCGGGGTGCCGACTTAGGATCATGGGCCTACCCCCTATGACCATCCGAGGAGCCGGCCGTGTCCGAGAGCGAGCAGGAAAGCGCCCCGCCCGGTGTCGACACCAGCAAGCCCAGCGTCTCCCGCGTCTACGACCACATGCTCGGCGGCAAGGACAACTACGAGGTCGACCGCCAGGTGGCCGCCATGGCGCTGGAGGTCGCGCCCGACGCGCCCGAGGCGGCCAGGGCCAACAGGGAGTTCCTCCGCCGCACCGTACGCCATCTGACCGCGCGGGCCGGCATCCGCCAGTACCTCGACCTCGGCTCGGGGCTGCCGACGCAGGGCAACGTGCACGAGATCGCCCAGGCCGTCGCCCCGCGCTCCCGGGTCGTCTACGTCGACCACGACCCGATCGTGCTCGTGCACGGCCGCGCGCTGCTGGCCGTCGACCAGACCACCACGATCATCGAGGCCGACGTCCGCGACCCCGAGGCCATCCTCGCCGACAGGAAGACGCGCGGCCTCATCGACTTCTCCGAGCCGGTCGGGCTGCTCATGTTCGCGATCCTGCACCACCTCGGCGACGACGAGGACCCGGCCGGCATCGTGGCCCGGCTCGTCCGGCCGCTCGCCCCGGGCAGCCACGTGGTGATCTCGCACTTCTGCAACCCGGGGGAGGCCATGCCGGAGGTGTCGCGGCAGGCGTACGCGGCGGAGAAGATCTTCAACGAGCACCTCGGCACCGGGCGCTGGCGCGCCCGCGAGGAGATCCTCGCCTTCTTCGACGGGCTGGAGCTGCTGGAGCCCGGCCTGGTGCCGCTGCCCGAGTGGCGGCCCGGCGCCGACGACCACGCGGCGCCGGGCATCACGTACCACACCTTCGTCGGAGGCGTGGCCCGCAAACCCTAGTAGGAGGGCAGCTTGCCGGTGGCGACCACCTCGCGGTACCAGTGGGCGCTGTCCTTCCAGGTGCGCTCCATGGTGTCGCGGTCCACCCGCACGATGCCGAACCGCTTGGCGTACCCGTGCGCCCACTCGAAGTTGTCCATCAGCGACCACACGAAGTAGCCGCGCACGTCCGCACCGGCCGCGATCGCCTCGGTCACGGCCGTCAGGTGGCGGCGCAGGTAGTCGACGCGGCGCTCGTCACGGATGCGCCCGTCGGCGTCCACGACGTCGGCGAACGCGGCCCCGTTCTCGGTGATCATCAGTGGCAGGCCGGGGTGGTCGCGGTGCAGCCGCAGCAGCAGCTCGGTCAGGCCGGTCTCGTCGATGTTCCAGCCCATCTCGGTGTACGGCCCCGGCTGGCGGACGAACTCGACGTCCTCGCACGCGATCCACGGCGAGGCCGCTCCGTCCTGGTGCCCGTCGGCGGTCTCCCGCTGCGCGGAGCCGTCCCACTGGCGTACCAGGGTGGGGTTGTAGTAGTTGACCCCGAGCACGTCCAGCGGCTGGCACGCGGCCGCCTCGTCGCCGTCGCGCACGAACGACCAGTCGGTCACCGAGGCGGTGTCGGCGATGAGGTCGCGCGGGTAGGCGCCCTCCAGCATGGGGCCGAGGAACGCCCGGTTGGCCAGCGCGTCCGCGCGCCGCACGGCGTCGGCGTCGCGCTCGGACACGCCGCGCACGTGGTGCAGGTTGAGCGTGACCGACATCTGCGCCGCGGCGGCGGCCGTCGTGCGCAGCGCCTGGACGGCCAGGCCGTGGCCGAGGTTCAGGTGGTGCAGGGCGGCCAGCGCGGCGGCGGGCTCGGTCCTGGCCGGGGCGTGCACGCCGGAGGCGTAGCCGAGGTAGGCCGAGCACCACGGCTCGTTCAGCGTGATCCAGGTGCGCACACGGTCGCCGAGCGCGTCGCCCATGAGCCGGGCGTACTCGCCGAAGCGCAGCGCGGTGTCGCGGTGCGGCCAGCCGCCGGCGTCCTCCAGCTCCTGCGGCAGGTCCCAGTGGTAGAGCGTGGCCACGGGCGCGATGTTCCTGGTGAGCAGGCCGTCCACCAGCCGGGAGTAGAAGTCCACGCCGGGCGTGTTGACCGGGCCGGTGCCGCCGGGCTGCACGCGCGGCCAGGAGATGGAGAACCGGTACGCTCCGACGCCGAGCGCGGCCAGGTGGTCGAGGTCCTCCTCAAGGCGGTGGTAGTGGTCGCAGGCCACGTCGCCGGTGTCGCCGTTCGCGACGAGCCCGGGCGTGTGGGAGAAGGTGTCCCAGATCGACGGGCCTCTGCCGTCCTCGTTCCAGGCCCCCTCCACCTGGTAGGCGGCGGTGGCGGTGCCCCACAGGAAGTTCTCGGGAAAGGTGGTCATGCTGCTCCTCGGAGGATGATCTCGATGTCGTCGGTGTCCGGCCCGGCGGCCACCCGCACGCCGCCGGGGGTGGTCTCAAGGTCGGGGTGCCGGGCCTCGCGCACCCCGGCGAGCAGCAGGTTCCAGGGCGCGGGCGCGCCCAGGACGCGGCGGGCGCGGACCCGCTCGCCCACGCGCGCGACCTCGAACACCGCGGCGTCGCCGCCGTCGGCCGCGGGCACGGTGACCGTGCGGCTCCGGCCGTCGGCGAGCTGGTGGACCCGCAGGGTGACGCCGTCGGCGTAGTCGTAGTCGGGCCGGTCGTCGTGGGCCCCGATCGGCAGCACCGCGCCGGGCCGCACCAGCAGCGGCAGGCTGTCGAACCCGTGCCGCTCGGTACGCCAGCCGGGTCCGGTGACGGTCTCGCCGTCGAGCAGGCGGGTCCACACCCCGTCAGGGACGTAATACGAAATGTCGCCATCGGCGGACATCACCGGCGCCACCAGCAGGTCCGGGCCCAGCATGTACTGGGCGTCCAGGTGGTCGCAGGCCCGGTCACCGGGGAACTCCAGCTGCATCGCCCGCATCACCGGCAGGCCCTCGCGAGCGGCCTGGACGGCGGCGCCGTACAGGTAGGGCATCAGCCGCGCCTTGAGCCGGGTGAACGCGCGCAGCACGTCGACCGACTCCTCGTCGAACAACCACGGCACCCGGTAGGACCCGCTGCCGTGCAGCCGGCTGTGCGACGACAGCAGCCCGAAGGCCACCCACCGCTTGAACACGGCCGGATCGGGCCGCCCCTCGAAACCGCCGATGTCGTGGCTCCAGAACCCGAACCCGGCCAGGCCGAGCGACAGGCCGCCCCGCAGCGACTCGGCCATCGCCTCGAACGTCGACTCGCAGTCGCCGCCCCAGTGCACCGGCATCCGCTGCCCGCCCACGGTGGCCGACCTGGCGAACACCACGGGCGCGCCCCGCTCGGCCAGCACCCGGTGCACGGTCTCGTTGTAGACGAGGCTGTAGTAGTTGTGCATCCGCTCGGGGTCGGAGCCGTCGGCGTAGACGACGTCGGTCGGGACGCGCTCGCCGAAGTCGGTCTTGAACGCGTCCACCCCCATGTCGAGCAGCCCGCGCAGCCTGCCCGCATACCACTCCCTGGCGGCGGGGGAGGTGAAGTCCACCAGCGCCCGGCCGGCCTGCCAGTGGTCATCCTGCCAGACGGTCCCGTCGGGGCGGCGCAGCAGATGCCCGGCGGCGGCGCCCTCGTCGAACAACGCCGACGCCTGCCCGATGTACGGGTTGATCCACACGCACACGCGCAGCCCGCGCTCCTTGAGCCGGCGCAGCATGCCCTCCGGGGCGGGGAACACCTCCGGGTCCCACTCGAAGTCGCACCACCGGTAGCGCCGCATCCAGAAACAGTCGAAGTGGAAGACGCTCAGCGGCAGGTCCCGCCCGGCCATCCCGTCCACGAACGACGTCACCGTGGCCTCGTCGTAGTCGGTGGTGAACGACGTCGACAACCAGAGCCCGAACGACCACGCGGGCGGCAGCGCGGGGCGGCCGGTCAGCGCCGTGTAGCGGCGCAGGACGTCGGCCGGCGTCGGCCCGTGGATGACCAGGTATTCCAGGTCGTGGCCCTCGGTGCTGAACTGCACCCGCGACACCGACTCCGAGCCCACCTCGAACGACACCCGGCCGGGATGGTTGACGAACACGCCGTAGCCGCGGTTGGTGAGGTAGAAGGGCACGTTCTTGTAGGCCATCTCGCTGCTGGTGCCGCCGTCGTCGTTCCAGACGTCCACGGACTGCCCGTTGCGCACCAGAGGGCCGAAGCGCTCGCCGAGCCCGTACACGAGCTCCCCGGCGCTCAGGCGCAGCTGCTCGACCATGAAGTGCCGCTCCTCGGCGTCGTGCATCACGCCGAGGCTCTTGCCGGCGCTGCGGGTCAGCTCGCGGCCACCGGCGCTGAACGCCATCTCCCACGGCGCTTTTCTGCTCACCCGCACGGTGAGGGCGCCGCTGGCCAGGCTCGCGCTCTCGCCGTCCACGGCGACCCGCACGTCCGGCCGCTCGTCGCGCACCTCGAAGGCCGGCGCGTCCGGCACCGATCCGGCGAAGTGCACCGTACGGACCCTGATCACGTCCGGCATGGGGGACGAGAGGTCGAGCCGCAGCACCGGGCCGTCGAGGGTGTGGCCGCGGCGGGTGATCTCCCTCGTCGGGGCGAGCACCCGCAGCGAGCCGGCGTCCTCGGTCACGTCGTGGGCCGAGGCGGCGTAGTCGCCGCGCACCCCGGGGCGCATCCGCCAGTAGCCGTCTTTGAACTTCATCGGGATCGTGGCGCGGCGTCCCCGCCGTCAGGACCGGCGGGAGGCGCCGCCCCTCCTTTCGCAACAGTGAGGGGGAGTTATTCCGTGCGGGGGCGCAGCGCGACGACGTCGCGGGGAGCCAGCGTGACCTCGCCGCCCGCGACGGCTCCGGTCAGCAGGTCCTCCGCCTGCCCGGGGACGGGCACGACGGCCGTCTCGGCGCCGTGGTTGAGCAGGAACAGCACGTCGCCGCGGCGTACCGCCTCGACGCCCGGCGGCAGCCGTGGCAGCGCGCCGGCCACGCCGGCGTCGGCCAGCGCCCGCTCGACGATCTCGCCGAGCGCGGCGGCCTCGGGCATGGTCGCCACGTACCAGGCGACGCCGTCGCCGGCGCGATGCCGCAGCACGGCGGGGCTGCCAGCGAGGTCGCCGCCGGCGAACTCCGCCACCGCCTGCGCGCCCTCGGCCGCCACCAGCTCCGTCCAGGTGTGCGCGGTGAAGGCGGCGCCGCCGGCCCACCGGCAGCGCACCGGCACGTCATCGGGCGCCGGCAGCCACTCGTCGCCGGACGCGCCCAGCACCTCGCGCAGCGGCGCGGGGAACCTTCCGGTACGCACGTGCGAGCGTTCGTCCACCACCCCGGAGAACGGCCCGACCAGCAGCACGCCGCCGCCGCGCGCGTACGCGGTCAGCGCCGCCGCGTCCCGGTCGCCGACGAGGAACAGGTTCGGGACCACCACCAGCGCGTAGCCGGACAGGTCGGCCGAGGGCGGCACCACGTCCACGCTCACGCCGCGCTCCCACAGCGGCAGGTAGTAGCCGAGCAACTGGTCGGTCGCGTTGAGCCGGTCGCTGGGCCGGCCGCGCTCCTCCAGCGCCCACCAGCTCGCCCAGTCGAACACCATCGCCACCCGGGCGGGAACCGGCGTGCCCGCCACGGAGGCGAGCCCGCGCAGCTCCCGGCCGTGGGCGCGGACCGCGGTGTGCAGCCGCGTGTCCGGCCCGGCGTGCGGCACCATCGCGGCGTGGAAACGCTCGGCGCCGAACCTGGAGGCCCGCCACTGGAAGTAGCAGAGCCCGTCCGCGCCGCGGGCCAGCGCCTGCAGCGACTCCAGCCGGAACTGGCCGGGCGGTTTGGGCAGGTTGTGCGGGCGCCAGTTGACGGCGCTCGTGGCCTGCTCCATCAGCAGCCACGGCCGGCCCTCCGCGAGCCCGCGCATCAGGTCGTGGGTGAGCGCCGTGCGCGCCGGGGCCAGCGGGTCGCCCGGCTCGGGATACCAGTCGTTGGAGACGACGTCCTCCTCGGCCGCCCACGACCAGTAGTCGACCGGCTTGAACAGCCCCATGAAGTTCGTGGTGACCGGCGTTCCGGGGGTGTGCTCCCGCAGGATGTCGCGCTCGGCCCGGTAGTGCTCCAGCAGCGCGTCGGAGCAGAACCTCCGCCAGTCGAGGCGCTGCGACGGGTTGATGATGTACGGGGCCAGCCGCGGAGGGACGATCTCGGCCCAGTCGCCGTAGCGCTGGCTCCAGAACGTGGTGCCCCACGCCTCGTTGAGCGTCTCCAGGTCGCCGTAGCGCTCGCGCAGCCAGGCGCGGAACGCGGCCGCCGACTCGTCGCAGTGGCAGACCTGGCCGTACTCGTTGCCGACGTGCCACAGGGCCAGCGCCGGGTGGCCGGCGTACCGGGAGGCCAGGGCGGAGACGATCGACAGGGCGCGCTCGCGGTAGACGGGCGAGGAGGGGCAGAACTGGTTGCGCGCGCCGTACCAGAGCCGGTGGCCCGCCTCGTCGACCGGCAGCGTCTGCGGCCAGCGGTGCCCCAGCCACGGCGGCGGCGAGGCGGTGGGGGTGGCCAGGTCGACCGCGACGCCGTTCTCGTCCATGAGGTCGAGCACCCGGTCCAGCCAGCCGAAGTCCCGCACGTCCGGTTCGGGTTCGAGCCGGGCCCAGCTGAACACGCCGACGGTGACCAGGTTGACCCCGGCCTCGCGCATCAGCTCGGCGTCCTGCGCCCACACCTCCTCCGGCCACTGCTCGGGGTTGTAGTCGCCGCCGAACAGCAGCCCGCGGCCCGCGGTGAGCGTGTGCATCCCCAGCCGCGCGGTCATGCCCGCCTCCTCCCTTCCCGCCCGGTCGTACGTGGGGGCGCGGAGCTGTCGCCGGCCACCAGCCGGCAGGGCACCAGCCGCTGCTGGGGCGGCCCGTCGCCGCGCAGCCGGTCGATGAGCATGCGCGCGCCGAGCCTGCCGAGCTCCGTGCCGGGCGGCTCCAGCGCCGTCAGCCTGGGATGGAACATCTCCGCGACCCGGGCCGACGACAACACCAGCATCAGGGTCAGGTCGTCGGGGATCCGCCATCCGCGCGCCGCCACGGCCGCGATCACCCCGACCGCCGCGTGGTCGTCCATCACGGCCAGCGCGGTCACGCGGGGATGCGCGTCCATGAGCCGCTCGAACGCCGCGCGGCCCTCCTCCGCCGACCCCGGGCGGTAGCCGTCCACGTAGCCGATCCCGGCCGCCCGCGCGGCGGCGGCGAACTCCTCGCCGGCGCGGACCGCGGGGCCGTAGCCGTCGGCGTACGCGTCGGCGGAGAGGTTGAAGAAGGCCAGCTCGCGATGGCCGAGCGCGGCCACGTGCGCCACGGCGGACCCGGCCGTGGCCGCGAAGTCGATGTCGGCGTAGTCGATCGAGCCGGGGTCGCGGGTGCGCCCGATCATGCTGAACGGCACGCCCGCCGCCGTCAGGAAGGCCGCGCGCTCGTCGTCGAGGCCGACCTCCATGAGCAGCACGCCGTCGACCAGCCCGAGGCCGGTGAGGTGGCGCAGCTCCTCGATCGGGTCGGCGTGCTCGGGGGAGAGCAGCAGGTGGTGGCCCAGCTCGCGGGCCGCCTCGGCGGCGCCGGTGGCGAACTGCATCTCCGTCAGGCCGAAGCCGCTGCGCGGGGCGGGGTAGAGCAGCGCGAGGATCCGGGTCCGCTTGCTCTGCAGACCCCTGGCCAGCAGGTTGGGGCGGTAGCCGAGCTCGGCCGCGGCCTGCTCGATGCGCCGCTTGGTCTCGGCCGCGACCGGCCGGGTGCCGTTGAGCGCGGCCGACACGGTGCTGATCGCGACCTGTGCGCGCTCGGCCACGTCTCGTAATGAGGACATCCTGCTCCCGACCCTGGGCACGCTCGGCCGGAGAGGGCCGATACGGTTGTCGAAACGTTTCGCACAACGTAGGGTCCGTTTTGTGCGGATGTCAATGGTCTTGATTCGGATGTCCAGAAAGGCGGCCCCGGCCGCGCCGGTGTGACCGGTGGTAGACGAGCGGGCCGCCGTCGACGTCCCGCATGATGCTCTGCCCGCCGGGGCCCGACGAACCGGCCGTGCGTCTCCAGGACCGGCGTGCCGCCGCCGCTCAGCATGGGCCGCCCCGAGCGGTCGGCGTACGGGCCGGTCGGGCTGGTGGAGCGGCCGACCTTGACCTTGTGCGTGCTGCTCGTGCCGGCGCGGCACCGGTCGTAGGGCCGCGCTGCGCCACAACGGCAACACGGCACCGGCGCGTCACCCGGGCGGCGGCGCGGTGGACCGGCGCTGGATGAGCTCGATCGGCCCGGCCAGCACCTCGGCCACCTTGTCGTCCGGCTTGAGCCCGGCGAGCAGGGTGACGCCGCGGCGGCCCAGCTCCGCCAGCGGCATCCGCACCGTGGTCAGGGCAGGGAACAGGTAACTGGCCAGCTCCAGGTCGTGCACGGCCACGATCGACACGTCCCGCGGGATCTCGAAACCGGCCGAGCGCGCGCCCTCCATCGCGCCGATCGCCGAGGCCACGTTCGCCACGAACACCGCCGTCGGCCGCTCGGGGCCGTCGAGCAGGCGGGCCATCGCCGCCGCGCCGCCGGCCGGCGTGTAGCCCGCCGCCACGATCGGGCCCTCCGGCAGCCGCGCCTCGCGCATCGCCGCCGAGTAGCCCGCCGACCTGCGGCCGGCCGTGTCGGCGGCGGAGGGCCCGGCCAGGTGGGCGATCCGGCGGTGACCGAGGCGTACGAGGTGCTCCACCGCGAGCGCGGCGGCCCGCTCGTCGTCGAGGATGACGTACCGCTCGACGCTCCTGCTGCGGTTGTTGAGCATGATCCACGGGATGGCGGCCCGGTCGAGGTGCTCGACGAGCCCGGCCTCGTCGCCCGCCCCGGCCAGCAGCAGGCCGTCGATGCGGCCCTGCCCGATCCGGTCCATGTACTCGCCGAGCCCGGCGCCGATGGCGCTGCCGGTGACCAGGACGTACCCCTGGGAGGCCGCCTCCGACTCCGCGCCCTTGATGATCTCCGCGTAGACGGGGTTGGCGAAGTCGGGGATGAACAGCCCGAACATGTGCGCACGCGCGGTGCGCAGGCTCCGCGCGGCCACGTTGGGCCGGTAGCCGAGCCTGTCGATCGCGGTCAGCACCCGCTCCCGCGTCTCCTGGCGGATGTTGAGCGTGGGGTCCTTGTTGATGACGCGGGAGACGACGGCCCTGTCGACCCTCGCCATCGCGGCGACGTCGGCGAGCGTGACCCGTGAACGCTTCATGCCGACGATCCTGGACGCACGCTCTCGCCGTTGTCCATCGAGCGGTAGAGGGCGTGGATCAGGCGCAGCGTGCCGAGGTTGTCGGCCCCGGACGTCTCCGGCTCGCCGCCCTCGGCGATCGCCCGCAGCAGTGAGCCCATCGGCCCGGCCACCGCGTCGGGCAACCACCGCGTGGTCACCGGGTACGGCAGCCAGCCGTCGGTCGGCAACGAGCGGCTGTTGACGGCCAGGGTGTCGGGGCGGCCGTGCGGATAGTCGTAGAGCAGGCCGAGCGTGCCCTTGATCGCGCCTTCCGTCCCGTCGATGCGGAACGACGCCTCCTGGTCGCCGGTGCGGTTCTCGTGCGTGGCGTGGACCAGCGCCCGCACGTCGCCCGGATAGACCAGCGTGCTCATCGTCCTGGTCTCGCCCTTGGCGACCTGGCCCGGCGTGCGGCTGCCGGTGCAGAAGACGAGCTCGGGGTCGCCGAGGACCGAGCGGATCGCGTCGAGATAGTGGATGGAGTGGTAGACGATCTCCAGCCGTTCGGAGCTGACGAGCCAGTCCCAGGCGCTCCAGTCGGTGTGGATGTTCACCGTGAACGTCATGGCCGTCGGCTCGCCGATCCAGCCCGCGCGGACCATGGCGCGGGCGGCGGCGACGCCCTCGTCGAAGCGGAGCTGCTGGTTGACCGCGACCTTCAGCCCGTGGGCCGCCGCCAGCTCGACGATCTCCTGCCCGGTCGCGACGTCGGGCGCGAACGGCTTCTGGCACAGCAGGTGCTTGCCGGCCGCCAGCGCCGCCCGCGCGATGGCGGGCTGCGCCCCCGGCGCGACCGCGATGTCGACCACGGCGGCCCGCTCGTCGGCCAGCAGCTCCTCCAGCGACCCGTACGTCCTGGGCACCCCGTGGCGGCCGGCCACCTCGGCGGCCCGCCCGGCGTCGAGGTCGAACAGCCCGGTCACCTCCAGCCCGGCCTGCCGGTAGGCGGGCAGGTGCGCGACGTCGACGATCGCCCCGGCGCCGACCACCGCGATCGGCAGCCGGTGTTCGGCGGGGACGGACAGGCCGGCCGCGGCGGCGATGGGCGCGAAAACGTCGATCATGCGGGCTCCTCGATGCCGTAGAACCGGGTCGCGGTGCCGCCCAGCACGGCCGCGCGGTCGGCCGGCGACAGCCCGGACAGCGCCGCGCCCGTCTCCCGCCACACCTTCGCGTAGTCGCCGGCCAGCAGCGCCACCGGCCAGTCGCTGCCGAACATGAGCCGCTCGGGCCCGAACAACTCCAGCGCGTGCTCCACGTACGGCCGCAGGTCGGCGGCCGTCCAGGTCCCGGCGTCGGCCGCGGTGTTCAGCCCGGACACCTTGGCGTACACCTGCGGGCACCCGGCCGCGCGGGCGAGCAGCGACGCCCACGGCTCCCAGCCCCTCTCCCTGATCGGCGGCTTGGCGAGGTGGTCGATGACCATCCGCAGCCCCGGCACCCGCTCGGCCAGCACCGGCACGTGCTCCAGGTGCCGGGGCAGCACGGCCACCACGTCGAACGGCAGCCCGGCCGCCGCCAGCAGCCGCAGCCCCTCGATCACGGAGTCCTGCAGCACCCAGTCGGGGTCGGGCTCGTCGTGGATGAGGTGGCGCACCCCGGCGAACTTCGGATGGCGCCCGTAGCGCCCCAGCGCCTCGGCCGCCTCGTCCGGCCGCCGCAGCGGCACCCAGCCCACCACCGCGCCGATCACGTCGTGGGCGTCGGCCTGCGCGAGCATGGCGTCGGTGTCGGCGTAGGAGTCCATCGCCTGCACCAGGACCGTGCGCTCTACTCCGGCGGCGGCGAGCTGGGGGAGCAGCTCGTCCGGCTCGAACGTGCGGAAGATGGGCCCCGACTCCGGGGTCAGCCACGGGTAGGAGCCGGTCTCGAGGTTCCAGAAGTGCTGGTGGGCGTCTACGACGGTCATCCGGCCTCCTCACCAGATCGTCCGAGCGGGTTCGCGGGGGGTTGGACCAGCTCCAGTGTGATCGCGTCGGGGTCGAGGAAGTAGCAGGCGTAGCCGCCCCTGTTGACGCCCGCGGTGATCTCGGCGGGCGGGTTGACGAAGCATACGCCGGCCGCCGACAGCCGGGCGTGCTCCGCGCGGGCGTCCTCGACCGTGAGCGCCAGGTGGGCGGCGCCGGGCAGGTGGCGGGCGGGGTCGCGCGGCCGGCCGCGGGGCCGTACGTACTCGACCAGTTCCAGGTCGTGGGTGGAGACGCCGCGGGGCTGGCCGGGCACGGCGAGCTGGGCGACGCGGAGCACCGCGTCGGGGTAGCCGACGAGCCTGCGAGTGTAGGCGTTGTCCTGCTCCTGCCGGTGCACGAGGGCGAATCCGAGCAGGTCGCGGTAGAAGACCACGGACCTGTCGAGGTCGGCCACCGTGAAGGAGAAGTGCCAGACGCCTCTCATCGCGGCGCCTCCCGCCCGGCCAGGGCGCGCAGCTCGTCCGCGACACGATCGGCGCCGGGCACCAGGGCCCGCGCCAGCGTCTGCGCGGCCGGCATCCGCACGTCGGGCGTCCCGATCCTGACGGGCGGCGCGAGCAGCGGCACCCCGGCGCCGGCCACGCGGGCGACGACCTCCGCGCCGAAGCCGCCGGTGACGTTCGCCTCGTGCACGACCGCCAGCCTGCGGGTGCGGCGGGTGCTCTCCAGCACCGCCCCGGTGTCGAACGGGTTGAGCCACGGCGTCTCCAGCACCTCGGCGTCGATCCCCTCGCCGGCCAGCGCCTCGGCCGCCTCCAGCACCCGGTGCGTCATGGCGCCCCAGGTGACGACCGTGACGTCGGAGCCGGGACGGCGGGTGCGCGCCCCGCCCATCGGCTCGACCGGGCCGCCGACCCGGACCTGCTCCTTCGCGCCGAAGTACAGCGTGCGGTTCTCGATCACCAGCACCGGGTCGTCGCAGTGCACGGCCGTCACCAGCAGGTCGTAGGCGTCCTGCGGCGTGCTCGGCATGCACACCCTCAGCCCCGGCACGTGCAGGAACAGCGCCTCCAGGCATTGGGAGTGCTGGGCGCACGCGCCCGGCGCGTTGCCCTGCTGGGTGCGGATCGTCAGCGGGGCGCTCAGCCGCCCGCCCGAGACGTAGCGCACGTTGGCCGCCTGGTTGACGATCTGGTCGAGCGCCACCAGGGAGAAGTCGGCCCACATGATCTCGACGATCGGGCGGCGGCCCATCATCGCCGCGCCCACCGCGCTGCCGAGGATGGCCGACTCGCTGATCGGCGTGTCGAACACCCGGTCGCCGTGCTGCTTGCGCAGGCCCCTGGTGACGCCGAACACGCCGCCCGGCACGGCGACGTCCTCGCCGTAGACGAGTGTCTCCGGCACCTCCTCCATGAGCCGGTGCAGGGCCGCGTTCACGGCCTCGCCGTAGGTGAGATCGCGCTCAGGCATACAGGTGCTCCCTCGCGGTCGCGGGGTCGGCGAACGGCGCGCCGAGCGCCGCGGCGGCGGCGGACTCCATCTCCGCCCGCGCCCGGCGCTCCACCGCGTCGACGTCGCCGGCGGGCACCCCGTCGGCGAGCAGGCCCTCGCGCAGCCGGGCGATCGGCTCCCTGCGCCTGATCCGCTCCAGCTCACCGGGCTGACGGTACGCCTCGGCGTCGCCGATGTAGTGGCCCACCAGCCGTTCGGTCATGCACTCCAGCAGCGTCGGCCCGCCACCCTCGCGGGCGACCTCCAGGGCGTCGCGCATGTGGAAGCGCACCGCCTCGGCGTCGTTGCCGTCGATCCGGTGCCCGGGCATCCCGTACGCGGCCGCGCGGTCGGCCAGGCGCGGCGCGCGCACCATGTCGGCAATCGGCGTCAGCTCCGAGTAACGGTTGTTCTCGCAGACGAAGACGACCGGCAGGGAGAAGGCGGCGGCGAAGTTCATCGCCTCGTGCACCGCGCCCTGGTTCATCGCGCCGTCGCCGAAGACGCTCACGGCGGCCCGGCCCGAGCCGTCGAACCTGCCCGCCAGGGCGGCCCCGCACGCGATCGGCGCGCCGGCGCCCACGATCGAGTTCTCGCCGTGGAAGCCGTGCTCGGCGGCCGTGAAGTACGCCGAGCCGCCCCGGCCGCCGTTGACGCCCGCGGCCCGGCCCATCAGCTCGGCGAACAGCGGCTCCGCCGGCACGCCCCTGGCCAGCGCCCAGCCGTGACCGCGGTAGGTGGCGAACAGCGCGTCCCGCGGCTCCAGCACGTCGCACGCGCCGGCCGGGATGGCCTCCTGGCCGATGCACAGGTGCACAGACCCCACGATCGGACCCTCAGCGCGCAGATCGCGCACCTTCTCCTCGAACGCGCGGATCCGCCACATGGCCAGCAGGTCCGCGAGCCGTCTCTCACTCATCGCTTTCTCTCCAGGCGTCCAGGGCCGCGGCGCAGGTCGCCCCGGCGTCGCCGATGTAGGACTCGGGCGGGATGGGCAGCGTGCCCAGGCTCGCCAGGTCGTCGGGGCCGGCGACGTCGCGCAGGGCGTCGGCCAGCGCGCGCCCGCGCTCGCGCGCCTCGTGGGCCGCCCGGTAGACCAGGTCGTGCGCCTTCTCCCGGCCCAGCACGGGCGCCAGGCGCATCATGTACGCCTCCGCCATGATCAGGCCGCCCTCCGCGCCCAGGTTGGCCCGCATGGCGGCAGGATAGACGCGCAGCCCGGCGGCGACGTCGGCGGCCGTGGCCAGCGCGCCCGCGGCCAGCTCGGCCAGCAGCGGCACGACGTACCACTCGACCTGCCACTCGCCGGCCGCCCGTTCGTGGCCGGCCTCCATCGCGCGGAACAGGCCGGAGCTGAGCGCCCCCGCCGTGCCGGACATGCCGATGACGGCTTCGCAGCCGATCGGGTTGGCCTTCTGCGGCATCGTGGAGGACGCCCCCCGGTGGTGGCCGCCGGCCTCGCGCACCTCGCCGACCTCGGTCCTGGACAGGTCCACGACCTCGCGGGCGAAGCGGGCGGCCGTGGCCGCCAGGCTCGCGCAGGTCACGCCGAACTCGGCGACGCCGTCCCTGGCCACGTGCCACGGCACGTCCGTGGTGCGCAGGCCGAGCCGACCGGCCACGCCCTCGCGCACCTGGCGGGCGCGCTCGCCCATCGCCGCGGACGTGCCGCCGGCGCCGAACAGCGACACGACCCGCACCTGGCGGGAGGCGGCGGCGACCCGCTCGCGCTGCCGCGCCGCCTCCGCCAGCAGCACCGCCATCTTCGCGCCGAACGTCGTGGGCACCGCCTGCTGGGCGTGCGTGCGCGCGGCGATGACGGTGCCCGCGTGCCCGGCCACGAGACGGGCGAGCGCCTCGCCGAAGGAGGCGAGCAGCGTGGCCAGGCGGTCGAGGGCCTCGCCCATCTGCAGGGCGAGGCCGGTGTCCATGATGTCCTGCGTGGTGGCGCCGTAGTGGACCCGGCCGTCGGGCCCGTCCGGGAGGGCCGCCGCGATCATCCGGACGAGGGGGAGGATCGGATAGCCCACGTTCGCCGCCTCGTCCCAGAGGCGGTCGAGGTCGATGATGCGCGGGACGCAGGCCGCGGCGATGGCCTCCGCGTCGGCCTCGGTGATGATCCCCGCCTCGGCCTGGGCACGGGAGAGCGCGGCCTCGGTGCGCAGCCAGGCGAGCACGGTGCGCTCGGCGGAGAAGATTTCGGCCATCGCGCGGTCGCCGAACAGCTCGGGCAGCAGCTTGAACGTCTGCGCGGAGGATCCGGCCACGGTCAGTTCATCTCCAGTCCGCCGTCGACGTTCAGCGCCTGGCCCGTGACGAACGAGGCCAGATCGCTGGCCAGGAACAACACCGCGGAGGCGACCTCCTCGGGCCGGCCGGGGCGGCCCAGCGGCGTACGCTCGCCGACCTCCTTGAGGTGGGCGGCGCCCGCGCCGGGGCCGAAGCGCCGGTCGCGGTCGGCGATGATCTCGTCCCACATGGGGGTGAGGAAGACGCCGGGGCAGACCGCGTTGACCCGCACGGGGGCGAGCGCCTCGGCCGCCGACTTCGTCAAGGAGAGCAGCGCCGTCTTGGTGGCCGAGTAGTGGGCGGCGTTCGGGCGGCCCGAGCGGGCGGCGACGGAGGCGAGGGTGATGATCGAGCCGCCGCCCTGCTCGGCCATCCGCCGGCCGACGGCCTGGGTGAGCCAGAAGGCGGCGTTGAGGTTGGTGTCCACGATCCGCAGCCATTCGTCCGGCTCGATGTCCAGCAGCGGCGTGGTGCGCATGACCCCGGCGCAGTTCACCAGCACGTCGATCCGGCCGGGATGGGCGGCCAGGGCCTGGGCCTGGGACCGGTCGGTGAGGTCGGCCGGCCGCGCGGTGACGCCCAGCGTGGCCGCCGCCTCGGCGAGCCTCGGGCCCTCCAGGTCGGAGAGCACGACGTCCGCTCCTGCCTCGGCCAGCGCGCGGGCGCACGCCGGCCCGAGGCCGCCCGCACCGCCCGTGACGAGCGCCGTACGCCCGCTCAGGTCGATCGTGACAGCCATCCCCGATGGTCTCCCTCTCGTCAGTCAAACGATTGACCTGACCTTAACAGCGGCCTCGCAAACCGAACAAGAGGGAGATCAATTGTTCTATCGGGAAATGTCCTGCCAGCCGAGTTCCGCGCAGAACGCCGCGCTCGCCCGCGCGAACGCGGCGCGGTCGAGCACCGCGCCCTTGTGGCGGCCCTCCGTGATCGGCTCGTCGTGCATCCGCGCGGGCAGCCCGCCGGGGCCGACGCCCTCCCTGGCCGCGTACGCGCGCATCTCGTCGAGCCGGAGCTGCCCGGCCGCCAGCAGGTCCTCCAGCGTGAACGCGTCGCCGAGCACGGCGGTGACCAGCGCCGTCAGGCGGTCGACGGTCAGCGGGCGCGTGGGGGAGGAGGCGAAGACGCACAGGTTGAGCGCGTCGAGCCCGCTCCAGAGCCGCAGCAGCCGGGCAGTGCGCCGCCCGCGCTCCTCGTCCAGCACCCCGGCGGGGGCGGGCTCGGCGCCGATCCGCCGCGCCTCGGGAAAGCTGTAGCCCAGCCCCGCGACGGGATCGAAGTCGAGGTCGTGCTCCAGGGCGTCGTAGCGCGGGCCACCCGGCGCGAGCGCGTACCCGAGCCCGACACCGGGCTGGATCCGGGGATCGAAACACGGCAGCTCCGCGCCCCGGGCGGTCATCGCGTACGCCGCCGCCCCCGGCCCCACCCGCGCCGCCGCCCTGGCCGACCCCTCCGCCAGCAGGTCGCCCAGCGCGCCGGCACGGGCGGCCACGTCCCTGATCAGTCCCGGCAACGCCGCCACGTCGCCGAACGCCGGCCCGCCGGGCAGCAGGCCGCGCGCCGCGCACTCCATCGCGAAGGCGAGCGTCCCGCCGAGCGAGACGGGATCGAGGCCGAGGTCGTTGCAGAGGGCGTTCGCGGCGAGCACGGTGTCGAGGTCGTCGATCCCCAGGTTCCACCCGAGCGACAGGAACGCCTCCTGGCCGAGCCCGCCGGAGCGCCGCTCGGTCAGCCCGGGCGGGGCGTACACCTTGAGGCAGTCGTTCGGGCACCCCGGGCACGCGCCCGTGGTCGCCACAGCCCGCCCGTCGTAGTCGCGGACGGCCGGAACGCGCAGCCCGCCCGCCCCCGGCACCGAGAAGTTCCGCACGGACGCGTAGCCGGGATCGAGAGGGTCGCCCGCCCACCCGGCGAACCCCGGCTCGCCCGCCTGCAGCGCCGCCAGCGGGTTCGTGGCCAGCGACTCCCGGTAGAAGGCCGCCAGCGCGGCGATCGTGCCCGGGTCGGCGACCGGCGCGGGAGCGTCGCCCGCGCACACGATCGCCTTGAGGTTCTTGGCGCCGAAGACCGCGCCCAGGCCGTACCGCCCGGCGGGGTGGGCGTGGCCGGTGACCACGCTCGCGTACCTGACGAGGTTCTCCCCGGCGGGCCCGATGGCCGCCACCTGGGCCGTCGCGCCGTGCCTGGCGCGCAGGGCGTCCGTCGTCGCGGCGACGCCGAGCCCCCACACGTCGCCGGCGTCGCGGCACACGACCTCGCCGTCTTCGACCAGCAGGTACGACGGCCGCTCCGCCCGCCCCAGCACGGCCAGCGCCTTCGCCCCCGCCCCGCGCATCCCGGCCGCGAACGGCCCCAGCGCGTGCGCCTCCCCGGCCACCCCGGTCAGCGGCGACTTGGCCAGAAAAACGGCCTTGGCCAGGCCGGGCGCCGCCGTCCCGCCCAGCATGCCCGCGGCCACGTACAGCAGGGCGCGGGGGTCGTACGGATCCAGTCCGGCGGGCGTGCGCTCGGCCATCAGCCGCAGCCCGAGGATGGACCCGCCGTAGTGTCCCCTCTCGGCCGAGCGGTCTTCGCGTTCGACGCTCCCGCTGGTCAGATCGACAATGAACGGCAACAAAGCCTCCTTGAGTCGAAGGAGGCGGCCGGCCCCGGGCTGGCCCGTCGCCGTCCGCCAGGCCTCAGGAGCGGCACACCATCACATATCACGCATACGACGCAACCCCGTCCTTGATGTGCGAGAACAGCGCGGACGGCGTTCGACACGGATTTTCCTTCGCCGCCCGGGCAGAAGATCAGGCGATGACCACTCCCGATCTCGTCCTCGCCCTGGGCGGTGGCTCGTTCCTCGGCATCCGGGGGATCGGGTCGCTGTTCTACCTGGCGTACGCGCTGGGCCAGGCCCGCTTCGGCGTGCCCGCCGAGGAGTCTGGCGGTGACCGGCTTCGCCGTGGTGGCCTCGGTCGTCCTGCACGGCCACCCCGGTCATGAAGCCGCATCGACGCACTCCGCGACCGCGCCGAAACCAACGCACCGGCCACCCAGCCCTCCCCCTGACCACCCCGGCCGTCATGTCGGTCGTGACCGGGGCGAGTCAGGCCGGGCCGAGACTCCAGACCTGCGCCTTCCCGTACTCGCCCGCGCCCGCGATCACCGGCCTGCCGTCGAGCTGGGCCAGGGTGAGGGCGTGGACGGCGCCGCCGTCCGCGGGACGCAGCGCGCCGATGACCCGGCCGTCGTCGAGGTCCCAGATCCGGACGATGACCTCACCGCCCACGGGGGCGTGGGTCACGGCCGCGATGGGGAGGTCGCCGAGCCGCCCGGCCACGAGCGCGGTGGTGCCACGGTCATCGGGGCTTCTGCCGCTGAAGTTCCACCTCTTCCTGCGCTTGCCCGTCATCAGGTCGTGCACGCGGAGGGTGGCGTTGTCGTGCGTCGAGACGACCACCGGCCGGCCCCCGATCTCGCCGCAGGCCAGCAACTGGATCCCGCTGTACCTGCCCATGCCGAACGAGTGCCGCGGCTTTCCCGTCGACAGGCGCCACACCCGGACGCGCCCGCGGCCGTCCCCCGTGACGAGCACGTCGTCGGTGCCGAGCCGGCCGAACGCCAGGCCGTGGACGCCCTGGAAGTGGTCGCTGATCGCCGGGCCGATCTGCTTGCCGGTGGCGATGTCCCACAGCCGTACGACGCTGTACAGGTCTTTGACGAGGTCGTACTTCTGCGACACGGCGATCGC
The DNA here is from genome assembly GCF_039871515.1 of Nonomuraea sp. B1E8. NCBI lineage: Bacteria > Bacillati > Actinomycetota > Actinomycetes > Streptosporangiales > Streptosporangiaceae > Nonomuraea > Nonomuraea sp. B1E8. The sequence continues at coordinate 225,995 of NZ_JBDPLS010000011.1, read as the reverse complement.
TCTGCCCCCGCTTGCGCCCCCGCGTGTGATCGTGACCGCGATGACCGGGTCGCCGGCCCGGTGGTCGGCCAGGCTCTCGCCCGTCAGGGTCCACAGCCGCATCCTGCCGTCGGCGTGCCCGGAGGCCACCGCCGGCCGGTCGCCCACCCGGCCGGCGGCCACCGAGGTGGCCGTGCCTCCGCCGTCACCGAGCGCGGTGACCGCCGCCGCGCCGTCGCCCGCCGCGTTCACGTCCCAGGCGAGTACGCGGCCCGTTGTGGTGGCGCACACGACCGTCGTCTCCGAGGCGGCCATGGAAACCGGATCGCCGGACTTCGAGGGCAGCGGCACGGGGCCCCTCACCGGCGTGCCGAACGGCTCGGCCGAGGCGGCCGGTGTGGGTGCCGGGGTGCCGGCGCCGGTGCCGGTCGCTCGCGGGGAGGCGGACGAGGAGACCTCCTGGCCGGGACGGTTCGTGTGCTCGCTGCCTGGCGGGAGCGGTGTGCGGCTGGGATCGAGGAAGGCGCGGTCGGGCCGTAACACGGCGAACGCGGACACCCCTGCCGCGGCCGCAGCGGCCACCCCGCCGATCACGACCCGGCGGCTGAGCGGCCTGGTCCGGTGCGGCGCGGTCTCCACCTCGGGCGGGCGCCCACGCCCGTCCGCCACCCCACGGCCCGGCACGCCCGCCGGCCCGTAGCGCGGCGGGGGCGGCACACTGTCGCCCGGGGAGGGGGGCGCCGCCTTGATCGGCGACCGTCCCTCTCGTGGGCCTGGCGTCGTGAGGTGCGGCCCGCCCCCGGGGTTCGTCCGCCGGATGATGTCCTGCAGCAGGTCGGTGGGGGTGGGCCGGGAGGCGGGGTCCTTGGACAGGCACGTCTCGATCAGCGGCAGCAGGTGCCCCGGCACTCCAGAAAGATCCGGCACGCCGTTGATCACGCTGTTCACGACGGCGGCCACCGTCGTGCCCGCGAAGGGCGTGCGTCCCGTGGCCGCGAACACGATCGTGCCCGCCCAGCTGAACACGTCCGACGCCGGCCCCACCCGCTCGGTCCCGAACTGCTCGGGCGACATGTACGCAGGAGTCCCGACCAGCCCGGACGTGTGCGTCGAGGCGTCGAGTGCCTTGGCGATCCCGAAGTCGATGACGATCGGCCCGTCGGGGCCCATCAGGACGTTGCCCGGCTTGAAGTCCCGGTGTACAACCCCGGCCTGGTGGATGGCCGTCAGCGCGGTCAGCGTGGAGATCGCGAGCCGGTCGAGCGCCCCGCCGGCGCGCGGCCCGTGGGAGCGGACGACCGCCTGCAGCGTGTCGCCGGGGACGTACTCGCTCACGATGTACGGCCGATCGCCCAGCATGCCGACGTCCAGCACCGCTGCCGTGCAGAACGCGGCCACCCGCCGCGCCGCCTCCACCTCCCGCATGAAGTCGGCGGTGGCGCCGCCGTCGTGGCTCAGGTGGCTGTGCAGTACCTTGATGGCGACGTCAGGCCCCGGGTCGCCGGCGCCCCGGTAGACCAATCCCTGCCCGCCGGTGCCGAGCACGCCGAGCAGCCGGTAGCCGCCGATGTGCTGCGGATCGTCCGGCCGGAGCGGGCGTATCTCTGGCATCCCGCCTCTTTGCTCGATCTGTTTGAACGATCCACACAATATGGCCATAAAGGTCATCGAACGAAGAACCGGCGCTCGAAAACGACCGACGGCAGCATCGCCCTCCACCTGCCGGAGCACGGGGTGCTGTTCGCCGGCGACACCTCGTATGCCGGATCGCCCGCGCGGCCGGTGCGCGCGGGCCCGAACCGGGTAGGTTGGCGGCCCATGGAGGAACGCCAGAAGCACCCACGACTCACCGGCCGGGGTCGCGCGCTCGCCGCGCTGGCGGCCGTGGCCCTCACAGGGACGGCGGCCTGCGGAAACCCGGCGCCCGTGCAGAACGCCCCCGCGCGCCAGCCGCTGGCGGCCCCTGCCGGCACCGCGACACCCACGCCGAGCCGGACGCTCCCCGACCCCGACGAGAAGATCCCCGCGAACGCCGCGACGCTCGCCTCAGCCCTGAAGGGGACCACCTCCGCGCTCAACGACGCCATCGACGCCTGGAAGGGCAAGAAGGGCAAGCCGCCGGAGGACGTCGAGCTCCTGGCCCTCCACCACCAGCGCATCTACCGTTACGCCGCCCGCCATCCCAAGCTCGCCTCCCGCGCCTTCGCCCGCCTGCCGAAGGGCCTTGCCGCCCAGGCCAAGGACAACACGCGCGCCATCCGCGAGCTCCTGGCCCTGGCCCACCCGATCAAGCCGTCGACGCCGTTCAAGGTCCAGCCCGCCCGCCCGGCCGCCGAACTGCTCGGGTTCTTCAAGAAGGCCGAGCGCCGGTTCGGGGTGGAGTGGGAGGTGCTGGCGGCGGTGATGCTCTCGGAGACGAAGTTCGGCCGGGTGAAGTCGGCCAGCCACGTGGGCGCCCAGGGGCCGATGCAGTTCATGCCGGCGACCTGGAAGGCGTACGGGATGGGCGGCGACGTGCACGACCCGCGCGACGCCGTGATGGCCGCGGCCAACTATCTCAAGGCCAGCGGCGCACCCCGCGACTATCGGCGGGCGCTGCACGCCTACAACCCGTCGCAGGCGTACGTGAACGCCATCCTCCTGCACGCCCGCCAGATCAAGCGCGATCCGCGGAACTACTACGTCTACTACAACTGGCAGGTGTACGTCATCACCACCGCCGGCGAGCGCCGCCTGACAGGTCCCTAGCCGCGGCGAAGGGCCGGTCAGGCGGCGCGCCTACGTGTGGTCGGCGCAGCAGAGGGTGGGGTCGGGCACCTCGGCCGGGGCGAGCCGCCCGCCGGCCGCCGGCATGGTGAGCAGGGTCAATGGTCAGCTCGACCCGGTCGCCCCTGCGTACGTCGAGGGTCTCGCCGAGCGTCACCCCGCGCTGCCCGTGGCCGGCCGTCCTGGCCCGCACCACCCGCACCACCAGGCCGCTGATGAGCCCGCCGTGGTCGACCCAGACGCGCCCGGCCCGCAGCCCGTCCATGAGCGCCTCGTAGGAGAAGGTGCGGCTGCCGACGTGCGCCTATGTCAGGGCGCGGGCGGCGTGCACCAGAGGCACGTGGCTGAACGCCTGCGGGAAGTTGCCCACCAGGCGGTGGTAGCGGGGGTCGTACTCCTCCGCGAGCAGGCCCACGTCGTTGCGGAGCGACAGCAGGCGCTCGAACAGGTTTTTCGCCTCGTCCTTCCTGCCCTGCATCGCCATCACCTCCACCAGCCAGAAACTGCAGGCCAGGAACGCGCCCTCGCCGCCGGGCAGGCCGTCGACGTCGTTGTCCTCGGCCAGCGGGTAACGCAGCACGAAGCCCTCGGACATGAGCTCCTTCTCGATCGCCGCCACCGTGCCCGCCATGCGCGGGTCGTCGATCGGCAGGAACCCGACCATCGGCAGCATCAGCAGGGCCGCGTCCAGCTCCATCGACCCGTACGACTGGGTGAAGGTGTTGCGCGTCTCGTCGAAGCCCTTCTCGCAGATCTCGGCGTGAATGTCGTCGCGCAGGGCCCGCCACTTCTCCACGGGACCCGTACGGCCGAACCGCTCGACGTATTTGACGGCCCGGTCGAGCGCCACCCAGCACATCACCTTGGAGTGCACGAAGTGCCGGCGCGGCCCGCGCACCTCCCACAATCCCTCGTCGGGCTCGTCCCAGTGCTCGGTCACGTAGTCGAGCAGCTGCCGCTGGATGGCCCACGCCCGGTCGTCGGGGGACAGGCCGCGCTCGCGGGCGACGAACAGGGAGTTCATCACCTCGCCGTACACGTCGAGCTGCAGCTGCTTGACCGCCTCGTTGCCGATGCGCACGGGGCGGGAGTCCTCGTAGCCGTCGAGCCAGTCGAGGCGCAGCTCGGGCAGCCGCCGCTCGCCCGCGACGCCGTACATGATCTGCAGGTCCTGCGGCCGCCCGGCGATGGCGCGCAGCAGCCAGGCACGCCAGTCGGCGGCCTCTTCGAGGTAGCCGGACGAGATGAGCGCGTCGAGCGTCAGCGTCGCGTCGCGCAGCCAGCAGAAGCGGTAGTCCCAGTTGCGCACGCCGCCGAGGTCCTCGGGCAGCGACGTGGTGGGCGCGGCGACGATGCCGCCCGTCGGCGCGTAGGTGAGCGCCTTCAACGTGATCAGCGACCGCGTCACGGCCTCGCGGTAGGGGCCGTCGTAGGTGCACCGCGCCACCCACTCCGCCCAGAACGCCGCACTCTCGGCGAGTTGTTCCTCGCACGCGATCTGCGGCGGCATCGGCTCGTGCGACGGGTGCCAGGTGAACACGAACGGCAGCCGCTGGCCCTCCTCGACGGTGAACGTCGCCCGGTGGGCGTAGTCGCCGCCCTTCAGCGGCACGGGGGCGTGCAGCCACACGGAGTCGGGACCGCCGACGGCCTGGAGGTGACCGTCGGTCCTGCGCACCCACGGCACGATCCGGCCGTAGTCGAAGCGCACCCTGACCACCGTGGACATCTCCACCGTGCCGGACACGCCCTCGACGATGCGTACGACGTCGGGGTTCTTGTCGCGGGGAGGCATGAAGTCGATCACGCGGACGGTGCCCGTCGGAGTGTCCCACTCGCTCTCCAGGATGAGCGTGTCGGGACGGTAACGTCGCCTGGTGGCCGGTTTCCTGCCGGTGGGCCCGAGCCACCAGTGGCCGTGGCGCTCGCTGCCCAGCAGCGCCGCGAAACACGCCGGCGAGTCGAACCTGGGCAGGCACAACCAGTCGATGGAGCCGTCCCTGGCCACCAGCGCGGCCGACTGCATGTCTCCGATCAGGGCATAATGCTCGATCCGCATGCCTAGACGCTACCGGAACCGTCCGCGGTGGACCGGCCTCGTGCCGTCCGGGTGATCCGTGACCGGGCCGGATCATGTCGCGTCATGCCCGGACCGGCCACGGGATCACGTCAGCGGGAACCAGCGGGTGAACAGCTGCGTCGCCGGCCCGATGGCCAGCGCGAACACCAGCGTTCCCACGCCCACGGTGCCGCCGAGCAGCCACCCGGCGGCCAGCACGGTGACCTCGATGAGGAAACGGCCGAGTCGTACGGACAGGCCGAGCCGCATCAGCCCGGTCATGATGCCGTCGCGCGGACCCGCCCCCATCCCCGCGCCGATGTACAGCCCCGTGGCCAGGGCGATGGAGACCACCGCGAGCACGATGTACGACGCCTGCACCGCGAGGTGCCCCGGGGTGGGCAGCAGGTGGATCGACGCGTCGGCGAACAACCCCACGAACACCACGTTGCTGATGGTCCCGAGGCCCGGCTTCTGCTTCAGCGGGATCCACAGCAGCATGACCAGGGCGCCGACGATGATGATGATGGTGCCGATGGTCATCCCGGTCTTGAAGGCCAGGCCCTGGTGGAATACGTCCCACGGGCCGTTGCCCAGGCCGGACTCCACCTGGAGCCCGATGCCGGTCCCGTAGAGGGCGAGCCCGCCGTAGAGGCGGAGCAGGCGGGCGGGCAGGGACGCCACTCGGGGGGCGGTCGTATCGCTCATAGTGGACCCAGAATGGCAGGGCACCCGCTTGCCAAAACAGAACCAATCACGAAAAGTGGCCTTATGCGATACGTATCCGCGACGCAGGCCGCCAGGCTCCTCACGATCGATCCGGCCGCGCGGCCGTATTACCGCGCCCTGGCCGCCGGCGTGCGGGCACTGATCATGGACGGCCGGCTCGCCGTGCGGGTCCGCATGCCCGCCGAGCGCCACCTCGCCGAGACCCTCAAGGTCAGCCGCACCACCGTGACCGCCGCCTACGACCTGCTGCGCGAACAAGGCTACCTGGAGAGCCGGCAGGGCTCGGGCAGCTGGACGGCCCTGCCCGATCCGGCCATCACCGCGGACAACCCGTGGCTCGGCACCGACGGCGACGGCCTGATCCAGCTCCAGACCGCCGCCCCGCCCGCGCCGACGGCGCTGCGCGAGGCCATGGCGGAGGCGCTGGAAGACCTGCCGAGGTACGGCATGGGCATCGGCTACGACCCCATGGGCCTGCCGGTGCTCAGGGAGCGCATCGCCGCCGCCTACACCGCGAGAGGCCTGGCGACCAGGCCCGAGCAGATCGTCGTCACCACCGGCTCCCAGCACGCCATCCAGCTCGTGACCGGGCTGCTCGTCGGCCGCGGTGACGCCGTGATCGTGGAGTCGCCCACGTACCCGCACGCCATCGACGCGGCCCGCCGCGCCGGCGCCAGGATCGTCCCCGTCGGGATCACTCACGAAGGCTGGCAGGAGGACCTGCTGACCAGCGCCATGCGCCAGTCGGCCGGTCGCCTCGCCTACCTCATGCCCGACTTCCAGAACCCGACGGGCGCCCTCATGGACGACGCCACCCGCGCCGCCGTCGTGGGCGCCGCCCGGCGCGTGGGCACGCTGCTGCTGGTGGACGAGACCTGGTCGGAGCTGGCGCTGGACGAGGTGCCGCGCACGTCGCCGATGGGCTCGTTCGACACCGACAACCGCGTGATCAGCATCGGCTCCGCCTCGAAGCTGTGGTGGGGCGGGCTGCGCATCGGCTGGATCCGAGCCACGGCCGCGCTGGCCCGGCGGCTGGCCACGTCCCGCTCCGCCGTGGACATCGCCAGCCCCGTGATGGAGCAGCTCGCGGTGGCGCGCCTGTTCGACCGGCTGGAGGAGACGCGGGCCGAGCGCCGCCGCACGCTGCGCGCCTCCCGCGACGCGCTGGTGTCCGGGCTGCGCGAGCACCTGCCGGAGTGGACGTTCACCGTGCCGCGCGGCGGGGGCACGCTCTGGGTGCGCCTCGACCGGGGCGGCTCCACCCCGCTCGCCGAGGCGGCGGCCTGCCACGGCGTACGCCTCGCGCCCGGACCCTGGTTCGGCCTGGAAGGGACGCTCGAGGGTTACCTGCGGCTGCCGTACACCCAGCCGCCCCCGATCCTGGAGGACGCGCTCGTCCGGATCCGCGCCGCCCGCGACCACGGCGCGGCCGGTGGCTCCCGCCCGCCCGAGTCCCTCATCGCGATGGTGTGAGGGGCGCTCACTCGCCGGCTCCACGGGCCAGCGGCGCCTGCCACTTGCGGCGCATCGCCACGATGCGCAGGCCGAACGCGAGCAGGGCCGCCGCCAGCGTCACGGGCCAGCCGTGCAGGCCGTAGGAGGACAGCGCGGCCATCGTCGCCGCCCCCACCAGGGCGGGCACGGCGTAGAGCTGCCGGTCGTAGAGCAGCGTCGGAATCTGCCCGGCCAGCACGTCGCGCAGCATGCCTCCGCCCACGGCCGTGGTGATCCCCAGCACGGTGGCGTGCAGCGGGCTGAGGCCGTACTCCATGGCCTTGGCCGTGCCGACCGAGCAGAACAGGCCGAGCCCCGCCGCGTCCAGCACCAGGATGACCGGCATCACCTTCGTGACGTGCGGATGCCAGTAGAAGACGATCGCCGTCGCCACCAGCGGCACCAGCACGTAGCCGACGCTCTGGAAGGCGGCGGGCCGGACGTTGAGGATCAGGTCGCGTACGACGCCCCCGCCCAGGGCGGTGATCTCGGCGAGCATCGCCATCCCGACCACGTCGAGCCGCTTGCGCACCCCCATCAACGCCCCCGTCAACGCGAAGACGAAGATGCCTGCCAGATCGAGAATCTCGGACACGTTGACAGTGTCTACCGCATGGCGGGCTCATGATGCTCGGCCATCATCACCCGCAGCCGCCGGGTGAACATGAACAGCGCGAGTCCCGCCACGATCGCCACCAGCGCCAGCACCAGGTAGTACATCGGGTCGGACAGTACGGCGGTGAGCCGCCCCGTCTGCCCGCCGACCGCGTCGCCCACCGACACCGCGATGAACCAGACGCCGAGCATCTGCCCCTTGAACACCTCCGGCGCCAGCTTCGCCGTCACCGACAGCCCGACGGGGCTCAGCGACAGCTCGCCGAACACCTGGATCAGGTAGACCAGCACCAGCCACCACACCGACACCCTGCCCGCCCCGGCCAGCGCCGCCGCGACCGCCATGACGACGAAGCTCGCCCCCACCATGACCAGCGCGAAGCCGAACTTCTGCGGGGTGCTCACCCGCGTGCCCAGCCGCAGCCACAACGCCGCGAACACCGGTGCGAAGATCATGATGAAGAGGGGGTTGAACGACTGCGTCGTGGCCGGCTGGATCGGGATCCCGAACAGCGACAGCTCGGTGTGGTCGCGGGCGAAGAAGAGCAGCTTGCTGGGCGCCAGATCGAAGATCATCCAGAAGATGGCCGCGGCCACGAACAGCCAGATGTACGCCTTCATCCGGATCCGCTCGTCCTGCGTGAGATTGTGGCTGCCCAGCAGGATGTAGCCGAAGTACGCGACGGGCACGAGCAGGATGATCACCGTGACCACCACGGTGAACCGGTCGACCGTGAACGTGCCGGTCGCCGCCCACCCGGCCAGCAGGGCCGCCGTCGCGCCCACCGCCAGGGCGAGCAGGCGGCCGAACCTCCGGCGTTCCCCCGGCGACAGGCGAAGGCCCGGCCGCTCGCCCACGCCTCTGAGGGCCTTGCCGCCCCAGACGTACTGGATGAGGCCGAACGCCATGCCTACCGCGGCGGCGCTGAAGCCGAGGTGCCAGCGGTCGCCCGCGGCTAGCCAGCCGACGACGAGGGGCGCGAAGAAGGCGCCCAGGTTGATGCCGAAGTAGAACAACGAGAACGCCGCGTCGCGGCGCGCGTCGTCGCTGTCGGAGTAGAGGCGGCCGACCATGACGGAGATGTTCGGCTTGAGCAGGCCGGTGCCGGAGATGATGAGCAGCAGGCCGAGCCAGACGAAGAACGCCGACGTCACCGGGATCGCCATGCTGATGTGCCCCAGCATGATGACGAACCCGCCCCAGAACACCGACCTGCGCGCCCCGAGGATGCGGTCGGCGATCCACCCGCCGGGCAGGGCCACCAGGTAGATGAGCGCCGCGTAGACGCCCACGACCGCCTGGGCGGTCACGGGCGACATGCCGAGGCCCTGGTGAGCGGGCGATGCGGCCAGGAACGTGGCCAGGATCGCGCGCAGGCCGTACCAGCTGAACCGCTCCCACATCTCGGTGCCGAACAGCGTGGCCAGGCCCCACGGGTGCCCGAAGAACGTCCTGCCGCCGCCGGTCATGCGCAGCCCCCCTCCCACGGCACCGAACGTAACCGAAGTCTCGCTCCAGGTGAGGGACGCGGGTGTTTCCCCGCGAGCTCTTGCCGCTACCCCGGTGGTGTGGTGCGATGCATGCCATTCATGCAAGTGAATACTGACGGGAGGCGCGCGCCATGGCCGAAGTCCTCGACGTGCGGGCGGAGATCCAGCGGCAGATCGCCGGCATGACCGTCTGCCGGCAGCTCGCCCAGGCCGCCGAGCAGCACCCCGACGCACCCGCCTACTCCGATCCCGACGGCGACGGCTGGCGCACGCTGACCTACGCGCAGGCCAGGGAGCGGGTCCTGGAGATCGCCGCCGGATTCGCCGCGCTCGGGCTCCAGGCCGGCGACACCGTGGCGCTCATGATGGTCAACCGCAGCGAGCACGTGCTCGCCGACCTGGGCGTGGTGCACGCGGGCGGGGCCGGCTGCACGGTCTACTCGACGTTCGCGCCCGACCAGATCGCGTTCGTGGCCGGCGACGTCGGGGCGAAATACGCGGTGCTGGGCGGACCGGCCGAACTGGCCCGCTGGCAGCCCGTGCTCGACCGGCTCGACGGCCTGCGCACGATCATCATGCTGGAGGGAACGCCCGACGGCGAACGTTTCCTCGCGTGGACGGACTTCCTCCGGCTCGGCCGCGAACGCCTGGCCGCCGACCCCGGCCACATCGAGACGCGCTGGCGCGCGGTCACCCCCGACGACGTGGCCACCGTGCTGTACACCTCCGGCACCACCGGCATGCCCAAGGGCGTGCCCCTGACGCACACGAACATCCTCTACGAGGCCGCCTCCACCGACCGGATGGCCTCGCTGCCCACCGAGGGCACCCAGATCTCCTACCTGACCTACGCGCACATCGCCGAGCGGGTGCTCAGCCTCTACCTGCCGCTGGTCAAGGCCTCCCACGTCTACTTCTGCACCGACCTGGCCAACCTGGGCGGCACGCTGGGGCAGGTCAGGCCGATGATGTTCTTCGGGGTGCCCCGGGTGTGGGAGAAGATGATGGCCCGCCTGTCAGCCGTGCTCGCCACCCAGCCGGAGGAGCGGCAGGCGGCCGTGCGCGCGGCCATGAAGGCCGGCGTCGCCTACATCGAGGCCGGCCAGTACGGCCACACCGTCACCCCCGAGATCCGGTCGGCCTACGAGCAGGCCGACGCCTCCCTCCTGTCGGTCATCCGCGGCATGATCGGGTTCGACCGCGCCGTGTGGACCGCCACCGGCGCCGCGCCCCTGTCCGCCGAGGTGCAGCGCTTCTACGCCGGGCTCGGCCTCAAGGTCATCGACGTGTACGGCATGACGGAGACGACCGGCGCGTTCACCGGCAACAGCCCCGACTGCTACCGCCTGGGCAGCGTCGGCAGGGCCGAGCCCGGCGTGGAGATCCGCATCGCCGAGGACGGCGAGATCCTCACCCGCAGCCCGCTCAACACCCGCGGCTACCTCAACCGCCCGGAGGCCACCGCCGAGCTCGTCGACGACGGCGGCTGGCTGCACACCGGCGACATCGGCACGGTCGACGGCGACGGCTTCTACCGGGTCGTCGACCGCAAGAAGGAGCTGATCATCACCGCGGGCGGCGAGAACATCTCCCCGGCGGCGATCGAGAACCATCTCAAGGAGCACACGCTCATCGGTCAGGCCCTCGCCTACGGCGACAACCGCCCGCACCCGGTGGCGGTGCTGACCCTCGACGGCGAGGTCGCGCCGGGCTGGGCGCGGGCGCGCGGCATCACGTTCTCCTCGCTCGCCGAGCTGGCCGGGCATCCCGAGGTGCTCAAGGAGGTGGAGGCCGCGGTCGAGGCCGCCAACTCCAAGCTCGCGCAGGTGCAGCAGGTGAAGAAGTGGGCCCTGCTCGGGGTCGAGTGGACCGCCGAGACCGAGGAGCTCACCCCGAGCCTCAAGCTCAAGCGGCGCGTCGTGCACCAGAAGTACGCCGACGTCATCGAAGGGCTCTACACCGGTCCCCGCTGAGCGGGCGGGGCGCGCCCGGCGGACGGGCCGCTCCGAGCGGTTTTGCCAATCGGGGCGTGTGTTGTGGTCCTGGTCATGACCGGCGGGTTCCTACCGTCTCGCTCATGACCAGAAGCCTTCTTCTCGTCTCGCTCGCGGCGGGATCGCTCACAGCGGGGTCGCTCATGGCGCCCGCGCCCGCGACCTCCGCCGCGACCGAGCTCGCCATCCGATCCATCACCGTACGTCCAGCGGAGCCCGTCGTCGGGCCGAAGGGCTCCGTCCGCCTGGTGATCGACGTGATCGCCCGGGGGACACGGGGCAAGCACGGCGTCTCCGTCAAGGTCGAACCCGGCTCCCCGCCGGCCCCGGCGCTCAGCTCGAAGACCCCGGCCCAGGACACGCCTGCGGCCACGCCGTCGCCGAAGGTCTCCGGGGCCCCGCGGCTGGCCTCCGGCGCCGAGCCCGCCGCGGACCTCCCGCCGATGATGGCGTGGCGGGCAGGCTCGCCCGCCGCATCGCCCTCGGCGGCCGAGGGCTGGGAGACCTGGCGTTTCCTGCCCGACAAGAGGCTGAACCGCTACTACCCCACGGGCACCTGGACGATCGCCGCCACCGCGACGGGCCGGGGCGGCGCGACGGTCACCGAGTACGAGTCGTTCCAGTTCAGGCGTGACACGAAGCTCGCCTCCGTGCGGGTGGACGGGACGGCGGGCGGAAAGGTACGGCTGCGGGGTTCGCTGACCAGGGTCGATCCGCGCGGTCTCACCGATTACGGGCCGTTCGCCAGGCAGACGATGGAAATCCTCTGGCGCGCCGATGAGTCCTCGGACTGGGAGCGCATCGGGGAGGTGCGTACCGACGCCGCCGGTTCGTTCGCCACGACGGTCTCGGGCCGTACCGGGGGATTCTGGCGCGTCCGCTATCCCGGAACAGGACACTACGCATCAGACATCTCCAAAGCCCAACAAATCACGCAATAGTGCAGCAAACATAAATAATTCCGCGCATGGCCTAAACCGCTGTTGCAGAATCGTGATCAATTACGTCGCAACTTTTCTTTACCCTTACGCGTCATTGGCCAATGACGTGCCCCGTCCCGGGGTGCGTTTCAGACGGGGAAGGAATTCCGATTGTGAAGATGCGACGTCTCGCCGCCGGCCTGGCGGCGGCCGCCCTGGGCGCGACGATGGTGGCCACCGCCGCCTCGCCCGCGCTCGCCGACCCGGGCATCGACCCGGTCGCGGGCGGGCACACGAGCCTGAAGTTCGACGCGAACCCGGAGCCCGCCTGGCGGGGCCGCCCCATCACCCTTGAGGGCAAGCTCTCCGTCGAGTGCGACAAGGACTACATCAGCGGTCTCGTCTCGGTGCACCACGCGGACCACTGCAAGAGCTCCGAGCGCTGGCACCGTCTGGCCTGGAAGCGGATCACGATCCTCTTCCAGCCGGCGGGCAGCGGCACGTGGGAATACGTCGAGACGGTCAGGACCAGCCGCAGCGGCTACTTCCACACGAAGGTGCCGGCTCGCACGTCGGGCACCTGGCGCGCGGTCTTCAAGGGCGCCAGGTGGCTGGACGGCGCCGAGGGCACGGACTGGGTCCGGGTCATCGGCCACCGCCACCGCCACCACCACTAGTCACACCCCGGACGCCCGGCCTCATCAGGCCGGGCGTTCGGCATGTGCGCCCGGCGACCGCCGCCCCGGGCGGCTCAGTACGACACGGCCACCTGGACCCGGCGGTGCCGGGGCGTCTCGGCCTCGTCCACCAGGGCGGCCGCGAGGTCGGCGTACGCGAACGCGGGATCGCCCTCGGCGGACGCCGGCACCTGCCCGCCCCCGACCCGGTAACGGCCCGTCCTCCCCGCCTGCTCGTCCAGGAAGACCGGCGGCGGCGCCAGCACCACCCAGTCCAGCGCCGACTCCTCGAACACCGCCAGCTCCGCCGCGTGCCCCAGCGAGAACGCGCGGGCGTCGGCGGGGAAGCCGGGCGTGTCCACGAGCCGGACCCCGGGTGAGACCTCCAGCAGGCTGCCGACGCCCAGCGCGACCAGGCGCGACACCCCGGCCCGCGCCAGCCCGTCCACCAGGGCGTGCGAGGCCGCCGTGTAGAACTCCTCCGACGGCATGTCCAGCCTGGCCGTGACCTGGATCGCCACGTCGTGACCCGCCGCCACCGCCGCCACCCGGTCGGCGTCGGTGACGTCCCCGGCGACCACCCGTACGTTCTCACCCGGCAGATCCGGATATTTGGCGGGATCCCGCACCACGGCCGTCACTTCATGCCCGCGCCCGGCCGCCTCCGCCGCCACCCGCGTCCCGGCCCGTCCACCGGCGCCGAACAGCACGAACCTGCTCATCGTCCACCCTCCGTTCTCCCGGCGACCGGACTCCCCGGCCGCCGGGAGAACGGTAGAGGGCGGGACCTCGCTTTCCGCAACGATAGTTACCTACGATGACGGGCATGGCCGACCCTCTCGATCCGGACATGTTCTACGGATGCCCTCCGACCGCCGCCCCCATCCGGATCGGCGACAAGTGGACCGCCAAGATCATCCGGTGTCTCGAACTGGGCCCGCGGCGCTTCACCGAGCTCCAGCGGCCGCTGCGCGGCATCACTCCCAAGGTGCTCACCGAGTCCCTGCGCGCGATGGAACGCGACGGCCTGCTCACCAGGACCGCCTACGACGAGATCCCGCCGCGCGTCGAATACGAGCTGACCGCCCTCGGCCGCAGCCTCCTCGAGCCGATGAACGCCGGCTGCGAATGGTCCAGGAAACACCTGGCCGAGCTGATGCGCGCCCGCGAGACCTGGCACGCGGGCACGCCCTAGCCCGCCCGAACGGGCCGGAGGACGCCTGGACGGATGAGGACACCGCAGCGGACGACGCCGCCCTCGCCGGCTGAGACGGGGCACGGTTCGCGTACCGAGGAGGAATCGATCAAGATGGGCATGTGTTGTCGTGGCAAGGAGGGGCGACGGGAAGCGCCTCCCGGCATGCGTCATAGTCTGGTCCCCTGGCGAACGAACAGGAGGTGACGCCCCATGTTGCGAGACTCGTTCGGACGGGTGGCGACTGATCTGCGGGTGTCCCTCACGGACAAGTGCAATCTGCGCTGCACCTACTGCATGCCGCCGGAAGGGCTCGACTGGCTCCCCAACCCGCAGTTGCTCACCGCCGACGAGATCGTCCGCCTGGTGACGATCGGCGTCGAGCGGCTGGGCATCACCGAGGTGCGCTACACCGGCGGCGAGCCTCTTCTCAGGCGCGAGCTGGCCGACGTCGTCGCCCGCACCACCGCGCTCACCCCCAGGCCGCAGGTGTCGCTCACCACCAACGGCATCGGCCTGGCCCGCCTGGCCGGCGCGCTGGCCGACGCGGGGCTCGACCGGGTCAACGTCTCGCTCGACACGCTCGACCCGGGCACGTTCAAGCGGCTCGCGCACCGTGACCGGCACGCCGACGTGATCGCCGGGCTGGCCGCGGCCGACGAGGCGGGCCTGCGGCCCGTGAAGGTCAACGCGGTCCTCATGCGCGGCGTCAACGACCACGAGGCGGTGCCGCTGCTGCGCTGGTGCCTCGACCAGGGCTACGAACTGCGCTTCATCGAGCAGATGCCGCTCGACGCCCAGCACGGCTGGAGCCGCGAGGGCATGGTCACCGCCGACGAGATCCTCGACCTGCTGTCCGCGTCGTTCGACCTGAAGGCCGACGACCTGGAGGACCGCGGCAGCGCGCCCGCCGAACGGTTCCTCGTGAACGGCGGGCCGGCGCGGGTGGGCGTGATCGGCTCGGTGACGCGCCCGTTCTGCGGCTCCTGCGACCGGGTCCGGCTCACCGCCGACGGCCAGGTGCGCAACTGCCTGTTCGCCACCGAGGAGTCCGACCTCAAGACCGCCATGCGCGCGGGCGCGTCCGACGACGAACTGGCCGAGAAGTGGGTGGCGGCGGTCGCGCGCAAGCGTGCCGGGCACGGCATCGACGACCCGTCCTTCCTCCAGCCCGCCCGCCCCATGTCCGCCATCGGCGGCTAGCCCCGGCGACGCGACCGGTGGCGGATCTCCATGGACGCCAGGACACGAGCCGCCGCGCCCGGGGCCCCGGAGGCCCCGCTGCCCGTGCACCCGGTGGGGTGCGGGCGGAGGACGTGGTGAGGTGCGGGACGCTTTCGAGCTGGGGGTGAGGGCGTGGACTTCGACGCGGTGATCCTGGCCGGGGGAGCGGCGCGCAGGCTGGGCGGAGCGGACAAACCCGGCCTGACCGTTGGCGGACGTACCCTGGTCGAGCACGTGGTCGCGGCCGTCGCGGGCGCCAGGAAGACGATCGTGGCCGGCCCCGAGCGTGCGATCCCGGGCGTCGTGTTCGTCAGGGAGGACCCCCCGCGCGGCGGCCCCGTGCCCGCGCTCGCCGCCGGCCTGGACGAGGTCACCGCGCCGTGGGTGGTGCTGCTCGCCGGTGACCTGCCCTTCATGACGGCGGCCCACGTGGCGGCCATGCTCCGGGCGGCCGAGCCGTCGGGCGGGGTCGTGCTGGTGGACGCGGGAGGGCGCGAACAGTGGCTGGCCGGCGCGTGGCCGGCCGCCGAACTGAAGGCGGCTCTCGCGGACTATCGGGGACGCTCGCTCAAGGGCCTGCTGGGCCCGCTCGTGACGGTGCGCCTGGCGCTGCGCGGGCGGCCGTGGTTCGACTGCGACACAATGGACGATCTGGAGGAGGCTCGTATGAACGTGCTCAACGAATGGACCGCCCTGGCCTGCAAGGAACTCGGCATCGACCCGGCCACCGTGGACCGTGACCTGATTCTCGACCTGACCAAGGAGGTCGCCCACGGGGTCGCCAGGCCGGCCGCGCCCCTGACCGCCTATCTGCTCGGGCTCGCCCAGGGCGCCGGCACCGCACCCGAGGACGCGGTGGCCAAACTGATCACATTGGCGAAAAACTGGTCGCAGGCGACCACCGAGACGTTGACCGACGACTGACACTCGAACGAACTGTTGAAGTCAAGCCCCTGCTCCCTGAAAGTTCCCTGTGAATTATGGGCAGGAGGGGTGTAAACGATTTCGGGAAAGCGGCCCTATCCGACTCGCCCGACGGCGCCGCACTGATCAAAAACTTCCGGAAAGGGGCGACGCCGGGTGGTTACGGGGGCAAACCACCCGGCGTCGCTTCATCGGCGTTCCGACGGGGGCCCGGAACGCCGGCACCAGCACTCCGACGGGGGACCGGAGCGCTTGGCTAAAGCGTACACCTACAACCCATGGGATGCGTCAAGACTTAGTCACGACCCGATCTCGCGTCGATGCAGCGGTATCTCGGTTTGGTTAGCCTCCGGCGACTGAAAGGTAGGAGGCGGGACAGCCTGGCCCCTCTCATTGGCCCCGATTACGGCTATGTATGGCAAAAAGATCGCGCCGGCGATGAACAGCAGCCGGTACGGCCACGGAAGCGGCACCACGACCGCCAGGATCAGGCAGATCGTCCGGATGCCCATCTTGATGAGGTAGCTGACCTCACGTTTGCGGATGTCCGCGGTCAGCGACGGCCTGGCGTCGGTGACGGCGTGGACATCCGGCTTCTTGCGCCACCCCTTCATACCCTCCACGGTAGACCTCGGATGGGCAGGGCGCGACGGCGCCCCCGGGCGTGGACGCAGGTCATGCGACCATGGCCTTCGAGTAAGGAGGATGGGGAGATGACGGACCGTACGTACCGGGTCACCGAGATCGTCGGCACCTCGGGGGAGAGCCTCGACGAGGCGATCCGCAACGGCCTCAGGAGGGCCTCACAGACGCTGCGCCACCTCGACTGGTTCGAGGTGACGGAGATCCGCGGCCACCTCGACGCCGGCGAGGTCGCGCACTTCCAGGTCGGCATGAAGGTGGGCTTCCGCCTGGAAGACGCCTGAGCGCCGGGCGCCACCGGCTGGATCGGCCCACGTGAACGGTGAGTTCCGCATCCTGCTCGTGTGCACGGCGAACATCTGCCGTTCCGCCATGCGGAGGTCATCACCAGGGCGATGCTCGCCGGCACGGGCCTGCCCGCCGCCGTCGCGGTCGGGCTCGACCCGGCCGCCGCGCGGAAGACGTTCACGCTGCCCGAGTTCGCCGCGCTCGCGGCGGGCACGGAGCAGCCACCACCGATCCGACACCGCGCAACGCGCGGGCGATCGTCGAGTCGGCCGCCGGGCGGCGCCGCCGGCGGCCCGCGCCCGACGTGCGCGATCCCTACGGAGGCCCGCCCGAGGGCTACGACACGTGCGCGAAGGCGCTCGGCGAGTCGCTCGGCCACACCCTGGGCGCCCTGCTGGGCCCCGCTGAGTCCGCCCGCCGCCTGCGGGCGGCGCGGGTCAGCTCGCCTGGCTCACCGTGGACATGTTGAAGTCGGGCACCCGCACCGGCGGCATGACCGTGTTCTGGAAGTAGTCGCCCCACTCCCTCGGCAGCGTGCGCTCGCTCGCCCCCACCTCAGCCAGCCTTCCCAGCAGGTCGACCGGGCTCTCGTTGAAGCGGAAGTTGTTCACCTCGCCCACGATCTCGCCGTGCTCCACCAGGTAGACGCCGTCACGGGTCAGCCCGGTCAGCAGGAGCGTCTGGGGGTCGACCTCGCGGATGTACCACAGGCACGTGACCAGGAGCCCGCGCCTGGTGGAGGCGATCATCTCGTCCAGCGACCTGCCGTCACCGGGACCCGACATGATCAGGTTGTCGATCCCCGGCGTCACCGGGAGCCCGCTCAGCCCCGCCGAGTAGCGGGTCTGCAGCAGCGCGTCGAGACGGCCGTCGGTGATCCAGCCGGTCGGCTCCAGCGGCAGCCCGTTGTCGAAGACCGAGCTGTCCCTGCCGGAGGCGTGAGCCGCCACGAACGGCGCGCACCCGATGCCCGGCGCCCCCGGGTCGCTCGACAGCGAGACGGGCAGCGTGGCCAGCTGCTCGCCCACCCGGGTGCCCCCGCCGCGCCTGGCGAACACCGAACGCCCGTCGAGCGCGTCGCGGGCGCCCGACGACCAGTACATGTAGATCATCAGGTCGGCCACCGCGCTCGGCGGCAGCAGTGTCTCGTAGCGGCCCGCGGGCAGGTCGACCCGCGTCTTGGCCCACTCCAGCCGCTGCGCCAGCGTGGACCCGAGCGCCGCCACGTCGACGTCGGTGAAGTCGGGTGTCGACACGCCGGTCCACGCGGAACGCTTCATGTCGTCGGACTTGGCGTTGAGCTCGACCTTGCCGGCCGGCTGGTCGTGGCGCAGCCGCAGCCCCGTGGACGAGCCGAGGAAGGTCGTGGTCACCTTGTGCTGGGCGAACCCGTACAGCTTGCCTCCGGCCGCCTCCGCGGCGGCGAACGCGTCGCCGAGCGCGGGGGCGAACGCCCCGAACACCCCGATGTCGGTCGGGCGTACCGGCTCGCTCCAGTCAGGCGAGGCGGGGACGCCCGCCACGAGGTCACGGGCGTCCTCGGCGGGCTGGGCCTCGCGAGCCGCCGCGTCGGCCGCCGCCACCACACCGGCGAGCTGGTCCTCGCGTACGGCGGACCGCGACACCACCCCGACGCCCTGCCCCGCGATCGAGATCACGGTCAGCCGCGCCGAGCGGGCGACGCCGTTCGTGGTCAGCGTGTTGCCCGCGAAGCGCAGGTTGGCCGTGGACCCCTCGTCCACCAGCACCACGCAGCCGTCATTACGGGAGATCTCCAGCGCCCTCTCCACCATCTCCTGAGGGGAGACGGGGCTCTCCACCGACCCGTGCCCGCCGGTCAG
This sequence comes from Nonomuraea sp. B1E8, assembly GCF_039871515.1. NCBI lineage: Bacteria > Bacillati > Actinomycetota > Actinomycetes > Streptosporangiales > Streptosporangiaceae > Nonomuraea > Nonomuraea sp. B1E8. The sequence goes on along the minus strand of NZ_JBDPLS010000011.1, from coordinate 207,157 downwards.
CTCGCCGCGCTCGTTCACTTGCCGCCCTCCTGCACCGTGTTGAGGATCCGCACGCCCCTGAAGAGCGCCGCCGGACAGCCGTGGCTGACCGGCGCGATCTGCCCCGGCTGGCCCTTGCCGCAGTTGAACGCACCGCCGAGCACGTAGGTCTGCGGCCCGCCCAAGGCCTCCATCGACTGCCAGAAGTCGGTCGTCGTCGCCTGGTAGGCGAAGTCCCTGACCTGACCGGCCAGCTTCCCGTGCGAGATCTTGTACGCCCGCTGCCCCGTGAACTGGAAGTTGTAGCGCTGCATGTCGATCGACCAGCTCTTGTCGCCGACGATGTAGAGGCCCCGCTCGACGCCCGCGATGAGCTCGTCGGTGGAGGGCCCGCCGGGCGCCGGCACCAGCGACACGTTGGCCATGCGCTGGATCGGCATGTGACCGGGGGAGTCGGCGAACGCGCAGCCGTTGGACCGCCCGAACCCCTTCATCAGCGCCATCCGCCGGTCGAGCTGGTAGCCGACCAGGATGCCGTCCCTGACGATGTCGAAGCTTTGCCCCTGCACGCCCTCATCGTCGTAGCCGATCGTGGCCAGGCCGTGCGTGACCGTGCGGTCGCCGGTCACGTTCATCAGCGGTGAACCGTAGACCAGCTCGCCCAGCTGGTCGAACGTGGCGAAGCTGGTGCCGGCGTAGGCCGCCTCGTAGCCGAGCGCCCGGTCGAGCTCGGTCGCGTGGCCGATGGACTCGTGGATCGTCAGCCACAGGTTGGACGGGTCGATCACCAGGTCGTGGTCCCCGGCCTCGACCGAGGGCGCGGCCAGCTTCTCCGCCAGCAGCTCGGGCAGCCTGGCCAGCTCGCCCTGCCAGTCCCAGCCCGTGCCCGTCAGATATTCGTAGCCCCTCCCGACCGGCGGCGCGAGGGTCGACATGTCGTCGAACCCGCCCTCGGCCGCTTTCATCGCGTTGAGCCTGGGGTGCACCCGCACCCGCTGCTGCGTGGTGACCGTGCCGGCCGTGTCGGCGTAGAACTTCTGCTCCTTGACCTGCAGCAGCCGCGCCGAGACGTGGTCGGCCCCCTTCAGCAGCCCGGCCGACCAGTCGGCCAGCAGGGCCACCTTGTCGGCCGGCGCCACCTCGAACGGGTCGACGTCGTACGCCGACACCCACACGGTGTCGGCGTGCACCGGCTCCGGGGCCAGCTCGATGGGCTCCCTGTTGATCGGGGCGCTCACCTCCGCCACCCGCACCGCCTGCTCGGCCACGGCCGCGGCGGCCTCAGGGGCCAGGTGGATGCCGGCCGCGAACCCCCACGTGCCGCCCTTCACGACGCGCACGGCGTAGCCCAGGTCGTCGGCGTCCATGGAGCCTTCGAGCCGGGCGTCATAGAGACTCAGCGTCTCGGCCCTGACGCGTTCGAGCCGGAAGTCGGCGTGTTCGGCGCCGAGGTCGCGGGCACGTTGCAGGGCGGCGTCCGCGAGCTGCCGCAACGGCAGCTCCAGGAAGTCGGGATCGATCTGGCGCATGTCCACGATCCTAACCCTGCGATCTTGTGTCACCCGGACAAGCGCATACCCGCCGGTAGGAGATAGCGTCAGGTGTCATGGCACGCTCTGTACTCGTCACCGGAGGCAATCGCGGCATAGGCCTCGCGATCGCCCGTGAACTCTCCGCGGCAGGCGACGCCGTCGCGGTCACCTACCGCTCAGGGGAGCCGCCCGAGGGCCTGTTCGGCGTGCGCTGCGACGTCACCAGCATGGCCGACGTCGAGGCCGCCTTCGACAAGGTGGAGGCCGAGCACGGCCCGGTCGAGGTCGTCGTCTCCAACGCCGGCATCACCAAGGACACCTTGCTGGCGATGATGCAGGAGGAGACCTTCACCGACGTCATCGACGCCAACCTCACCGGCGCCTACCGCGTCGCCAAGCGGGCCATCAGGCCCATGATGCGGCTCAAGCGCGGCCGGATCGTCCTCATCTCCTCGGTCATCGGCATGAGCGGCCAGGCCGGGCAGGCCAACTACGCCGCCTCCAAGGCCGGCCTCATCGGCTTCGCCCGCTCCATGGCCCGCGAATACGGCTCGCGCAACATCACGGTCAACGTCGTCTCGCCCGGCTTCGTCGCCACCGACATGACGGCCGACCTCGACCAGGAGCAGATCCTGGCGCGCATCCCGCTCGGGCGCCAGGCCACCCCCGAGGAGGTCGCGCGCGTCGTGCGCTTCGTGGCGAGCGACGACGCCTCCTACATCACCGGGGCCGTGATCCCCGTCGACGGCGGACTCGGAATGGGGCACTGACATGGGCATTCTCGAAGGCAAGCGGATCCTCGTGACGGGCGTGCTCACCGATGCCTCGATCGCGTTCAACGTGGCCAAGCTGGCCCAGGAGGAAGGCGCCACGGTGGTGCTCACCGGGTTCGGCCGGCTGAGCCTGGTCGAGCGCATCGCCAGGCGCCTGCCGTCGCCGGCCCCCGTGCTGGAGCTCGACGTCCAGGACACCGAGCACCTCGACACGCTCGCGGCCCGGGTCGGAGAGCACGTCGACGGTCTCGACGGCGTGGTCCACTCGATCGCCTTCGCACCGCAGAGCGCCCTGGGCGGCAACTTCCTCAACACCTCGTGGGACGACGTCGCGACCGCTGTGCAGGTGTCGACCTACTCGTTCAAGTCGCTGGCGGTCGCCTGCCTGCCGCTCATGAAGGAGGGCGGCTCCGTCGTCGGCCTCGACTTCGACGCCTCCAAGGCGTGGCCGGTCTACGACTGGATGGGCGTGGCCAAGGCGGGCCTGGAGTCCTGCAACCGCTACCTCGCCCGCGACCTGGGCAAGCACAACATCCGCGTCAACCTGGTGGCGGCCGGCCCGCTGCGCACGATGGCCGCCAGGTCGATCCCGGGCTTCAAGGAGTTCGAGGACAGCTGGCCGGAGAAGGCCCCGCTGGGCTGGGACCTGTCCGACACGGTCCCGGCGGCCAAGGCGTGCGTGGCGCTCATGTCCGACTGGTTCCCGGCGACGACGGGCGAGATCGTCCACGTGGACGGCGGCGTCCACGCCATCGGCGGCTGAGACACCCACCGGCGCGCAGGCGAGACGGCGGCCGGTGGGCATCAAGCCGAGCGGTCGCTTCGGGTGCCGGGCTTGCCGGACTGACCGACGCCGGCGGTGAGGGTCCGGCGGTGAGGGGCCGGCGGTGGTGCTCAGGCCAGGCGGTGGCGGCCGTTGCCGGCGCGGGCCGGCTCGAAGGGGATCGACTCGGCGGGTTCGTTGCGGCTGCGGCGCTGCTGGACGATGCGGGCGGCGAGCACCGCCGACCCCAGCAGCGCGATGGTCAGCGCCGTGCCCAGCACGTCGGAGGCGGGCGGGCTGGGCCGCACGACGCGTTGTTGCTGCATCGGCACGGTCAGCTCGTGCGCGAACGGGTTGGGCCACAGCAGGTCGACCCGCGGCTCCTCCGGGTCGGCCCGCTTCTTGTCGGCCAGCGGCCGGCGCGTGTCCATGAGCTGCGGCCGGCTCTCGGGCCTGCGCGTCCTCGACGTGCCGGGCACGGACGAGGAGTCCTTCTGACCCGCGCGCGGCCGCGCCGGGCGCCTGGCCGAGGACGTGGGCGGCGGCGACAGCGTGCTGTAGACCTCGCCGTCCGCGCAGGCCGGCCCCGGCAGGCATCCGTCGTCGGAGGGCACCCGCTCCTGCTCCGTCGCCCTGGGCGACGGTGGCGGCTCGTTCGTCCTGGTGGCCTTCGGCCTGGTGGTCGGCACGACCCTGCCCACCCTGCCGAGCACCTCGTCGGTGGTCTTGTCGAGGCCGTCGGTCACCGTGCCGGTGGCCCCGCCTGTCAGGGTGTCGACCGTGCCGGTCACCGCACCCACGACGTCGCACAACGTGTTGGTCACCCCTGAGAGCAGGCCGCCGCCCCGCGTGCAGTCCTGGGTGGCCGCCGCCGCGGCCGGCGCCGCCACCGGAACGGCCCCCAACGCCACCGCGAGAACTCCAGCCGAGATCGCGGTCCTGCTCCCCATCCGTCCCCTCCTGCGTTGCCTCAGGGAGAAATCCTGATGGACATCCCCGGTCGGACGCAGGCGTTTGCCGGGTAAAGTTGCGATTCGGTATCGACTAGTGATACACGAGAGAGTCTCTCGTTCCCGGTCAGTCGAGTGACGACACGTCATCGAGGGCCTCTCGGATCTCTATGGGCAGCACCACGTCTTCGGCGGGCAGGATGCCCTTGAGCTGCGCGTGTGTACGCGCTCCGACGATGGCGGAGGCGACGCCGGGCTGGTCGCGCACCCACGACAGCGCCACCGCCAGGGGCGAGACGCCGAGCCCGTCGGCGGCGGTCATGACCGATTCGACCACGCGCCGGCTGCGCTCGTCGAGATAGGGGCGGACGAAGTCGGCGAAGTGCGGGGTGGCGGCGCGCGAGTCGCCGGGGACGCCGGCGCGGTATTTGCCCGTCAGCACCCCCCGCCCCAGCGGCGACCAGGCCAGCATGCCCACGCCGAGGTGGTTGGCGGCGGGCAGCAACTCGCGCTCGGGCTCGCGGGCCAGCAGCGAGTATTCGGCCTGCGCCGAGGTGATCGGGATGCGGCCGGGGATCATCTTCTGGGTGACCGCGGCGGCGGCCAGTTGCCAGCCGGCGTAGTCGCAGACGCCGGCGTAGACGGCGCGGCCGGAGGAGACGATCGCGTCGAGCGCGGCCAGCGTCTCCTCCAGCGGCACCTCGGCGTCGTAGGTGTGCAGCTGCCAGAGGTCGACGTAGTCGAGCCCGAGCCGGTTGAGCGAGTCGTCGACGGCGGCGATCAGGTGGCGCCGTGAGGCGTCGCGGGGCCGCCGGCCCGTGGGGGTGACCACGGCCTTGGTGGAGATCACCAGCTCGGAGCGCGGCACCGAGTCGCGCAACATGCGCCCCAGCAGCCGCTCGGAGTCGCCGCCGGTGTAGACGTCGGCCGTGTCGACGAGGTTGCCGCCCGCGTCGAGGAACGTGCGGAGCTGGGCGGCCGCCTCGTCCGTGTCGGTGTCACGCCCCCAGGTCATCGTGCCGAGCCCCAGCCTGGACACCGACAGTCCGCTGTGGCCGACGTAGCGCTGCTCCATGATCCCGCCAGGTTACCAACAAGAAACCTGCCCAGCAGGCTGCCGCTCCGCTGTTCTCGGTGGTCAGGGCTGTGGCGGCGGCCCGCCATGCCGTTTTCTCATCGGCCGGCCGGAGACCTGCTCAGCGGGTTGTGGTTCGCGGTCCACGGGGGAGGGGCGGCCCTTCGTGCGGTCGGGCGGCGGGCGCCGGGACAGGGCGGGAGGCGTAGCCGTTGTGATCGACCGTGATCGGCGCCTGCGACACTGGTAGGGTGACCACGTTGCTTCTCGCCCGGCACGGGCTGACGGATCTCACAGGGCCGGTGCTGGCCGGCCGTACCCCGGGGGTGCACCTGAGCGAGGCGGGCAGAGCGCAGGCCGCGGCGCTCGCCGGGCGCATCGCGGGCGTCGGTCTCGACGCCATCGTCTCCAGCCCGCTCGAACGCTGCCGGGAGACGGCACAGGCGGTCGCCGACGGGCGCGCGGCGGAGGTGGTGATCGACGAGCGGTTCATCGAGTGCGGTTACGGCGAGTGGACCGGGCGGCCGCTGAAAGAGCTCGCCCGCGAGCCGCTGTGGCAGGTCGTCCAGGCGCATCCGAGCGCGGTGGCCTTCCCCGGCGGCGAGGCGCTGACGGCGATGCAACATCGGGCGGTCGCGGCGGTCAGGGAGTGGAACGAGCGGGTCGGGGAGAAGGGTGTCTACCTGGTCTGCAGCCACGGCGACGTGATCAAGGCGATCGTCGCGGACGCTCTGGGCCTCCACCTCGATCACTTTCAGCGGATAACGGCCGATCCTGGAGCGCTCACCGTCATTCGCTATGCGCCGCTGCGTCCCTTTGTTCTCAGGCTTAACGATATGGGGGAATTGAGGCTTCCCGAGGATTCGGAGGAGAAAGACGGGGGAGAAAACATCACCGGGAGCGATGCTGCCGTCGGCGGCGGACCCGGAACCACGTAAGGTCAGGCTATGCCGGTCTTCGACTACGACCCACCAGAGAGGTTCGTCGCCGGTGCCTTGGGGCAGCCGGGCGCGCGGGTCTTCTTTCTGCAGGCCAGGGCCGAGGGCAGACTGACCACGGTGGCGCTGGAGAAGTTGCAGGTCGCTGCGCTGGCGGGCAGGCTCGACGAGCTGCTCGACGAGGTGTTGCGCCTCAGCGGGGGCACCGCGCACGTGCCCGCGCTGGCGCCCGCCGACCTGGCCGACGACGCGCCCCTGGACGTGCCGGTCGCGGAGGACTTCCGGGTGGGGACCATGGCGCTCGCCTGGGACTCCGACAGATCGCAGGTGGTGATCGAGGCGCAGGAGGCCGTCGACGAGGACGACCTCGACGGCCCCGACCCCGCGGTGCTGCGCGTGCGCATCAGCGCCGGGGCCGCCCGGGCCTTCACCCAGCGAGCGCTGCAGATCGTCGCGGCGGGCCGTCCGCCGTGTCCCCTGTGCGGCCAGCCGCTCGACGCGGCCGGTCACGTGTGCGTCCGTCTCAACGGCTACCGCGGGGGTGAGGCGGCTTCATGACCGCTCCTGAGAGCGAACCGGCCGTCAAGTCGTCCCAGCCGCCGCCCCTGCACGAGGACGAGGCGCACACGCTCCTGCGTGACGGCCGCCTGGAGGTGGCCGGCCGGCTGGTCGAGGCGACCAACATGACGCTCTACTGCTCGGTCAAGCTGGGCTCCCGCACGGCGGCCTGCGTCTACAAGCCCGTACGCGGTGAGCGCCCGCTGTGGGATTTTCCCGACGGCACCCTGGCCGCCCGCGAGGTGGCCGCCTACGAGGTGTCCCAGGCGACCGGCTGGCGCATCGTGCCGCCCACGGTCTACCGCGACGGTCCCTTCGGGCCCGGCATGTGCCAGCTCTGGATCGACACCGAGCGTGAGATCGACCTCATGCGGCTGGTCAAGAGCCGCAACCCGCTCGTGCGCCGGATGGCGGTGTTCGACGCCGTGGTCAACAACGCCGACCGCAAGGGCGGTCACCTGCTGCCGCTGCCCACCGGCCACGTCTACGGCGTCGACCACGGGGTCTGCTTCTCCGTCGAGGACAAACTGCGCACGGTGCTGTGGCAGTGGCGCGGCAAGCCGCTGGCCCGCGAGGCGGTGGCGGTGCTGGCCAAGCTGGAGCGCGACCTCGAGTCTGGCTCGCTCGGGCGCAGGCTGCGCGAGCTGCTCACGCCGGCGGAGGTGGAGGCCACCTGGCAGCGCGTCAGGCGGCTGCTCGACACCGGCGTGCACCCCTACCCGCCGGAGGGCTGGCCTGCCATCCCCTGGCCGCCGATCTGACCCGACCCCGGGCGCCACGCGACTTGGCCCGTTGATTACCCTTTGCCCATGTGCACGCTGATCGTGAGAACCGGGCGGCCGCTGACGCTCATGGGTGTGAGAGACGAGTTCACCGACCGCCCGTGGGAGGGCCCGGGTGAGCACTGGCCCGAATACCCCGGCGTGATCGGCGGGCGCGACCTCAAGGTCGGCGGCACCTGGCTGGCCGTCAACCCGGCGGCCCGCCGCGCCGCCGCCCTCCTCAACGGCCGCGGCCGGGCCGCGCAGGAGACCACGAAGATCTCCCGGGGCGACCTGGCGCTGCGGGCCGCATACGGCGGGGACTTCCCCGACGGCGACCTGACCCGCTACGACCCCTTCCATCTGGTCCTGGCCGACCTGTCGGGGGTGCGGTTGTTCAGCTGGGACGGCGAGCGGCGCACCGAAGCCGAGCTGCCCGAGGGCACCAGCATGGTGGTCAACTCGGGCCTGGATCGGGAAGACGAGCGGGTGCTGGCCCACCTTCCCAGATTCGCGGAGACGAGCGCCTGGCACGAGCTGGCCGCGGCGGAGCCGTCCTCCGACCCGGGCGCGCTCATCGTCCGGCACGAGCTGGCCGACGGCCGCGTCTTCGCCTCCCTTTCGGTGATGGAGGTCGAGATCGAGACCGGCGGCGTGACGTACGACTTCACCGACCTGACCGCAGATCGGGACGGATAGGCTCGAAGACATGCGATCGTGGTCTGCCCCCAACATACCCAAGCTCCCTGGTGAGAGCATCCCGCTGCGTCTCCACGACACCTCCGCGAAGCAGGTCCGGCAGACCGATCCGGGGCCGACCGCCAGGATGTACGTCTGCGGCATCACCCCCTACGACGCCACCCATCTCGGCCACGCCAACACCTACCTCGCCTTCGACCTCGTCGGCCGGTTGTGGCGCGACGCGGGCCACGAGGTGCACTACACGCAGAACGCGACCGACGTGGACGATCCGCTGCTGGAACGGGCCACGCAGACCGGCGTCTCCTGGCGCGAGCTGGCGGAGCGGGAGATCGAGCTGTTCCGTGGCGACATGGAGGCGCTGCGGATCGTGCCGCCCCGCGAGTACGTCGGCGTGACCGAGGTCGTCGGTCAGGTCGCCGACCTGATCGGCAGGCTCTCCGCCAAGGGCGTCACCTACGACCTCGACGGCGACGTCTACTTCAGCGTGGCCGACGCGCCCAAGTTCGGGCAGGTCTCCGGCTACGACGAGGACGAGATGCCGGCGCTGTTCGCCGAGCGCGGCGGCGACCCCGACCGGCAGGGCAAGCGGCACCCGCTCGACTGGCTGCTGTGGCGCGCCGAGCGGCCCGGCGAGCCCGCCTGGGACTCGCCTCTCGGCAGGGGCCGGCCCGGCTGGCACATCGAGTGCACCGCGATCGCCCTCGACAACCTGGGCGCGGGCTACGACGTGGCCGGCGGCGGCTCCGACCTGATCTTCCCGCACCACGAGTGCGGCGCCTCCGAGGGCCACGCGGCCACGGGGGAGTGGCCCTTCGCCAAGTTCTACACGCACGCCGGCATGGTGGCGCTGCACGGGGAGAAGATGTCGAAGTCGAAGGGCAACCTGGTCTTCGTCTCCAAGCTGCGCGAGCAGCACGACCCGATGGCGGTCCGGCTCGTGCTGCTGGCCCACCACTACCGCGCCGACTGGGAATACGTGCCCGAGCTGATGGGCGAGGCCGAGCGCAGGCTGGAGTTGTGGCGACGGGCCGCGGCGCTGCCGTCGGGACCGCGCGCCGGCGAGCTTCTGGCCACGGTGCGCGAGCGCCTGGCCGACGACCTCGACGCGCCGGGCGCGCTGGCCGCCGTCGACGCCTGGGCCGCCGGGGCGCTGGCCGGTGAGGGCCCGGACACCGGCGCTCCCGGCCTGGTCAGGGACCTGGTGGACGCCCTGCTCGGCGTGGAGCTCCAGCAGGCCCCGGCGTGAGCCCGCGCTAGGTGAGGCAGCCCCTGGCCGGGGTCACCTCGGCTGACATGTTGCGCTCCATCATGCGCAGCGCCGCCAGCCCGAGGTCGCGATGGATCGCCGCCACGCAGTCCGGCGGCACCATGATCGAATAGTGCCGGATGTACGCGTCCAGCGCGCTGTACAGGATGCACTGCTCGGTCACCTGGCCCGCCAGCAGGACCGTGTCCGTCCCCAGCTGCCCGAGCAGGTACTCCAGCGGCGTCCCGAAGAACGCGCTGTGCCGCACCTTCGGCAGAAAGGAGCAGTCCGCCGGGGGTACGATCGGCTCGACCAGGTCCGGCCGGTGGCCGCCGAGCGCCCGCGCCACCAGGTCCTCCCTGGTCGCGGTGAAGTCGCCGTAGTTGTCGTTGACGTAGATCAGGTCCACGTCGCCGCGCGATCGTGCCCGGCCGATGAGCTCGGCCAGCGGGGGCAGGATCGGCTGGACGGAGCGCTCCAGCTGCTCGGCGTCCGCGTGCTCGTACGGGTTGAGCATGTCGACGACGACCATCGCGGTCCTGGCCATGATCAGACCTGGAGCTGTTCGAGCTGATCCATCGAGGCCAGCTCGGCGGTGAACCACTCGATCGTGCGCCTGAGCCCTTCGGCCGCCGGCACCCGCGCCCGCCAGCCCAGCTGCTCGGCCGCCAGCGAGGTGTCGGGCCGCCTGACCCTGGGATCGTCGGCGGGACGGTCGATGAAGACGATCTCCGACGACGACCCGGCCAGCTCCTTGATCATCGTGGCCAGCTCCAGCATGGTCAGCTCGTCCGGGTTGCCGATGTTGACCGGGCCGCCGAAGTGGCTGCGGGCCATCGCGAGGATGCCCGACACGGTGTCGTCCACGTAGCAGACCGAGCGCGTCTGGGAGCCGTCCCCGGTGATCGTGATCGGCTCGCCCTTCAGTGCCTGCCTGATGAACGTGGGGATCGCCCGGCCGTCGAACGGGCGCATGCGGGGCCCGTAGGTGTTGAAGATGCGCACGATCCCGGTGTCGGTGCCGCGCGAGTGGCGGTAGGCGGTGGTCAGCGACTCGGCGAAGCGCTTGGCCTCGTCGTAGACGCTGCGCGGGCCGACCGGGTTCACGTTGCCCCAGTACGTCTCGCGCTGCGGATGCTCCAGCGGGTCGCCGTACACCTCGCTGGTGGAGGCCAGCACGAACCTGGCGCCCTTCTCCCTGGCCAGCCCCAGCGCGTGCAGCGTGCCGGCGCTGCCCACCCGCAGGGTCTCGATCGGGTAGCGCAGGTAGTCGGCGGGCGAGGCGGCCGAGGCGAAGTGCAGCACGAGGTCCAGCCGGTCGGGCACGTGCACGTACCCGGTCAGGTCACACTCGATCAGCCGGAACTCAGGCCGGTCCATCAGATGCTCGACATTGCGCGGCCCGCCGGTCAGGAAGCTGTCCATGCAGACGACCTCCGCACCCTCGTCCAGCAGCCGCTCGCACAGGTAGGAACCGAGGAAGCCGGCGCCCCCGGTGACCAGAGCCCTCATGACGTGACCTCCAACGCAGCGTCGACGACTTCGGAAACTTCGATCTTCAACAGGCCGGGATCCGGCCGCTCGCCGTGCGGATCCCCGTTCCGCCCGGCCCACAGAGCCACGTGCCGCCAGCCGGGCGGCGGCCCCCACAGGGCGGGGGAGACCGGCCCGAACAGCACCACCGACGGGACGCAGAACGCCGTCGCCAGGTGCGCGACCCCGGTGTCGCCGCACACCACCAGCCGCGACCGGCTGACCAGATCGACCAGGTCGGCCATGGTGGTCCGCCCGGCCAGCACCCGCTCGGGCGGCAGCCCCGCCAGCTCGGCGACCCGCCTGGCCAGCGGCGCCTCCTCGGCGTTCCCCGTGACGACCACGTCGTCCAGCGCGGCGGCGACCTCCGCGAAACGTTCCGGCGGCCAGCGCCGGGCGGGATAGGCGGCGCCCGGATGCACGATCGCGGGCCCCGTACGGTCGGAGACGCCGAGCGTCAGGTCGGCGGGATCGGCGCCGATGCCGTGCCATTCCAGCAGCCCGCACCAGCGCCGCACCTCGTGCACACCCTCCGGGTACGCCGGGCCCGTGCCGAAGCTGATCAGCCGGCCGGGACCGGTCTCCCGCAGCGCCTCGATGCTCTGCGGGCCCTTGCCGTGCAGGTTCACCGCGATGTCGGGGCGCTCGAACGGCACCCCGTCCATGGGGATCGGCCCCGGCCCCGACACGTCCACCTGCTCGTCCACCGCCCCGGTCAGCGGCGGCAGGGCGTCCAGCGCCCGCGGCGCCGCCAGCGTGATCCGGTGCCGGGGAAAGGCCTGCCGCAGCGCCCGCAGCGCGGGCACGGCCGTGAGCAGGTCGCCCAGGCCGAGCCCGCGGAGCACCAGGAGATCTAGGGCCATGACGTCTCCGTGGACGGGCAGACGACGAGCTCTCTCACCTCGCATCCGGCCGGCTGCCGCAGCGCGAAGACGATGGACTGGGCGACGTGGGCCGGATCGTTCAGCCCGGCCTCGGGCCCCGGCTTGTACTGCTCGGGACGGCCGTCGAAGAAGCCCGTACGCATGCCGCCGGGGATCAGCAGGGTCACCCCGACCTCCCCGCGCAGCTCGGTCGCCAGCGCCCTGGTGAAGCCGACCACGCCGAACTTCGACGCCGAGTACGCCGACGCGTCGCTCAGCGGCCGAAGGCCCAGCGTCGACGCGCAGGTGACGACCGTGCCGCGGGTGTGCTTGAGATACGGCAGCGCCGCCCGTACGACGGAGGCCGTGCCGAGCAGGTTCACCCGGATCACCCGCTCCCAGTCGTCGGCGGGGACGTCCTCCAGGCGCCCGCACGCGTCGATGCCCGCGGCCGTCACCACGCCGTCCAGGCCGCCGGCCCGCTCGGCCAGCTCGCGTACGGCGCGCTCGGCCTCCCCCCGGTCGGCCAGGTCGGCCGTGACGTGCTCAAAACGCTGGTCGGGCGCTCGGACGTCGACGACCAGCGCCCGCCAGCCCTCCTTCTCCACGGCCTCGGCGGTGGCCAGTCCGAGCCCGGAAGCTCCCCCGGTGATGAGAATGTTCACTGGATCTCCTTGATCAGATTCGTGGTCGAACGCCCCGGCAGCGTGCTCAGCACGACGGTCTCCGCGCCGAGCCTGCCGAGGACCTCGGATTCGGGCAGGACCTCCCCCGTGTAGTCGCCGCCCTTGACCCACACGTCGGGCCGCAGCCGCTCGATGGCGGCCGCCGGGGTGTCCTCGTCGAACACCAGCACGGCGTCCACGCAGCTGAGCGCCCTGAGCACCTCGACCCGGTCGCGCGCGTCCACGATCGGCCTCGGCGGGCCCTTCAGCCGGCGTACCGATTCGTCGGAGTTGACGCAGACGACGAGCGCGTCGCCGAGGGCCCTGGCCCGCCGCAGCAGGCTCACGTGCCCCGCGTGCAGCAGGTCGAAGCAGCCGCCCGTCGCGATCAGCCGGCCGCCCTGGGCGCGGGTGAGCTCGGCCACCTCCAGCGCCGTGCGCGGCCGGTCGCCGAGCCGCTGCTCGCGGACCCTGACGGTGGCCGCGCCGCCGCGCTCGACGAACCGCGAGGCCTCGCCGACGCCGATCGTCACCGCGTCCTGCACGTCGGTGCCGTCGCGCAGCGCGAGCGCCGCGGTGGCGGCGAACCGGTCGCCCGCCCCGCACGCGTCCTGCCCGGCGGCGCGCACCGGCGGCGGCACCGCCGTCAGCGGGCCGCCCTCCACGGCCAGCGCGGCGCCCCGCTCGCCGGTCGTGACGGCCACCGCCCTGGCCTGCAGGGCCCTCACCAGGCAGCGGGCCGCCTGGTCCGGTCCGTGATAGCCGTCGGGGCACAGCAGCCGCGCCTCCGCCTCGCTCGGCGTCACCAGCGCGCAGCCGGGCATGGGACGCTCGCCGCGGGGATGCGGGTCCCACACCACCGGAACGGCGACGTCGCGCAGCAGCCCGCGGGCCATCCTGGCCACACCCCTGCCGTAGTCGGACACCAGCACCGCGCCCGCCTGGAGGATCGCCTGCGCCGCCTCCTCGCTGGGGGCGTACCTGGCGGCGCCGTCGCCGGTGTCCAGCCTGACCAGCGTCTGGCCCTTCGACCTGATCCTGGTCTTGCGCACGGTGCCGCCGCGCAGCGGGAGGCGTACCAGATCGAGCTCCTCGGACAGCAGCCCGCACAGGCGGTGGCCGTCGGGGTCGTCGCCCATCGCGGTGATCAGCACGACGTCGGCGCCGTCGCGGGCGGCCAGCAGCGCCGCCAGGCCCGCCCCGCCCGGGCGGGCCTGCTCGGCGGCCACGTCGACCACGGGGACGGGCGCGTCAGGGCAGAGCCGCTCCGCGTCGCCCTCGACGTCCACGTCCAGCAGCGAGTCGCCGATGACGACGAGCGGCCCTCTCACAGCGCCTCCTCCACCGCGTCGCACAACAGGTGGATCAGCGCGAGGTGCACCTCCTGTACGGTCGCCGTCTCCTCCGCCGGCACCGCGACCGCCTCGTCGCACAGGATGGCCAGCGGGTTCGGCGCGGGGCCCGTCATGGCCCAGGCGACGATCCCGCTCTCCTGCGCCGCGGCGGCCGCGGCCAGCACGTTGGGGCTGCGGCCGCTGGTGGACAGGCAGATCAGCACGTCGCCCGCGCGGCCGTGCGCCAGCACCTGGCGGGCGTAGACCTCCTCGTGGCCGAAGTCGTTCGCGATCGCCGTCAGCGCCGAGCCGTCGGCGTGCAGCGGGATCGCCGCGTACGGACGCCTGTCGTGCCGGAACCTGCCGACCAGCTCGGCCGTCAGATGCTGGGCCTCCGCGGCCGAGCCGCCGTTGCCGCAGGCCAGCAGCCTGCCTCCGGCGGACAGCACCCCGGCGAGCTTCCCACCCCAGGCCCGGACGGCGACCGCGTGGTCGTCGACCTTCTCCAGCGTGTTCCAGAGCTTCTCCAGATGAGCATCCATGATCAACCCCCCAGGGCCGCCAGATGGCCGACCTTGCCGTCGATGACCTGCGCGTACACGGCCTCCGTGCGCTCGGCCACGCGGGCCCAGCCGTACCTCTCGCGGGCCCGGCGCGCCCCCGCCGCGCCCAGCTCCGCCCGCCTGCCCGGGTCGCCGAGCACCTCGCGCAGCACCCTGGCCAGGGCGCGCGGGCGGCGCGGCGGCACCAGCACGCCCGCCCCCGCGACCGTGTCCAGGTGGCCGCCGACCGCCGAGGCCACGACGGGAACGCCGCACGCCATCGCCTCCACCGGCACCATGCCGAACGGCTCGTACCACGGCACCGTGACCACGACGTCGGCCGAGCGCATCAGCGCCGGCACGTGCGAGCGCGGCACGCTGCCGATCACGTGGACGCGGTGCTCCAGCCCGTACGCCCCGGCCAGCTCGCGCAGCCGGCGCGCCTCCGCGTCGTCCCGGTCCCCGCCGGCGATCACCAGGTCGGCGCCGGGCACCCCGCGCATCGCCCTGACGATGGTGTCGACACCCTTGCGCGGCACCATCCTGCCGATGCTCAGCACCAGGCTGCCCTCGGCGCGTGGCGCGACCGGGCCTTCCGGGCAGAACGCGGTCAGGTCCACCCCGCACGGCACGACCGCGACCCGCTGCTCGGGCACGCCCATCGCGCGCAGCTCGTGCACCTCGTCGGTGCAGGTCGCGAGCACGGCGTCGGCCCGTTTGGCGATCTCTCGCTCGGTGGCGATCCGGTGCGCGGGGCTGGAGTCCGCCCCGCCCTGCCAGCGCCGCTTGACGGTGCCGAGCGCGTGGAACGTCTGCACCACCGGCACGCCGGCGGCCGCCTGAAGGGCCGCCTGCCCGCTCATCCAGAAGTGGGCGTGCACGATGTCCGGCGGGCGCGCGGCCCACCGGCCGGCCAGCCGCTCGGTGAACTCCGGCATGTACGGAGGAAGCTCGTCCTTGGGGACCTGGGCCGCGGGGCCGGCGGGGACGTACTCGATCGTGACGCCCGGCGCCATGGTCATCGAGGCGGGCTGCGAGCCGCGGGTGCGCCGGGTGTGGACGACCACCGTGTGCCCGCGCTCCGCCAGCGCCACGGCCAGCGCGGCGACGTGCACGTTCTGGCCGCCGGAGTCCACGCCGCCCACCGCGGCCAGCGGGTCCGCGTGCTCGGAGATGAGATCCACCTTCACTGCGTCAGCTCCCTCACTGCCTTGACCACCTGCTCGCTCGTCACCTGGGACAGGCATGGGTGCCCGGGCACCGGGCAGGTGCGCGCCCTGCTGTCCCGGCACGGCGCCTGCTGGTCGCCGAGCAACACCGTGGGAACGCCGTACGGGGCCCACCGGACCGCGGGGACGACGGGGGCGAACAGGCTCACGACCGGAGTGCCGACGGCCGCGGCCAGGTGGGCGGGGCCGGTGTTGCCGGCCACCAGCACGCCCGCGTGCTCGATCACGGCGGCCAGTTCGGCGAGCGTGGTCATCCCGCCCAGGTCGACGGCGACGTCTCCGGCCACGTGGGCGGTGAGATCACGTTCTGTTCCGGTCACGACGACCCGGTGCCCGTCCTCGGCCAGCTCCCGCACCGCCTGCCGGTGCAGGCCGGCGGGCCAGGTGCGGGCGGGGGCCGAGGTGCCGGGGTGGACCACGATGTACGTGCGCCTGTCAGCGCCGGACGCGTTCCCCAGAAGTCCCGAAATATCCGGCAATGGCCGCTGAACAGCGAGTTTTCCGTCATCGTCCGGCGGCAGCAGGAACCCGGCCGCCGCGGCCACGGCCAGCATCCGCTCCGCCTCCGGCACGTCGGCGCTCTCGTCCACGACGTGCCTGACATCCAGCAGCGAGCCGGGATAGTCGTTGCTGATGGCGGTGATCCTGCGCACACCCGCCAGTCTCAGCAGCAGCGCCAGCGGCAGCGCCGACTGGTGGAACGACGTCAGCACCACCGCCTCGTCCACGCCGCGCAACCGGCCGACGAGGCCGGCGACGTCGTTCCTGCTGACCGGCGGCGGGGTGTGGTCGATCCACGGGGCGTGCCACCCGATCACCTGGTCCACGCCCGGCAGGAGCTCGGCGGCAGCCCTGCCGTTCGGGCCCGCCAGGAAGACCACCTCGGCGGCCAGCGTCCGCACGGCCCTGACGGCGGGTCCCGCGAGCAGCACGTCACCCGCGTCGTCCAGGCGTGCCACGAGCACCCGCCCCCGGCCCGCGCCGCTCCGCACCGGCTCTCCCCGCTCGGCCGGCGCCTGCCCGGACCTGTCGTGGACGGCCCGGTTCCGGCCGATCCCGCCCCGCTCCGCGCGCCGGCCCGTGCCCGCGCGTCGCCCGGTGCCCCCGCGCCGGGCGCCACCGGGCCTGCCGGTGTAGGCGGGCGCGCGCGCCGGCGCGCCCTCGGCCTGGCACGGGTTCGAGCCGCACGACACGGTTTCCGCCCAGCGAGCGCTCATCGCCGCGCCCTCCATTCCCCTCGCAGCCGGTGCACGCAGGCGACCGGCGGGATCACCACGCTGGTGACGACCATCCGCACCACCTCGGCCGGACTACGCGGCCCCGGCGCGATCCGGCGCCACGCGAACTCGGCGGTCAGCGCTCCCCAGGCGAGCGCCGCCACCCCCGCCGCCCGCCACCGTCGGGAACGGTCCCGAGCCGGTCCCGCGCCGATCGCCGGCACGCCGCGGAAGCCCGTGCGGCCCGTACCCCTGCCGCGCAGGGCGGCCGCGCCCAGAGCCGTCGCCGCGAGCGCGGCCGCCGTGGTGGCGGCGTGCAGGCGCAGGCGGCCGGGAGCGCCGCCGATGGCGGCCCGCCACCCCGGCCCGTGCAGGCGCCGCATGAGCGCGTCGTCGGCGTTGCCCCGCTGGAAGCGCACGCTCGCCCAGAACCCGTCGTCGCGCACCGGATGGGTCGTCACCCGCTGTCCGCGCACCAGCCGGTGCCCCGCCCGCGTCACCCTCAGCGCGAGGTCGGCGTCCTCCCGGTACGCCCGGGGAAAGCGCTCGTCGAACCCCCCGGCGGACTCCAGCACCGGACGCCGGTAGGCCATGTCGGCGGTCACCCACAGCGCGCCGGAGAGCCCGGCGGTGTGCCGCTCGCCGTCGGCGGGCCGCCGACGGGCAGGCAGCGGCACCACGATCCGCCCCTGGCTGCCGGCCACGTCGTCCGGCAGGTCCACGAGGTCCTTCCAGACCGCCTCCGCCCACCCGGGCCCGGGGATCACGTCGTCGTCGAGGAACACCACCCACGGCGTCTCCGCGGCCCGCCACCCCGCGTTGCGCGCCGCGGCGGGCCCCCTCCCGAAGGAGCGGACGACCCGCACCCGGCCGGGAAGCGACTCCACGACCCCGGCGGCGCCGCCCGGCGCCGTCCTGTCGTCGACCACGACCACCGGCAGGCCGGGGCCCACGGCGGCCAGCGCGTCCAGGAGCGTGGCGCGCCCGATGGTGGGGATCACCACGGTGATCACCGGGCGAACACCTCCCCGCGCCGCACCAGGTACGGCCCGAGCACGAGCACGTCCACCGGCGACGACCCGAAGCACTCCAGAGCGTCCCTGGGATCGTCGACCATGGGCCGCCCCGCGGTGTTCAGGCTCGTGTTGACCACCACGGGCAGCCCCGTCCGCGCCTCGAACTCGCGCAGCACCCGCGCCATCAGCGGGTCGGCGTCCGGCGAGACCGTCTGGATGCGCGCCGTCCCGTCCACGTGCACGACCGCGGGGATGCGCGGCGCCCAGCCGGGGTCCACGTCGTGGACGAACAACATGTACGGCGAGGGCACCGGCCCCCGTCCGAAGATCTGTGCCGCCCGCGACTCCAGCACCATCGGCGCGACCGGCCGGAACTGCTCGCGCCCCTTGACGTCGTTCAGCCGCTCGGTGTTGCGCGCGTGACCCGGGTGGGCCAGCAGCGACCGGTGGCCGAGCGCGCGCGGCCCGTACTCCGACCGCCCCTGGAACCAGGCCACGATCCGGTCGGCGGCCAGCTCGGCCGCCACCGCGGCGGCCAGGTCGGCGGGCCGGGTGTGGGGCACGCGCGCCACGTCCAGCCAGGCGCCCAGTTCCTCGTCGGTGAAGCCGCGCCCGAGCGCCGTGCCGGGCATGGGCGCGGCCGGCTCGCCGTACGCGTGCGCCAGGTGCAGCGCGCCGCCCAGCGCGGTGCCGGAGTCGCCCGCCGCCGGCTGGACCCAGACCTCCTCGAACGGCCCCTCGTCCAGCAGCCGGGTGTTGGCCACGCAGTTCAGGGCCACCCCGCCGGCCAGCGCCAGCCGCCGCTCGCCGGTCCGCTCGTGCAGCCAGCGCACCAGCTCCAGCAGCACCTCCTCCAGCCGGGCCTGCACGCTGGCGGCCAGGTCGGCGTGGTCGGAGGTCCAGGCCGCGCCCCCGCGCAGCGCCTTGGCGTAGCCGCCCCAGTCGACCGGCTCGACGCGGAAGCCGCCGTCCCCGGTCGTGTAGATCACCTCGCGCAGCGCGGCCAGGTGGCGGGGCCGGCCGTAGGAGGCCATCGCCATGACCTTGTACTCGTCGCTGGAGCGCAGGAAGCCGAGGTGTTCCGTGACGTCCTCGTACATGAGGCCGAGCGAGTGCGGCAGCTCCTGCGCGGCCAGCACCTCCAGCTCGCCGTCGCGGTAGCGGCCGGCCAGGTGGGAGACGTTCTCGCCGCGCCCGTCGCACACCAGGACCGCGCAGTCCCGCCCCGGCGTCGACCACCGGGAGGCCAGCCCCGCGGACGCGGCGTGCGCCACGTGGTGCGGCACATAGCTGACCTGGCCGGGGTCCAGGCCCGGCAGCGCGGTGGACAGGAACGCGGGCGCGCGCACGGCGTACCTCGTGCGCAGGTCCTCCCACGCGCCCTCCGGCTGCTGGACCACCAGAGAGGGGTCGTAGGAGTAGGCGACGGCGTCGATGTCCTCGGGGGAGAGTCCCGCCTCCCGCAGGCACCACGCGGCGGCCAGCTCGGGCAGTTCCCAGGCCGAGAACGCCAGCGGCCGCTTGCCGTGCTTGCGGCGGCTGAAGCGCTCCTCCTCCGCGGCGGCGACGATCTTCCCGTCGACCACGAGCGCGGCGGCCGGGTCGTGGAAGATCGCGTTGATGCCGAGAAACTTCATGTCCCCTCCCCACAGATGTCGAGAACCGCTACCGACAGGAGCGGCTCTCAAACATTCGGCAACCGGACGACGTGCGAAAACGGGCCTCTGTGCCGGGAGATTGTCACGCTAAGTAGTTGTTTGTCGGTTGAGGGCCCGGGTAGCTGCGGGACACGCGACGGAGGTGAATGGTGTTCGAAAAGCGACGTCCCGGCGCCGTGCTGTTCGACCGGGACGGGACCTTGATCAGGGACGTTCCGTACAACGGCGATCCCCGTCTCGTCGAGCCCATGCCAGGTGCGACGGAGGCGCTGGGCCGGTTGCGGCGCGCAGACGTCCCGGTGGCCGTGGTCACCAACCAGTCCGGGGTGGCCAAGGGGCTGGTCACGCCCGACGAGATGGACCAGGTGAACGCCAGGGTGGAGGAGCTGCTCGGGCCGTTCGACGCCTGGGCCATCTGCGTGCACGACGACACCGACGGCTGCACCTGCCGCAAGCCCGCGCCCGGACTCGTGATCAGGGCCGCCGCCGTGCTCGACGTCAGCCCGCGCGACTGCGTGGTGGTGGGCGACATCGGCAGGGACATGGAGGCGGCCAGAGCCGCCGGGGCCAGGGGAATCCTCGTCCCCACCATGGACACGCTGCCGGAGGAGATCGAGGAGGCCCCCGAGGTCGCCGACGATCTGACCGACGTCGTGGAGCGCGTGCTCAACGACGTCGGCGAGGCACCCGTGCCGGCGGCCGCCGCGCCCTGGGCCAGGGCGATGGGCTGGAGCCGCTGGTGAGGATCCTCATCTGGCACGTGCACGGCTCGTGGACCGGCGCCTTCATCAGGGGCGCCCACGACTACCTCCTCCCGCTCGTCCCCGGCCGCGGACCCGACGGCCGGGGCCGCGCCGCCACCTTCGACTGGCCGGCCGCGGCCCGCGAGGTGCCGTACGACCGGCTGCGCCACGAGCCCGTGGACGTGGTCGTCTACCAGCGCCCGCACGAGATCGGCCTGGCCCGCGAGTGGCTCGGCCGCGACGTGCCCGGCGTCTACGTCGAGCACAACACCCCGGCCGGCGACGTGCCCCGCACCCGCCACCACCTCGCCGGCCAGAACGACGTCACGCTCGTGCACGTCACCCACTTCAACGAGCTGTACTGGGACAACGGCCGGGCCCGCACGCGCGTCATCGAGCACGGAGTCCCCGATCCCGGCCACCTGTACACGGGCGAGCTCCCCCGGGCGGGCGTCGTGGTCAACGAACCGGTACGCCGCACCAGGGTCGCCGGCACCGACCTGCTGCCCCGCTTCGCCGAGCGGGTGCCCCTCGACGTGTTCGGCATGAAGGTGGACGGGCTGCCGTACGGCACCCACGAGGACCTGCCGCAGCACGTCATGCACGCCGAGCTGGCCAGGCGGCGCGTCTACCTGCACCCCTACCGGTGGACCTCGCTGGGGCTCGCCCTCGTCGAGGCCATGACGCTGGGCATGCCCGTGGTCGCGCTGGCCGCCACCGAGGCGATCGAGGCCGTGCCGCAGGAGGCCGGCGTCCTGTCGACGAAGGTGAACGTGCTCGCCGGCGCGCTGCACGATTTCGTGGCCGATCCGGAGCGCGCGAGCCAGGCGGGAAAGGCCGCCAGGGCCGCGGCTCTGGCGCGGTACGGGCTCGACCGGTTCCTCGCCGACTGGGATCGGCTGCTCGACGAGGTATGACGGCCAGACGTCTGGGTAGGCGCGCCCCATGATGATGCTCGACTGGACACGCAGGGCGGCCTGCCTCGACCTGGACCCGGAGCTGTTCTTCCCGATCTCCCAGGAAGGTCCCAGCCAGTCACAGGTCCAGCGGGCCAAGCACGTCTGCGGCGGCTGCCCCGTACAGGAGGCGTGCCTCGACTACGCGCTCAGCACCCGGCAGGCGTACGGCGTCTGGGGCGGCACCGATCCGGAACAACGGCGCGAGCTCAGGGCGGACGCCGCCGCCCGCCTCAGCCCGCAGGCAGCGCCTCGGCGAGAAACCGTGCCCGCTCGCTCTCTTCGAGATGGTCGCTGAACAACACGCCGTCGAGATGGTCGACCTCGTGCTGCAACACCCTCGCCAGGATGCCCAGCGCCCGCACCGTCACCGGCTTGCCGAACATGTCACGGCCACGCGCGGTGACCATGTAGGAACGTTCCAGCGGCCACCACACGCCGGGCGCCGACAGGCACGCCTCGTCCGCGGTGACGCGCCGCTCTGACAGCTCCAGGCGAGGGTTGACCAGATGGCCCGCCTTGCCGTCGTACGCGTAGACCACCACCCGCACCGCCTCGCCCACCTGCGGCGCCGCCAGGCCGGCCCGGCCGGCTCCCGCCCGCATCGTGGCCGTCAGCGTCTTCACCAGCCGCCTGAGCTCCCGGTCGAAGTCGTGCACCGGCGCCGCCACCGCGCGAAGCAGCGGATCGTCGAACATGCGAATAGGCCGGACCGTCACCAGCACTCCCCGATAGCCGTCGTCATGACGGACGTTTCCCTCCGCGGCGCCGCCCCAACCGCGAAGGTTCCTGCCTTGTAGCACAGCGGTAACAGAGGAGACCCAGTGGCGAAACCACCCGGAAGCAGGATCGGAGCGTGATCTCACTTGCGTCGTACGCGCCTGTGATGCCTGGCCGGGTGCTCGGGGCCCGGCCAGGCACAGGGGCAGAAATCCCTGTCCGGCCGGAGTGGTCCGCATGAGCGGGCGCTCGTCCCCGGAGACGGAGCCGGACGCGCTGGCCGGCTTCACCATCGGCGTGACCGCGACCAGGCGGCGGGAGGAGTTCGGGGCGCTGCTGGAGCGGCGCGGCGCGCGCGTGGTCAGCGCCCCCGCCATCAGGCTGGTCCCGCTGGCCGA
This sequence comes from Nonomuraea sp. B1E8, assembly GCF_039871515.1. Lineage (NCBI taxonomy): Bacteria > Bacillati > Actinomycetota > Actinomycetes > Streptosporangiales > Streptosporangiaceae > Nonomuraea > Nonomuraea sp. B1E8. The sequence continues at coordinate 185,006 of NZ_JBDPLS010000011.1, read as the reverse complement.
GGACGCCGACCTGCTCGCCGCGACCCGGCACAGCCTGCAGGGGCCGCTCCACGACGTGGTGATCACCACCGGCGTCGGCTTCCGCGGCTGGATGGCCGCCGCGGAAGGCTGGGGGCTCTCCACCGACCTGGGCGAGCACCTGTCCAAGGCGCGCCTGCTGACGCGCGGGCCCAAGGCCAGGGGAGCCGTGCGGGCGGCCGGGCTCAACGACCACTGGACGCCCGCCACCGAATCGTGCGACGAGATCAAGCAGTACCTGCTGGCCCAGGACCTGAGAGGGCGGCGCATCGCGGTGCAGCAGCACGGTGAGCCGCTCACCGAGTTCGTGGCCGCCCTGCGGGCGGCGAGGGCCGAGGTGATCGAGATCCCGGTCTACCGGTGGCTGCCGTACCGCGACGCCTCGCCGCTGCGCCGGCTCATCAGCCAGACGGTCTCCGGCTCGGTGGACGCCGTCGCCTTCACCAGCGCCCCCGCCGTGCACGCCATGCTGGGCATGGCCCGCTCCGAAGGGCTGGAGGACGCGCTGCTGTCCGCCTTCAGCGGGCCCGTGGTGGCCGCCTGCGTGGGGCCCGTGACCGCGGGCCCGCTGGACTCGCGCGGCGTGCCCACGCTGCAGCCGGATCGTTCACGGCTCGGCGCGCTGGCCCGCGCCCTGGCCAGGCACCTGCCGGAGCACGGCGTCGCCAAGCTCGTGGCCGGCGATCACCAACTGGAGATCCGCGGCCACGCCGTGGTCGTCGACGGGGAACTGCGGCCGCTGCCGCCGGCCCCGATGGCGGTGCTCAAGCGCCTGGCCGACAAGCCGGGGCACGTGGTGTCCCGCGCCGACCTGCGTACCGTGCTGCCGGGCGGCGTCGCGCGCGAATCGGCCGAGCACGCGGTGGAGATGGCCATCACCCGGCTGCGCCGCGCCCTCGGGCCGAGCGGCATCGTGGAGACGGTGGTCAAGCGCGGCTACCGGCTCGCCTGCCGCTACGAGGCGGGGTCGTGACCCCCGCGCTCGTGCTGGCCGCGCACGGCACGCGCAGCCCCGAGGGTCAGCGAACCCTCACGGCCCTGGCGGAGACGGTCAGAAGAGCGCGCCCCGGCCGGCGGGTCGAGCTGAGCCATCTCGAGATCAGCGCGCCGCTGCTGGCCGAGGTGCTCCCCGCCGTCGCGGGCCCCGTCGTCGTCGTGCCGCTCCTGCTGGCCGGCGGCTACCACGTCCACATCGACCTGCCCGCGGTGATCGCGCGGAGCCGTCCGGACGCGGTGGTGGCCGGCCGGCTGGGGCCGCACCGGCTGCTCACGTCGGCGCTCGTCCGCAGGCTGGCGCGGGCCGGGCTGCGCGCGGACGACGCCGTCGTGCTCGGCGCGGCGGGCTCCTCCGACCCGGCCGCCCTCGCCGACGTGCGCGCCGCCGCCCACCGGCTCGGCGTGCGCCTGGCGCGCCCGGTCACCGCCGCCTTCGCCTCCGCCGGCGCTCCCTCGCTGGAGGAGGCGGTGGAACGGCTCGGCTCCGCCGCCCGGGTGGTGATCGCGTCGTACGTCCTCGCGCCCGGCTTCTTCCACGACAGGCTGACCGCGGCGGGGGCGGGACCGGTGAGCGAGCCGCTGGGGGCCGACCCGGACGTGGCGGCGCTGATCTGGCACCGCTACGAGGAGGCGCTCCGTGACCGCCGCGCGACGGCGCGTCACCCTCATCGCTGGCACGCCCCGACAACCCGCCGCCCCGCGACCCCCTGACCGCACCCCGCGACCCGCGGGGTGCGGGGGGCGTCAGGCGTGGACGGGTTCGAGGCGCAGCTCGCGGACGATCTCCCTGGCACTGTCGTCGAGGCTCGGCCCGGCGTCCCGTCCGACGAACATCTCGATGTAGGCCCGGTGGAAGCAGCCCGCGACCAGCAGTCGCGCGCTGGCCTCGGGGTCGGCGTCGGGCCGCACCCGCCCCAGCCGCTGCTCGGCGGCCAGGTACGCGGCGAGTGGCGTCGTCTCCGTGCGCGGCCCGAGCCCGGCGTCGCGCAGGGCCTCGCGGAACCGGACCGTCACGTCAGGCGAGGTGAAGGCGGGCAGCGCCGCGCTCTGCACCTCCCTGTAGTAGTCGATGCCCGCTCGCGCCACCGGCCGAAGATTGTCGGAGATGCATCCTTTCCCTACGCGATGGGTTAGATCGTGGAGGATGCTGAGCCAGAGCGGGAGCCGATCCTGCAGCAGCGCGAGGAAATAGTCGACATTGCCGCCGCTGCGGTCCTCCCTGACGGAGACGGCCATCTCAAGGATGCGCCGCCTGGTGTCCTGACTTCTTTGGTGCGGGTCCACGTGGGAAGTCGCCATGGCATGCCTAACGGTGCGCGGTCGGTTGATCAGGCATTACGGTGCGTCGTCGATGCTGATGGAAGGGGCGACGGCTGGTGTCCGGCTTTGTGCAATCGTGCGAGGCACCGATTATCACCCGAAACCGCGGAAAATGTGGAGATTCGCCCTCTAAAGGTCAGCTGTCGGTGTCGCGGTCCCTGCGCCGCAGGTAACGCTCGAACTCCGCGGCGATCGCGTCGCCGCTGGCCTCGGGCAACTCGGCGGCGTCCTTACGCTCCTCGAGCTCCTTGACGTACTCGGCGACCTCGCTGTCCTGCGAGGCCAGCTCGTCGACGCCACGCTCCCACGCGCGGGCCTCCTCGTCGAGGTCGCCCAGCGGCATGGGGATCTCCAGCACGTCTTCGAGACGGCGCAACAGCGCGACCGTGGCCTTGGGGTTGGGCGGCTGCGCGACGTAGTGGGGCACCGACGCCCACAGCGACACCGCGTCCATGCCGGCCCGGCCGAACTCGTGCTGCAGCACCCCCACGATGCCCGTCGGGCCCTCGTAGCGGCTCAGCTCCAGGTTGGTCGAACGCGCCAGCGTCTCGTCCGTGGCGCCGCCGAGAATGGGCACGGGCCGGGTGTGCGGCGAGTCGTTGAGCAGGGCCCCCAGCATCACGGCCAGCTCGACGCCGAGCTCGCGGCAGACCTCGATGATGTCGGCGCAGAACGAGCGCCAGCGCATGTTGGGCTCGATGCCGCGCAACAGCACGACGTCGCGCTCGACGCCCGGCGGGCGGGCGCGCAGCAGCCGCGTCGTCGGCCACACGATCGACTGGGCCAGCCCGTCGTTCATCTCGACCACGGGCCGGGTCACCTGGAAGTCGTAGTAGTCGTCGGGGTCGAGCGCGACCAGCGTCTCGGCCTTCCAGGCGGACTCGAGATGGGCGACCACACCGCTGGAGGCCTCGCCCGCGTCGTTCCACCCTTCGAACGCGGCTATGAGCACCGGGTCGACGAGCTCGGGGAGCCCTTCGAGGTCTATCACGTGTCGCCTCCTCTCTCCATCATCCCGCTAAGCCTATGCGGTTCGGGGTCGTCAGCGTCACCGATCTCCCTCCGCGACGCCCCGCGAACGCCTCACCACGGCGCTCGCGGGCCCCGTCCCCGGGCCGCCTCATGATCGCCGGAACCCGTACGCCCTCCGCCGGACATCATCCGGTCCTCGCCCAGAGCTTTCCCGCCGGGGCCGGATGCCGCACGGGGCGCGCTCCCTCATGGGCACGTACACGCACGGGGCACGAGCGTGGCGCCGGTCGCGCGGGCCGGGGACGCCTGACGCCACGCTCTGACGGGCGCGTCTACCGGCGCTCGAGGCGGCCTCGAACGATGGTTCAGGCACAGCCGATAAGCTTCACCTCATGAGCATCTCCCCGTCCTTCCGAGAAGTGTTGTCCCAGCGCGTCGTCGTCGCCGACGGGGCGATGGGCACGATGCTGCAGGCCCAGGACCCGACGCTCGACGATTTCCACGGCCACGAGGGCTGCAACGAGGTGCTCAATGTCACCCGGCCCGACATCGTCCGTGGCGTGCACGACGCCTATTTCGCCGTCGGCGTCGACTGCGTGGAGACCAACACCTTCGGTGCCAACCTGGCCGCGCTCGGCGAATACGACATCCCCGAGCGCGTCTTCGAATACTCCGAAGCCGGCGCGCGCATCGCGCGTGAGTCCGCCGACCACTGGTCCACCCCTGACCAGCCGAGGTTCGTGCTCGGCTCGATGGGCCCCGGCACCAAGCTGCCGACGCTGGGCCACCTGCCCTATGCCAGCCTGCGCGACGCCTACCGCGACAACGCCGCAGGCCTGATCGCCGGCGGCGCCGACGCCCTGATCGTCGAGACCTGCCAGGACCTGCTGCAGGTGAAGGCCGCCGTCATCGGCGCCAGGCGAGCCGTCGAAGACTCCGGCCGCGACGTGCCGATCATCGCCCAGGTGACGATCGAGACCAACGGCGCGATGCTGCTCGGTTCCGAGATCGGCGCCGCGCTGACCGCGATCGAGCCGCTCGGCGTCGACGTCGTCGGGCTCAACTGCGCGACCGGCCCCGCGGAGATGAGCGAGCACCTGCGCTACCTCGCCCGACACTCGCGGCTCAAGCTCTCCTGCATGCCCAACGCCGGCCTGCCGGTGCTCACCTCCGACGGCGCCTACTACCCGCTCAGCGCGGAGGAGCTGGCCGGCGCGCACGACACCTTCACCAGCGACTACGGCCTGTCCCTGGTCGGCGGCTGCTGCGGCACCACGCCCGAGCACCTTCGCCAGGTCGTCGAGCGGGTCAGGGGCAAGCAGCCCGTCCAGCGCCGCCCCCACCCCGAGCCCGGCGCGTCCTCCCTCTACCAGACCGTGCCGTTCCGGCAGGACACCTCCTACCTCGCCATCGGCGAGCGGTGCAACACCAACGGCTCCAAGGTCTTCCGTGAGGCCATGCTGGAGGGCCGCTGGGACGACTGCGTCGAGATGGCCCGCAACCAGGCCCGCGACGGCGCCCACATGCTCGACCTGTGCGTCGACTACGTCGGGCGCGACGGCGCGGCCGACATGAAGGAGCTGGCCTTCCGCTTCGCCACCGCCTCCACGCTGCCGATCATGCTCGACTCGACCGAGCCCGCGGTGCTGCAGGCCGGTCTGGAGATGCTCGGCGGGCGCGCCGCCGTCAACTCCGTCAACTACGAGGACGGCGCGGGCCCCGGCTCCCGCTTCCAGAAGATCATGCGCCTGGTGCGCGAGCACGGATCGGCCGTGGTGGCGCTGACCATCGACGAGGAGGGCCAGGCCCGCACCGCCGACCGGAAGGTGGGCGTCGCCGGCCGCCTCATCGACGACCTGACCGCCAACTGGGGCATGCGGGTCGAGGACATCATCGTCGACTGCCTGACCTTCCCCATCGCCACCGGCCAGGAGGAGACCAGGCGCGACGGCCTGGAGACCATCGAGGCCATCCGCGAGCTCAAGCGCCGCCATCCGGGCGTGCAGACCACGCTGGGGCTGTCCAACATCAGCTTCGGCCTCAACCCCGCCGCCCGCATGGTGCTCAACTCGGTGTTCCTCAACGAGTGCGTCAACGCCGGGCTCGACTCCGCCATCGTGCACGCCTCCAAGATCCTGCCGATGGCCCGCATCCCCGACGAGCAGCGCCAGGTCGCGCTCGACATGGTCTACGACCGCCGGCGCGAAGGCTACGACCCGCTGCAGCGCTTCATGGACCTGTTCGAGGGCGTCGACGCCGCCGCCATGCGCGCGGGCAAGGCCGAGGAGCTGGCCGCGCTTCCGCTGTGGGAGCGGCTCAAGCGGCGCATCATCGACGGCGAGAAGAAGGGCCTCGAGGCCGACCTCGACAGCGCGCTGGAGCAGCGCCCCGCCCTGGAGATCATCAACGACGTGCTGCTCGACGGCATGAAGACCGTGGGCGAGCTGTTCGGGTCGGGGCAGATGCAACTGCCGTTCGTGCTGCAGTCGGCCGAGGTGATGAAGGCGGCCGTCGCCTACCTCGAGCCCCACATGGAGCGGGTCGACGGTGAGACGAAGGGCCGCATCGTACTGGCCACCGTCAAGGGCGACGTGCACGACATCGGAAAGAACCTCGTCGACATCATCCTGTCCAACAACGGCTACCAGGTGGTCAACCTCGGCATCAAGCAGCCGGTCTCGGCCATCCTGGAGGCCGCGGACGAGCACAAGGCCGACGTCGTGGGCATGTCGGGCCTGCTGGTCAAGTCGACGGTCATCATGAAGGAAAACCTGGAGGAGATGAACTCCAGGGGCCTGGCGGAGCGCTATCCCGTGCTGCTCGGCGGGGCCGCGCTCACCCGCGCCTACGTCGAGCAGGATCTGGCCGAGCTGTTCGCGGGCGAGGTGCGCTACGCTCGCGACGCGTTCGAGGGGCTGCGGCTCATGGACTCGTTCATGGCCGTCAAGCGCGGCGTCGCCGGCGCCACGCTGCCGCCGCTGCGCGAGCGGCGCGTCAAGACCGGTGCCGTGCTCACCCGCACGCCCGTCGAGGAGTTGCCGGCCCGCTCCGACGTGGCGGAGGACAACCCCGTGCCGTCGCCGCCGTTCCACGGCGACCGCGTCGTCAAGGGCATCTCGCTGGCCGACTACAGCGCCTTCCTCGACGAGCGGGCGCTGTTCCTCGGCCAGTGGGGGCTCAAGCCCGCCAGGGGCGGCCAGGGGCCCGGCTACGACGAGCTGGTGGAGACCGAGGGGCGGCCGCGCCTGCGCATGTGGCTCGATCGCATCCAGACCGAGGGCCTGCTGGAGGCGGCCGTCGTCTACGGCTACTTCCCGTGCGTCTCCGACGGCGACTCGCTGATCATCCTGGACGACGACGGCGGCGAGCGCACCCGCTTCACGTTCCCGCGCCAGCGCCGCGACCGTCACCTGTGCCTGTCCGACTTCTTCCGCGGCAAGAGCTCCGGCGAGGTCGACGTGGTCGGCTTCCAGGTGGTCACCATGGGGCCGAAGATCGCCGAGGCCACCGCCGAGCTGTTCGCGAAAGACGCCTACCGCGACTACCTCGAGCTGCACGGCCTGTCGGTGCAGCTCACCGAGGCGCTGGCCGAATACTGGCACGCCCGTGTGCGCCAGGAGTGGGGGATCGGCGGAGACGAGTCGCTCGACGACATGCTCAAGGTCAACGTCCAGGGGTGCCGCTACTCGTTCGGCTACCCCGCCTGTCCCAACCTGGAGGACCAGCAGCAGCTGTTCCAGCTGCTCGATCCCGAGCGCATCGGGGTGACGCTGTCGGAGGAGTTCCAGCTCCACCCCGAGCAGGCCACCTCCGCGCTGGTCGCCCACCATCCCGAGGCGAAATACTTCAACGTCTGACCCGGCCCGGCACCCCTCGGTGGGAGCGGACCCACCGAGGGGCCCGGGCGCCCGCGAGGCGTGCCCGGAGACAGGAGCGGGGGAGGACGACGGCACATGGCGACCGAGCGGGCCGGACGGAGTGAGGCGATGGACATGCAGGCGGTCTTCTTCGACATGGACGGCCTGCTGGTCGACACCGAGAAGATCTGGCTCGAGATCGAGTCCGAGGTGATGGGCAGGCTCGGCGGCACATGGACGCCCGACCACCAGGCGCACCTCCTGGGCGGGTCCATGGAGCGCGCGGTCGGCTACATGTTGTCCGTGTCCGGCTCCGGCGAGAGCGCCGTGACGGTGGAGCAGTGGATGGTCTCCGGCATGGTCGAGCGCCTTTCCGGAGGGGTGCGCGTGATGCCGGGCGCGTCCGAGCTCCTCGACGCGCTGCGCGACGAGGGCGTCCCGGTCGGGCTGGTCACCTCCTCGTTGGGGGAGATCGCCGACGCGGTGCTCAAGGGCGTCGGCCGCGACCGGTTCGACATCGTGGTGACCGCCGACGACGTCGAGCGGACCAAACCCCACCCCGAGCCCTACCTGACGGCCGCGCGGACGCTCGGCATGCGGCCGGTCCGCTGCGTCGTCCTGGAGGACTCGCCGAACGGCGTGGCGGCGGCCACCGCCGCCGGCTGCGCGGTGGTGGCGGTGCCCAGCCTGCTGCCGGTCGAGGCGGCGGCCGGCCGCCTGGTGGTCTCCTCCCTGGAGGAGGTCACGGTCGACCGGCTGAGAGCTCTCCTGCCCGGCGCCTGAGGGGCCAGGGCCCGTCCCCTAGGGGAAATGTGGTTCTCGCGGAGGATGCCGTCCCGCGTTCGCGTGCCAGGATGGAGGCAGAGCCACAACGAGGGAGCGGGCAGGATGTCGTTTGACCAGATCGCTTGGCTGCCGCTGTGCGCCGGGGCGACCATCGCCGGGCTGGTGTTGAGTTTCCTGGCATTCCGGCGCAGGGGGGCCGCCTCCGGGCTGCGGGTGGCGGCGTGGGCGCTGCTGCCGGTGGCGGCCTATCTGACCGACGCGCTACGGTCGCTGTGGACCATCGGCGTCACCATCGTGGGCTTCGTGACCGGTCTGGTGTTCAACCCGCTCGTGTGGGCGGGAGTGGCCGTCGCGGGGCTGTCGGCGGTGCTCTTCGTCGTGTCCGGAGTGATGCGGGGCAGGAAGCTGAGGATCGTGAGGCGGCGGAAGAAGCCGTCCGCGGACGCTCAGCAGGAACAACCTGTTCAGCCCGCAGCGAACAAGCCGGCCGTTTCGAGCAAACCGCAGCCCGCAGCGGCCGCTCCCAAGGCGGGCAAGGGCGACGACGACTTCTCCGACATCGAAGAGCTGCTGAAGCGCCGGGGCATCAGCTGATCCGGTCGCTCTGTCACAGTTCCGAGACTCAACCGGGACGCAGGCTAGACATTGTCGTAAAGATCAATACGAATGAGTTTCGCATCAATCACAGATTAGCCACATAGCGGCCTGAGGGACTGGTCAGTGCAGCTCAGGCCATAGATTCTGCCTCCTGAGGTCGCGCGACTCGCGGTCTGAAGTCAACACTCCATAGACGCGTCGTCTGCTATCAGGGGGCAATCCGGCATGACCGCACCGCTAGACGTTTCCGGTTCCGCCGCAGAAGCGCAGCCGGAGTCGGTGCTCGCGGGAGCGGGCAAGGCCATCCAGGGCAGATCCCTCACCCGGATCGCCTGGATGCGGCTCAGGCGCGACAAGATCGCGCTTACCGGCGGCATCGTCGTCGTGCTGCTCATTCTCGTCGCGGTCTTCGCCTCGCCCATCATCGCCGTGTTCGGCCACCCGCCCCTGGAGTTCCACCAGGACCAGATCGACCAGAGCACGCTCCTGCCCAAGGGCGCGTTCGGCGGCATGAGCGGCGAATACCTGCTCGGCGTCGAGCCGATCAACGGCCGCGACATCTTCAGCCGCATCGTCGCCGGCGCGTGGATCTCGTTGCTGATCGGTTTCCTCGCCACGATGTTGTCGGTGCTCATCGGCACCACGCTGGGCGTCATCGCCGGCTACTTCGGCGGCTGGATCGACCTGGTGATCGGCCGGCTGATGGACGTCTTCCTGGCCTTCCCGCTGCTGGTCTTCGCGATCGCGCTGGCGGGCGTTGTGCCCGACAGGGGGTTCGGCCTCGAGGGCAACGGCCTGCGGATCGCCATGATGATCTTCATCATCGGCTTCTTCAGCTGGCCCAGCATCGGCCGCATCGTCCGCGGGCAGACGCTCTCGCTGCGCGAGCGGGAGTTCGTCGACGCTTCGCGAAGCCTGGGGGCGCGTAACGGCTACATCCTGTTCCGCGAGATCCTGCCCAACCTGATGGCGCCGATCCTGGTCTACGCGACCCTGCTCATCCCGACCAACATCCTGTTCGAGGCGGCGCTCTCCTTCCTTGGTGTCGGCGTCAACCCGCCCACTCCCACCTGGGGAGGCATGCTCTCGGAGGCGGTCCGGTTCTACACGCTGCCGCACTTCGTGCTCTTCCCGGGGCTGGCGATCTTCGTTACCGTCCTTGCGTTCAACCTGTTCGGCGACGGGTTGCGGGACGCCTTCGACCCGCGGGCGCACTGATCTTCGCCAACGCTCCATCCCCATCTCACTCATCAAGGGGTTACGTCAATGAGAAGGAAAACCGCACTGGCAGGGGCCGCGACAGCGGCGCTCGCCCTGGTGCTCTCCGCATGCGGCGGAGGCGGCGGCACACAACAGCCCGCCGATTCGTCCTCCGGCGGCGCCGCGCAACCCGCGTTCAACGCCGGCCTCAACGAGGTGTTCAACCCCTCGACGAAGAAGGGCGGCACCCTCAAGGCCGCCCACTCCGCCGACTGGGACAGCCTCGACCCGGGTGACACCTACTACGGCTACTCGTTCAACTTCGGCCGCCTCTACTGGCGGACGCTGACGACGTACAAGCCGGGTCCCGGCCCCGAGGGCAACACCGTCGTCCCCGACCTCGCCGAAGGGCTGGGCGAGGCGAGCGACGGCGGCAAGACCTGGACGTACAAGCTCAAGAGCGGGCTGAAGTTCGAGGACGGCACGGAGATCACCGCAAAGGACGTGGCCTACGCCGTGGCGCGCTCCTGGGACAAGAAGACCTTCCCGCACGGCCCCTCCTACCTCAACGAGCTGCTCGACTGGCCGAAGGACTTCAAGGGCGTCTACGACGACCCCGACGCCGACTACTCCTCGGCTGTCGAGGCGACCGACGACTCGACGGTGGTCTTCCACCTGAAGGAGCCGTTCGCGTCCATGGACTACGTCGTGCAGATGCCGATGACCGCCCCGGTTCCCAAGGACAAGGACACCGGCGCGAAATACAAGGAGAAGGTCGTCTCCTCGGGCCCGTACAAGTTCGAGACCAACGAGATCGGCAAGGGCTTCACACTGGTGCGCAACGACCAGTGGGACCCGGCGACCGACCCCATCCGTCCCGCGCTGCCCGACCGGATCGAGGTCCAGCTCAACGTCAACGCCGACGACCTGGACAACCAGCTCATCGCCGGTGACGTCCACCTTGACATCCCCGGCACCGGCATGCAGCCGGCCGCGCTGGGCAAGGTGCTGCCCGACCCCGCGCTGAAGGCGCGTACGGACAACCCCACCATCCCCAGGCTGTGGTACGTCTCGGTCATCCCCGACACGCCGCCGCTGGACAACATCGAGTGCCGCAAGGCGGTCATGTGGGCCGCCGACCGCGTCGCCAACCAGACCGCCTACGGAGGCGAGCTGGCCGGCGGCGAGATCGCCACGAACGTCCTGCCGCCGCCCATCGTCGGCCAGGAGAAGTTCGACATGTACGCGACGCCGGGCAACAAGGGCGACGTCAACAAGGCCAAGCAGGCCCTCGCCGCCTGTGGCCAGCCGAACGGCTTCTCCACCACCATGACCTACCGCTCCGACCGTCCTCGCGAGAAGGCGCTGGCCGAGGCCATGGAGCAGGCGCTGGCCAAGGTCGGCATCAAGCTGACGCTCAAGGGCTTCCCCGGCTCCAGCTACTTCTCCGACTACGCCGGCAACGTCAACTACGTGAAGAAGAACGGCATCGGCCTGGCCGCCCACGGCTGGGGCTCCGACTGGCCTGACGGCTACGGCTTCCTGCAGGCCATCGTCGACAGCCGTACGATCCGCGACGCCGGCAACTACAACCTCAGCGTCAAGAGCGACGAGGTCGACAAGCTGGTCGACCAGGCCTCCGCCGAGCTCGACGACGCGGCCCGCGCCAAGCTCTGGGTCGAGGTCGACAAGAAGGTCATGGAAGACGCCTCCATCCTTCCGGTGGTCTGGGCCAAGTCGCTGCTCATGCGCGGCAAGGGCGTGACGAACGTCGCCTACAACGAGGGCCAGAGCATGTTCGACTACATCTTGCTCGGCGTCGAGTGACCGTGCGAGGTACGGGGATCTAGCGAAGGCAGGTGAAGGCAGAAGTGGCCTGCTCGGCGACGGGCAGGCCACTCGGCCGTAGCGGTGTTCACATACATCATCAAACGGGTCATCGGCGCGTTCGCCATGCTCATCGTCATCAGCATGGTCACCTTCGGCATCTTCTACGTCGTCCCCCAGTGGGCCGGCGCCTCGCCGGAGGCCATGGCGTCGCGCTACGTCGGGCGCGCCGCGACGCCGGAGACGGTGCACCTGGTGGCCGAGCGGCTGGGCTTCAACGACCCGGTGGTCGTGCAGTACGGCAGGTTCGTCAAGGGCCTGGTCGCCGGAGCCGAGTACGACTACGGCGCCGGCGTCGAGCAGTGCCCCGCGCCCTGCTTCGGCTACTCCTTCATCAGCGGGCAGCCCGTCTGGCCCGACCTGCTGGACCGCATGCCGGTGACGTTCTCGCTGGCCATCGGCGCCGCCGTCCTCTGGGTGGTGGGCGGAGTCTGCGTGGGCGTGATCTCCGCGCTGCGCCGGGGCAGCTTCTTCGACCGCCTTTCCATGGGCACCGCGCTGGCCGGAGTCTCGCTGCCGATCTTCTTCACCGGCATGCTCTCCCTGGTCGTCTTCAGCTACGGCCTGGGCTGGACCCCGCCCGGCGGCGCCTGGACTGACATCTCCGTCAATCCAGCCCAATGGGCCTACAACCTGCTGCTGCCGTGGATCACGCTGGCGTTCCTGTTCGCCGCGACCTACGCCCGGCTCACCCGCGCCGGCATGCTGGAGACGATGGGCGAGGACTACATCCGCACCGCCAGGGCCAAGGGCCTGCACGAGCGGGAGGTCGTGGTCAAACACGGCCTGCGGGCCGCGCTGACGCCCATCCTGACCCTCTTCGGCATCGACTTCGGTCTGCTCATCGGCGGCGCCATCCTCACCGAGACCACCTACACTCTGCCCGGGCTCGGCCAGTTCGCCATCCTGGCGATCAGAAATCAGGACATGCCGCAGGTCATGGGCGTGGTGCTGGTCGCCGCGATGTTCGTGGTCGTGGCCAGCCTGGTCGTCGACCTGCTCTACGCCGTGGTCGACCCGAGGGTGAGGTTGTCGTGAGCTTCCTTGACGTCAAGGACCTGAAGATCCATTTCCCGACCGACGACGGCCTGGTCAAGTCCGTCGACGGGTTGTCGTTCAGCGTCGATCGCGGCAAGACCCTGGGCATCGTGGGGGAGTCGGGCTCGGGCAAGAGCGTGACCAGCCTCGGCGTCCTCGGCCTGCACAAGGGCGGGCGGGCGCGGATCTCCGGCGAGATCTGGCTCGACGGCGAGGAGCTCAACGGCGCCTCGGCCGAGCACGTACGCGGGCTGCGCGGCAAGAAGATGGCGATGATCTTCCAGGATCCGCTGTCGTCCATGCACCCTTACTACACGGTCGGCCACCAGATCATCGAGGCCTACCGCATCCACAACGACGTCTCCAAGCAGGTGGCCCGCAAGCACGCCGTCGACATGCTCGGCCGGGTCGGCATCCCGGAGCCGGGAAGGCGCGTCGACAGCTACCCGCACGAGTTCTCCGGCGGCATGCGCCAGCGCGCCATGATCGCCATGGCGCTCTCGTGCGACCCCGAGTTGCTCATCGCCGACGAGCCGACCACCGCGCTCGACGTGACCGTGCAGGCGCAGATCCTCGACCTGATGCGCGACCTGCAGCGCGAGTTCAACTCCGCGCTCATCATCATCACGCACGACCTCGGCGTGGTGGCGGAGCTGTCCAACGACATCCTCGTCATGTACGCGGGCAGATGCGTCGAATACGGCGCCACCGACGACATCTTCTACCGTCCCGAACACCCCTACACCTGGGGGCTGCTGGGCTCCATGCCCCGCCTCGACCGTGAACCCACCGAACGGCTGCTGCCGATCAAGGGCTCCCCGCCGTCGCTGATCAACGTGCCGGACGGCTGCGCCTTCCACCCCCGCTGCCCGTTCGCCGAGCGCACCGGGGGCAAGGCCGAGACCGAGGCGCCGGCGCTCGCCGAGACCGAGGGCGGCCACCTGGTGCGCTGCCACATGAGCCGGGACGAGCGGCGCACGCTGTGGGAGGACGAGATCAAGCCCGCGCTGGAGACCTCGTGACCTCCGCTCCTGCCCGCGAGGCCGGGGCATCCCCGACGAAGCCGGGTGGCGCGCGGGTCGCCACCCCGGCCCGCGCCTGGAAGGCTTCCCGCGCCGCCACACACCCCGAGGCGGTCGCGCTCGCCGGCGTCACCACCGACGCCGGTGACTCCGGGCCGCCGCGCCGACACGATCAGGAGAACGTCATGCCCTGGAGCCCTCTATTCGTTCACCGCGCCAGGGGACGCGGTCGTCACGCGGGAGGTGCGCGATGACCGAGGTGAGCGACAACGAGCTGCTGCTTTCCGTCCGGAACGTCGAAAAGCACTTTCCCGTGACGAAGGGCCTGCTCAAAAAGCAGGTCGGCGCCGTCAAGGCGGTCGACGGGATCAGCTTCGACGTGGTCAAGGGCGAGACGCTCGGTCTGGTGGGCGAGTCGGGCTGCGGCAAGTCCACGACCGGGAGGCTGATCACCCGGCTGCTCGAACCCACGGCCGGTAAGATCATCTTTGAGGGGGAGGACATCTCGCACATGTCGCAGGGCCGGCTCAGGCCGCTCCGCCGTGACATGCAGATGATCTTCCAGGACCCTTACTCGTCGCTCAACCCCCGGCACACCGTCGGTGCCATCGTCGGCGCCCCCTTCCGCATCCAGGGCGTGCGGACCGAGAACGGCGTCAAGAAGGCCGTCCAGGACATCCTGGAGCTCGTCGGGCTCAACCCCGAGCACTACAACCGCTACCCCCACGAGTTCTCCGGCGGGCAGCGGCAGCGCATCGGCATCGCCCGTACGCTCGCGCTCAGGCCCAAGCTGATCATCGCCGACGAGCCTGTTTCCGCGCTCGACGTGTCCATCCAGGCCCAGGTCGTCAACCTGCTCGAAGACCTGCAGAACGAGCTCGACCTGACCTACGTCGTGATCGCCCACGACCTGTCGGTGGTGCGCCACATCAGCGACCGGGTCGCCGTCATGTACCTGGGCAAGATCGTCGAGATCGCCGACCGCAAGCGCCTGTACAGCTCGCCCATGCACCCGTACACCAACGCCCTGCTGTCGGCGGTGCCGGTGCCCGACCCGAGGGGGCGGGCCGGGCGCGAGCGCATCCGGCTGACCGGCGACGTGCCGAGCCCGCTCAACCCGCCGCCCGCCTGCCGCTTCCACACCCGCTGCTGGAAGGCACAGGACATCTGCAAGCAGGTCGAGCCGCCGCTGGAGGAGCTGGCCGGCGGCCACCAGGTCGCCTGCCACTTCCCGGAGAACGCCCTCAAGGTCTCCACCACGGCCCCCGCGGCGACCGAGGACGCCTGACCCCTGCCAGGCGCCGCGGCCGAGTGCGGCGCCGCCGTGGACGCGTGAGCCGGGAATGCCGGCGACGTGGCCCGGCGGGGCCGGGGTGGCCGGATTCCGTGGCGCCGGTCTCGGCGCGAGGTGGCTGGAGTACTGCGCCGGCCGTCGTGGCGATGTGACACCGGCGCGCGTACGGCCCGGCTTCGTGCGCGTGCCGAATCCTGCGGGGCACAATCGGCGCGCGCCGTGACCTCGATGGCGTGCCGGACGCGGAGCGGCGCGTGAACCGGCCTCAGGGCGGGGGAGCGGGTGTCAGGGCATGGCGCCCGGTGTGATCAACCCCGTCTCGTACGCCAGCACCACGGCCTGCACCCGGTCGCGCAGGCCCAGCTTGGTCAGCACGTTGCCGACGTGCGTCTTCACCGTGGTCTCGCTCACCACGAGCTTGGCGGCGATCTCCGCGTTGGACATGCCCTTGGCGATCAGCCGCAGCACCTCCAGCTCCCGCTCGGTCAGCCGGTCGAGCCGTGCGGGGGTGGCCTGCTCGTGAGCGGGCGGCAGCCGCGTGGCGAACCGGTCGAGCAGCCGCCGCGTCACGCTGGGCGCCACGATCGCGTCGCCGGCCGCCACCACCCGGATCGCCTGCACCAGCTCGTCGGGCGGCACGTCCTTCAGCAGGAACCCCGAGGCGCCCGAGCGCAGCGCCTCCACGATGTACTCGTCCAGGTCGAACGTCGTCAGCACCAGCACTTTCGGCACGTGCGCCGACGGCGCCGCCTCCCGCACGATCCTGCGGGTGGCCTCGATGCCGTCGACCCCGGGCATCCGGATGTCCATGAGCACCACGTCGGGCAGCAGCGCCCGCGTCTGCTCCTGGGCGCCCTTGCCGTCGCCGGCCTGGCCCACCACCGTGATGTCGGGCTCGGCCTCGAGAATCAGGCGGAATCCCGTACGCAGCAGTGGCTGGTCGTCCACCAGCAGCACTCTGATCGTCATTGGCCGTCCTTCAACGGGAATCTCGCCCGCACTTCGAAACCGCCCCCGGGTAGCGGACCGACGCTGAGGGTTCCACCATAGAGGGCAACCCTTTCACGAATGCCCAGCAAACCATGACCTGACCGAGCCGGCGCCCCGGCGGCGCCCCGACCGTCGTCGGCCACGCGTACGTCCAGCTCGTGCGGCGCGTGGCGGACCGTCACCACGGCCGTCGTCCCGGCGCCCGCGTGCCGCATGCTGTTCGTCAGCCCTTCCTGGACCAGCCGGTAGGCGGCCAGGTCGACCCCCGCTGGCAGCGGCGGCGGCTCGCCCTCGACGATCAGCCGCGTGGGCAGCCCGGCCTCACGCATCTGCTCGACCAGCGCGGGCAGGTCGTCCATGCCCGGCTGCGGGCCCAGCTCGGCGCGGGCGTCGGTGCGCAGCACGCCGACGATGTTGCGCATCTCGGACATGGCCATCCGGCCGGTGTGCTCGATCGCCGTCAGCGCCTCGCGGGCCAGGGCGGGATCGGAGGACAGCACCTTGCGCGCCGCGGCCGCCTGCACGGTCATCACGCTGACGTGGTGGGCGACGACGTCGTGGAGCTCGCGGGCGATCCTCGACCGCTCTTCGGCCCGTGCGGCCCGCGTGTCGGCCGCGCGCGCCCGCTCCAGCCGCGCCGCACGGCCTCTCAGCTCCTCCCTGTAGGCCCGGCGCAACCGCAGGCTCCGGCCCGCGCCCCACACCGAGACCAGCACCATGGCCACCACCACGTGGTCGCTCAGGCTCGTGGCCATGGGCGGGCCCGCCGCGGCGCCCAGGGTGTAACCCAGCGCCGAGATGAGCAGCCCGCCCAGCGCCATCGCCAGGCCCCGGTTGGAGGCCACGGAATAGAGCAGCACCAGCCCGGACAGGCCCGGCACCCCGGTGCTGTAGCCGAACGCGGTCAGCAGCGTCTCCGGCACCAGCCCTCCGCACAACGCCGCCAGCGGCCACCGCCTGCGCACGGTCACGGGGGCGCACGCCAGCAGCACCAGCAGCACACCGAACGGATCGGGCTCGCGCATGCCGTCGACCGCCAGGCCCCCGGACGGCAGCCGTCCGGGGTCGTAGAGAACGAACAGCGCCACCGAGGCCGCGGCCACCACCCCGGCGAGCACCGTGTCGTGGAGCCTGGTCCGGTCTATCCGCACCGCTTCACTGTAGGCCCAGGCCAGAGCACGCAACCTCCTCCCTCGGGAGGATTAGCGCGCACGCCCCGGCCACGCCGCGCCCCAGGACGCGCGCTCAGAGCCCGCCGGCGACCGAGCGCGGTGTCGTGGTGGCTCGCGCGTCCACAGCTCGCCGGCGGCCGAGCGGCGGTGTCGTGGACCCGCGCGCTCAGAGCTCGTCGGTGGCCGAGCGGCGGCTGCTGCGGACCGTGTCGCCGGGCTTGCGCTCGGGAACCGGCGGCGGGGTGCCGCCGAACTCCGGGCACAGCGCCTGGTGGTCGCACCAGTCGCACAACCGGCTCCTGCGCGCTCGCCACTCGCCCGACTGCAGGGACCGCTCGATCGCCGCCCACAACGCCATGACCTTGCGCTCGGTGGCCAGCAGGTCGGCCTCGTCGGGCGCGTAGCGCAGCACCTCGCCCTTGCCCCCCAGGTAGACCAGCTGCAGCAGCCGCGGCACCTGCCCGCGCAGCCGCCACAGCACCAGGGCGTAGAACTTCATCTGAAATAACGCCTTGGCCTCGAAATCGGGCCCCGGCGCGCTGCCCGTCTTGTAGTCGACCACCCTGACCTCGCCGGTCGGCGCCACGTCGAGCCGGTCGACGTAGCCCCGCAGCATCAGCCCGCCGTCGAGCACCGCCTCGACGTAGAGCTCCCGCTCGGCGGGCTCCAGCCGCGTAGGGTCCTCCAGCGTGAAATAGCGCTCCAGCATGCCGCGCGCCTGCGCCAGCCACTCGCCCTGCTCGGCCTCGTCGGCGAACATCTCGCCGTATTGCGGGTCGTCGTCGAGCAGCCGGCGCCACTGCGGCTCCAGCAGCTCCAGCGCCGCGCTGACCGAACGCCGCGGCGCCGGCAGGTCGTAGAGGCGCTCGAGGACGGCGTGCACCACCGTGCCCCGCACCGCGGCCTGCGACGGCTTCTCGGGCAGCTGGTCGATCACCCGGAAACGGTAGAGCAGCGGACATGTCATGAAATCGCCCGCCCGGGACGGGGAGAGAGCTCCGATGATCGCCGGCTCGGTCAAGGTCATGCACCGCACTCTAGGTCAAGAGCCCGACAGAATAACGCCCGCGGAACGAGGATCACGTGATCCGGCGCGTAGCATCAAGGCAGCAACAGCACGTGCCAACGGGAAATCCGCGACACGGACCGTCGCCCGGCCCCCGGCCGGGCGCGGCGACGGGTTCCCCGCGGCGAGGATGTCAAGGAGTGCGGTGAGCGAGCAGAGCCCGCGACAGGAGTTCTCCGGCCTTCGGATGGGAAAGCCGTTCGGCATTCCGGTTTACGTCTCGTGGACATGGTTCATCGTGGCGGCCTTCATCACCATGCTCGTCGGGCCGAGAATGCAGATCATGCTGCCCGACCTGAACAGCACGGCCGCGTACGCCGTCGCGTTCGTGTTCGCGGTGCTGCTGTACGTCTCGGTGCTGCTGCACGAGCTCGCGCACAGCGTGCTGGCCAAGGCCTACGGCCTGCCGGTCCGGCGGATCACCCTCTACTTCCTCGGCGGCGTGTCGGAGATCGAGAAGGAGCCGCCGACGCCGGGCAAGGAGTTCCTGGTGGCCGCCGCGGGCCCCGCGCTCTCGCTGGGCCTGGGCGGGCTCGGACTGGCCGCCGACATCTACGTGATCAACGACGGCGGCATCCCCGAGGCGCTCGTCTGGCAGCTGTGGGTGGCCAACCTCATCGTCGGCGTGTTCAACCTGCTGCCCGGCCTGCCGCTCGACGGCGGCAGGATGTTGCGTGCCGGCGTCTGGAAGCTCACCAAGAACCCCGGCTCCGGCACCATCGTGGCCGCGTGGGGCGGCCGGGTGCTGGCCGTGCTCCTCGTCGTCGTGCCGGTCGCGACGGCGCTGTCCGACGGGCGCGAGCTCGATCTCACCGACCTGCTGTGGCCGATCGTGCTGGCCATGTTCATCTGGCTCGGCGCCAGCCAGTCTCTGCGCGTGGCCAAGATCCGGGCCAGGATCCCGCAGGTCAACGCCCGCACCCTGGCGCGCAGGGCCGTTCCCGTGGTCGCCGAGACGCCGCTGGCCGAGGCGCTGCGGCAGGCGGGCGAACGCCGGGCCGGGGCCATCGTCGTGGTCGACCACGACGGCCAACCCGTCGCCATCGTCAGTGAGGCCGCCGTCCAGGCCACGCCCGAGCACCGCCGCCCCTGGGTGAACGTCGCCTCCCTCGCCAAGTCGCTCGAGCCCGACATGGTGCTCGCCGCCGACCTGGAGGGCGAGCCCCTCATCGACGCCATGCGCGAGGCCCCGGGCAGCGAATATCTGCTCGTGGAGCGCGGCGGCGAGATCTACGGCGTGCTGGCCACGGCCGACGTGAACCGGGTCTTCTCCGGCGTCTGATTTGTCCCACTCGTTTAAGCGGCAGCCCCCGGCTAGGGTCGTGTCCAGCAGTTTCGGGGTGGGCCGGAGCCGACTCTGGCGATTTCTGCGATGTGACGACTGGCCGATAGTGTGCTGGTTGGCCAGACTTGCACAGTTGAGGGGTTTGCCGCGGTCGACCGGTTCACCGAATCGAGACGAGGTGGCCGCGACGTGGCCTCGTCGTCGGGGTACGTATGGCTGGTGACCAGCACGGCAGTGCGGGTGTCGTAACACCGCCGGCTTCCGGGGAGGAGAGTTGAGTGACCGAGCGCAGCGAGGGCACCAATGAGCGCAGCACGGTCGGCATGAGGGAGGACGCATGACCGGCCAAGGCTTCGGAGTGGTGCGTCCGCTTCCTGGAAATGGGCTGGTCGCCTACGAGGGCGGGCTGCTGCTCGTGTGCGACGCCGGCGAGTCCGCGGCCGACGACCTGCTCGAGGCGCTGCGCGCGACGGCCTCGTCCGGCGGGGACGGCCGGGCGCTGGCCCGGCGCGCCGCCCAGGTGCTGGCGGCCAACATGGCGGGCGACCCGGCCACCTGCGCGGTGGCGGGCTCCGTCGGCGACGGCGTGGCGGTCCTGGTCAGCGGCTCCGCGGCGGCCACCATCGCCACCCCATCAGGAGAGACGCGGCTGGCCGGGAGCGACTCCCTGACGTGGGCCGACCGGCTCGTCACCGGCACCGTCGAGCGCGTCGAGCTGAGCCTGCCCGGCGCCGGCAGCCCGCACCCCGCGGTCCGCTTCGACGGAGGCGTCGTGCACGGCGGCGGTCTGGTGGGCGACTTCTCCGAGCAGTCCTCGGCGCCCGCCGTGTCCAGGCCGCTCACCAGCGAGATGCCCGCCACCGGCCTCCACGTCGAGCCCGACCTCATCCAGCCGCCCCCGCAGCAGCCCGTCGAGCGCCCTCCCTACCCGCTGGCCGACCAGCCGTCGGCCGCCTCCGGCCCGCAGCCGGGCCCCCACTCGGGTCCGCAGCCGGTCGAGCAGCCGTCCTACCTGACGCCCCCGGACCAGCAGTCGCCCTACGGCCCGCCGCAGGACCAGCCCCCCTACGGCCCGCCCCCGGAGCAACATCCCCCTTACGGCCCGCCGCAGGACCAGCCTCCCTACGGCCCGCCCCACGAGCAGCAGTCGCCCTACGGCCCGCCGCAGGAGCAGCCGCCGCCCCTGCCCGAGCCGCAGCAGCAGTTCTCCTCCTTCGACGAGCCCGCGCACTCGGGCAACGGAGAGCAGCAGGCCCAGCAGCACATGGGGCCGCCCGACCACTATGACCAGCCCGGTCCGCCCGGGCCCGGCCCGCAGGAGCACTACGACCAGCCCGGCCCGCCCCAGCAGCAGGATCAGCAGGCCGACCACGGCGACCGGCCGCTGGTCTACGGGGTCGACTGCAAGAACGACCACTTCAACGATCCCCGCGTCCCCTACTGCGCCGTCTGCGGCATCGCCCTGGTCCAGCGCACCCTCGTGCCCTACAAAGGGCCGCGTCCCCCGCTCGGGGTCCTCGTCCTCGACGACGGCACGGCACTGCCGCTGGAGGCCGACTACCTCCTCGGCCGTGACCCGGAGCGTGCGCCCGAGGTGGCCGGCGGCAGCGCGAGGCCGGCCAAGGTGACCAGCCCCGACGGCTCGGTCTCGCGCCGCCACCTGCGCGTGGCGCTGGACGGCTGGGACGTCAACCTGGTGGATCTGGGCTCGGTCAACGGCACCCAGATCCAGCCGCCCGGCGACCCCAACTTCTACGACATCCCGCCCAACGAGCCGGTCACCATCGCCCCGGGCACGACCGTCCGGGTGGGCGTGTCCCGCACGCTCCGCTTCGAAGCCCACAGGGGCTGACACCGCGCCGCCCGACGCTCGCGCCCTCGCCGGGGGCGCGAGCGTCCACGCGTTCTCGCACAAGGGCCGTACGCCCTTCAGAGGGTGGCCTCCGGCGCGTGGAACGACACCGCGTGTGGCTCGCCTCGCGCGGCTGGATTCCGGGGGCGCGCACGACGGGATCGGCGGCCACGCCGGGGATCCCGGCCGCGGAGCGCAGAATTTCTAGAGCTATATCCCGAAAAATCGTCAGTCTGGATAAGAGTCGCGAAATAGGCGAAGGATCTTCATGAGTGACGGGCCGGAGAAGCCGCCGGGGCACGCTTTCCCGCCTCATTCGGGCCCGCTACCGGTCGTCCGCAACCCCGGATTCCACCCGCGCGAAAGCGGGGCCCACCCCCGCTAGACGGGACGGAAGGACCGCACTCCGCGCAACATGCGCACCGCGGCCTCCAGGCCCCCGGCGGCCTCCAGCGCCCGCCCCGCCACCGCGGCGAACCGGCTCACCAGGTGCTCGTCACCGTCGCCGAACCCGCGCCCCGCCACCCACAGGTGCGTGGAGTCCCGCGTCGCCATCGGCACGGGCATGGAAAGGAAACCCGGCTCGCCCACCGACACGTCGCGCGCCAGCCGTACCGTCGCCTGCGACGCCACGAGTTCCTTCATCACCCCCGACTCCGCCAGCCACCGCCGCACGTTCAGCGGATCGCCTGGCGGCGTGTGCACGTGGATCGAGCACGCGTGCCGGCGCAGGACGTCCACCCGGACGAATCCGGCGTTCCCGGTGCCCGCCACGGCCGCGGCGGCACGAGCGAGCCGGTCGATCAGGTTCGCCGCCTCCAGGCAGGAGAACACGGCGATGAGTTCGCGCATGGCGACGTCGGCACGGTCGTATGGCATCGCGGCACCCCTCAGGGGGGAGAGGGTGAGATCGCGTACCCCGATCACGCGACGCTTACGTGCGGGTGCCCCGACTATCGTCCTGGACGGCGCCCTTGACCAGCCCTCAACAGGAAATCAGGATTTCCGGCCCGCGGGCTGGTCCTGCCGCAGGCGCGCCCACGCCACGTCGTCGGCCCAGGTGCCGTCCGGCTGCGGGAACAGCTCGCGGTGCACGCCCTCCCGGCTGAACCCCGCCCGTTCCAGCACCGTCTGCGAGGCCGTGTTGCGCGCGTCGGTGCCCGCCACGATCCGGTGCAGGGGCGTGCTCGCGAACGCCCAGTCGACCAGCAGCCGCACCGCCCGCGTCATGAGCCCCTTCCCCCGGTGCGGCGGCACCAGCGAGTAGCCGATCATCGCCTGCCCCAGGGTCGGGACCACCTGTGTCAGCTGCAGGTGCCCCGCGAACGCCCGCGAGGCCGCGTCCCTGATCGCCAGCTCGACGCGCTGGCCCGACGCCCACCAGTAGCCGGTGTAGCGGCAGCGCCGCTCGTTGTCCTCCAGCGTGGCCGGCGGCCCCACGGAGTAGACCGCCACGCTCGGCTCGGCCATCATCCGGTGGAAGTCCATGGCGTCCTCGGCGGCCAGCGGCTCCAGCACCACGACTCCGTCGGTGAGCTCCCCGCCCTTGAAGAACGGGAGGTACGGCTCCGCCACCGCCACGGCGTCGCCCGCCAGCCGGCCGAACGTGACGAAGTCGGCGTACCGGCCGTCGCGCACCTGCTTGGCGTCCCGCCTGCGCCCCTCCTCGCGGAAACCCGCCTTGTACGCCGCGCGCAGGCTCGCCACGTTCTCCACCTCGGTCTGCAGCTCGACCCGGCGCACCCCGTGGTCGAACAGCCAGTCGGTGACCGCCCTGGCCGCCGTGGCCGCGACGTTCTTGCCCCGGGCCCACGGCGCCACCAGGTAGCCGATCTCGGTCACGCCCCAGCGGTCCGGCGGCCTGACGCCGATGGAGCCGGCGTAGCGGCCGTTCTCGGTGATCGAGAACTCCGCCCCGCCGTCCCGCCACCTGGCCGCGGACCTGCCGAGGTAATCGAGCGCGTCGCCGGCCCCGTACGGCGACGGCAGGAGCGGCAGGAATCTGGCCGACACCGGGTCGTCGCAGGTCGTGACGATCGCCTCGGCGTCGGACTCCACGGGTGGCCGCAGGATGAGGGAGCCGGTGGCGATCACGTCGTGCGGGAGCATCACCCATACTTATCGCGCGTCCTGACCCGCTCGAAAGCCCTATAACCTTGCCGCCATGGGTTTCCGCAGGCATGGGCCTTTCCAGGCGGGGGATCAGGTGCAGCTCACCGACCCCAAGAACAAGCGCCACACGATCACGCTCAAGGAGGACGGCGTCTTCCACACCCACAAGGGCGCCATCCCGCACAGCGATCTGATCGGGCAGCCTGAAGGCTCCGTCGTGCGTTCCTCGGGCGGCACCGCCTACCTCGCCTTCCGCCACCTGCTGCAGGACTACACGCTGGCCATGCCGCGCGGCGCGGCCGTCATCTACCCGAAAGACGCTTCCATGATCGTCGGCATGGCCGACATCTTTCCCGGCGCCCGGGTCGTCGAGGCGGGTGTCGGCTCCGGCGCGCTGACCTGCTTCCTGCTGCGCGCGGTCGGCCCGGAGGGGCACGTCACGTCCTACGAGCGGCGCCAGGAGTTCGCCGACGTGGCGCGCAAGAACGTGGAGAAGTTCTACGGCGGTCCCATGGAGGGCAACTGGCGCCTGGTCACCGGCGACCTGGTGTCCTCGATCGACGAGGTCGACGTCGACCGCGTCATCCTCGACATGCTCGCCCCCTGGGAGTGCGTCGACGCGGTCGCCAAGGCGCTGACGCCGGGGGGCGTGATCTGCTGTTACGTGGCCACGACGACCCAGCTGTCCAAGACGGTCGAGGTCATTCGCGATCATGGGTGTTTCACCGAGCCGCATGCGTGGGAGACCCTGGTTCGCGACTGGCACGTCGAAGGACTCGCGGTGAGACCGGATCATCGGATGATCGGCCACACCGGGTTCCTCGTCACCGCCCGCCGCATGGCCGACGGCGTGACTCCGCCGCCGCGCCGTCGACGACCGAAGGGGACGACCGAAGAACTATGACAATTTGGCCACGAGGGTGCGTTGGTGCGTGACACGGGAACAGATGGCCGTGTTCATATGCTGGGAGTATTAAACGCACTATTAGGGATTAATCACCGAATACTGAATGTCACACGACGAACACTGCCCGGCCAGGTTACGGAGGGGCCCGAGATAGGTAAGGTCCTTAGTAGTCGCCCTCGACTGGGAAGGAGGTGACGGGGCGTGGCAGCTCGCGATGATGCTGAGGCTCGAGCCGCGCAGCGCGAACGGGAGGTCGCTGATCTTTCAACACAGGTCTCCTTCCTCCAGGAGGAGATCACCGCGCTGAGGAGGAAGCTGGCCGAGTCACCCCGTCAGGCCAGGGTCCTCGAAGAGCGTCTCCATGAGGCACAGGCCAATCTGGCGGCCGTGACCGGCCAGAACGAACGCCTGGTGGCCACACTCAAGGAGGCCAGGGACCAGATCGTCGCCCTCAAGGAGGAGGTCGACCGGCTGGCGCAGCCGCCATCCGGCTTCGGCACCTTCCTGGAGGCCCGAGAAGACGGCACGATCGAGGTGTTCACCGGAGGTCGCAAGCTCCGGGTGAACGTGAGCCCCGCCGTCGACGTCGCTTCGCTGCGGCGTGGCCAGGAGGTCATGCTCAACGAGGCGCTCAACGTGGTCGAAGCCCTCGGCTACGAAGAGGTCGGCGAGATCGTGATGCTCAAAGAACTGCTCGACGAGGGACGGCGGGCCCTGGTCATCTCGCACGCCGACGAAGAGCGCGTCGTGCGACTGGCCGAGTCGCTGGTCGGCCAGCCCATCAGGGCGGGCGACTCGCTCCTGCTCGAACCTCGCTCCGGCTACGTCTACGAGCGCATACCCAAGTCCGAAGTCGAAGAGCTCGTGCTCGAAGAGGTCCCCGACATCTCCTACGAGGAGATCGGCGGTCTCATGCGGCAGATCGAGCAGATCAGGGACGCGATCGAGCTGCCCTACCTGCACGCCGACCTGTTCCGCGAGCACAAACTCCGTCCCCCGAAGGGCGTGCTGCTGTACGGCCCGCCCGGTTGCGGCAAGACGCTCATCGCCAAGGCCGTCGCCAACTCCCTGGCCAAGCAGGTCGCGGAGAAGACCGGCCAGTCCGGCAAGAGCTTCTTCCTCAACATCAAGGGCCCGGAGCTGCTCAACAAGTACGTCGGTGAGACCGAGCGGCACATCCGCCTCGTCTTCCAGCGAGCCCGCGAGAAGGCCTCAGAGGGCACCCCGGTGATCGTGTTCTTCGACGAGATGGACTCGATCTTCCGCACCCGAGGCTCGGGCGTGTCCTCCGACGTCGAGAACACCATCGTCCCTCAGCTGCTGTCGGAGATCGACGGCGTCGAGGGGCTCGAAAACGTCATCGTCATCGGCGCCTCCAACCGCGAGGACATGATCGACCCGGCGATCCTGCGGCCCGGCCGCCTGGACGTCAAGATCAAGATCGAGCGGCCGGACGCCGAGGCGGCCAAGGACATCTTCTCGAAATACCTCATCTCTGACCTGCCCCTGCATCCCGATGACCTGACGGAGCACTCCGGCTCCCGTGAGGCCACCATCCAGGGCATGATCCAGAGCGTCGTCGAGCGCATGTACACCGAGAGCGAGGAGAACCGCTTCCTCGAGGTGACCTACGCCAACGGCGACAAGGAGGTCCTCTACTTCAAGGACTTCAACTCCGGCGCGATGATCCAGAACATCGTCGACCGGGGCAAGAAGATGGCCATCAAGCAGTTCCTCGAATCCGGCCAGAAGGGCCTGCGGGTGCAGCACCTGCTCACGGCCTGCGTGGACGAGTTCTCCGAGAACGAAGACCTGCCCAACACCACCAACCCCGACGACTGGGCCCGCATCTCCGGCAAGAAGGGCGAGCGGATCGTCTACATCCGCACGCTCGTCTCCGGCAAGCAGGGCACCGAAGCCGGCCGGTCCATCGACACCGTCGCCAACACCGGCCAGTACCTGTAACACCCCTTGATCGGGAGGGCCGCGCGGGAGACCGCGCGGCCCTCCCGCATCTGGAAGGCGTCCCTGGAAGGGCCGTCCAGGCCGTCGTCCAGGACCGCCGCCTGGGGTCGCCGCCGGGGGGCACGGCATGCCGGGGCGCGTCCGTGGCGGGTCGCCCGCCGGGGAAGGCGGCGGCCGCGCCTAGCATGGCGATCGTGGAGTACCTCAACCCCGGCCGCGGCCCGTACACCGCGCAGGACCGCGCGCTCATCGGAGTCGAGCACGCCCGCCAGGCCCGCGCCCGCTTCGCCGGGCACCGCGGCTACCGGCCCACGCCCGTCCACACCCTCCGCGGGTTCGCGGGCACGTACGCCGTGCACATCAAGGACGAGAGCCTGCGCATGGGGCTGGGCAGCTTCAAGGCGCTCGGCGGCGCCTACGCCGTGCGCCTGATGGCCGAACGCGAGCCAGGAGGCCCGCCCTTCGTGTGCGCCAGCGCCGGCAACCACGGCATCTCCGTCGCCGCGGGAGCCGCGGAGGCAGGTGTGCCGTGCGTGGTATATCTGAGCGAGGACGTTCCCGAGGCGTTCGAGCGGCGGCTGCGCGCCCTCGGCGCGGAGGTGCGGCGCAGCGGCCGGCACTACGACGACAGTATGGCCGCCGCGCTCCGCACGGCCGAGGAGCGGGGGTGGCGGCTGGTCTCCGACAGTTCGTGGGAGGGCTACACCGCCGTCCCGCTCGACGTCATGCGCGGCTACACGGTCCTGTTCGACGAAGTCTCCGGCCTCGGTGAGTCCTCTTCCGCGGCTGAGCCCGCCGGAGACGGCCCGGACGAGGGCCCCGGCGCGCCCACGCACGTGTTCGTGCAGGCGGGGGTCGGCGGGCTGGCCGCGGCGGCGGCCGGATACGTACGGGACCGCTGGGGTGAGCAGCCCAAGATGATCGTCGTCGAGCCCGAGGGCGCGCCCTGCCTGCTCGAAAGCGCCCGCGCCGGCAAGCCCGTCCGCATCAGAGGCGGACACACCACGCTCGGCCGGCTCGACTGCCTCGAACCCTCCCTCATCGCCCATCGCCTCCTGTCCCACCTCGCCGACCTCTACATGACGATCACCGACGAGGAGGCGGACGCCGCGGTCCGGCTCCTGTCCGGGCACGGCGTGGCGCTGTCACCGTGCGGAGCCGCCGGAGCCGCCGGGCTGCTCGAACTGAGCGACGCCTCCCGGCGTGCGCTCGGCGTTGACGAGCGTTCACGCGTGTTGCTCGTGGGAACAGAGGGACCGGTGGAACCAAAATGATCGACGTCTACGTCAAAGGGGCGTGCATTCACCCAACCGGCCGAAGCATGTCCGGGGGGACGGCCGGTTGGCCGAGCTCGACCTCCTGCGATTCATCGCCGCCCTCGCCGTCGTCGCCTTCCACTATCTGGTCGCGTACGCCTCCGTCTGGGGGGACAGGCCCGCCGAGCTGTTCCCGGTGCTGGCGCCCATCGCGGGGTTAGGCATCCTCGGCGTGGAGCTGTTCTTCATCATCAGCGGGTTCGTCATCCTGATGACCGTCTGGGGCCGAGGGCTCGGCGGCTTCGCCCGGTCCCGGTTCGTGCGTCTCTATCCCGCGTACTGGCTCAGCCTCGGCGCGGTCGCCGCCCTCTACGCGATCACGGGCGCCAAGGCGCTCAACCCAAAACTTTCACCAGGCGAATACCTGGTGAACGCCACCATGCTCCAGCGGCTGTTCAAGGTCACCGACGCCAGCGGCGTCTACTGGTCGCTCTGGGCAGAGCTCCGCTTCTACCTGCTGATGGCCGTCCTCGTGATCATCGGCGTGACGTACCGGCGCGTGCTGGTCTTCGCGGGCGTCTGGCTGGTCGCCGCGCTCGGCGCGGAGCTGCTCGGCAACGACCTGCTCGACGAGATCGTCATGCCGCGGTACGCCCCCTATTTCGTGGCCGGCATGTCCCTGTACCTCATCCACAAACACGGCAGCGCCTGGCTGCCCTGGTTGTACGTGGCCGGCGGGTACGGCCTGTCGATCAACGCCGCGCTCGGCCGGGTGCACAGCCGTGTCGAGGCCGCGGGCTTCAAGAACATGCCCGTCACCGACGTCAGCGTCATCATCACCATCACCCTGATCTTCACCGTGATGGCCCTGGTCGCCCTCGGCCTGCTCAGGCTCAGGGCGTCGAAGACGCTCACCGCGCTCGGCGGGGTCACGTACCCGCTTTACCTGTTCCATGGCGTGGTCGCGGTGGCGCTCATCCCCGTGCTCGTCGAGGACCTGCCCGCTTGGGCGGTCGCCGTCACCGCGACGCTGGTCGCGATTCTGCTGTCCTATCTTGTCCATGCCTTTGCTGAACGTCCTATCCAGCGACTTCTCAAGCCGCGCAAGGCACCGCAAAGCACGTCAGGTCCCGCCGTACAGGTTGAAAAGGCGTCGGTGCCATAACCTTGTGGCCTTGGGGCACTGTGAAGGGCATAGGCTCGGGCATATAAACGGCGGATAGACAGACCCGGACGAACAGAGGGTGTTGCATGACGGTGCGTCGGGTGGTGGGCATTGAGACCGAGTACGGCATCTCCGTACCTGGTCAGCCAGGCGCCAACGCGATGGTGACCTCCTCGCAGGTCGTGAACGCCTACCTGGCCGCCTCGGCGGCCCGCGCGCGCAGGGCACGGTGGGACTTCGAGGAGGAAAACCCGCTGCGCGACGCGCGCGGGTTCGACCTTGCCCGGGAGGTGGCCGACCCCACCCAGCTCACCGACGAGGACCTCGGCCTCGCCAACGTCATCCTCACCAACGGCGCCCGGCTCTACGTCGACCACGCCCACCCCGAGTACAGCGCGCCCGAGTGCACCAACCCCCGGGCCGCCGTCATCTGGGACAAAGCGGGCGAGCGAGTCATGTACGACGCGGCAACCCGAGCCTCCGCCATCCCGTCCAACGCCCCCATCCAGCTCTACAAGAACAACACCGACGCCAAAGGCGCCTCCTACGGTTGCCACGAGAACTACCTGATGCGGCGCGCCACCCCCTTCGCCGACATCGTCCGGCACCTCACCCCGTTCTTCGTCTCCCGTCAGGTCGTCGTCGGCGCCGGCAAGGTCGGCATCGGCCAGGACTCCCGCGGCGAAGGGTTCCAGATCAGCCAGCGGGCCGACTTCTTCGAGGTCGAGGTCGGGCTCGAGACCACGCTCAAGCGGCCCATCATCAACACCCGTGACGAACCGCACGCCGACCCCGAGAAATACCGCAGGCTGCACGTCATCATCGGCGACGCCAACATGTCGGAGATCTCGACCTATCTCAAGCTCGGGTCCACCGCGCTCGTCCTCGCCATGATCGAGGACGGCTTCCTCACCCGCGACCTCGCCGTCGACAACCCCGTGCAGGCCCTGCGGGCCGTCTCCCACGACCCCTCCTGCCGCTACGAGATCCCCATGCGCGACGGGCGCAAGCTCACCGCCGTCCAGCTCCAGATGGAATATCTCGAGCAGGCCCGCAAATACGTCGAGGAGCGCGGCACAGCCCACGACGAGATGAACAAGGACATCCTCGACCGCTGGGAGTCCGTGCTCACCCGCCTCGCGGAAGATCCGATGCAGCTCGCCCGCGAGCTCGACTGGGTCGCCAAGCTCGAACTGCTCGAGGGCTATCGCAGCCGTGACGGCCTGGCCTGGTCCCACCCCCGGCTCCAGCTCGTCGACCTGCAATATTCCGACATCCGCCCCGACCGGGGCCTCTACAACCGCCTCGTCGCCCGCGGACGCATGCAGCGCCTCGTCAGCGAGGAAGAGGTCCAGCGTGCCGTCGAACACCCGCCCACCGACACCCGCGCCTACTTCCGCGGCCGTTGCCTGAGCCAGTACAGCGAGGCCGTCGCAGCGGCCTCCTGGGATTCCGTCATCTTCGACATCCCCGGCAGGGAGTCCCTGCAGCGCGTGCCGACCCTCGAGCCGCTGCGCGGCACCAAGGCCCACGTCGGGGAGCTCTTCGACCGCTGCCGCACCGCCGCGGACCTGGTGGCCGCGCTCACCGGCGGCGACTGACCACACGCCGGTGGCCGCGTCCACCGCGGCGACCGGCCACGTGCCGGAGGCCGCGCGTACGGCGGCGACCGGCACACGCCGCGCGCGGCCCCGCCTCACAGCAGGCTCACGCCGAGCGTCAGCGTGCCCGCCGCCAGGCTCACACCGCCCGCCACGGTCAGCCAGATCAGCCTGCTCGGCTTGGTGTCGCTCGGGCGCACCACCGACAGGAAGAACCCCAGCGGCATCAGGATCGGCGCGGCCACGATCAGCGTGCGCACCACGGCCTTGGCGCCTTCCGGCAGGCTCGCCTGATCCACGTACACCATCGCCACCAGGGCGAAGAGCACCAGCACGCCCGCGTGCGCGTGACCCGCCCGCCACAGGCCGCGGCGCACCGGATTGTCGAGGTAGCCTGGAACGTTCCGCATCAGGAACGACAACAACGAGACACCGCCGAAGGCGACCAGGGGAACTGTGATGAGGAGCACACCGGCAGTGCTCAGGGACGAAGGGGACATCGCGACCTCCTGTGTGTTCAGGGGTCCCATTATTGGATAGCTCTACTATCTGGTCAACCCCGCAAGATCACTGGGTGATCGGCGCGCAATGTCGCCCGGTTCGGGGAAGATATGCAGGAGAGGCAGTCCCCCAGACGGAGGTAGGACATGGCAACCAAGGACACCGGCGGCCAGAAGCAGACCGGTCGGCGCGAGTCCGAAGTCGAGGAGACCGAGGCCTCGGCGGCGCCGGACGTTCAGGAGCGGCAGGAGAAGCTCACGGACGATGTCGACTCGATTCTGGATGAGATAGACGAAGTTCTCGAGGAGAACGCAGAGGAGTTCGTGCGCAGCTATGTCCAAAAGGGCGGAGAGTAGGGCAAAAACCAACTAAAGGGATGATTCGGGTGGGAACGCCGGGCCGACTGACCTGCCCGGACCGCGGTGAGGCCACGGCCATCACCCGGTCCGGGCCCATCTAGCGCACGCCCGATGGGCGAGCGCGCGTCGGCGGGGTCTTCCTCCAGACCATCCGTTCGCCTGCCGTTACGGCATCACCAGGACGACGTCGCGCGCATGCTCGCCCACGAGGGCGGGCTCAGGCGCCTTTTCTGCGGGGCATGGGGAGCCGGCGAAGGGCCGGGCTCCCGGCTGATCTCTAGTCCAGGTGGTCGAGGGCGGGTTGGTCGTCGGGCATGGCATAGTCGACCGCGACGCCGAGAAGGCGCACGGGGCGGTCGAGATCGAAGCGGCCGAGGACGGTGAGGGCCGTCCGGATGATGGCCGCCGGGTCGGCCGTGGCGGCGGGGAGCCTGGCCTGGCGGGTGCGGGTGAGGAAAGGCGTGTAGCGCACCTTGACGGTGACGCGGGTCGCCTCGCGGCCGGCGTCGATGGTGTCCTGCGCCACGCGCCCGGCGAGTTTCGTGACGTGGCGGGCGATGCCGTCCTTGTCGGTGAGATCGTGCTCGAAGGTCGTCTCGCGGCTGTGGCCGCGGGCGATCCAGGGTGTGGTGACGACCTCGGCCTCGCCCTTGCCGAGGGCGAGATACCGATACCACGGGCCGTTGGTGGGGCCGAAATGGCGGGCGAGATCGGCGGGGTCGGCGGCCGCGAGCTGGGCGACGGTGTGCAGGCCGTGGGCGGCGAGCTTTCTCGCGGTCTTGGCGCCGATGCCCCAGAGCGCGTCGGTGGGGCGGTGGTTCATGGTCTCGGCCCAGTTGTCGCCGGTGAGCCGGTGCACGCCCCCCGGTTTGGCGAAGTCCGAGGCGAGCTTGGCCTGGTGCTTGTTGTCGCCGATGCCGACGGAGCAGGTCAGCCCGGTGCGGGCGCGTACGGCCCGCTGGAGGCCGGCGGCGAGTGCCTCAGGGTCGTCGGTGGTGGCGCCGACGAAGGCCTCGTCCCAGCCCCAGATCTCCACGCGCACGGGAAACTCGCGGAGGACGGCCATGACCTCTTGCGAGGCGGCCTCGTAGGCGGGCGGGTCGCTGGGCAGGAAGACCGCTTCCGGGCATCGTTTGTACGCCGTGCGCAGCGGCATGCCGGAATGGATGCCGTGGGCGCGGGCTTCGTAGGTCGCGGTGGCGGCCACGGTGCGGGGGCGGGTGGGATCGCCGGTGCCGCCCACGACGACGGGTCTGCCGCGGAGCTCGGGGCGGCGGAGCAGCTCGACCGCGGCGATGAACTGATCGAGGTCGACGTGCAGGATCCAGTCCCGGGCGGACCTGGTGGCCATGGTGTCCAGTATGGCCGGTGGGCTCGTGACGGGCCCCGCACAGGGAGCGCGCAGTTCGCGGGCGTGGTGTCTGGTTCGGGGGTTTCAACGGGTGCGGCGGTGGAGCCGTGCACAATGGTTCGCCGTGAGCTGATCGTGGGAAGTGCAGACAGCAACCCAACATGAGTAGGGTCGCCCTAGGAACACTGACGTTTGGAGGGAGTCGCGTGGCATCGCACAGGGATCTGCCCGTCGGCTTGGTGAACCATCTTTTCCGGAACACGGGAAACTCGTCGTTCTCGGAGTTTGTCAGTTCATATGCGCCCGAGTTGCTGCCACAGCGGGATGAGGTTCTGGCCACCCCGATCGGCGATCAGGTCCCGCACGCGACCACGATCGTGGCCGCCACCTTCGCCGGTGGCGTGATCATGGCCGGCGACCGGCGGGCGACGTCGGGCAACATCATCTCCCAGCGCGACGTGGAGAAGGTGTTCCGCGCCGACGACTACTCGTGCATGGGCATCGCCGGCACGGCCAGCACGGGCCTCGAGTTCGCCCGCCTCTACCGCGTCGAGCTGGAGCACTACGAGAAGCTCGAGGGCCGCACGATGTCGGTGGCCGGCAAGGCCAACCGGCTGGCGACCATGATCAGGGGCAACCTCGCCATGGCGATGCAGGGGCTGGTGGTGGTGCCGCTGTTCGCCGCCTACGACCCCGACAAGGACGAAGGCCGCATCTTCAGCTACGACGTCGCGGGCGGCCCCTACGAGCGGGAGCGGTTCGACGCGATCGGGTCGGGTTCGATCTTCGCTCGCGGGTCGCTGAAGAAGCTCTACCGCGACGGCGCCTCCTCCGACGACATGGTGATGACCCTCATCCAGGCCCTCTACGACGCGGCCGACGACGACTCGGCCACCGGCGGGCCCGACGTGAGCAGGAAGATCTGGCCGGTCGTCGCGGTGATCGACGCCGACGGTTTCCGCCGGCTGACCGACGAGCAGGTCTCCTCCTACGTGGAGCAGATGCTCGAAGCCCGCCTGATCTCGCCCGACGGCCCCATCGCCCCGCTGCGCTAGAAAGGACCACCGCACGTGTCCATGCCTTTTGGATATGCGTCCCCTGAGCAGATCATGCGGGACAAGGCCGACTACGCGCGCAAGGGCATCGCGCGGGGCCGGTCCGTCGTCGTGCTCCAGTACGTCGACGGCATCCTGTTCGTGGCGCCCAACCCGTCGCGGGCGCTGCACAAGATCAGCGAGATCTACGACCGCATCGGGTTCGCCGCCGTCGGGCGCTACAACGAGTTCGAGGAGCTGCGGCTCGGCGGCATCCGCTACGCCGACATCAACGGCTACACCTACGACCGCTCCGACGTGACCGGACGCGGCCTGGCCAACCTCTACGCCTCCAACCTGGGCCGCATCTTCACCGAGTCGATCAAGTCGCTCGAGGTGGAGGTCGTCGTCGCCGAGGTGGGCGAGACCAAGGACGGCGACGCGATCTACCGGCTGACGTTCGACGGGTCGGTCTTCGACGAGCACGGCTTCGCGGCGATGGGCGGCCAGGCCGAGGCGGTGGCGACCCGGCTGAAGGAGCGCTACCGCGAGTCGATGTCGCTGGCCGACGCGCTGGAGGTGGCGCTGACGGCGCTCACCGAGCCGGGCGGCGAGCGGCCGCCGGTGGCGCAGCTGGAGGTGGCGGTGCTCGACCGCAACCGCGAGCACCGCAAGTTCCTCCGGCTGACGGGGGCGCGGCTGGAGCGGCTGCTCGCCCAGACGACCACCCCACCGGCCTCCCAGTCCACGCCTCCCGCCGGCGAGGGCAAGGACACACCGCCGCCCACGGGTCCGGACGGCGACGTGGACGACGGCTCCTCGCCGCTGTAGCCGAGGTTTCCGCGGGGACCTGCCCACGGGCGGTCCCCGCGGCCGCAGCCGGGCATCCGGTGGTTTCCTGTGCGGCCTGATGCCTGTGGCGCGGGACGGCGCCTGTAGTACGGCTCGATGTCCGTGGTGGTGGAGACGCCGGTGCGGCCGGCGTTTGTGGTGGGCCGATGTCCGTGGTGCGGGGTGGCGTCCGTGGCTCGGGTGGCCCTCCGGAGTGTGACCTGTTTCACAATGGTTCGGGCGAACTTCGGAGGGCCGTCGAAGATCTCAGGTTCCATGAACACTTCCCTGCGCGGCATCCTCGCGGCCGGAGCGGCCGGGGCCGTGGTGCTGATATCCGGCGGCGCCGCCGACGCGGCCGCCTACCCGAAGTACAACGCGCCCAAGACCTTCGGTACGACCTTCCAGGCCGACCCGGGGCACGATTTCACCAAGGGGATCCACTCCCGCCACAACGGCATTCTGCGCGGCCGGATCACCCACGTGCGCGGCGGCGTGGCCGAGTACGAGCCCATCAAGTGGAAGAAGGGCGCCCACACCGAAGGGCGGTTCGTCGGCCCGCGCGAGGGGAACCTCGGCGCGTACGCCTCGCCGATCGCGAAGAACGTGGTGTTCCTGTCGGCGTACGGGTGCAGGTCCACGCTGTCGGATATGACGGTCAGCAGGAAGACCGGGCTCGGCGCGAAGCGCTGTTCCAGGGCCGCACTCATCAAGCGGCACGGCGCTCGCCCGTACCCCGCGTTGATCACCGTCTACAAGGGGCGCATCGTCAAGGTGCAGGAGATCTACACCCCTTGACCCGCGCCGTGTGACCCGCGCCCCGAGGGGGCGGGCGCGGGACGAACGCCCGTAAACGCCCGGTCAACGGGACGCCCGATGGTGCGGGTGCGGGAAAACACCTGCGAAGATCTCTCCCGCATGCCGATCCGTGGGCATAGTGTGAGGTGATGGATCGTCGCATCTTCGGGCTGGAGAACGAGTACGGCGTGACCTGCACGTTCAGGGGGCAGCGCAGGTTGTCGCCCGACGAGGTCGCGCGCTACTTGTTCCGGCGGGTCGTGTCCTGGGGCCGATCGAGCAACGTCTTCCTCCGCAACGGCGCACGTCTCTACCTCGACGTGGGCAGCCACCCTGAATACGCAACACCTGAGTGTGACAACGTCATCGAGCTCGTCACCCACGACAAGGCGGGCGAGCGCATTCTCGAGGGCCTGCTCGTGGACGCCGAGAAGCGGCTGCGCGAAGAGGGCATCGCCGGTGACATCTATCTGTTCAAGAACAACACCGACTCGGCCGGCAACTCCTACGGCTGCCACGAGAACTATCTCGTGGGCAGGCACGGGGAGTTCGGGCGGCTGGCCGACGTGCTGATCCCGTTCCTGGTGACGCGGCAGATCGTGTGCGGGGCCGGCAAGGTGCTGCAGACGCCACGCGGCGCCGTCTACTGCGTCTCGCAGCGGGCCGAGCACATCTGGGAGGGCGTCTCCAGCGCCACCACCCGGTCGAGGCCCATCATCAACACCCGCGACGAGCCGCACGCCGACGCCGAGCGGTTCCGCCGCCTGCACGTCATCGTGGGCGACTCCAACATGAGCGAGACCACGATGTTGCTCAAGGTCGGCGCCACCGACCTGGTGCTGCGCATGATCGAGTCGGGCACGGTGATGCGTGACCTGTCGCTGGAAAACCCGATCAGGGCGATCCGCGAGGTCTCTCACGACATGACGGGCAGGCGCAGGGTGCGCCTGGCCAACGGCCGCGAGGCCTCCAGCCTGGAGATCCAGCAGGAATACCTGTCGAAGGCGAAGGACTTCGTCGACCGCCGCGGCGGCGACGCCATCGCCCACCGGGTGCTGGAGCTGTGGGAGCGCACGCTGCACGCGGTCGACACGGGCAACCTCGACCTGGTTTCGCGGGAGATCGACTGGGTGACGAAATACCAGCTGATCGAGCGCTACAGGAAGAAGTACGACCTGCCGCTGTCCTCGCCGCGGGTGGCCCAGCTCGACCTGGCCTATCACGACGTGCACCGCAAGCGCGGCCTGTTCTACCTGCTGCAGAAGCGCGGGTCGGTGGAGCGGGTGGCGTCCGACCTGAAGATCTTCGAGGCCAAGTCGGTGCCGCCGCAGACGACGCGGGCGCGGCTGCGCGGTGAGTTCATCCGCAAGGCGCAGGAGAAGCGGCGCGACTTCACCGTCGACTGGGTGCATCTCAAGCTCAACGATCAGGCGCAGCGCACGGTGTTGTGCAAGGACCCGTTCCGCAGCGTGGACGAGCGGGTCGACAAGCTCATCGCCGGCATGTGACCCGTGCCAGAGCGTGGTGTCGCGTTTACCCCGGCCCTACCTGAATGTCGGGTAGTGTGACGCGAATCTGACGTCTTTTCCGAGGGACATTCATGCGCCGCGCTCTGGCCGTTTCGGCCGCTGTGCCTTTGCTCTTGTTCGCCGCCGCGTGCGGTTCCGATGACGGCGCGAACCCGGGCGCCACGTCCAGCGCCGGCGCCACCTCCGGCGCCGCGCCGGCCGACGGAACCAAGGTGGGGGTCGCGGGCAACGTGGGGGCCAAGCCCACGGTGACCTTCCCGTCCGGCTCGCCCGCCACCACGTCGTCGTACAAGGTGATCCATCCCGGCGACGGCGACGCCATCAAGGCGGGCGACCGGGTGGTCGTCAACCTGACCGTCTACAACTGGGACGGCCAGGGCAACGCCGTGCAGGGCTCCTCCTACGACACCAAGGCGCCCGAGGCCATCCCGGTCAACGAGCAGCTGCCGAAGGTGCTGCAGGAGGGCTTCACCAAGGTCAAGAAGGGCGGCCGGCTGCTGGCCGTGCTGGCCAACGACGCCGCTCCCCAGCAGCAGACGGCGCCCGCCCAGCCGACCAAGGTGTTCGTGTTCGACGTGGTCGGCACCCAGCCGCCGGCGCTCAAGGTGGCCGAGGGCAAGGAGACCGGCGACAGCATCAAGGGCGTCAAGGTCGACAACCCCGGCGGCGAGAAGGCTCCCGGGCTGACCACGAAGACCGACGCCAAGCCGCCGGCGAAGCTCGAGGTCAAGACGGTCATCAAGGGCACCGGTGAGAAGGTGAAGGCCAACCAGACGCTCACCGTCCACTACACGGGCAAGATCTGGGGCACCGACAAGAAGTTCGACTCCAGCTGGGATCGCGGCCAGCCGGCCGAGTTCCCGCTCGGCCAGGTGATTAAGGGCTGGCAGCAGGGCCTGGCCGGGGTGCCGGTCGGCAGCCGGGTCGTGATGAGCATCCCGCCCGACCTCGGCTACGGCGACCAGGAGCAGCAGGGCATCCCCGCGAAGAGCACCCTGGTGTTCGTGGTGGACGTCCTGGGCGCCTACTGATCAGCGCCACGGCGCCGGACGGACCCGCGTGATCGGCAGGCGTTCGTCCGGCGCCAGGACGGGAGGCCGGCTACGCCTGACTCCAGTTGTGCGGTGCGCGTTTGAGCGTGTAGACCGCCTGGGGCAGGTCGTCCCTGACGCGGATCATCCAGCGTGCGAGATCGGTGGTGAGGTCGGCGCGGACCCCGGCGAGCGCGGGGTCGTCGTAGCGGTTGTCCAGCTCGGCGGGGTCGGCGTCCAGGTCGTAGAGCTCGCCGGCCCCGCGCTCGTCCAGCAGCAGCTTCCACCGCGCGCGCCGGAGCATCACCGTCGTCCCGGACTGGGTGACGGTGTTGAGTTCGTCGAAGGTGCGCCCTTCGTAGGGGAAGTGCAACGGGGGGCGCTCGTCGACGGTGTACGACAGCCCGCCGAACCCGCGTTCCCCGTAGCCGCTCGCGAACTCCTCGGCCGGGTAGGGCTCCCCGGTGAGCATGGGCCACAGGCTGCGGCCCTGGACACCGGGGGGGATCTCGGCGCCGAGGGTGTCGCAGACGGTCGGGAACAGGTCGGCGAGCGAGACGAAGTCGGTGCCGTTGACCATGGGCCGCACGCCCGGCCCCGCCACGGCGAACGGGATGCGCATCAGGCACTCCGGCATGCCCGCGCCCTTGCGCTGCAGGCCGTAGTCGCCGGTGTAGTCGCCGTGGTCGGCGACGAAGAACACCAGCGTGTCCGCGTCCCGCCCGGTCTCGCGCAGGTGCGTGAAGAACCGGCGCAGCTGGTCGTCGATGAGCCGGAGCATGCCGCAGTAGTTGGCGCGGTAGCGCCGCCATTCGGCGTCGTAGCCGGGCCGTTTCTCCTCGGTCAGCCGGCGCAGCCACGTGTACATGCCGCCCTTGCGTTCGGCGCCTTCGGGTCCGGCCTGCCGGTCGGGCACCTCGTCCGCTGCGAACATGCTGAAGTACGGCTCGGGGACCTGGTAGGGGTTGTGCGGCTCCGGGAACGACAGCCAGGTGAAGAACGGCCGGTCGGCGGGCGTCTCGTCGATCGCGCTGATCGCGTCGGTGACGATCCGGTGCGGGAACTGGCACTCCAGCGGGAACGGCGCCGGCTCGTGGCTGACCGAGTGGTCGAGCGAGACGAGCCACTCCTCGAACGCCCCCTGCTCGGGCGTCGCCGCGTCGGCCGGGCCGCGCTCGTGCCAGTAGGGCGCGGCGAACGTGTCGAAATCGGCGGGCTTGCGGTGGAAGTGCGTCTTGCCCGCCAGGTGCAGCGCGTAGCCGGACTCGCGCAGCACGTCCACCAGGTCGTCGCCGCGGAGCACGTGATGGGCGGCGCTGTTCTGCCTGACCCGGTGCGCGGACGGATACCGCCCGGTGAGCAGGCTGATCCGGGCGGGCACGCACAGCGGGGAGGTGGTGTACGCCCGCCTGAACTGCACGCCGGTGCCCATCAGCCCGTCGAGGAACGGCATGGTGTCCAGGGGGAATCCGCTCGCGGCCGTCCAGTCGGCACGCTGCTGGTCGGTCATGATCAGCACGATGTTCGGTCGCTTCACAGGAACGTTCTCCATCGTCAGCGCTCGTCGTACATCGGCCTGGTGTAGTCCTTGCCCGGTTTCCAGTTGGGGAAGGCGTAGTCGTCCAGGCCGACCTTCGCGCCCTTCTTCTTGGCCTCCGCGATCGCCCGGTCCCGGTCCTTGGCGCTGTCGCTGGACAGCTTGGTCAGCGCCGCGCGGACGTCGGTGACGTCGCCGGTGAGCGCGCCCTGCACGATGTCGCCGAGGGTGGGCCGCACCGGCTTGGACGCGATCTGCACCTGCTGGATGTCCGCGTTGCCGGCGATCGGGTCGGGGGCGAGGTGGACGCTCTCCCGGAACCAGCCGATGAGCTTCTTGTAGGCGGGGTGCGCTTTGGACTGCTCGACGACGTCGATGTCGCGCGGGGGCTGCGACATGGTCTCGGCGACCAGGCGGGAGTAGCCGGGGGTGGCGAAGTAGTCGCTCAACAGGGTGTTGGCCGCCTGGGCGTGCTTGGTCGTCGGTGACAACCAGTAGTCTCCCGGCTGTGGCACGTGGTAGGTGGCCACGGCGGTGCCCGCGTCGGGCACGAGCATCGGACCGACGCCCAGCTTCTCCCCGAACTCCGGCGTGTCCTGCAGCGCCACGCCGGGGCACCACGGGCCGTCGAAATAGTACGCCGCCAGCCCCGCGGTCCACCGGGCCCGCGCCACGTCGTCGACCCAGGAGTTGGCCCCCGGCACCAGCACCTTGTCCTGGCGCAGCGAGACCAGGAACTCGATCACGTGAAGATATTCGTCGGCGTGGAACGCGTACTCGCCGCTCTCGTACAACCTTCCCTGCCCGCCGGCGAACCCGGCCGCCTGCGCCAGGTCGTGGACCTGCTCGCCGAGCCGGTCCGGCATGCCGATGTTCCACACCCAGCCGTAGGTGCCCTCGCCGGCCGACTGCTGCACCGCGCGGGCCGCCGCGCGGAACTCGTCGTAGGTCTTCGGCGGCGCCTGCGGGTCCAGCCCGGCGCGCCCGACCAGCTCGGTGTTGAACCAGTTGACGGCGACGTAGACCTGGTGGCTGAAGATGGGAAAGGCGTAGATCTTGCCGTCGAAGACGTGCACGCCCTCGACGAGCGAGTCCTTGACCCGGGCCGTCGCCTCCTCGCTGAGGTTCAGCGGCTGCGACCATCCGGCGGCCACGAGCGCGGCGGCGGGCAGGTTGAGGCCGGCGTTGGAGCGGATGTCCGGCAGCTGGTTACTCTGCTTGGCCAGCTGCAGCGCCTGGCCCATCTTCGCCGGGTTGTAGTACGTGTACTGGACGGGGACGCCGCCGGGGCTCTCGGCATACGTGGCGAAGATCTCCGCCTTCGCCTTCTGCAGCTGGTTCTGGTGGTCCCACCAGGTCAGCGAGGCGCCGCCACCGCTGCCCCCGCCTCCGCCGCACGCACTGGTCGCCGCCGCGGCGGCCAGGGTGCCCGCCGCGGTGAGGAACCTTCGCCGAGTCATCGCGCTCATCGGTCCTGCCTTCCACCCCGCGGCGGTTCAAGGTCTTGTGAAGCAGTGTTGCCGCGTGGCAAAGTCATTCTTGCCACGCGGCATGCCGCGCGGCAAGACTCTCTTGAAAGTCGGCTCCCGATCTGGAGGTTGGACGGTTGTGGTGACACAACGTGACGTGGCGCGGCTGGCGGGAGTCTCCGTACGGACCGTCTCCAACGTCGTGAACAACTTCGCCTACGTGTCCGAGGAGACCCGTGCCCAGG
This sequence comes from Nonomuraea sp. B1E8, assembly GCF_039871515.1. Taxonomy (NCBI): domain Bacteria; kingdom Bacillati; phylum Actinomycetota; class Actinomycetes; order Streptosporangiales; family Streptosporangiaceae; genus Nonomuraea; species Nonomuraea sp. B1E8. The sequence continues at coordinate 143,963 of NZ_JBDPLS010000011.1, read as the reverse complement.
TGCAGCGGGCTCTGGAGGAGCTCGACTACCGGCCCAACCTCGCGGCCCGCAGCCTGAACCGGGGGCGCTCCAACCTGCTGGCCCTCGTGCTGCCGCTGGACGTGCCCTACTTCACCGAGCTGGCCGCCCACGTGGTGGACCAGGCCGAGGAGCGCGGCTACACGGTGCTTCTCGACCGCACCGAGGGCGTGGCGGAACGCGAGCGGCAGATCATGATGCGGCGCGACCGGTCGGCGCTGTTCGACGGGATCATCTTCAGCCCGCTCGGCCTGACCGAGGACGAGCTGCGCCGCTGGGCGGGCAACTGCCCGGCGGTGATGCTGGGGGAGATACGGGTGGAGGGCTTCGACCACGTCGCCATCGACGACACCGCCGCGGCGCGGGCCGCCACGGCGCACCTGGTCGCGCTGGGCCGGACCCGCATCGCCGCCATCGGGCACGTGGAACGTCCGGTGGGCAACACGGCGGCGCACCGGTCGGCCGGATACCGGCAGGCACTGGAGGAGGCCGGGTTGCCCGAGATCCCGGCGACGGTGCGCCGCTACCAGCGCCAGGACGGGCGGGAGGCGATGGAGCGCCTGCTCGACCTGGCCGAGCCGCCGGACGCGGTGTTCTGCTACAACGACCTGCTCGCGATCGGGGCGGTGCGAGCCGTGCTGTCCCGGGGGCTGCGGGTGCCGCAGGACGTAGCCGTCGTCGGGTTCGACGGCATCGAGGAAGGCCGGTTCGTCACCCCGCCCCTGACCACCGTCGTGCCTGACAAGAAGAAGATCGCCGAGCTCGCCGTGACCCGCCTGCTGCAGCGCGTCGAGGGTGGCCAGGAGCCGGCGGCCGAGCTGGAGGCGCCCTGGCGGCTGATGGTCGACCAGAGCACCACGGGCGTCGCCGGAGCGGGCGCATGACGTTCGCCATCCCGTCCGCCGGTTCGCGGAAACCGCGCGGCGCCCGCACCACCACGTACGTGTGGTTGTTCCTGGCCCCGACCGTGCTGCTGTACGGCGCGTTCACCGTCTACCCGATCGTCGGCAGCTACGTCTACTCGCTCACCGACTGGAACGGGTTCGACGCCAGCCCGTCGTTCATCGGCGTGGCCAACTACCGCGAGGTCCTCGCCGACCCGATGTTCTGGAGCTCGTTCCGGCTGACCTTGACGTTCATGCTCGTCGCGGTGCCGCTCCAGGTGCTGACCACCCTGCTGGTCGCGATCGTCCTCAACTCGCCCCGCATGCCGCTGCGCAAGCTGTTCCGCACCGCCCTGTTCCTGCCGGTGGTCACCACGACGGCGATCGTCGGCGTGGTCATGCAGTTCGTCTTCGACCCCGCGAGCGGCCCGGTGAACCTCGCGTTGCGCGAGGCCGGCCTGGTGACGGACGGCGTCGACTTCCTCGGCCAGTCGTCCACGGCGCTGGGCACGACGATCGCCGTCTACGTGTGGAAGTGGTTCGGGATCACCCTGGTCTACTGGCTGGCCGCGCTGCAGACCGTGCCCGACGAGGTCTACGAGGCGGCGCGCCTCGACGGGGCCGGCGCGCTGGCCACCCTGCGGCACATCACCACGCCCCTGCTCAAACCGTTCCTGGTCATCATCACCCTGCTGTCGATCGAGGCCTCGCTGCAGGTCTTCGACCTCGTCCTGACCATGACCGGGGGAGGCCCGTTCTACTCGACCGAGGTGATCGAGGTCTACATCTACCGGTGGGCCTTCGCCGCGACGGTGCCCCGGCTCGGATACGCCTCCGCGGCCGCCGTCCTGTTCGGCCTGTTCGTCTGCGTCATCGGGCTGCTGCAGCTCCTCGCGGTCCGCGCCACCCGCAAGGCCAGGGGGGCGGCATGACCGTGTCCAAGGCGCTGCGCCGGCTGCCCTGGTGGCTGGCCGCCGCCGCGCTCGCCATCGGCTGCCTGATCTGGATCTACCCGTTCCTGTGGATGGTCGCCGCGTCGCTGAAGACGTCGGCCGAGGTGTTCACCCAGGGGCTCGACCTGCTGCCGGGCAACCCGCGGTGGGAGAACTACGAGCGCGCGTGGGGGGACGCCCAGTTCGGGAAATACCTGCTCAACACCGTGATCGTCACGGTGGCCACGGTCGTGGTCGTGGTCGTCAGGTGCGCCATGGCGGGCTATGTCCTCGCCCGCCACGAGTTCCGCGGACGCAAGATCGTCATGGGCACCCTGATCGCCACCCTGTTCGTGCCGGCCGGCTACACCATCATCCCGCTGGTCGACCTCGCCCAGCGGCTGGGCATGCTGAACTCGCTGACCGGCATGATCCTGGCGATGTCGGGCGCCGCGCACGTGGCGGCGATCCTGCTCTACATCGGCTACTTCCGCGGCATCCCCAAGGAGCTCACCGAGGCCGCGCTCATGGACGGCGCCGGGTTCGCGACCGTCTTCTTCCGCATCATGCTGCCGCTGGCCAAGCCGGTGACGGCCACGGTGACCGTGCTCACCTTCCTGACCACCTGGAACGCGTTCTTCCTGCCGCTGGTCTTCACCTTCTCCCGGCCCGACCTGCGCACCGTGAGCGTCGGCATGCTCGCGTTCGTGGGCGAGAACGCCACCGACTGGTCGGGCATGGCCGCCGCGGCGACCATCTCGCTGCTGCCGGTCGTCGCGCTGTTCATCGCCCTGCAGCGCTACTTCGTCGAAGGCATCGCCGGCGCCGTCAAGTCCTGAGCACATCCCCATCGAGAAAGTGAGCATCGTGCCCGAGAACCCCGCGGTTCCCCGCCCGGAGTATCCCCGCCCGCAGTTCGTCCGCGCCGCATGGCAGTGCCTGAACGGAACCTGGCAGTTCGAGAGGGACCCCGGCGATTCCGGGCTGGAGCGCGGCCTGCTCGACCGCGACCTGACCGGCGAGATCGTCGTGCCGTTCTGCCCGGAGGCGCCCCTGTCCGGCGTCGGCGACCCCGACTTCCACCCGGCCGTCTGGTACCGCCGCACCGTCGAGGTGCCGGAGGAGTGGGCGGGGCAGCGGGTGCTGCTGCACTTCCAGGCGGTGGACCACGACGCCACGGTGTGGGTCGACGGCGTCGAAGCCGGCCGGCACCGGGGCGGGTTCACCCCGTTCACCTGCGACCTGGCCGCCGCGGCCGACCCGGCGCACACGTACACCGTGGTCGTGCGCGCCCGCGATCCCCGCACCGGGCCGCAGGCGCGCGGCAAGCAGGCGACCACCTACGAGGGGCGCGGAGCGCGCTACGGACGCACCACCGGCATCTGGCAGACGGTGTGGTGCGAGCCCGTGCCCGGCCCGCACCTCGGCCGGCCGCGGATCACGCCCAACGTCGCCGCGTCCGCGTTCCGCGTCACGGTGCCGGTGTCGGCCAACCGCGCCGGGCACCAGGTGCGGGTGACGGTGTCGGACCAGGCCGGCGAGCTCGCGCGGGCGCGGGCGCGCGCCGACCTCGACCTGTCCGCCGAGGTGTGGCTGCCGCTGCCGGACGACCGGGTACGGCTGTGGCGCCCCGAGGACCCGCACCTGTACGACCTGCGCATCGACCTGCTCGACGGCGACGGCGCCGTGGTCGACACGGCGGCGAGTTACTCCGGGCTCCGCTCGGTCGCCATCGACGGGCACGCCGTCCTGCTCAACGGCGAGGCGTGCTTCCAGCGGCTCGTGCTCGACCAGGGCTACTATCCCGACGGCCTCATGACCGCGCCGACGGACGAGGCCCTGCGCCGCGACATCGAGCTGGCCGTGGCCGCGGGGTTCAACGGCGCCCGGCTGCACCAGAAGGTGTTCGAGGAGCGCTACCTGTACCACGCCGACCGGGCGGGCTTCCTGGTCTGGGGCGAGTTCGGCGACTGGGGCGCGAACACCGGCGGGCCGCCCGGCGACAACCAGCAGCCCACCGCGACGTTCGTGACCCAGTGGCTGGAGGCGGTCGAACGCGACTACTCCCACCCGAGCATCGTCGGCTGGTGCCCGCTCAACGAGACCTGGCAGCGGCTGCACGACCGGATCACCGTCCTCGACGACGTCACCCTGGGCATGTACCTCGCCACCAAGGCGGCCGACCCCACCCGCCCGGTGCTCGACGCGTCCGGCTACGCGCACCGGGTTCCCGGCGCCGACGTCTACGACTCGCACTGCTACGAGCAGGATCCCGAGGTGTTCGGCACGCTGATGGCCGGCCTGGCCGAGGGGGAGCCGTACGTCAACGCCGACCGCGACGGCACGGCCTGGTCGGTGCCGTACCGCGGGCAGCCGTACTTCTGCAGCGAGTTCGGGGGCATCTGGTGGAACCCGGACGTGCGTCCCGGGGAGAGCTCCTGGGGGTACGGCGAACGGCCCACGAGCGAGGAGGAACTCCAGCGGCGCTTCGCCGGGCTGGTCGGGGTTCTGCTGGACGACCCCCGGATGTTCGGCTACTGCTACACCCAGCTCACGGACGTCTTCCAGGAACAGAACGGCGTCTACCGCTTCGACCGTACGAGCAAGCTGGACGTCTCGCGGATCCGCGCGGCGCAGCAACGTCCGGCCGCCATCGAGCGGGCCTCCACGTCCTCCTCTTCCCCCACCACGTGAATCGGTGACCTCGATGTCTGGAGCCACAGGCGGGCGGGGCGTGCGTGCCCCGGCCGCGACGACACGCCGGAACTTGACCATCGCCCTGATCAGCGTTCTGGCGCTGCTGTGCCCGGGGATCCCGGCCCTCGCCGAGCCGGACCCCGCCGGCGGCCCGGCCGCCGAAGCCTCGGCGGGGAAGACGATCGAAGTGCGCGGCCGGGTGGTGGAGGCCCGCGGCGGCGCGCCGGTCGAAGGCGCCACCGTGCACGCCTCCAGGTCGGAGGCGTTCGCCACGACCGCGAAGGACGGCGCCTTCACCCTGACCGGCGTGCCGGACGGCAGCGCCCTCGTGGTCGCGGCCAAGGAGGGGTACGCCTTCGCCTCCACGACCACGGACCGTACGGTCACCCTCGAGCTCGAGCGCGACACCGCGCCGGCCAGGGCGGAATATCCGCGTCCCGACGCCGACCGGCGCCCGTTCACCGGCGGCGCCTGGATGTCGCTGAACGGCACCTGGTCGTTCGACTTCGATCCCGGCGACGCCGGGGAGCGGGAGCGCTGGTTCGACCCCGGGCACACGTTCGGCAGGGCGATCCGGGTGCCGTTCGGCTACCAGTCGATGGCGGCCTGGGGCGAGGAGACGCTGGCGACCAAGGAGATCTTCCGCAGCGCCTTCGCCTCCTACCGCGGAACGGTGTGGTACCGGCGCTCCTTCACCGTCCCGCAGGACTTCTCCGGCAGGCAGACCAGGCTCCGCATCGGGGCCGCCGACTGGGGCGCGGCGGTCTGGCTCGACGGCGAGCCGGTGCTGCCCTACTCCGGCGACGGCTACACCGAGATCAGCGCGGGGCTGGGCGAACTGGCTCCCGGATCGACCCACACGCTGACGATCCGGGTGGTCGCGCCCCCGACGACGCCCGGTTCGCCGTACCCCCAGGGCAAGCAGACGGGCGTCCCCGACGGCGAGAACACCGGCTGGTTCAGCGACGTCGGCGGCATCTGGCAGTCGGTGTGGATCGAACCCTACGACGGCGCCCGGCTCACCGGGACCCGGATCACCCCCGAGCTGACCTTCGAGGCGGAGTCACGCACGCCGTCCGAGGCCGCCGCGAAGATCGACCTCGCGGCCGACGGCGCGGCGGACAGCGCGACCGTACGGGTGAAGGACCCCGGCGGCGAGGTCGTCGGCACCGCCACCGTGCCGCTGGACGACGGCCGGGGCACGGCGCGGATCCCGATCGAGCGCCCGCGCCTGTGGGAGCCGGACGACCCGGCGCTGTACACCGCCGACGTCCGGCTGGGAGACGACGACGGGGTCAGGACGACCTTCGGGCTGCGGACGATCGAGCGCAAATGGGCCCCCGGCCACACCGGCGAGTACCAGTACATCCACCTCAACAACCGGCCGATCTACGTGCGCGGCGTCCTCGACCAGGGCTACAACCCGTGGGGCCTGTACACCTACACCGGGGTGACCGCCGGCCCCGACCTGCGCACCGGCAGCGAGGCCGAGCCGGGCCGCGGATCGATCCTGCTCGACCTGAAGAACGCCAAGAAGCTCGGCTTCAACGTCATCAGGAACCACCTCAAGGTCAACGAACCGGCCTACTACCACTGGGCGGACAAGCTCGGGCTGATGATCTGGTACGACCTGCCCAACGCGGGCTGGCACTCCCTGGGCGAGGAGGCGGAACGGCTCTTCGAAGGGCTGCTGCGCACCACGTTCCAGCGCGATCACAACCACCCGTCGATCGTGATCTGGACGATGTTCAACGAGTCGTGGGGGATCAACAAGGAGCCGTGGCAGCAGCCGATCCCGGCGGAGGCGTTCCCGTACGTCCGCAGGATGGTGCGGATCGCGCACGACCTCGACCCGTCCCGGCTGGTCGTCGACAACTCCGCCTGCTGCCGGAACGGCCACCTCGACACCGACCTCAACGACTGGCACTACTACCTGGCCACGTACGACGAGTGGAAGAAGCTCCTCGACGGGTTCGACGCCCAGGTCAAGCCGGGTTCCACCTGGAATTTCGAGGACGGGGCGCAGAGCGGGCAACCCTGGCTCAACTCCGAGTTCGCCATCAGGGGCGGTCAGTTCCCCCACACGGCGAGCCTCTTCCGCGCCTACCCCAAGCTCAACGGCTACGTCGGCGTGCAGCTGGCCGAGACCGAGCAGGAGGTCCACAGCCCGGTCACCTTCGACCGGCAGCCGAACCAGCCGGAGTTCACCGACCATCGGGGCAGGGCCCGCGGCATCGAGATGTTCCAGGGCGACGACGCGATCTCCTTGATGGGCAGGTCGGCGCGGACCGTCGAACGCGGCGCCACGATCGACGTCCCGGTCAAGGTCAGCCACTTCAGTGACCACGACCTCTCCAGGGCGAGGCTGCGCTGGAAGATCGGCGGGTACGACGACGAGGGCCGCTGGATCGCCGACGCCGGCGGCGGCTCGCGCGAGGTCGCACCCGCGCGGTACACCGTCACCGACGTCGGCACCGTGTCGGTCACCGCACCCGCCGGGCTGCGGGCCGGGCACCTGTGGATCTGGCTCGAGGCCGGCGGCAGGACCCTCGCCGAGAACTACCTCACCTTTGACACCCCCGGCGGCGAGACCGGCTTCCCCGCCGGCGAGGTGACGGCGCAGGAGTGGACCGGCGGGGCCCAGGCCCACACCACCGGCGGATCGGACTGGGTCACCGGTCACGGCCGCGGCTACTTCGAGTACGAGGTCAAGGTGCCCGAGAACCTGCGCGGAGCGCGCGGCGCGACCCTCGTCGCGGAGGTCGCCTCCGCCCAGGCACGCGGCTGGTACGACCCCAACAACAAGACCAGCGCGCGCCGCCACCCCACCCGCCTCACCGTGTCCGTCAACGGCAGCCCGCTGCCGCCGATCGAGCTGCCCGACGACCCCCACGGTCCGGCGGCGCTGGCCGGCCGATCGCGTGGTTCCCTCGCGGGGGACTTCGGCAACCGCTACGGCTACCGCGTCGCCGTCCCGATCACCGGGCGGCAACTCGGCGACGCGGGCGCCGTCACGCTGCGCTTCGCCTCCGACGGCGGCGGGCTGTCGATCTTCGGCGCCCGTGCGGGCCGCCACGGCACGCCGCCCGCGCTGGCCGGCGGCCGGGTCTCCGTGCCCGACGAACGCCCGCGGTTCGAGGCCGTCGACTCGCGGCTCTCGGTGTACCAGGCTCCGGCCGCGATCGCACCCGGATCCGGCGCAGGGACGGCGATCGTCTCCGTGGTCAACGACACCGGCAAGACGGTGCGGAACGTGCGGGTGCGGCTGTCGGCCCCGGAGGGCTGGACCGCGACCGCCGCCGAGCCGGACACGATCGGCTCGCTCAAGCCCGGCCAGGCCCGTCACGTCGCGTTCACCGTACGGGCGGAGTCGGACGTGCTGACCGGCCAGACCGCGGACTTCACCGCCACGGCGAGCTGGGGTGAGCACGCGATCCAGGTGATCAGCAGATCGACGGTGGCGTTCGACCCCGAGGCCTACCCCGAGGTCGGCGTGGACGACACCTTCGACGCCGACTCCAGCGCCGGCTACACGGTCCACCAGCCGTCGGCGGGCGAGGCGCTGCCGCGGCTGACCTTCGGCGCGGGCAGCCTGCAGGCGCAGGGTCCCGGCGCCTACTACGGGCTGGTCGCCCATGGCTCAGGGCCGCAGAGCTCCCGGGCCGTGGTGATCGTCGACCACGGCAGGTGGGCGGGCACGGGGAAGGGGCAGGACGCCCTGTTCAACGGGCTGGTCAAGGACGAGCGCAACTACGTCATGGCCTGGACCGGGATCAAGGGCCAGCACGGCGTCGACATCAGGATCGACGGCAAGCTCACCAGCGCCTGCTGCGCCACGGCGCCGCTCGAACCCGGCGACCGCTGGGCGTACGTCCTGGACGGCAACACGATCAGCACCTGGGTCGACCGGGGGCGGGGCTGGGGCTGGTCCCAGGTCATGACGGCCACGACCCAGGGCCGGATCGACTTCACCCGGCCGGGCGCGCTGAACGGCTGGCACTACGCCGCGGGCCTGCGCGGCAACGCCGGCACCCAGGCGATCGGCCGCCTGGAGGCACGCAGCGCCCCCGGCTGACCGCGCCGGGCCGCCCGGCCCGGTCACCCGGTCACCCGCGCACCCCGTGAGCGCTCGCCGCTCAACCGCGCAGCCGGGCGTTGAGCCGTGCGGCCTGTCGCGTGAGGTGGTCGCGTTCGGGGACGCTGGGCGCCGATCGTGCGGCTTCGGCGTAGAGCCGTGCCGCGGTCACCGGGTCACCGTCACGCTCGTGCAGGTACGCCGCGACGGCGGTGTGGCGGGGCAGGGCGGGGTCGAGCTCCGCCAGGGCGGCCAGGCCGGCCCGCGGGCCGTCGGCCTCGCCGACCGCGACGGCCCGGTTGAGGCGGGCCACCGGGCTGCCGGTGAGGCGCACCAGCTCGTCGTACCACTCGACGATCTGCACCCAGTCGGTCTCCTCGGCCGTCCTGGCGTCGGCGTGGAGCGCGGCGATGGCGGCCTGGGCCTGGAACTCGCCCAGGCGGTCGCGGGCGAGGGCCGCCTGGAGCACGTCGACGCCCTCGGCGATCAGGCGGGTGTTCCACAGGCCGCGGTCCTGCTCGGCCAGCGGCACGAGCCTGCCGTCAGGGCCGGTCCGTGCCGGGCGCCGGGCGTGGTGGAGCAGCATGAGCGCGAGCAGGCCCGCGGCCTCCTCGTGGTGGGTCATGGCCGCCAGCTGGCGGGTGAGCCGGATCGCCTCGGCGGCGAGGTCGACGTCGCCGGAGTAGCCCTCGTTGAAGACGAGGTAGAGCACGCGCAGCACCGTGGCGACGTCACCGGGCTGGTCGAACCGGACGGACGAGACGGTCCGCTTGGCCCTGCTGATCCGCTGCGCCATGGTCGCCTCGGGCACCAGGTAGGCCTGCGCGATCTGCCGCGTGGTCAGGCCGCCGACCGCGCGCAGCGTCAGCGCGACGGCCGAAGCCGGCGTCAGGGACGGGTGCGCGCACAGGAAGTAGAGCTGGAGCGTGTCGTCCGCCACCTCGCTCGGGCCGGGCGCGGGCTCGCCCTCGACGCGCACCTCGCGGTTCCTCCGGGAGGAATCGGCGCGGGCGGCGTCGAGGAACTTGCGCCAGGCCGCGGTGACCAGCCAGCCCTTGGGGTCGTGCGGCGGGTCGTCCGGCCACACGCGCACGGCTTCGACGAGGGCGTCCTGCACGGCGTCCTCGGCCGCCGCGAAGTCTGCTCCGCGGCGGACGAGGACACCGATCACCGCGGGCACCAGCTCCCGCAGCAGCGACTCGTTCACTCGGTCACCGTGGGGGCCTCGTGCATGAAGGGGCGCACCTCCAGCCACTCGTGGATCGGCTTGCCACCCGCGCCCGGAGCCGCGGACAACTCGCCGGCCAGCTCCAGCGCCCGCTCGTAGGTCTCGACGTCGATCACCATCCAGCCGGCGATCAGGTCCTTGGTCTCCGCGAACGGGCCGTCGGTGACCGGCGGCCGGCCCTCGCCGTCGTAGCGGACGAACGTGCCCTCCGGGGAGAGCGCCTGGCCGTCGACGTACTCGCCGGTGCTCTCGAGCCGGGCGGCGAAGTCCTGCATGTACTGCAGGTGGGCCGTGACCTCCTCCGGCGTCCACTGATCCATCGGCACGTCGTTGACCGCTGCCGGCGCGCCGCGGTAGTGCTTGAGCAGCAGGTATTTGGCCATCATGTTCTCCTTTGTGCGGTACGGCCATTGTGGCCGGTGTTCACTGCGGGGACGGAGCCGCGCGCGGGTTCTCGACATCCCACCGCGACATTTTTTCCGCTCAGGCACGTTGCCGCTCGTCCCGCCGCCGGATCAGCTCCTCGACCGCGCTCGGCAGCGTCGTCCCGAAGTCCGGCCGCGGATGAGCAGGATCTTGGGCGGGTGCACCTCGGTGTCGCGCCGCGACGCGCGCCCGCCCTCCCGCGTCGCCGTGCGGCCGCGGCGCACCTCTCGGCTTTCGGCGTGCGCGGCGTGGCGGCGCGGTAGCATCGCCTGGCCCGGCAGCCCCCCGCCGGGGCCACGCGGGAGGTCACCTATGCGCCGCCGTACCGTCGCGCTGCTGCTCGCGGCGCTGCTCGCGCCGGCCGGGTGCACGGGCGAGGCCGCGGACGGCATGGAGCTGAAGGTGGGCGGCGCGTTCGGCGCCCGGCCCACGATCGTCTTCCCCGCCGGCAAGCCGGTGGACGAGCTGCAGGTCGACGAGCCGGCCGCGGGCAAGGGCGAGCGGCTGCGCCCCGGCGACGTGGCGATCGTCCAGTACACCGCGCACGTCTGGAACGGCAGGGACAACCGCCTGGTCGACTCCAGCTTCACCCGGGGCACCCCCGCCGCTTTCCCGGTGGGGCACCTGCTGCCGGGGCTGGAGCGGGCTCTCCAGGGGCGCAGGGTGGGCAGCAGGGTGATCGCCGCCATCCCGCCGGGCGACGGCTTCGGCGCCAACCCGCCACGGGGGATCGCCGCGGACGAGGAACTGCTCTACGTCGTCGACATCCTCGGCGCCCACCCCAAGGGAGTGTCCCTCGAGGCACGCGGCGGCTCGCTGGCCGGCGTGCGCGTCTCCGGCGGAGCCCGGAACGGCGGCCCGCCGGCGCTGTCGGTGCCGGCGACCGCGCCGCCCGCCCGGTTCGCGGCCAAGGTGCTGCACCGCGGCAAGGGGCCCAGGATCCAGGCGGGGCAGCTCGTGGTCACCCAGTACGAAGGCGCGATCTGGGGCCGGCGCCGCGTCTTCGACACGACCTGGACGACCGGCGGGCCCAGAGCGTTCAAGCTCGGCGACGGCAGCGTGATCAGGGCGTGGGACAGGGCGCTCGTCGGCGTGCCCACCGGCAGCCGGGTCGTGATGGTCGTCCCGCCCTCCTACGGGTACGGCCGCTCCGGCAACCCCGCGTACGGCGTCAAGGGCTCCGACACGCTCGTCTTCGTCGTGGACGTCATCGCGGCCTACTGACGCCGACGGGCCCCGCAGGGGCCCGTCCGTGCCGGTGCGAGGCTTTCGTAGACTCCCGCTGTGAGTAGCGACGACCTCGACGCGCTGGCCCTGCTGCACGACCCCGTACGCCGCAGCCTGTACGACGTGGTGGCGGGCAGCGGCGGCGACGTCGGCAGGGGAGAGGCGGCCGAGGCCGCGGGCGTGTCCAGGACCCTCGCGGGCCACCACCTCGACCGGCTGGTCGAGGCCGGGCTGCTGGAGAGCGGCCTGCGGCGGCCGGAGAAGAAGGGGCCGGGCAGCGGCCGGCCCGCCAAGGTCTACCGCAGGGCCGGAGGCGAGCGGTCGGTGAGCCTGCCGCCGCGCGACTACACCACCCTCGCGTCCGTCCTGGCGGGCGTGGTCGACCTGCTCGGCGCCGAGGAGCAGGCCGAGCTGGCGGCGCGCGAGGCGGGCGCGAGGATGGCGGGGCGGCACCGGGGCGAGCCGGTGGAGCGGGTGCTGAGCGAGCGCGGTTACGAGCCCTACGAGGAGGACGGCCTGCTGCGGCTGCGCAACTGCCCGTTCCACGTGCTGGCGAAGGAGCGGCCGCTGCTGGTGTGCTCGGTCAACCTGGCCCTGTGCCAGGGGCTGCTGGAAGGGCTGGGCGACGACCCGGGCAGGGCGCGGCTCGACCCCCGGCCGGAGGAGTGCTGCGTGGCGTTCGCCGCTTCTAAAACAAATGAAGATTGACATAGAAGGCGAAGGGGTGATGTGCTGAGCGGCATGCATCTGGCCCAGCTCAACATCGCGCACATGCGCGCGCCCGTCGACAGCCCCGAACTCGCCGAGTTCGTCGCCCTGCTCGAACCCATCAACACCATCGCCGACGCGGCGCCGGGGTTCGTGTGGCGGCTGAAGGAGAGCGAGACCGACCCCACCGCCACCGTCGTGCACGACTACGGCGGCCACCTGCTGATCAACTTCTCGGTGTGGGAGTCGCTCGACACGCTGTGGAACTACGTCTACCGCAGCGCCCACCTGGGCGTCCTGCGCCGGCGCAGGGAGTGGTTCCTGCGCGTGGCGGAGCCGTACACCGTCATGTGGTGGATCCCGGAAGGGCACATCCCGCCGCTGGCTGAGGGCATGCGGCGGCTGGAACGCCTCAAGACCGAGGGGCCGAGCCCCGAGGCCTTCACCTTCAAGGACTCCTACACCAGCAGCGAGGCCGCCAGCCTGCCGGCCGCCGCCGAGGCCAGGAAATAGGGCAGGTCCTCCTCAAGGCCCCTGCCCATCGTCGACAACCGCACCGGAGACCCGCGTAGCGCCTCGTGCAGGCCGTCCACCGGCACCGGGACGAGGCGGTGGCGCACCGCCAGCAGCTCCGCCTGGTCCCTGACCCGCTCGCCGAACTCGCCCGGCAACTCGGGCACCGGCACGTCGGCGGGCGACAGGGCGACCCGGCCGTAGGCGGTCAGCGAGTGGTGCGAGACGCCGTAGTGGCGCTCGCGCCTGTCGCCCTCGCTGACCCGCAGCGCGGCCACCGGCCGCCCCAGCAGCACGCCGGCCGCGTTCACCGCCTCACCCGCCGACACCCCCGAGAAGCCCCACCGGGTGCCCGTGCCCAGGTTGCCCGGCCCCTGCGTGACGATCGCCAGGTCGGCCTCCAGCACGTGCCTGGCCGCCAGCAGCCCGGTGTGGACGGTGACCGCCTCCACGTCACCGCCGAACGACTGCCCGACCGTGACCACGCCCGCCAGCCAGCCGGCCGCACGCAGCCGGGCCGCCGCCATCGAGAACCACGCGGGCAGCGCGCCGCCGTCCAGCATCACGTACGCGACGCGGATCCCGGGTCGTGCGGCCGAGGCGTACAGGCCGCACAGGATCGGCGGCAGCGCCGAATGCAGATCCGCCACGATCACCGGCATGCCGTCCAGCGAGTCGGCCTCGCGCAACAGCTCATGATGGGGGGAGTCCTGCTCGTCGGCGCCCAGCACCGTGGCCTGCAACGGTGTGTACCGGGCCTTCACCAGGTGCCCGGGACCGTCGGGATCTTGCGGCAAACGGTTAGGGACGGCCACCACCATGGCGTAACCTCCCGTACCGAGACCCATCGCGAGCGCGGTCGTGTTGAGCAGCACCTCGTCGCCGGGTTCCGGGCGCCCGACCAACGGCGGATACGCCAGCGCCCGGCACTCCCCCTCGGGGACGGCGACATCCAGCTCCACCGCTCCCGGCCACTCGCGTCGGATCCGGACAACCTCGCCCTTGCGCCATCTGATCACGGGGGCAGGGTAGCGTCGATCGAAGGAGGAGTGAGGCAGATGTCGCGCCGGAAGACAGAACGGCTGCTCAATCTGGTGATCTGCCTGCTCGCCACCCGGCGCCCGCTGTCGGCCGAGCAGATCCGCCACGCCGTCCCCGGCTACGACCGCGACGGCGACGAGGCGTTCCAGCGCATGTTCGAGCGCGACAAGAACGAGCTGCGCGAGCTCGGCATCCCCATCGACGTGGTGCGCGACCCGTGGGAGGACGAGCCCGGCTACCGGATCGAGCGGCAGTCGTACGAGCTGCCCGAGATCACCCTGGAGCCCGACGAGGCCGCCGTGCTGGGGCTGGCCGCCCAGGTGTGGCAGCGCGCCAGCCTGGCCGAGGCCGCCTCGGGGGCGCTGCTGAAGCTGCGCGCCGGAGGCGTGGCCACCGACCAGCCCGTCGGAGCGGCGATGGGCGGGGGAGCGCTGGAGCTGCGCGTCGACACCCGCGACCCGGCGTTCCCCGCACTGTGGGACGCCGTACGCGACCGGCGGGTGGTGCGCTTCGACTACCGCGGCGCCGGCAGCGAGGAGATCCGCACCCGCACCGTGGAGCCGTGGGGCGTGGTCAGCAGGCGCGGCCGCTGGTATCTCGCCGGGTTCGACCGCGGCAGGGACGCCCCGCGCGCCTTCCGCCTCAGCCGCATCACCGGGCAGGTCGCGACGGTCGGCAAGCCGGGCGCCGTCGAGGTGCCGGAAGGCGTCGACGTGCGGTCCATGGTCGGCTACCCCGACGAGGCGATGGACGAGCGGGTCGCCGTGATCCGCGTGCGCCAGGGGACGTGCGAAGGGCTGCGCCAGCTGGCCAGGGCCGTGCACCCCGGCGCGGACGGGTGGGACGACGCCGAGCTGACCTTCTCCGACCCCGAGCGGCTGGCCGGCTGGATGGCCAGCCTCGGCGCCGACGTCGAGGTCGTCGAGCCCCCCGACGCCCGCGAGGCCGTCATCCGCCGACTGAAAGGGGCACTCGCATGAGCGGGTCCGCCGACCGGTTGCCGCGACTGCTGTCGCTGGTGCCGTATCTGATGTCCCACCCCGGGGCGCAGGTCGGCGAGGTGGCCGCGATGTTCGGGCTGAGCGAGAAGCAGCTCATCGACGACCTGCAGCTCGTGTGGATGTGCGGGCTGCCCGGCCACACCCCCGGCGACCTCATCGACGTGTCCTGGGACGGCGGCGAGATCCTCATCGACAACGCCGACACCATCGCCAGGCCGCTGCGGCTGGGCATCGACGAGGCCAGCGCGCTGCTGGTCGCGCTGCGCATGCTGGCCGCCACCCCGCAACTGGCCGACATGCAGGGGGCGGGCGACGCGCTGCCCCGCGTGATGGCCAAGCTGGAGCAGGCGGCCGGCGAGGGCGCGGCCACCGTCAGCAGCCAGGTCGCCGTCGACGTCGAGGCCGCCCCCGACGCCCTGCCGCGCGTGCGCGAGGGCCTCACCAAGGGGCGCAGGTTGTCGCTGCGCTACTACGTGCCGGGCCGCGACGAGGTGACGCCGCGCGAGGTCGACCCCATGCGCATCGTGGTCGTCGACGGCCGCGCCTACCTGGAGGGCTGGTGCTACCGCGCCGAGGCGATGCGGCTGTTCCGGCTCGACCGGATGCTCGGCGTCGACGTCCTCGACGTGCCCGCCGACCCGCCGGCCGAGGCCGAGCCCATCGACCTCGCCCAGGGGGTCTTCCGGCCCTCGCCCACCGACGAGCTGGTCGAGCTGGAGGTCAGCGCCGCCGGCCGGTGGATCGCCGAGTACTACCCGTGCGAGCAGGTCACCGAGCTGGGCGAAGGGCGGCTGCGGGTGGCGCTGCGCGCCCGCGACCAGGACTGGATCCTGAAGCTGGCGCTGCGCCTCGGCGACACCGGCAGGGTCGTCGCGCCGCCCGCGATGGCCGAGGCCGTGCGCCAGGAGGCCGAGCGGGCCCTGGCGCTGTACGCTCACCGGTCATGACGTGGATACTCCTGGCCGCCGGGCTGTGCCTGGCCGGGCTGGCCGTGCTCGGGGTCGCGGGCGCCCGGGTCGTGGCCGCCGCACGTGACCTGAACAGGGAGATCGCTCAGGTTCATGAGCAATTCAGGGATAAACAGGACGCCAAGGGATGAGGCAGCGGCCCCGGCAGCGTACGATCGGTCGTGAAGGACAGCACTCTTTAACCATGAAGGACGTCACATGAACTTGGGAGCTCCGGAGATCATCCTGATCTTGGTGGCCTTGGTCCTGCTCTTCGGCGCCAAGAAGCTGCCGGACCTCGCCCGTGGCGTCGGACGGTCCCTGCGCATCTTCAAGGCTGAGACCAGCAAGATGAACGATGACGACGACGACAAGCCGACCGTCGTGCAGGCACAGCCCGAGGCCCAGCAGCAGCCGGCCGCGCCGCAGCAGCTCCAGGCCGCGGCCCCCGCGCCGGAGCCGTCGGCCGAGGAGCAGGCGCGCCGGCTCGAGGAGCAGGCCGCCAAGCTGCGTGCGAGTGCCCAGGCCGACAAGCGCCCCTGACCCCTCTCCTCCTCACTCCCTGGACTGGTGATGGCGCTGCTGAAACGGTCGGGGCCCAAGCGCAAGCCTGAGCCCGATCCCGAAGGCCGGATGCCGCTCATGGAGCACCTGCGCGAGCTGCGCAACCGGCTGCTCATCGCGTTCGCCGCCGTCGTGGTGGGCCTGATCATCGGGTGGATCGTCTTCGACCCGATGTGGGCGGTGCTCAAGGATCCCTACTGCTCGACCGCCCAGTCGCGTCAGCTCACGGGCGAGTGCAGCCTGACCTACACCGGCATCTTCTCGTCGTTCTTCATCACGTTGAAGGTCTCGCTGATGGTCGGCCTGGTGCTGGCATCGCCGGTCTGGCTCTACCAGATCTGGGCGTTCGTCACCCCGGCCCTCTACCGCACCGAGAAGCGCTACACGGTGTTCTTCCTGGCGATGGCCATCCCGCTGTTCGTGCTGGGCGCCGGGCTGTCCTACTTCATCATGGACACCGCGTTGGGCTTCCTGCTCAGTTTCTCGGTCGACGGCTCGGTCGCCACCATCTCGATCGACGACTACCTCGACTATGTCCTGATCATGTTGCTGATCTTCGGGGTGTCGTTCGAGCTGCCGCTGCTGCTGGTCTTCCTCAACATCATCGGGGTGCTGTCCCACGAGGCGGTGGCCAAGCACCGGCGGCTGGTCATCTTCCTGATGTTCGTCTTCGGCGCCATCGTCACGCCCGGCGGCGACCCCATCACCATGATGGCGCTGGCCGCGCCGATGATCGTGTTGTTCGCGGCGGCCGAGCTGTTCATGTACCTGCGGGAGAAGCGCAACCCGGCCAGCGAGTTCGGTCACCTGGACGACGACGAGGCCTCGCCGCTGGCGGCGGACGACACGCCGCTCGACGACGGTCCCGGCACCCCCCGCGCCGAAGAGGATTCCGGTTCCGGGCGATAGGCGATAAGTTCCGGGCGTGTCCCCTCAACTCGCCCTGCTCGTCAACCCCGCCGCACGCGGCGGCCGCACCCTGCGCCTGCTGGAGCCGGTGGCGCGCCGCCTGCGCGCCGGCGGGGCCGAGCTGTCGGTGATCGTCGGCGACGACGCCGGCGACGCCCTCGACCGTGCCTGCACCGCCGTCGCCGAGCGCCCGGACGCGCTCGTGGCCTTCGGCGGCGACGGCCTGGTGCACCTCGCCGTGCAGGCCGTGGCGGGCACGGACGTGCCGCTCGGCATCATCCCCGCCGGCACCGGCAACGACATCGCGGCGGCGCTCGGAGTGCCGTGCGGCGATCTCCTCGCCGCCGCCAGGACCGTGCTGCGGATGAGAGCGCGGCGCGTCGACGCCGCCCGCGTCGTGGCGGGGCCGGCGGACGAGCTGTTCGCCGGGGTGATGTGCTGCGGGTTCGACTCGCGGGTCAACGAGCGCGCCAACCGGCTCACCTGGCCGCCGGGGATGGCGCGCTATGTCGTGGCGATGGTGGACGAACTGCGGTCTTTCCGCCCCATCCCGTTCCGCGTCACGCTCGACGAGGACGAGGTGATCGAGCGGGAGGCCATGCTGGTGGCCGTCGCCAACACGCGTTCGTACGGCGCCGGGATGCGGGTGTCGCCGGACGCCAGCCCCGATGACGGGCTGCTGGACGTGGTGACGCTGGGCGCCGTGTCGAAGGCCGAGTTCCTGCGGGTCTTCCCGAGCGTCTACCGGGGCACGCACGTGGGTCATCGTGCCGTGTCGATCCGGCGGGTGCGCAGCGTGCGGCTGGAGGCGGCGGATGTCGTCGCCTACGCCGACGGCGAACGGGTGGGGCCGGTGCCGGCGCACTGCGAGGTCCGGCCTGGGGCGTTACGCGTCCTCGTATGAGATCTACATTGTAAAGCCGCCTGGTCGAGGGGCCCGCGCGCCCGGCTCGCGAGCCCGGCGGGACGGACCGGAATGGCGATTTCGGTAGGCTGGCCGGTATGACAACGCCAGCGGAACGCTATGCGGCCTTCCGTCAGAAGCACGGAGACGACGGGGCCGCTCTCAGATCGTTCCGAGGCCTCTACGACTTCGCGCTGGACGACTTCCAACTGGACGCCTGCCGGGCCCTGGAGGCCGGTGACGGCGTCCTGGTGGCGGCCCCGACGGGGTCGGGCAAGACGGTCGTCGGCGAGTTCGCCGTCCATCTGGCGCTGGAGCAGGGCCTCAAGTGCTTCTACACCACCCCCATCAAGGCGCTGTCCAACCAGAAGTACAACGACCTGGTCAAGCGCTACGGCACCGCCAAGGTGGGGCTGCTGACCGGCGACAACAGCGTCAACGGCGAGGCCCCCATCGTGGTCATGACCACCGAGGTGCTGCGCAACATGCTCTACGCCGGCTCGGCGACGCTGGCCGGGCTCGGGTTCGCCGTGATGGACGAGGTCCACTACCTCGCCGACCGCTTCCGCGGCGCGGTGTGGGAAGAAGTCATCATCCACCTGCCCGAGTCGGTCCGGCTGGTGGCGCTGTCGGCGACCGTCAGCAACGCCGAGGAGTTCGGCGAGTGGCTGGGCGAAGTGCGCGGAGACACCACGGTGATCGTCGACGAGCACCGCCCGGTGCCGCTGTGGCAGCACATGATGGTCGGCAACCGCGTCTACGACATGTTCGTCAGCGACGACCTTACGCCGCGCATCAACCCCACGCTGATGCGGGTGACGCGCGACGCCGAGCGGCTGACCGCGGGCCGGGGCAGGCGCGGCTACGGCAGGCCGCAGCGCTCCCGCCCGCCCGACCGGGTGCAGGTGATCGAGAAGCTCGACGCCGAGGGGCTGCTGCCGGCCATCACGTTCATCTTCTCCCGCGCCGGCTGCGACGCGGCCGTGCAGCAGTGCCTGTACGCCGGCATCCGGCTCACCACCGAGCGCGAGCGGCACGAGATCAGGCAGCTCGTCGACGAGCGCACCGCCCACCTGCCCGACGAGGATCTCGCGGTGCTCGGCTACCTCGAGTGGCGCGACTGCCTGGAGCGGGGCCTGGCCGCGCACCACGCGGGCATGCTGCCGGCCTTCAAGGAGGTCGTGGAGGAGCTGTTCACGCGCGGGCTGGTAAAGGCCGTGTTCGCCACCGAGACGCTGGCCCTGGGCATCAACATGCCGGCCCGCAGCGTGGTGATCGAAAAGCTCGACAAGTGGAACGGCGAGACCCACGCCGACCTCACCCCCGGCGAATACACCCAGCTCACCGGGCGGGCCGGGCGGCGCGGCATCGACGTCGAGGGCCACGCCGTGGTGTTGTGGCAGCCCGGCATGGACCCGCTGTCGGTGGCGGGCCTGGCCGGCACCCGCACCTACCCCCTGCGCTCCAGCTTCCAGCCCTCCTACAACATGGCGGTCAACCTCGTCGGCCAGTTCGGCAGAGAGCGTGCCCGCACGCTGCTGGAGGAGTCGTTCGCGCAGTTCCAGGCCGACCGGGCGGTCGTGGGGCTGGCCAAGCAGCTGCGCAAGCACGAGGAGGCGCTGGAGGGCTACCAGGAGGCCATGACGTGCCACCTGGGCGACTTCCCCGAATACGCCGCGCTGCGCCGCCGCCTGTCCGACCGCGAGGCCGAGCTGTCCCGGCAGCGCGGCGCCGCCCGCCGCGCCGCCGCCGTGCGGTCGCTGGAGGCGCTGCAGCCCGGCGACGTGATCCGGGTGCCCGGCGGGCGCAGGGCGGGCCTGGCGATCGTGCTCGACCCCGGCCGCAACCCGCGCGGCCGCGCCGCCGGCGCCGGGCCCAGCCCACTGGTGCTGACGATCGGCAAGCAGGTCAAGAAGCTCGACCCGGCCGACTTCCCCGTGCCGGTCGAGCCGCTGGAGAAGCTGCGCATCCCGAAGAACTTCAACGGGCGCTCACCCAAGGAGCGCGCCAACCTGGTCTCCACGCTGCTGGCCAAGATCGGCGACCGCGACCTGGGCAAGCCGCCCAGGGTCCGCGACCACGCGGTGGAGGACGACGAGGTCAACGAGCTGCGCCGGCGCATCCGGCAACACCCCTGCCACGGCTGCGACGAGCGCGAAGACCACGCGCGCTGGGCCGAGCGCTACCACAAGCTGCTGCGCGAGACCGAAGGGTTGCGCCGCCGGGTCGAAGGCCGCTCCCACGTCATCTCCCGCACGTTCGACCGCATCTGCACGGTGCTGGAGCAGCTGGGCTATCTCGACGGCGAGGCCGTCACCGACGAGGGCCGCCGGCTGGGCCGCATCTACACCGAGCTCGACCTGCTCACCGCCGAGTGCCTGCGGATGGGGCTGTGGGAGGAGCTCGACCCGAGCGAACTGGCCGCGTGCGTGTCGGCCCTCGTGTTCGAGTCGCGGGCGGCCGACGACGCCCGCAGGCCCAAGATCCCGGCAGGACGGGCCCAGGACGCCCTGACCTCGATGACGCGGCTGTGGGGCGAGCTGGAGGCCATCGAGTCCGACCACGGGCTGTCCACGATCAGGGAACCCGACATGGGCTTCGCCTGGGCGGCGTTCCGCTGGGCCAAGGGGCACAGCCTCGACGCGGTGCTCCTGGACGGCGTCAACGGCAACGAACTGGCGGCCGGCGACTTCGTACGGTGGGTCAAGCAGCTGATGGACCTGCTCGGCCAGCTGGGGAGCGCGGCGCCGCAGGGCAGCAAGATCAAGCAGACGTCGGTCAAGGCCATGGACGCCATGCGGCGCGGCGTGGTGGCCTACTCCTCGCTCACCTGAGCACCCGCCCGCGCGCGAGCCCCGTACGGGCCGGCGCGCGGGCGTTCCGGGGATGCTTCGCAGCGCTGCTTCCTTGGGCTGCTTCTTCGGGCTGTTTGTTCGGGCTACTTCCCGGCGCGGCCGCCGAACACGGTCAGTGCCAGGCCGAGCAGTCCGGCGACGACGCTGGCGGCCGTCAGCGCGGAGCCGTCGAGCACCAGGTGCAGCAGGCCGAAGTGACGGTCGAAGACGAAGTCGGCGATGAGGCCGCCGAAGCCCTGGATCATGAGGAGCACACCGAGGATTGCCATGCCTCGACGATCGCAGGCCGAGGCGGCCGGATCATCGAACCAAAGTATCGGCACCCCTGTTCCTTGGAACCAGTTCTCAGAAGCATCTTTGACGTTCGGCTGACTCCTACTAGGAAATTATCCCGTTTACACGAGATTTAACGGCGATGCGAAGTGCCGTTCTCGCCGGGATTCTCCGGTCAAGTCTCTTTTAAATGGCGAATATGCCGTGCTATATCGCAATTAGGGTGCTAGTGTCCGTTTTGTGCAAGTTAGCCAACGGGGGAGGAATCATGGCTAGCACGCAGTTCACACAGGTCGGCCACCAGCTCGGATGGGGATGCCGTAGGCGTCGTCGTCGCCGCTGGTGCGGCGGATGCCGTCGTCGCCGCTGGTGGGGCTGGGGGTGGTAAACCGCCCCGCTGAGAGCCGGCGGCACAGCCGCCGGCTCTCATTCTCTGTCTCCGGCCGAGAGCTCGCTCCGGCGATTTCCATTCGCCGCACATTCCGCGAGTTCTGGCCGGACACTCGCGGATTGCGCCGCCTATTCGCGGCCGGTGTCGTCCTCGCCATCGTCGCCGCGCTCTGCGAGGTCGCCGCGATCCGCCTGTTCGGTCACATCACCGATGAAGTGCTCACCACCAAGGAACTCGGGGCGTTCTGGACTCCGGCGTTCATCTGGCTCGGCCTCGCCGCGATCGCGGGGGCGGCGTCCTTCGGCGGGACGTACATCACCGCGCTCGGCGCCGAACGGTTCCTGCTGATGTTGCGCGACCGGGTCTACGCCCACCTGCAGACGCTCGCGCCGGAGTTCTCGGAGAAGCGGCGGCTGGGCGACCTGATGGCGCGCCTGACCGACGACGTCGAGGCCATCGAGGAGCTCGTCGGATCCGGTGTGGTCAAAGCCATCACCACGGTCGCCAGTGTGATCTTCTTCGCGGGAGCCGCCTTCTTCATCCGGTGGGACCTCGCGCTGATCACGATGGCCCTGATCCCGGCGTTCCTGGTGGTCTCCAAGGTGTTCGCCGCCAAGTTCAGGATCGCCGCGGCGCGCGAGCGCCAGAGCAACGGCGTCATGAACAGCGTCCTGGAGGAAGGGCTGGCCAACCAGCCGCTCGTGCAGGCGTACAACCGGCAGGGCGCCGAGTCGCGGCGCCTGCACGGGGAGGGCCGCAACTGGCTGCGCGCCAACATGACGCAGGCCTGGCTGTCCGGCCTGTACGGCCCCGCCGTGCAGGTCATCGAGACCGTCTGCCTGATCGTCATCCTCGGGTTCGGCGCGTGGGAGATCGCCGCCGGCCGGCTGACCATCGGCGGCCTGCTCGCCTTCGCCGCCTACCTGGCCATGTTGTACCCGGCCGTGCAGGGGCTGGGAGAGCTGGCCCTGACGGTGTCGGAGGCGGCGGCCGGGTCCGACCGGGTCATCGAGATCCTGCGGACCGGGGCCACCGTCACCGACGCTCCCGACGCCGTGCCCGCGGGCAGGAGCAGCGGGCGGATCGCGTTCGAGCGGGTGGGCTTCGCCTATCCGGGACGAGGGCGGCCGGTCCTGCGGGACGTGTCGTTCACCGCCGAGCCGGGCGACGTCGTCGTCATCGCCGGACCCAGCGGGTCGGGCAAGTCCACGCTGGCCAAGCTGCTGCTGCGCTTCTACGACCCGGACGCCGGACGCATCCTGCTGGACGGCGCCGACATCCGGGGCCTGACGCGCCGGTCGCTGCGCGAGAACGTCACGATCCTGCACCAGGAGACGCTGATGTTCTCGGGGTCGGTCCGCGACAACATCGCCTACGGGCGGCCCGGCGCCTCGCTCGACGAGGTCATCAGGGCCGCCGAGGCGGCGGGCGTGCACGACTTCGTCAAGGTGCTGCCCCAGGGCTACGACACGCCGGTGGGGCAGCGGGGACGGCTCCTGTCCGGCGGGCAGCGGCAGCGGATCGCGATCGCCAGGGCCATCCTGCGCGACGCGCCCGTGCTGGTGCTCGACGAGCCCATGACCGCACTGGACGCCGCCACGGCCGCGCAGATCATGCAGCCGCTGCGGCGGCTCATGGCAGGTCGTACGACGCTGATGATCACGCATGACCCGCGGCACGTGCCGGAAGGCGCGCGCAGGGTGGAACTGGAGCCGGTACGAGTGCCGGAGCGCATCCGGCTCAAGCGCGTCGGCGTCCGCGGCACCCGCTCCCCGGTGCGCTGCTGACCCCCTCCCTGACCCGCCGGATGGTTGCCCCGGCCCGCGACACCCGCCCTACGGGGCGGGTGTCGTGGTTCCGGGCCCGGCTCGCCGCCGGAGCGGCCGCCCGCTAGAATCGCGAGGTTCTCTCCGCTTGCGCCCGACCGCGTGGAGAGACTCTCCCCGTGTTGAAGGCAGGTTCCCCTCGTGACTCCTCCAGTGCCTGGTGGGAGCGGTTTCTCGCGTCCCCAAGCCGAGGCCGGCGACACCCGAGCCCTGCCCGCCGCGTGCACAGGAGCTCTGCCAGGGAGACGGCGTCCCCGCCGGGTCGCGCGGCAGTCCTCACGCCGGGTCTGATGGGCGACGACCACAGCTCGGTCCGGCCGCTGCGCGCCGACGCCCGGCGCAACCGGGAGCGGGTGCTGCAGATCGCGCAGGAGGCCCTGGCCGGCGACGGGCTGACGATCTCCTTCGACGAGATCGCCCGGCGGGCCGGGTTCGGGGTCGGCACCGTCTACCGGCACTTCCCCACCGAGGAGGCGCTGTTCGAGGCGGTGCTGCTGGGGCGGATCGAGAGGTTCCTGGCCGACGCCCGCGGGCTGGCCACCGCCGAAGACCCGGGCAAGGCGTTCTTCGGCTGGTTCGCGAAGGTCGTCGATGAGGCCGCGGCCAACCAGGCGCTCTGCGACCTGCTGGAGAGCGGCTCGCGGACGGCCTTACGGCCGGGCTCCACGCCGGAGGACGACGTCGCCGCGGCGATCGACCGGCTGCTGGTCAGGGCCCAGCGGGCCGGCGCGGTACGCCCGGGCCTGACCGGCCAGGACGTGGCCGACCTGCTGAGAGGCTGCCTGGTCGCCGAGCGGAGGGCGCGGTCCAGGCGCGGCAGGGTGCGGATGGCGGACGTGGTCTGCGACGGCATGCGGCCCTCCGGCTGACCTGCCGGCCAGGGGCGCATCAAGGTGACGTGAGGTGCGTGTCCAGGCCGGTGATGCGCAGGAGCCGTCTCATGGAGGGCGGCGCGCCCGTGACGCGCAGCGGGGTGTCCTGGCTCATGGCCTGATTCTGGGCGGAGACGAGGGCGCCGAGCCCGGCGGCGTCGATGAAGGACAGGCCGCTCACCTCGACGACCAGGCTGAACGTGCCGTTGCGGACACGATCGGCCTCCCGCAGCAGCCGGGTCAGCCGCCCGCGGAGCACCTCGGCGGTGGCGATGTCGAGCTCGCCGGAGACGCTGACGGTCACCGTGCCGTCGTGGCGGCTGGTGGTCAGGTGCAGTGGGTCCATCCGCGTTCTTTCCAGGGCTGGAATCGTCCCGTAGGTGGCGCGAACCCCGCCCTTGCCGTACACGCCGGATGCTGTATTCGTGTTACACATAGTTTCGCGCGCGTTTCTGGTGGAGTGTACAGGTTCAGCGCCGCATGTTCAGGCGACTTGCGGGGTTTCGAGGGAAAAGAGAAATCCCGAGGAAAACAATTCCGGTTACCAGATGCAGGGTTCCCTGCCCTTCAGCGTCGTTCGGCCCGGAGAAGGAGGACCGGCGAAGTCTCGCGGGTCGCCGGGCAGCTCAGGGCGCCGGGATGGTGGCGGGCGGCCATCGCGCCGGCGTCCGTGCGGGCCGCGCGCGGGCGAGCTCGCCGGAGGCGGCAGACCGCGGGCGGGCGTGTGGCGAACGGTGTCGCGCGGGGGCCTGTCGCCGTGGAACGGCGCCACCACCCGGTGCTGTTCTCGTGCCGGAGACGACCAGCCGAATTTTAGGGAAATTGTATGATTTGACAGGCATGATCACACTACGCTGCTACTCGGTAAGGTACGAGGGAAAGTACAGAACAGTGTGGATCGCAATCGCAGTGCCGGCCGCCATCGTCGTGGGCATGGTGATCTGGTGGCTCCGCAGGGACGCGGTCGGTGGCGATGCCGCCGGTCAGTTCGAGGTGGAGCGAAAGTGGGGCTGGGAGCTCCGGCTCACGCCGGAGGCCCAGGCGGCGTTCATGGAAGGCCTGCGGGCCTACAACGACGCGGGCAACCGCCTGGCCGTCGCCGGCGAGCAGGGAGTGCTCACGACGTACGACCCGCCGCGGCTCATCTCGCTGCACCTCGTCGCCGACGTGTTCGCGGCCCGGGGGGACGCCGCGCTGCACGACCCGCAGGAGACGGTGGCGGCGCTGATGGACCGGCTGGCGGGGGCCGAGCGGCCGGGAGTGCTGCACCTGCGTCCCGGCTGGCTGAGCGGTGAGGTCGACGGCATGGACCCGGCGCGCTTCACCGAGGCGGTGCGTGACATCGTGTGCGGCGCGCGGGCCGAGGGCGTCGTGAGCCGGTCGGCCGACGAGACGATGGGAGCGCTCCAGGTGGCCGTGCTCGGCAAGCCGTCCGCCGCGCAGGCCGGGGAACCGGCGCACGTCAACGGCAGGCCGCTGCCCGCGGCGGCCGGGCCCGCCACGACGGCGGTCAAGGACCGCGCAGACGAAGCCCCCGTCTCGGACGCTCCGCCCGTGTCAGACCCTCCGCTCGGGCAGCACGCTTCGTCCGTGCCGGACACTCCGTCCGTGCTCGACGCTCTGCCCGTGCTGGACGCTTCACCCGTGCCGGGCGGGCGCGTCAACACGATGATGCTGGATCTGGCCCGGGTGCTCGACCGCTACCGGGAGGCTCGCGGCAAGCAGCCGGACGCCACCCCCGAGGCGCTGCTGCGCGGGGTCCTGCCGCGCCTGATCGCCTCCGGCGGGCCCGGGGTGACCTGGACCCGGCCGCCCTCACAGGACGACCTGCGCATCGTGCTCGCCGGTACGGGCTCGCCCGGGCTGGCCTGATCCGGCCGTACGGGGTTCGCGCGGGTCCCACTGATCTCGCCCGTGCGGGCTCGTCCGGGCGTCGCCGGCACCGGTGGCCCCATCGTGCGAGCCTGCGGCAGAGGGCTCGGGCATGAGCCCGGCCATGCGGCGCGTCGCACGAGGCGGGACGGTGTGCCGTCAGTTCTCGGCGCGGCCCTGGCGCCAGTAGCCCATGAAGGCCACCGCGCGGCGGTCCATGCCGCGTTCGGCGACCAGGTGCCGCCGCAGGGTCCTGATGACGGACGCCTCGCCGGCCAGCCACGCGTACAGCGGCCCGTACGGCGGCGGCTCCTCCTGCGGCACCCCCCACAGCTCCTCGGCGTCCACGTCGACGTCGTCGAAGGTGTCGGGCACGGGCAGCGGGGGCAGCAGCCGCCCGGCGGCGGCCCGTAGGGCGGGGACGAGGTCCGCGCCGCGCTCGCCTCCGTTCCTGGCCAGCCAGGTCACCTTGACGGAGGCGGCCGTCTCGACCGGGAGGACGTCGTCCTCGCCCGGCACCTCCATCAGCACCTCGCCCGCCAGCTCGGCGGGCAGCCGCTCCAGCACGCCGCAGATCGCCGGCACCGCGGTCTCGTCCCCGGCCAGCAGCACGCAGCCGGTGCCGGGCGGCGGGCGGAACTCCAGGCCTCCGTGCGTGCCCTCGTAGCGCGCGTCGGGGCCGAAGAGCGCCGCGATGTCGCCGGGGCGCGCCTTCTCCGCCCACCGCGCGGCCGGGCCGCCGTCGGGGTGCATGACCACGTCCACGTCGACCTCGCCGGCCTCGGGGCGCACCAGCCTGGCGGTGTACGTGCGCATTGGGTTGCGCTTGTCGTCGTCGAGTTCCCGCCAGCGCATGTACCAGTCGGGGCCGGTCGGCAGGTACGCCAATCCGTGCTCCGGCACCGGCAGGATCAGCTTGAGCCGCTGGTCGTAGCCGTTGTCGGCGAACACGCGCAGATCGTCGCCCTGGAAGGTGACCCGCAGGAACGACGGGCTCAACCGCTCGAGCCGGTCCACCCGTACGTCGAACATGCGATACGGCTCGGTCATCCCCGTGCACTCTCCGATCTTAATTAGGTGAGGCTAACCTAATCGATCGGAAGCGGTATGGCCAGCCGGGGGAGGTGGGCGCAAGGCTGCCGGATATTTCCGCATATTTCGACAGACGTGCAACCCCCGCGCCAGGCCCCTCGGTCCCGGTGCGGCAAAAGGCGGTCCGGTAGCGTCGTACCGCTGAACCCCCCCAGGCGCCGGCCCGCGCCTGCCCCCCCGAGCCGAGGAGGCCGACGTGTCCCCCCACATCCTTTCCGCCGCGGGCGCCGCCCTGGTGCTCGACGGCTCCGGTCCAGGTCTGCCGCGCGTGCTCCACTTCGGCGCCGGCCTGGGGCCGGTCGCCGGATCCGCGCTGGAGCCGGTGCTGGCGTCCCTGACTCCCGCGCCGACGCTGCTGCCCGCCCAGGGAGACGGCTGGTACGGCAGGCCGGGCCTGTCGGGCGGCCGGGCCGGCGAGCACTGGCCGGTCCGCTGGAGCCTCGACCGGCTCGACGTGACGGCCACCCCCGGAGCGGGCGGCACGGTGACCGTCGCGGCCTCCGACGCCAGGGCCGGGCTCGCGCTGGAGAGCGAGCTGGCCATGGACGCCCGCGGCCTGGTGACGATGCGGCACACGGTGACCAACACCGCCGCCTCCCCCTACCGGCTGGAGGGGCTGACCTGCTCGCTGCCGGTGCCGCCGCGGGCGGGGGAACTGCTCGACTTCACCGGCCGGTGGGCGATGGAGAAGGCGCCGCAGCGCCGGGCGTTCGGGTTCGGCGTGTGGTCGAGGGAGAGCCGGCGGGGCCGCACCGGGCACGACGGCACCGGGCTGCTGGTGGCCGGGACCGAAGGGTTCGGCTTCCGTTCCGGCGAGGTGTGGGGGGTGCACGCGGGCTGGAGCGGCAACCACCTGCACCACGCCGAGCGCCTGCCCGAGGGTCCGGCGCTGCTGGCCGCGGGCGAACTGCTCGAGCCCGGCGAGGTCGTGCTGGCGCAGGGAGAGAGCTACCGCACGCCGCGGGTGTTCTTCACCTGGTCGGCCGGCGGGCTCGACGAGGCGAGCGGACGGCTGCACGACCACCTGCGCGCGCGGGGCCCGCTGCAGGTGCGGCCCGTCACCCTCAACAACTGGGAGGCCACCTACTTCGACCACGGCCTCGACCGGCTGCTCGAACTGGCCGAGCGGGCCGCGGCGGCCGGGATCGAGCGGTTCGTGCTCGACGACGGCTGGTTCCGCCACCGCCGCGACGACCGGGCCGGGCTCGGCGACTGGTACGTCGACGAGGGCGTGTGGCCGGACGGCCTGCACCCGCTGGCCGACCGGGTGCGCAAACTCGGCATGCAGTTCGGGCTCTGGTTCGAGCCCGAGATGGTCAACCCCGACTCCGACCTGGCCCGCGAGCATCCCGACTGGATCCTCGGCCACGCCGAACGCCTGCCGCCGCCGCAGCGTAACCAGCAGGTCCTCGACGTGGCCAGGCCGCAGGCGTACGCGTACCTGCTGGAGCGGCTGGACACCCTGGTCGGCGAGTACGCGCTCGACTACATCAAGTGGGACCACAACCGCGACATCGCCGAGCCGGTGCACGACGGGGCGCCGGGTGTGCACGCGCAGACCGAGGCCGCCTACCGGCTGATCGACGAGCTGCGCCGCCGCCACCCGGGGCTGGAGATCGAGTCGTGCTCGTCCGGCGGCGCGCGCGTCGACTACGGCATCCTGGCCCGCACCGACCGGGTGTGGACCTCCGACAGCAACGACGCGCTCGACCGGCAGGCCATCCAGCGCTGGACCGGGCTGCTGGTGCCGCCGGAGCGGCTGGGCTGCCACGTCGGCGCGCCGAAGGACCACGGCTCCGGCCGGCGGCTGCCGCTGGCCTTCCGGGCCGCCACCGCGCTGTTCGGGCACATGGGCGTCGAGTGGGACCTGACCTCGGCGAGCGAGGCCGAACTCCAGGAGCTGGCCACGTGGATCGCCCTGCACAAGCGGCTGCGCCCGGTGCTGCACGCGGGCCGGGTGGTGCGGGCCGACCACCCCGACCCGTCGGCGCTGCTGCACGGCGTGGTGACGCCCGAGCGCGGCGTGTTCGCGTTCGTGCAGCTCACCACCCGGCTCACCATCGGGCCCGGCCCGCTGCGGCTGCCCGGCCTCGACCCCGCGGCCGCCTACGACGTGCGGGTGGCCGGGCCGCTCCCCGAGGGGGCCGGGCTGCCTGGATGGACCGCCGCCCCGGTGCGGCTGCCGGGCTCGGTGCTCGGCGAGCTCGGGCTGCCGGCGCCGACGCTGCGGCCGGCGTCGGCGCTGCTCTTCGAGGTGGAGCGGGTCTGAGCCGAGGTCCAGCCCGAATCCGCCGAACCTGTTACGCAGGAGCCGAGCCCGGCCTCGCCCGTACGCCGGCGGGTGCGGGACCGGTGCCGGTGTGTCGGCCCACGGGTACGAGAACCCGTCTTTGTCAGGTCAATGAGGGCCGCTCTCCCACTGGCCCTCCATCGCCTTCCACACCGATCTGGCCAGGATGTCGGCCCGCGCCCGCTCGGCGGGGCTCACCACGGCTCCCAACCGTACGAGCTGCTCAGCCACGGCGGCACGCTGTTCGGGCTCCCGCGCCGACCAGGCCACCTCGCGCAGCACCATGAACAACCGGGTCAGCACGTCGGGATCGCCGGCGGCGTAGTGGCGGGGCTGGGCCATCACCAGTTCCAGCAGCATGGGGAAGTCCGGGCCCCGGAGCACGACGCGCACCTGGCCGGAGCCGTCCCGCAGCAGGCGAGGACCCAGGGCGCGGCCGGCGAGCTCGCACAGCAACGCGGAGGCGTGGCTGAGGGCGTGCACGGCGGTGGTCGGGTCGTTGATGCCCGGCGACAGCGCCCTGAGCGCGATGTCGACGATCTGACGCAGGCCGAACGCGACGTCCTGCGTCGCGGTGCGCTCGTACCCGGTCCTCACGGCGGCGGCGAGCCGTTCCTCCAGGACGCTGACGGTGTCCGGGGCGAGCCGCCGCTCACCGTCGAGGGCCCAGGCGGCCGCGACCGGGATGCCGGCGATCAGGGAGTCGCCGGGAAGACGATGGACGAACACCACGGCGCCGGCGTCGACGGCGGCGGCCATCAGGCCCTTGTCGTCCAGCGCGGTGAGAAAGCCCGACGAGCGGGCACACAGGGGCACCACCCCGTCCGCTGGGAGCGACGGGATCTGCGCGGAGTCGACAGGCCCGCCGACTTCGGTGTTCTCCCGAATCGTCACCCGGGTCTCCGAGTGCACCGTGCGCAGCAGCGACTCCACCCTGATCTGCCTGGCCAGGTGCGCGAGGAAGACCACGAGCGTGATCACGCTGACCACCACGAGCGCGTACGCGACGGTCACCGACAGGTGGGGGACGAAGGCGGACTGCTCTTCGAGCGAGGCGCGGACCGTACGCAGTACGGTCACGGAGTAGACGAACGTCGAAAGCAGTATCGTGAGCGCGATGTGAACGACCCGGTCGCTCGTGAAGGTCCGCAGCAGCCGCGGGGAGTACTGGCTGCTGGCGAGCTGTAGCGTCACCACGGTCAGCGAGAAGGTCAACGACGTGACAGTGATCAGCGAACTCGCGATGGCCGACAGCACTGCACGGGCGGCCTCCGGCCCGCCGCCGAACAGGTAGGCGGTCAGGTCAACGGGAAGCTCGTCCGCCACGTCGGCGTCGAAACGGGGCAGTACTGTCCCGAGGCCGATCGCCGCGAGCACGCCCGCCGCGGGAAGCGGCCACAGCTCGGCGCTCCAGACGTCACCGAAAACGCTCCGGAGCTGCCAGAGCCGGCGTTTTCCGCCCGCGTTCACCGGAATCTTCTCACCGCGTTCACCGGGAGCCTCCGATCGCATGGGACACGCGACCGAGAAACCACCCCACGGAGGCCGCGTGCCCGATGGCCGGCGCCGGCTTCCCCGGCGCCGTCCCGTCGATTCCAGCATCGCAGAAGCCGGCGAACGCCTGAACAGCGCGGTACGCGCGGCAGTCCCCGGGCCCCTCGGCCCGGGGAACACGTCAGAGCGCTACCGGCATCGTCGGCAGTGCTCCGGCCTTCGGTTCACGCCGGGGAGCGCGTCAACGGTAACCCTTCGCCAGCACCTCCCGCGTGTCATGGGTGATCCGGGCCGCCAGCTCGGAGGGGAGCGCGGTGCGCGGCGGGCGGCAGACGCCGCCCTTGCGCCCCGCCAGGTCCATCGACAGCTTGATGGACTGCACGAACTCCGTCTTGGAGTCCCAGCGCAGCAGCGGGTGCAGGTCGCGGTAGACGGGCAGCGCCTTGTCCAGGTCGCCGGCGGTGGCCAGGCGATAGAGCTCGACCGTGGAGCGCGGGATCATGTTGGGGTAGCCGGCGATCCAGCCGACCGCCCCGGCGATGCCCAGCTCCAGCAGCACGTCGTCCGACCCGATGAGCAGGTCGAGCCCGGGCGCCAGCTCGGCCAGCTCGTACGCCCTGCGCACGTCGCCGGTGAACTCCTTGACGGCGACGATCAGCCCTTCCTGGTGCAGCTCGGCCAGCAGGTCGGGGGTGAGGTCGACCTTCGTGTCCAGCGGGTTGTTGTAGGCCACGACCGGCAGCCCTGCCTTGGCGACCTCCCGGTAGTGGCCGACCACGGCCCGCCGGTCGGCGCGGTAGGCGTTCGGCGGCAGCAGCAGCACGGACGCGGCGCCCGCCTCGGCCGCCTGCTCGGCCCAGCGCCGCGCCTCGGCCGCGCCGTAGGCGGCCACGCCGGGCATGACGTGGAAGCCGCCGGGGGCGGCCTCGATGGCGGTGCGCACCACGCGGGCACGCTCCTCGGACGTGAGCGTCTGGTACTCGCCGAGCGAGCCGTTGGGGCAGACGCCGTCGCAGCCGTTCTCGGCCAGGAACCGCACGTGCTCGGCGTAACCGTCGTAGTCGACGGACAGGTCGTCGTTGAAGGGCAGCGCGGTCGCGACGTGCACGCCGTGCCAGACGGGGGCGTTCATGATCTCTCCTTGCTCCGGTTCTCCAGCCCGCTCGCGTCGATGGGCAGGGCGGCGGAGAGGTTCTCCGCGCCGCCCGCCGTGACCAGCAGGTCGTCCTCGATCCGCACGCCGATCCCGCGCAGCTCCGGGGGGAGCGTGCGGTCGTGGGCGTGGAAGTACAGTCCGGGCTCGACGGTGGACACCATCCCCGGCGCCATCTCCGCCCCGTGGTACGCCTCGGGGCGGGATCGTGCGCAGTCGCGCACGTCGAGGCCCAGGTGGTGGCCGATGCCGCAGACCAG
This sequence comes from Nonomuraea sp. B1E8, assembly GCF_039871515.1. Lineage (NCBI taxonomy): Bacteria > Bacillati > Actinomycetota > Actinomycetes > Streptosporangiales > Streptosporangiaceae > Nonomuraea > Nonomuraea sp. B1E8. The sequence continues at coordinate 111,511 of NZ_JBDPLS010000011.1, read as the reverse complement.
GTAGCGGCGGTGTCGTTGCTGCGCACCGGCGCCCGGCCGACCGCCACGACGGCGGTCGTGCCGGGCAGCGCGGCGGCGTGTGCGGGATCGTGGCCGTGCTGTTCCGGCGCCGCCAGTCGTGGAGCAGGCCGCCGGTCACGCGCACCCCGGAGACGGGCCGCACCGCTCCGGCGGCCGTAACGCACGGCGCCCGCCGGGGGCTTGACCTGCTTAGACGTCATGAGCCATCCCAGTAATGTGTGGCATTGTACTGCACCATAAATGTCGGGAAGGTCTGTTGCCAAGGGCTGGGAGAGCACTGGTGACAAGAAGATGACCCGTCCGGAAATTTCCGGACGGGTCGGGATTCATGGCGTCAGGCCGGCACCGGGGTACGCGGCCAGCGGGTCTCAGCAGCTCACGAGCCCGTCGAAGCGGCGCGGCCAGTTCCACCACCACTTGTCGTAGCCGCTGCCGGGCTTCTTGTACTTACAGGGCATGTCCTGGCCGTTGGCGAGCCTGACCTTGTAGCTCTGCGCCCCCTTGCAGGTGTTCCAGACCCACAGTTCGTCCTTGCCGCCGTCGTCGTCGAGCTTGTACGTGAGGCAGGACGGCGCCGCCGCCTGCGCGGGGAGGGGGGAGACGGCTATGGCGGCGGCCGCGAAGGCGCCCGCGGCGATGATCGTTCTGATGCGCATCTTTCCTCTTCCGTCGGTGTCAGTCCCCATGGCCGGGCCGATGACAGGACGGTAGGCGGCGCCGTGTTGAGAACCTGTTGAGTCTCCGTCAACCCGAGCGGTGCCGCGCTCGCTCGCGGAGTGCCGCTGACGGGAGCCCGTCGGCCCTCAGCGCTCGATGAGGGTGACCTCCAGGGAGTAGTGCGAGGCCCGGTAGACGTGCGAGCCGTGCTCGACGGCCCGGCCCTGGTCGTCGTACGTCGTGCGGATCATGGTGAGCAGGGGGGCGCCGCGGCGCTCGTCCAGCAGCTTCGCCTCGGACTGGCTGGCGGCGCGCGCGCCGATGCGCTGGTTGGCCACCCGCATCCGCACGCCCGCGCCGCGCAGCAACTCGTACAGGCCGCGGCCCTCGAGGTCGGCGGCGGTGAGCGGGGCCAGCCCGAGCGGCAGCCAGTTGTGCAGCACGGCCAGCGGCTCGCCGGCCGCGAAGCGCAGGCGTTCGAGATAGAGGATCTCCGTGCCGGCCTCCACGCCCAGGATGGCGGCGATGTCCTCGTCGACCGGGCGCGGCTCCAGGGCCAGCACCTGCGTGGCCGGCTCCTGGCCGGCCCGGCGCAGGTCGTCGTAGAGGCTCGTCAGCTCCACCGAGCGTTTGACCTGCCCGTGCACCACCTGCGTGCCGACGCCGCGCTTGCGCACGAGCAGGCCCTTGTCCACGAGATACTGGATCGCCTGGCGGATCGTGGGCCGCGACAGACCCAGCTTGTCGGCCAGCAGGATCTCGTTGTCCAGCCGCGAGCCCGGCGCCAGGTCACCCCGCCGGATCGCCTCGGCGATCTGCTCGGCCACCTGGAAATAGAGCGGCACGGGGCTGGATCGATCCAGGTCGATGGCGAGATCGCGGCTCATGCTGATCAGCTTAACCGAGGTCATAATGTCCTGACAAACAGGTCATGAAAGGGCGTGCGTGCCGCTCGGGATTGGGCATGACGGTTGGCGATGACCTCGATCGACTGACGTTGGAGCACCGGATGGACGTGACCCCTCTGCTGGACACCGCCACCGAGGCGGCCAGGGCCGTCGGCCCCAGGCTGCGCAAGGCCTTCAGGTCCCGGCCCGCCGTGACCACGAAACGCGACTTCCACGATCCCGTGACCGAGCATGACCGGGCGGCCGAGGAGACCATCCGCGCGGTCATCGGCGCCCGTTTCCCCGGCGGCGTGATCGTGGGGGAGGAGGGCGGCACGACCGGTTCCGGCGACCTCGTCTGGTACGTCGACCCCATCGACGGCACCGCCAACTTCGCCGCCGGGCTGCCGTTCTTCTGCGTGTCCATCGCCGCCGCCGTCGAAGGAGAGCTGGTGGCGGGGGTGGTGTACGACCCGGTGCGCGAGGACGAGTTCACCGCCTCCGCCGACGGCGCCTGGTGTAACGGCACCCTCCTGCGCAGCGCAGGCGCCGCCACCGACCGCGAGGCGATGGTGCTGACGAGCTACCCCTCACCTCACGACCTGGACGCGGAGGGCGACGAGGCGCTGCGGCGCTACCGGCGTTTCCTCGAGTCCTTCGCCGCCGTGCGCAGGCCGGGCAGCGCCGCGCTGAACCTGGCCCACGTGGCCGCCGGATGGTCCGACGCCGCGTACGGCACCCGGTCCAACCCGTGGGACGTGGCGGCGGGAGCGCTGCTCGTGCGCCGGGCCGGCGGCGTCTACCTGGGAGATCCCCTGGCCCCCGGCGACTACCTGGCGCACGTGGGCGGCTTCGCCTTAGAGGACTCCGTGCTGGCCGAGGTCGCCGAGGAACCGCGCCAGGCCGGCCAGTGAGGTGATGCGGGGGAACCCGGCGGGCGGCCGCTCCACGCCGAGCCGGTCGAGCCAGACCGAGCGCATCCCGGCCGCCGCCGGCCCCGTCACGTCGTTCACCACGTCGTCGCCCACCAGCACGACCTCCTCCGGCGCCAGGCCGAGCGCCGCGGCGGCCCCCGTGTACGACGCGGACGACGGTTTGAAGTGCCCTCCCAGCACCTCGCCCGTCAGCACCGGGCCGACCAGCCCGCCGAGGCCGATCACCCGGACCTTCTCCTCCTGCACCGGTTGCGCGCCGTTCGTCAGCACGCCGAGCGCGAACCCGCCCAGCTCCTTCACCGCCTCCGCCGCGTCGGGGAAGGCCGCCCAGCCGCGCCGGTAGCGGCCGGTGAAGTCGGCGTAGGCCGCGTCGAGGTCGCCGGGCTCGGGCACGGCCAGTTCCGCGCAGAGCGCGCGCAGCCGCAGCCGCCGCTGCTCCTGCACCGAGCATTCGCCGCGCTGCCACATCGCGAGGTAAGGGCCCTCCAGCTCGGCCCAGAGCGCGGCCGCCTCGCCCAGCCGGGGATGGCCGGGCGCCCGGGCGGACACCCAGGAGACGATGGCGCCGTCGGCGGCGCCCCGGTGGTCGAGCAGCGTGCCGTCCAGGTCGAACAGGACGCCCCTGACGCCGGTCATGCCAGGCCGCCCGTCAGCGGGCCCGGGGTTTCCTGGCGGAACTCGCCGGCGCGGTTGACGTGGTCGACCATGATGCGTTCCGCGGCCGCCCCGTCGCCGGCCGCGAGCGCCGCGAGGATGCCCTCGTGTGCCTCCATCTGGGCCTTGACCTGGGCCTCGTCCAGCCAGAGCGACGCCTCGGCGGGCACGGGAAAGCTGTTGCGCACCGATCGGGCGTGCGCGCCCAGGAAGGCGGGGCCGCCGATGTCGACGATGCCCAGGTGGAAGCGCCTGCTCTGCTCGCCGAGCAGGTCGTACCGGCCGTGTTCGGCGTCCTCGGCCATCGCGGCGTGCAGCTCGCGCAGCGAGGCCAGCTGCTCCGGAGTGATCCTGGCCGCCGCCAGTCGCGCCCCCAGGCCCTCGACGACCGCGCGCAGGCCGTAGTATTCCGCGAGCGCCTCGTCGCCCAGGTCGACCACGGTCGCGCCGTGGTGCGCCTCATAGCTGATCAGCCGGTCCTTCTCCAGCCTGCGCAGGGCCTCGCGTACGGGCGTGACCGACACCCCGAGCCGCTTGGCCACCTCTCCGGCCCGCAACGCCGTGCCGCCGGGGATCCGCGCGCTGCGGATCTCGTCGAGGAGCACGCTGTAGACGTACTCGGCCTTGCTCATGGGAGGTCGTGGGGTCGGCATGCGTCAAGTGTCTCCCAGATTCACGATCAGGCGAACGTCTTGACCTATGACATATTTCTTATAAGTTACATTCCCATGACGAGCCTCGCTGACCTGCGGGTCATCGACGCGGCGACGCTGTTCGCCGGTCCCTCCGCCGCGATGATGCTGGGCGACTTCGGCGCCGATGTGATCAAGATCGAGCATCCCCGCCGCGGCGACCCCTCACGCGGGCACGGTGCCTCCGTGGACGGTGTGGGGCTGTGGTGGAAGACGTTGTCGCGCAACAAGCGCAACGCGGCCGTCGACCTGTCGCGGGCCGAGGGGCAGGAGATCCTGCGCCGCCTGGCCGAGCGGTCCGACGTGCTGATCGAGAACTTCCGACCCGGCACCCTGGAGCGCTGGAACCTGGCCCCCGAGGACCTCCTGCGGCTCAACCCGCGGCTGATCGTCGCACGGATGACCGGCTTCGGGCAGTTCGGGCCGATGTCCGCGCGGCCGGGGTTCGGGACGCTGGCCGAGGCCATGAGCGGGTTCGCGGCCATGACCGGCCAGCCCGACGGCCCGCCGACGCTGCCGCCGCTGGCCCTCGCCGACGGCATCGCCGGCCTGGCCATGTCGTACGCGATCATGGTGGCGCTGCGCGCCCGCGAGAGCACCGGGCGCGGGCAGGTCATCGACCTGGCCATCATCGAGCCCATTCTCGGACTGCTGGGGCCGCAGGTGAGCGCGTACAAGGCGCTCGGGATCGTGCCCGAGCGCACCGGCAACCGCTCCGCCAGCAACGCCCCCCGCAACACCTACCGCACCCGCGACGGCCGCTGGCTGGCCATCTCCACCAGCGCGCAGCCGATCGCCGAGCGGGTGGTGACCCTCGTGGGGCGGCCCGACCTCGTCGAGCAGCCGTGGTTCGCCAGCGGGCACGGGCGGGTCCAGCACGTCGACGAGCTGGACGAGGCGGTCGCCTCGTGGATCGCCGAGCGGGACGCCGACGAGGTCATCGCCCGCTTCGAGGAGGTGCAGGCCGCGGTCGCGCCCATCTACGACGTCTCCGACGTCGCGAGCGACCCGCAGTACGCGGCGCTGAACACGTTCGTGGACGTGCCCGACGAGGAGCTCGGCTCGGTCACCATGCAGAACGTGCTGTTCCGCATGTCGGACACGCCCGGCGAGATCCGCTGGCCGGGCCGGCCCCTGGGCAGGGACACCGACGAGGTGCTCGCCGGACTGGACTACCCGGACGAGCGGATCGCGGCGCTGCGCGAAGCCGGAGTGATCGCGTGAACCCGCCCGTGACCTGGCTGTACGTGCCCGGCGACCGGCCCGAGCGGTTCGGCAAGGCGATCGCGTCCGGAGCCGACGTGGTGATCCTCGACCTCGAGGACGCGGTCGCCCCCGCCCGCAAGGACGAGGCCCGCGCCAACGCCGTCGCCTACCTGCGCTCCCGCGCGGACGAGCCGTCCGGCACACAGGTGCACGTCCGGGTCAACGACCTGGCGACCGGGCGCGGCCGGGCCGATCTGGAGGCGGTCGCCGGCCTCGCCGACGGTGTGCGGCTGCCCAAGGTCGAATCGCCCGTCTCGCTGGACACGATCGCCGGGGCGCCCGCGTACGCGCTGCTGGAGTCGGCGGCGGGGATCGTCGCCGCCCGCGAGATCGCCGCCCACCCGGGCGTCGCCGGGGTCGCGCTCGGCGAGCAGGACCTGGCCGCCGAGCTGGCCATCACCGACGAGCACGCCATGAACCACCTCAGGCTCCAGGTCGTGCTGGCCGCCGCCGCGGCGGGCCTGCCGCCGGTGCCCATGTCCGTCTACCCGGACGTCAAGGACGAGGCCGGCCTGCTGGCCTCGTGCCGGGCCGGCCGCGCCCTCGGCCTGTTCGGCAGAACCGCGATCCACCCCCGGCAGATCCCCGTGATCCGGCGGGCCTTCCGCCCGGACGACGAGGAGGTGGCCAGAGCCGCCGAGATCGTCGAGGCCGCCGAACGGGCCGAGCGGACCGACACGGGCGCGCTCGCGCTGCCCGACGGCCGTTTCGTGGACGCCCCCATCGTCGCCAGGGCCCGCCGCACCGTGGAGCTGGCCCGCAGGCTCGCCGACCCGCCGTCCTCGGACGGCTGACCCCGGCCCCCCCGGCCCCCCGTCCGCCGCCCGCCGTCCGGAGCGCGTGGAACCGTCCCCCACTGGAGGAATTCTCGCCATGGGAATCGCCGTATGGGCGCTCGTCGCCTACATCGCCATCATCGTCGTCTGGAACGGTGTGCTGAAACGCGGCATCGGTGAGGCGATGCTCCTCGGGTTCGTCGCCATCTGCCTGTTCGGCGGCACCGAGTTCTTCGGCCTGGCCTGGGCGGGCATCACCGAGGCGCTGGCCGAGGAGGTCGTCTTCGCCGCGCTGGCGTTCGTGTTCATGGGGTACCTGCTCACCAAACTGGGGCTCATCCAGGAGCAGGTCACCGTGCTGAACTCCGTCTTCGGCCGGTTGCGCGGCGGCGCGGGATACGTCTCCACCTCGGCGGCCGCCCTGCTCGGCGGGCCGTCGGGCTCGGGGTCCGGCATCGCCGCGTCCGTGGGGTCGGTGACCATCCCGTGGATGACCAGGTCGGGCTGGCGGCCCGACCTGGCCGCCTCGCTGGTGGCGGGCAACGCCGGGCTCGGCATCTCGATCCCGCCGAGCTCGTCGATCTTCCTGCTGCTCGGCTCCGCCGCCGTGGCGCCCGTGCTGACCGCCGACCAGCTGTTCGTTCCCGCGCTGGTGGGCGGGTTGTGGACGGTGGCGTACCGGTTCGTCCTGGTGTTTCTCTGGGTGCGGCGGCACAAGATCGCCGCCACCGACGCGGCCGACATCGTTCCCCTGCGGGCCGCGCTGCGGGCCGGGTGGACGTCGTTGCTGGTGTACGCCGGCATCGTCGTCCCGGTGCTGATGACCCTGGACTTCGGCGTCAAGCTCATGGAGTCGCGGGTGGGGGAGGCAGCCGACGACGTCAGCATCGTCGTGTGGATCCCGGTGCTGACCGTGCTGGTCACCCTCGCGGTGGCGTGGAGGCGTCTGCCGCGCACCGGCCGCGCCTGGAGCGAGCTGCTCGCCGACATGGGCCCCAGGTACGCGGTCATCGGCGCGACGTTGTTCTTCGCCTTCGCGGCCGCCGCCACCCTCGGCGAGCTGGGCCTGGTCGAGCAGCTGACCGCGATCATGCAGGCGCTCGACGCCCCCGCCGTGGTCATCGCCACCCTGGTCGGCCTGCTGATCGTGGTCGTCGCCGCGCCGCTGACCTCCACCGCGACGATCGCCGCGGTCGGCGGGGTGGCCTTCAGCGCGCTGACCGCGGCCGGGATGGACCCCGCGGCCGCGGCCACCGCCGTCATGATCTTCGCCTCGACGGAGGGGGCGTCCCCGCCGGGCGCGGCCCCCATCTACATCGCCTGCGGCATCGCCCAGGTGGACCCGGCCAGGACGTTCGTCCGGCTGATCGTCTGGTTCGTCATCCCGACCCTGGTCATCGGCGTGCTGGTGGCGACCGGCGCGCTGCCGATCTGAGAGGAAGTCACATCGTGAACGCCGTCAAGACCGTGACCATGGTCCTGTTCAAGATCGGCCTGGTGCTGTTCCTCGCCCTCGGGGTCGTCGTCGTGCTCACCCAGGCGGCCGGCCTCGTCGCCGGAAGCCCGGGCCTGGTCTCCGGCGTGGTGTCCGCGCTGGGCCTGGCGATGACCGTGGCGGCGGGCGCGACCGGCCTGCTCGCCTTCGTGATGGCCTACATGTTCGGCTGGAAGCCCGGCGAGGACTAGCCGGCCGGGCTCCAGCGGGCCTTGAGCTCGTCGTCCTCAGGTGGCGGGCCGGGCAGCTCGCGGTGGCCGGGCGGCACCCTCAGCGCGTCCGTCGCCAGCGCCAGGAAGCGGTGGCGCAGCTGCGCGGTGCGCTTCTCGTCGCCCAGCTTGATCGAGGCGATCTGCTCCAGCAGCAGCGCGATGTCGGCGACCGTCACGTCGGGCCGCAGCGCGCCCGCCTCGACCGTGCGGCGATGGATCTCCGTGGCCAGGCCGTCGGCCCTGACGGCGTCGCGATAGAGCTCCTCCGTCGGGCGGAAGGTGCCCGCCAGCCTGATCGTCAGCGAGTTGGTGTCGGCGTCGACGATGCCGCGCAGGTAGCCGGCGAACGCCTCCCACGCGTCGCCCTCCTCGGCCAGCGCCCGCTCGGTCACCTCGATGTAGAGCTTCAGCCCGTCGCCGCAGAGCTTCTGCAGCAGGGCCTCCTTGCTGGGATAACGGCGGTAGAGTGCGCTGATCCCGACCCCCGCCTTCTCGGCCACGGCCGCTATGGGGGCGCCGGGGTCGGCGGTGAACACCGCCCTGGCAGCCTGGAGGATCAGCTCGTCGTTGCGTGCGGCCTGGGCTTTGCGGCCGCTCATGGGTGCGCTGGTCATATCGCCATCATATGGGAACGTACGGTTCCGTTCTATTCATTCCCTCAACCGGTCCCGGAACCGGGGTGTCGGGGCGCCGGCTTCCGAGCCGTGCCCGCCTCGAAGGGAAGAAGATCGCCGCATTAGTCCGCATGTCTATACATGGTGTTGACATTGAGGTAGAACCGTGGCTAGCCCGTTGGTCTTGGAGGTGTCCTGTGAGACGTACCCCGATCGTGCTGGCCCTGGTGGGCGTGCTGGCCATGACAGGTTGTTCCTCGGGAGGGGAGAGCGCGCAGAGCGCCCCGCCCGCCTCCTCCACCGGCGCGGCCGGGGGCGGTGACGCGAGTTTCGCGGTCATCACCCACGGAGCGCCCGGCGACTCCTTCTGGGACGTGGTCAAGAACGGCGCCGAGGCCGCGGGCGAGCAGTACGGCGTGCAGGTGACCTACCAGGGCGACGGCGACCCCGCAAAGCAGTCGCAGCTCATCGACCAGGCCGTCTCCGGGAAGGTGGACGGCATCGTGGTCTCCATGGCCAACCCCGACGCGCTCAAGGAGTCCATCGGCAAGGCGGTCGCGGCGAAGATCCCGGTGGTGACGATCAACTCGGGCGCCGAGTCGTCCAAGACGTTCGGCGCCCTCACGCACGTCGGCCAGTCGGAGGACGTTGCCGGGCGCGGCGCGGGCGAGCAGCTCAAGGCGGCCGGCGTCACCAAGCTGGTCTGCGTCGTCCACGAGGCCGGCAACGTCGGCCTCGACCAGCGCTGCAAGGGCGCGGAGGAGACGCTGGGCGGCACGGTCGAGCGGCTGCAGGTGGACATCAGCAACCTGGCCGACGTGACGTCCAAGGTCACCGCGAAACTCCAGTCGGACCAGCAGGTCAACGGCGTGCTGGCGCTCAACCCGGCCATCGCGGTCGCCGCCAGGGACGCGATCGGCGACTCGGGCTCGCAGGCCAAGCTGGCCACGTTCGACCTGTCGGCCGACGTGGTCGACGCGATCAAGGCGGACGAGATCCTGTTCGCCGTGGACCAGCAGCAGTACCTGCAGGGCTACCTGCCGATCACGTTCCTGAACCTGTACAGGACCAACCTCAACACCGTCGGCGGCGGCCTGCCGGTCAACACCGGGCCGGGCTTCGTCACCAAGGACAACGCCGAGCAGGTGTCCAAGCTGGCCGAGGCGGGCACCCGATGACGCCGTCCGCCGGGGAGGTCGCATGACGGGCGCGCAGGCCGCGGCCGACGACCGCACGGCCGACGTCGGGCTGGTCCGGCGGCTGCTGATCAGGCCCGAGCTGGGTGCGGTGGTCGGCCTGGTCGTGGTGTTCGTGTTCTTCGCCACCCAGTCGCCGGTGTTCCGGTCGCCGGCCGGCATCGCCAACTGGCTCGACCCGGCCGCCACGCTCGGCATCATGGCGGTTGCGGTGGCGCTGCTGATGATCGGTGGCGAGTTCGATCTGTCGGCCGGCGTGCTGACCGGCACCAGCGGGCTGATCCTGGTCACGCTGGCCACCCGGTTCGGCCTCAACGTGTGGCCGGCCATGCTCGTCGGTCTCGTCGTGGCGCTGGCCGTCGGGTACGCCAACGGCCTGATCGTCACCAGGACGCGGCTGCCCAGCTTCATCGTCACCCTGGGCACGTTCCTCATGCTGCAGGGGATCAACCTCGGCGTCACCAAGGCCATCACCGGGACCGTCCAGGTCAGCGGGCTGCGCCGGGCGGAGGGGTTCGAGGGCGCGAACGCCGTCTTCGCGGGCACGATCGAGATCGGCGGCACCTCGTTCCGGGTGGCGATCCTGTGGTGGATCCTCGTGACCGCACTGGCCACCTGGGTGCTCATGCGTTCCAGGGCCGGCAACTGGATCTTCGCGGTGGGGGGCAACGAGCAGGCCGCCCGCGCCGTGGGCGTGCCGGCCGCGCGGACGAAGATCGCGTTGTTCATGACCACGGCGTTCGCGGCCTGGCTGGTGGGCTCGATCATGGCGCTGCGCTACACGTCCGTGCAGGCCAACATCGGCATCGGTCAGGAGTTCATCTACATCATCGCGGCCGTGATCGGCGGCTGCCTGCTCACGGGCGGCTACGGCTCGGCCGTCGGGGCCGCCATCGGCGCGGTCATCTTCGGCATGGCCGACAAGGGCATCGTGTTCCTGGGCTGGGACGCCGACTGGTTCACGTTCTTCCTCGGCGCGATGCTGCTGCTGGCGACGCTGGCCAACCGCCTGGTCCGGCGGTACGCCGAGGAGGTGCGGCATTGATTCTCGAGACCCGCGGCATCGGCAAGACGTTCGGCTCCGTGCTGGCGCTGCGCGACGTGTCGATGAGCGTGGCGGCCGGCCAGGTCACCTGCGTGCTCGGTGACAACGGCGCGGGCAAGTCGACGCTCATCAAGATCCTTGCCGGGGTGCACCGGCATGACTCGGGCACGCTGCTCGTGGACGGCGCGGAGGTGAGCTTCGCCGGCCCGCGCGAGGCGCTCGACCGCGGCATCGCCACCGTCTACCAGGATCTGGCCATGATCCCCCTCATGTCGGTGTGGCGGAACTTCTTCCTCGGCTCCGAACCGCGCAAGGGCCTGGCCTTCGACGTGGCCAGGGCCCGGCGGGTGGCCCGCGACGAGCTCCGCGCCATGGGCATCGACATCCGCGACGTGGACCAGCCGGTCGGCACGCTGTCCGGGGGCGAGCGGCAGTCGGTGGCCATCGCCAGGGCCGTGTACTTCGGCGCCCGCGTCCTCATCCTCGACGAGCCCACCTCGGCGCTGGGCGTCAAGCAGGCGGGCGTGGTGCTGCGCTACATCGCCAGGGCCCGCGACCGGGGGCTCGGCGTGGTCTTCATCACCCACAACCCGCACCACGCCTACCCGGTGGGCGACCGGTTCCTGCTGCTCAACCGGGGCACGAGCCTCGGCGAGTACGGCAAGGGCGAGATCACCACGCAGGAGCTGACCGCGCTCATGTCCGGCGGGGCGGAACTGGAGGAACTGGCGCACGAGCTGGAACGGGAGTGAATTTGGGCGACATTTGACCGATTCCGGCGGTGCCCTGGGCGGATGGACGGGGCAAAGACCCCATAGGTACGCCTAGTGCTACCGGAGGGTCATTTGATCTACAACGTAAAGGCGCCCGGCGTCGTACGGTGGCGCTCACTCCTGTACGGCCCCTTATTACCCAGCGCGACGGCCGCCCGCCCTCAATGGCCGGGCGGCCGTCGCATGCCGTGCCCGAGCGTGGTCGAGGCAGGAAGGCAATACGCTGTCGGATGTGCCCGCGCCGTACCTGACCATCACCACCCCCGTCGAGCACGAGACCGAGGCGCGGCGATCGCGGTTCATCTGCGCGCTGGCGCCGGCGCGCACGGTCGAGCAGGCGGTGGCCTTCATCGGCGAGCGCCGGCAGCGGCATCCGTCCGCCACCCACAACTGCACCGCCTACGTCATCGGCGAGCGCGTCCAGAAGGGCGACGACGACGGCGAGCCGGGCGGCACCGCGGGCACGCCCATGGTGCAGGCGCTGGTGGGCAGGGGGTTCAGCGACGTGGTGGCGGTGGTGACCCGCTATTTCGGCGGCACCCTGCTGGGCGCGGGCGGGCTGGTGCGGGCCTACGGTTCGGCGGTGACCGAGACCCTCGACCGGGTCGAGCCGGTGCGGATGGTGCCGGCCAGGCTGGTGCGCGTGGTGGTCGCCCACGACCAGGCCGGCCGGGTGGAGAACGACCTGCGCGCCTCCCGCCACACGGTGCGGGACGTGACGTACGCGGGCGAGGTCTGCTTCGACGTGGCGGTGGGCGCCGACGAGGTGGCGGCGTTCACCGGCTGGGTGGCCGGGCTGACGGCCGGCCGGGCCCGCGTGTCGGTGGGCGAGGACCTGCACGTCCCGGAGTGGGTGGTCTGAGAGATTTGGAACGGAATCCGGCGTTAACGGGGTTTCTGCTGGTCAGCGGGCCCCTGTCGTCTCCCGCTTGCAGAGGACGCTTGCGCCGGATTCCAGTCGATCTCACAGCGCGACTTTAATCTACGTTGTGTGACGATAGGTGGCTTTTGGTAACGGTTGTGTTGCTCTGATGACGCTGTGTCCGTTGGTTCATACGTTGCGTGCATGTCTGTCGACTTCCTGAGCGACTCAGAAGCGGCGAAGTACGGCCGTTACGACGGTCCGCCCTCCCGGGCCGAGATGGAGAAGATCTTCTTCCTCGACAACGAGGACATGGCCCTCATCAAGGGGCATCGGGGCCGGCACATCCGATGCGGCTTCGCTCTCCAGCTCGTGACCGTTCGCTACCTGGGATGCTTTCTGGCCGATCCGCTGGAGGTGCCGAACGAGGTCCTGGACGTCGTCGATGGCCAGCTGGGGATCGAGGATCCGTCCTGCGTGAAGCGTTACACCGAGCGGGACAAGACGCGGCTCGAGCACACCTGGGAGATCGCCAAGGCGTTTGGGCTGAAGGACTTCGCCTCGGCCGAGACTGAGCTGGCGGGCAAGGTGCGGGCGCACGCGTGGAACACCGGCGACGGCCCGACCGCGTTGTTCCAGTACGCGGTGCGGTGGCTGCGTCAGAACGACGTGTTGCTGCCGGGGATCAGCACGCTGACCCGGCTGGTTGCGCGCGAGCGGGAACGGGCCACGCGGGACCTGCACGATACCCTGGCCGCGCTGCTCAGCGCGCAGCAGCGGGCGGCGCTGGACCTGCTGCTGGAGGTGCTGCCGGGTAAGAAGGTCTCGGATCTGGAGCGCTGGCGGACCGGCCCGTCGAAGGCGTCCGGGCCGCAGATGGTCAAGTCGTTGGATTTGGTGGCCGAGATCGGCGGCACCGAGCTCGGCCGGCCGGAGCTGGACGCCGCGGTGCCGCAGCGGCGGCTGGACGAGCTTGCCCCTTACGGCCTGACCGCGCACTCCTCCCAGTTGAAGAAGCATCCCGCCTCGCGGCGGCTGGCCACGCTGCTGGCCACCGCGCAGCGGCTGGAGACCAAGACCATCGACGACACGCTGGAGCTGCTGGACCTGCTCATGGTGACCGAGCTGCTCGGCAAGGCGCAGCGGCGTCGGCGGTGGGGCCCGGCCCAGGAAGCCGTCGATGCGGCACACCCGTTCGGGGATCTGCCACATAGCAAGACGCGCCCCGCCCTCTCAGCAGCGCGCGTCTTCTCGCACTTCCAGGAGCGGCAGACCCGCCGCGTACCGCCGGAAGAAACCGGCGGTCGGAGTGTCCGCGGTCGCGACGGCGTCCGGGGTTCCCTCCGCGATCACCGCGCCCCCGTCCGGACCGGCCCCCGGCCCCAGGTCAATCACCCAGTCCGCGGACGCGGCGACGGGGATGTCATGTTCGGCCACGACGACGGTGTTGCCCGAGTCGAGCAACACATCGAGCGCATCCACCACACGCTGGATGTCAGACGGGTGCAGGCCCGAAACGGGTTCGTCGAGAACGACAAGGCCGGCCTTGCGGCCCGCGGCACCGCGCTGGATCGCGGACGCCAGCTTCAGCCGTTGCGCCTCGCCGCCGGACAACTCTGTGGCGCTCTGGCCGAGCTGGAGATAGCCAAGCCCGACCTGGTTCAAGGCTCCCAGGATTTCCGCGAGTTGCCGGGGCTCGGCGAACCGCTCCACAGCCTCGGCGACGGTCAGCTCCAGCACCTGATCGATAGCCAACCCCTGATACCTGATCTCCAAAGCCTCCGGCCTGTAGCGCCGGCCCTCGCACGCGTCGCAGACCACCCACACATCCGGCAGGAAGTGCATGTCGACCAGCTTGCGGCCATAACCCGTGCAGACCTCGCAGCGGCCACCACCCGCGGTGTTGAAGCTGAACCAGGAGGCATTGACCCCGTATCCGCGCGCCACGTCAGTTTCGGCGAACAGCTTGCGGACAATGTCGAACGCCTTGCTGTAGGTGGCCGGGTTGGACCGCGGTGTGCGCCCGAGCGGTTCCTGATCGACGACGGCGACCCAATCGAACCCCTCCAGGCCGGTCACCTGTCGCACCGTGTCGGTCATCGTCCCGTTCAGGGCGGCCTCCACGCTCGCCGCGAGCGCGCCGAGCAGACTGCTCTTGCCGCTGCCGCTCACCCCGGTCAGGCAGGTGAGCCGACCGGCGGGGAATCGCACCAGGTTCGCGGTCACATTGTGCGCACGCAAGCCGTGCAGCTCCACCCAGCCAGTGTCCTCCCCGGCCGGACGGCGGGTCCGGCGCAGCCGCGGCCCCTCACCGGCCAGATAGCGGCCGGTCAGTGACGTCGGGTGGGCGGCCGCGTCGGCGGGAGGCCCCGACACCAGAACTTCACCGCCGAGGCGGCCCGCGCCGGGCCCCATATCGATCACCCAATCGGCCCGGGCGATCAGTTCAGGGTCGTGCTCGACCAGGAGCACCGTATTGCCGGCCTTGCGTAGCTCCAGGGCGATGTCGAGCAGATGCGCCTTGTCCGCCGGATGCAGCCCGGTCCCGGGCTCATCCAGGACGAAGACGATGCCGCTCAGCTCGGTGCTGAGCTGCGCGGCGAGCCGGGTTCGCTGCAACTCACCCCCGGACAGCGTCGCCGCGCTTCGCGACAGCTGGAGATGGGCCAGGCCGAGCCGGTCGAGTATCCCGAGCCTGCGGCCCAGGTCTTGCAGCAGCGGCTCGCCCACCTCGCGCTGCCGGGCTCCCAGGTCACCGGCCACCCGCTCCGCCCAGCTGCGTACCTTTTGTACGTCCACCTCGAGCAGGTCGGGATAGGTCAGCCCGCCGAGCCGCACCGACCGGGCCACCTGGTCGTACCCGCTGCCGCCGCAGGTGCCGCACGGCTGCTTGCGCATGTACGGCAGGTAGCGCTGCTTGGCGCTGGAGGTCTGGGCGTTCACGAACACCCGCTCCACCTCGGCGAGCGCGCCCCGCAGCGGCTGGCTGGAGGTGTAGGTCACCTGGGCCGTCTCGTTCTTGTTCGTCATGTTGACGGTCGCCTCGATCTTCTCCTCACCCGTGCCGTACAGCACACAGTGACGGAACTCCTCCGGCAGCGACTGCCACGGCCGGCCGAGGTCCACGCCGCGTTTCTCGGCGAGCGCCGGCACGAACGCGTGCTCCCCCGACCGCCACTTCGCGTACCAGGGCGAGGCCCCCTCGAAGAGCGGAAGCTCCGGATGGGTGATGACCAGGTCCTCCTGCGCCTGCCATCGCCCGCCCACCCCGTGGCAGTCCGCACAGCTCCCTTCCGGCGTGTTGCGGTCGAAATGAGCGGTCGTCAGATGCCCATCCCCGCTCTCGGCTGCCGGGTCCGCGCCGATTCCCGGAAGGCGCGAGTACAACAGCCCCAGATGCCCGTCGATGCCGGTGATCGTCGCGACCGTGGAGCGGGGGTTGCGGTTCAGACGGCGCTGGTCGACCGCGAGCGTCGCGCCGAGTCCCCGGATGCGGTCGACCTTCGGCCGGTTGCGCTGGGTGATGTACTGCCGCACGAATGGCGAAAGCCCCTCCAGATACCGCAGCTGCGCCTCATTGTGCAGGGTATCGACGGCCAGCGAGGTCTTGCCGCTGCCGCTCACTCCGGTGAACGCGACAAGCTGCCCTTTGGGGATGCTCACCGACACGTCCCGCAGATTGTTGGTACGAGCCCTCACCACCTCGATGGTCTCGCACTCGATACCCGCGACGTCCCGTACGAACGCAGTCAACCTTCCTCCACCCTCTCGCGACACAGCAGAACATGGGCAGGCAGACACCCCCCATGCCGAACAAACCGATCACGCCACCACGCGGCCGCTCGTCACGATGGCGAGCGGCCGCTTCACCAAACGCCTCAGCACGTGGCCGGTTTTCGATGCGGCCCGTGCTGCAGATCAGGGCCGGAGCACCGAAGTGAGCTTGTCGACGCCGGGGGCGTAGGCGGTCATCCAGTGCGGATGCAGCCGGTAGTAGACCACGTCGTTGTCCCAGTCGAAGAGGTCGTCGCCGTAGAAGTCCTTGAAGTAGGCGAGCAGGTCCGGCCAGTCCGCGGCCGGTTCGCCGTGCTGGGGGTTGAGGATCTCCACCGTGCCGTGGGTGAACACGCCCAGGTCCTCACCGCGCATGTGCGCGGCGCTGACGGCGGGGCGGGCGGCGAGGTGGCGGGCCTTGGCGGCACCGCGTGCCGTGCCGAAGTGCCACTTGCCGTGCAGGAAGTGCCCGTCCACACCGCTGATCCGCGGCTCGCCCTTCGCCGTCACGGTGGACAGGGCGAGGGTGCACATGCCGGTCAGGATCCGGGTGACCTGCTCCGCAGTCAGGGTGTTCTCGGTGACGATCGAGCGGAGGTGCGAGGTGGAGCGGGAAAGGGAGGCTTCGAGGAGAGCCTGAAGTTCCTTGAGCTCCTCGGGGGTTTCGCGCATTGAGGTCCTTGTCTATCTGTGAGGCCCCGGTCCACGCTCCATCTGCGCTGACCGGTGAACCGATGATCGCTCTAAAACCCGACGTCTTGTGTCATGTTTTTCGGCCGTCCTGCGAACACCGCCGGGGCGCCCGGCCGGCGTCCTTCCTTCGGACTTGTGCCAGCCGCCCGGATTGGCGAGCGGTCAAGTCGTCTCGATGACGACCCCCAGTCGTGTGGCTGGAGTTGTGGCCGTTCGTGGGTGTTCGTGGGTGTTCCGTTTGGGAGTCCCCCATCGGAACACCGGCGGCCCGGATGGCCGTCTGTCCGCTGCACTCAACACCGCCACCGACAGGATGATCGGCAAACTGTCGGCCCATCACCGCGCCGTCGACTTCCTGGACGAGATCGACCGCCAGGTCGAGCCGGGCCTGGCGGCCCATCTCCTCTGCGACAACCTTGCCCCGCATAAGGCGCCGGTGGTGCATGCCTGGCTGCTGGCCCACCCGCGTTTCGTGCTGTACTTCACCCCGATCTACTCCTCCTGGATCGGCCAGGTCGAACGCGGGTTCGCCGAGCTGGAGCGACGCAGAACTACAGTCTGGAGCGAGGCAACTTCTGCTCCTTGCATGCTCTCAAGACCGCTGTGGAGGAATAGATCAAGACCTGCAACGACAACGCCAGGCCGTTCAGGTGGACCAAGACCGCGGATTAGATCATCGACCGCATCTGCCGCTACTGCGACCGCATCTCAAGACCGGCTCACTTGGCGCGAAGGCGGCCAGGGCCGATGCGAAGGGTTCGCCCACACCCTGGCGGTCGGGCTGGTGAGGTGTTTCACAAGCGAGCACCTATGAAACAGCGCCAACCGTCTGTGCGATGGAACGGAATCCGGCGTCAACCACATCCGGAAGACCCCAGCGGCAGGGGGTCACTGACCTGGGAGAACCCCGTTAACGCCGGATTCCGTTCCACATCTCTCCGACCCCCGAGTGATCAGCCCTCCAGGGCGTACTGCATGACGCGGAACTTCGCCTGGGCCTCGGCCAGCTCGGCGGCCGGGTCGGAGTCGCCCATGATGCCGCCGCCGGCGAACAACCGGGCGCGCCGCCCCTGCACCAGCCCCGAGCGCAGCGCGATGCCCCACTCGCCGTCGCCGTTGGCGTCGATCCACCCGACGGGGCCGGCGTAGCCCGCGCGGTCCATGCCCTCCAGCTCGCGGATGACCTCGATGGCGGTGCCGGTGGGGGTGCCGCCGACGGCCGCCGTCGGGTGCATCGCGGCGACCACGTCGAGCACCGACGCCCCATCGGCCAGCCGGCCGGTGACGTGGCTGGCCAGGTGCTGGACGTTGGGCAACATCAGCAGCTCGGGCTCGTCGGGCGTCATCAGCGCGGAGCACAGCGGCGCCAGCGTGTCGCGTACGGAGGCGATCGCGCACTCGTGCTCGTGGCGGTCCTTCGCCGAGGCGAGCAGAGCGGCGCCCCTGGCGAGGTCGTCGGCGGGGCCGGTGCCGCGCGGGGTCGTGCCGGCCAGCACGAGCGACTCGATCTCCTGGCCCGTGCGCCGGATCAGCAGCTCGGGCGTGGCCCCCACCAGCCCCGCCACGGAGAACGTGTAGCACTCGGGGTAGCGCCGCGCCAGCCGGGTGAGCAGCAGGCGCACGTCGATGGGCCGTTCGGTGGTGGCGAGCAGGTCGCGGGCCAGCACCACCTTCTCCAGCTCGCCGTCGCGGATGCGCCGCGCGGCGCGGGCGACGACGTGCTCCCACTCGGGGGCGCTCAGGCTGCCGTCGCCGTAGCTGATGCGGCCCGGCGCGCGTACGGGGGAGAACGTCTCCAGCGGCGCCTCGCCGATCGTGGTGAGCCAGGCGTGCCCGTCGCGCCGGGCGAGCACGGCCCGGGGCACGACCAGGACGGAGCCGTGGGCGTCCTCGTCGAAGGTGAAGCTGCCGAAGGCGACGGGGCCCGAGGCGGGGGCGCGCACGGCGTCGTCGACGTGGGCGTCGCCGAGGACGGTGGCCAGCCACTGGCGGGCCCAGGCGAACCGGCCGGGGCCGGGGGGCACGGCGACCCGGGCGGCCTCGCCCCAGCCGACCAGGCCCTCGCCGTTTCTGACCCAGGCGTAAGGTGTCGTCCTGGGCAGGGAAGCCAGCAGGTCACCGGGGTCGCCGACAGGGGTGGTGCGAACCGGTAGCGGGCGGGTTGTTCCGAGCGCGACACTCACCCGAGACACTCTATGCGGGAACTGAACATGTTCGACTCGGACCCCCGTGAATGTGAGGTTGCGGACATCGAACCCGGATATGACCGCACGCGCGGGGGTATCGGCCACACCCTCAGCGGCTGCGGCCCTGTCAAGCGGCGATATGAAGTCGGTCCTGAAATGGCAGACCTTGCCCTGACGTCATAGGACGCCCGTGATCGGCTCCCTACCTTAGGGCCATGATCGCTCGTCTGGGCTCCGCCTCCCTCGCCGCCGTGGTCGTCCTCTCCGGCTCCGGCGTCGCGCGCGCCGCCGCCGTCCAGCCCGTTCCCGAGATCATGGCCGCGCTCGGCGACTCGATCTCCACCGGGTTCAACGCCTGCGGCTGGTACGTCTCCTGCCCCTCACGCTCCTGGTCCTCGGGCGACCACGGCGAGGTGTCCAGTCACTACCTGCGCCTGTCGCAGCTCTCTGGAACGCTCCACAAGAACAACCTCAACTTCGCCGCGCCCGGCTCGACCAGCGCAGACCTGCTCGGCCAGGTGAAGAAGGCGGTCGCGGCCAAGGCCGACTACGTGACGATCCTCATCGGCGCCCAGGACGCCTGCGTGCGCACCGAGCAGGCGATGACCCCCGTGTCGACCTACCGGGCCCGGCTGGACCGGGCGCTGCACGAGCTGCGGGCAGGGATGCCCGGCGCCAGGGTGTTCATCGCCAGCATTCCCGACCTGCGGCGGTTGTGGCGCGTGGGCAAGGACCAGGCGCTCGCCCGGTCGTTCTGGACGCTGGGCCGCATCTGCCAGACGATGCTGGCCAGGCCCACGTCGGCCAAGCGGGCCGACAAGGAGCGCAGGTCCAGGGTGCGGGAGCGGGTGATGGCCTACAACCGCGAGGCGGCCCGGGCGTGCGCCGCGTACGGGCCGGCCTGCCGCACAGACGGCGGCGCGGTGTTCTCCTTCCCCTTCACCCTCGAGCACGTCAGCAGGTGGGACTACTTCCATCCGAGCGCGGCCGGGCAGCGGGCGCTGGCGGAGCAGACGTTCGAGCGCGGTTTCGACTGGCTCGACCCGCGGTAGCCGTCATCGGCACTGGGCGAGCATGGCCTTCTTGTCGGCGCGGGTGACCGGCACGCCGTACTTGAGCGCGACCTGCGCGAAGCGGGTGACGTAGGCGCAGCGGATGACCCGGCGCGGCGGCAGCCAGCGTGACGGGCCGGAGGCGTCCTTGGCCTCGTTGGTGTCGCCGTCCACGGGCAGCAGGTTGAGCGGGTCGTTGGCGAAGTCGAGCCGTTTGGTCATCGGCCAGCGCGGCGCGCCCATGCGCCAGCCGTAGTTGAGCGGCACCACGTGGTCGACCTGCACCTCGTCGGCGCGGGACTTGCGCCAGCGGATGATCCGGCCGGTGTAGGGGTCGGTCAGCTCCATCGCGACGACCTCGCAGCTGGAGCCCGCCCGGTAGGTCACGTCGCGGCCGTCGCGGGCCAGGAGGTCGTCACGGGTGCGGCAGCCGTTGCGCGCGTACGGCACCCCCACGGCGTCGTCGGCCCAGTTGTCTCCGTACCTCGTGCGCCGGTATCCGGTGTTGGGGCCGAGCGGTTCGACCCGCAGCCGTCGGATGAGGGCGCGCGCGTCGGCCTTCTCCGCGTCGGAGATGATAGGTGCCAGGCCGGGCAGCGTCCCGCTGACGTTGCCCAGTGGGCCGGCCGCGGTGGCCGGTCCGGTCTTGGCGCTGTTGATGAGAGAAACGACGATGACGGCTCCTGCGAGGAAGGCGATCGCGTCCTTCGTGCTCAACCGGTCCTCCGTACGGCTCCCCAGGTTGTCTAGAGAGGTGCCCGGCATCCAGTGTGCCGACACGGGGAGTGTTTCGTGACTGATCGCCCGATCGATCCGGATTCCGATCTCCACGTGCCCGCGCAACGCGCCGAGGTGAGCGGCCACGTGCTCGCGGTGATCGCGGCCGGCGGCGCGCTGGGAGCGCTGGCGCGGCACGGCGTGCAGACCGCCATGCCCGCCGGTCCCGCGGACTTCCCGTGGGCGACGTTCTGGATCAACGTGTCGGGCTGCCTGCTGATCGGGGTGCTCATGGTGGTGATCACCGAGGTCCGTCGGGCCCACCGGCTCGTGCGGCCGTTCCTGGGAGTGGGGGTGCTGGGCGGCTACACGACGTTCTCGACGTACGCGGACGGCGTGCGGCAGACGGTGGAGGCGGGCGCGCCGGTGACGGGGCTGGCCTACCTGGCGGGCACCCTGCTGGCGGCGCTCGCGGCGGTGGTCGCGGGAATGTGGCTGACCCGGCGGATCGCCGGTGTCGCCCGGGCGGGGGCGAAATGACGGCGGCGCTCGCCAGGCGGGCCGATGACGGCGCACGCGCGGCGAGGGGCCGGTCGGTGATGACGGTGCACGCGTGGCGAGGGGCCGGTGCGCCATGACGGTGCTGCTGATCGTGCTGGGCGCGGCCGTAGGGGCGCCGCTGCGGTATCTGGTGGACCGGGCGGTGCAGGCACGCCACGACACGGCCTTCCCGTGGGGGACGCTGACGGTCAACGTGGCCGGGTCGGCGCTGCTCGGGTTCCTGGCCGGGCTGCCCGCGGGCGACGGGGTGATGGCGCTGGCGGGCACGGGGTTCTGCGGGGCGCTGACGACGTACTCCACCTTCGGGTACGAGACGGTCCGGCTGGTGGAGGAGGGCGCCCGCTTCCACGCGGTGGCCAACGCGGTGGCCAGTGTGCTGGCCGGGCTGGGCGCGGCCTACTGCGGCGTGGCGCTGGCACAGGCCGTGGCCTGAGCGTCAGCCGCCGGGCACCTTGGGGAGCCTGCGGCGGCTGATGTTCGCCGACACGATCGCAAGGCCGCTGCCGATCACCGTCTACCGTAACGGCGCGCTGGTGGACGTCATCGCCGAGCCGGTGGAGCTCACGGGCTCTGGGGTTCGACCTCGACCGGCGCCAGGACCAGCCGGGCGTTCACCGGCTCCGCCCCGCCCCCGGCCGCGACGGCGGCGTCCGCGCCGTGCCGCGGTTCGGGCGGCAGGTCGTGGGCGGTGTTCGTGTCGTGCTGGGGTTCCCGCGGTGGTTCCTGGGCGGCGTTCGCGGCCGCTCTGCGCCGGCGCGCGCGCGTGCCGGCGCGGCGGGCCAGCAGATCGGCCAGCAGCTTGTCCCACTTCTGGCCGATGACGTCGGGGTCGTAGCCGCGGGCCGTCTCCAGCGCACGCGCGGCCAGGTCCCTGCGCAGCCCTTCGTCCTCGATGACGCGGATGATCGAGGACGCCAGGTTGGCGTTGGTACGCGGCTTGACCAGCAGCCCGTCCACCTCGTGCGTGATCATCTCCTTGGGGCCGTGCGGGCTGTTGAAGCTCACGATGGACAGCCCCTTGGCCATCGCCTCCAGGATGGTCATCGGGAAGCCCTCGTGGCGGGAGCTGAGCACGTAGATCGACGCCTTCTCCAGCGCCGCCCCCACGTCGGAGGTGGGCCCCGGCAGCTCCACCGTCTCCTGCAGACCCAGCTCCACGACCTGCTGGGCCAGGCTCTCCTCCTGCGGCCCGGCACCGTAGATGCGCAGCTTCCAGTCGGGGTGGGCCGCCGAGACGGTCTGCCAGGCGGTGATGAGCCTGTGGAAGCCCTTGATGCGGGTCATCCTGCCGACCGCCACGGCCACCTTGGCGTCGAGCTTGGCCGGCTCGCCCGTCATGGGGGGTACGGCGTTGGGGATGCGGACCAGCTTGTGCGGCTGCTTCGGCAACAGTTCCCGGTAGTCGCGCAGGTCGGCCTTGGTCAGGGTGACCAGAGCGTCGAGGCGGCGGTACCGCCATTTGATCAGTTCCTGGATCGGCTCGGCCTGGGTGCGCAGAGCCACGTGCTCCTGCCCGATGGTGATGACACCGGGCCTGGCTAACTGGGCCATCACGAGGTTGAGCCCTGGACGGGTGCCCATCAGCACGCCGGTGTCGAGCGAGCGGAGGTAACGGGTGAGCTGGAGGTCGGTCCACAGGGAGAACCGGTGGTGGGCCGTCTCTCCCTTCGGGATGAGCTTGCTCGGCAGCTTGGACAACATCGCGCGCAACGGGTTGGCGCCGGGCTTGAGCCGGTCGTCCAGATAGCGGAACTTCACGCGCGGATCAATGGGAAAGAACGGGTGCTCGGCCTCCTTCAGGATGCTCACGATCTCGACGTCGTGCTCCTTGGCGAGGTAGCTCGCCAGGTTGAACACCGTCCTGATGGTGCCGCCCATCCCGTTGGCGTGCAGCAACAGGATGCGGACCTGCCGCGTCGTGGGTGGCGGGGCCTTCCTGCCCCGGCGCCGGTCGTACCCCCGATACAGCCTGACCACGGCCGACTTACCCTTGCGAGCCAGTGCGCGCACCTGACGTAATCCCCTCTGGGCCGGAAGAACTCTGAACACACATGGCCGGTGGCGCGGGCTTCCGCCCTGCCACCGGCCTTTTTCATCGCCTCGGCGGAGTGCACGTGTTCATCCCCTGTGCGCTTTCCCCACCTATGATCTTTAGACGCCATATATGTGGCTAAGGTTGCACGCGCGGCTTATGCCGGATGATCTCCCAGGTGACGCTGATACTTTTTGATGCGCCCGCCCGCGGCGCCGTCGCGGTCCCGCGGCGTCCGGTCGACGGGACAGCCGAGGCGCGGCTCCCTCGGCTGTCCGGTCATGGTGTCCGGCTCGGCGGGCGGGTGCCCCAGACCGCCCGCCGTCCGGTCAGGGTCACCCCTCGTCCGGAGCCTTCCTGGTCTCCTTCTTCGTCTCCTTGGTTTGCCTGCTCGTCTTGATGGCCTGCTTCTTCGACTTGCCGGTCTTGGCCGCGGGTTTCTTCTTCGTGTCAGCCATGGGAATCCCCCCGTGTACGGACGTGGTGCACCCCTATTGGTGCACCACGTGCGTTAATACCCAACTAACGAAGAAATCCGACATAACCTCCTATCGGGTGGGACGGTCGCCCGACGGCTCCGACCACCACACGCCCTCACCGTGCGTCAGGCCGGGCAACCGCTGCTCGGCCTGCACGGCGGCCGCCGGGATCTCTCCCGCCGGCACCCACGTGTCGGCCTGCCGTCGGGTGTCGCGCAGCACGCCGCCCAGCACCGCCGGCTCCCCCGTGACCGCGCCGAACGACTCCAGCGGCACCTCCGCCTCGAAGCGGTGGCACGGCTCGTACACCGTGGTGCCTGCAGGTCGTCCAGGGTGAAGGCGGCGACGGCCGTGCGGATGGTGATGCCGCGACGGCGCTCGATCGCGCCGGTGTCGGTCTGGGTACTGCCACCGGGCACGGCGCCCGAGCCAGCCGTTTTCCGGCCGGGCCGCGGGACGAGGGCGAGCCATCCGGCCCGGTGGCCGCGCGGTCCCGCACCCGCCGGCCGCTCGCGGTGCGGGCACCAGGCCGCCGAGCGCGCCGCGCACCGGCCGGCAGGCAGGTCAGCGGCCGGTGGATCCGTCGATCTGCTCGCGCAGGATGTCGGCGTGGCCGGCGTGCCTGCCGGTCTCTTCGATCATGTGCACCAGGACCCATCGCATCGAGGGCGCCGGCCCCGGGCGGGTGGGCCGCGGGACGGGAAGGTCCAGATCAGGGCAGGCGTCGATGGCCTGGTTCGCTCGCTCGACGGTCTTCCGGTAGCCGGCGAGCACGCCGTCCACGGTCTCCTCCGGCGACGGCCGCATGGTCGCGCGCCAGTCGCGGACGTCCTCGCCGAGGAAGTAGAACCGTTCGACGAACGTCAGGTGCTTGAGCAGCCCGAGAAGGTTGGTGCCCGAAGGCACTCCGGCCGTCCGTACCTGCGGTTCCGGCACCCCCGCGACCTTGTCCGCGATCGCGTCGCGCAGGTAGTCGAGAAAACCCCGCAGGGTGGCCTTCTCGTCGGAGCCGGTCCGCGGAGGCATGGTGTCCTTCGCCCGCGTGCTGAAGCCTCTTGCCGGCATGGGGTCACTCCGTTCCGTCGGCACGCTGGACGAGCAGGATGTTGTCGATGACGGTGGCGCTCTCACCGGCGGGTCCGGTCGCCCGGCGGCTGGGCATGTCGGCGCGCAGCACGGACCAGCGCGCGGGGTCGAGGACGAGTTCCGCGGCGACCTCGGCGGGCGTGGGGTAGTGGATGCCGGGATCCTGGTTCCACGACCAGGGCGCGGTGGAGCCGTGGTCGACGACCAGCAGCAGCCCGCCGGGACCCAGGGCCCCCGCGGCGGTGCGCAGGACCTGGCTGCGCTGCAAGGGGAACGGGGTGTGGAAGTACTGGGCGGAGACGAGATCGAACGCGCCGGCCGGGAAACTCCTGCCCAGATCGTGTTGTTCGGTGACGACCCGGTCCGCGACGCCGAGATCGCGGGCGCGTTCCCGCACCCGTTCGACGGCGGTGGCCGAGATGTCCACGGCGGTGACGTGCCAGCCCTGGCGGGCGAGCCAGATGGCGTCGCCCCCGGCGCCGCAGCCCAGGTCCAGGGCGGCGCCGGGGCGCAGCGGCGCGGCGGTCTCGGCGAGCAGCGGGTTGACGCGCGCGTCCCAGGAGCGCCGGGCACGGTAGTGCCGCTCCCAGAACAGCTCGGCGTCCTGCTCGGCCGTGCCCTGGCCGCCCCGGGCGTCGGCGGTGGACCGTCGTTGTCGGGTGGAATCCATGAGAGATGTCCCTTCGCCGGTCGGCGTGCCGAGCGTGATCCGATACGCGCCCGCGACGCCGACGATGTACCGACAGCATCGCCACCGCCGTTTCCTTCTTGCAAGAAAAGTTGCGGATCGGCATTATCAAGTGATGGACAACCCTGTAGGAGACGTTCTGGCGGGAGTTGGGCCACGTCTGCGTGCCCTGCGCCGGGAGCGCGGCACCACGCTGGCGGCGCTGGCCGGCGAGACCGGCCTCACGGCGAGCACCCTGTCCCGTCTCGAGAACGGCAGGCTCCGCCCCACCCTGGAACAGCTGCTGCCGCTGGCCCGGGCGCACGGCGTGCCGCTCGACGACCTGGTCGCGGCCCCGCCCACCGGCGATCCGCGCATCCACCTGCGACCGGTGCGGCGATCAGGGCTGGTGCTGGTGCCGCTGACCAGGCGGCCAGGCGGGATCCAGGCCTACAAGGTGATCTATCCCCCCGCGGGCCCGACGCCCACGACGAAACTGCAGACCCACGAGGGATACGAGTGGTTCTACGTCCTCGACGGGCAGGTCAGGTTCGTGCTCGGCGAGCAGGAGTTCCTGCTCGGTGTCGGGGAGGCCGCGGAGTTCGACACCCGCATACCGCACAGCATCGGCAGCGCCGGCAGCCGGCCCGCGGAACTGCTCACCCTGTTCGGGGCGCAGGGAGAGCGCGCCCATCTGGGACCGTCCAGACACTGACCACCTCACCGTGTACGACCCCTCCGCCCCGGGCCAGGGTGGTGCGGTGGTCACAGGAGGCGGAGCTGCTCGGGCTCGGGCGGCGCCGGTGGGCGGCGGGGCGGGACGCGGCGGGCCATGGCCGGGGTGGCCCGGCCGACGCCATGGCGCTCGGCCAGCTCCTTGACCAGCCCGGTCACGCGCGCCTGATAGGTCTTGGGCGCGTACGCACCTCTGCCGTAGAGCTCCCGATAGCGCGGCACCAGCCGCGGGTGCTCGCGCGAGAGCCACCCCAGCCACCACTCGCGCGCCCCCGGCCGCAGGTGCAGCACGATGGGCGCGAGGTGGGTGGCGCCCGACTCGGCGATCTCCTTGACCGTGCGCTCCAGCTGGGCGGGGGAGTCGGTGAGGTAGGGCAGGATCGGCGCCATCAGCACGCCGCACGCGATGCCGTTGTCGTTGAGAGTGGCGCACGTCTCCAGCCGTCGCCGCGGGTGGGGCGTGCCCGCCTCGACCGCGCGCCACATCCCGGCGTCGAGGAAGCCGACCGAGACGTTGGCGCTCACGTCGGTCACGCCGGCGGCCTCGGTCAGCAGGTCGAGGTCGCGCAGGATGAGCGTGCCCTTGGTGAGGACGGAGAACGGGTTGGCGGCGTCGCGCAGCGCGGTCAGGATGCCGCGCATCAACCGGTAGCGGCCCTCGGCGCGCTGGTAGCAGTCGACGTTGGTGCCCATCGCGATGTGGTGACCGCCCCAGCGGGCTGCGGCCAGCTCCTTGCGGGCCAGCTCGGCGGCGTTGACCTTGACCACGATCCTCGAGTCGAAGTCCGCTCCGGCGTCCATGTCCAGATATTCGTGCGTCTTTCGGGCGAAGCAGTAGACGCAGCGATGGCTGCAGCCACGGTAAGGGTTGATCGTGTACTCGAACGGCACCCGGCTGGCTCCCGGCACCTTGTTGATGATCGACCGAGCCTGGATCTCGTAGAAGGTCATCCCCTTGAACTCGGGCGTGTCGAACGTGCGGGTGACCGCGCCGCGGGCGAACAGCGGCACGGCCGGATCGTCCTGACCGGGCGCGGCCAGGCGCAGGTTGTCCCAGCGCATCCCATGATTAGAACAAGAATTCGAGCGTGATCGCAAATGAAAAGAGGCGGCAATTACCTGGTCGGGCGGGGGCTAATGATCTTCATGGTTGGGCAGAAACACGCCTGAAGAGCTTGCGTTCGGGAGGTGCACCCATGGCCTGGTCGCAGGACGAGGAGCGGATGCTGGCGGAGATCGAGCAGCACCTCGTCGACGACGACCCGCGACTCGTGGCTCGGCTCGAGTCGTTCAACGAGCGGGTCCGTCGCAGTGAGGCGAAGACCCGGCGGTCACCGGGCGCCCCGCGCAGCCCACGCCGCTCGACCGTGATCATTCTGATCAGCTGGCTGCTCATCGCGACCCTCATCGCCACCCTCCTGATCATGGTGCTCCGCCTCGACGCCGCCGCCGCGCTGGCTCTGACCACGGCCTTCTGAATCCCGGCCTGAACCCGGCCTCCCGTTCCCCTCCCGACCGCGCGTAGCCGGGCCCGCGCCGGGGGCTGCATCCGTCCATCGCGCCCAAGCCCGGCCTCGACCACGACGAAGCGACCTCGTCCCGGTGACGGTCTTCACGCCTGCTACTCGTGCGCGTATATTCGTAGACGAGTAGGAGGTGGGCGGGATGCCGAAGCGGCGACGGGTCGGAAACCTGATGGCGCTCGCCGTGCTGACCGCGGTCGTCCAGCGGCCGATGCACCCCTACGAGATGGCCTCGGTCCTGCGGGCACGCGGCAAGGACCAGGACATGCCGATCAAATGGGGTTCCCTCTACACCGTGGTCCGCAACCTGGAGAAACACGGCCTGCTGGAGGTCGTGGAGAGCGGGCGGCAGGGCGCCAGGCCGGAGCGCACGGTCTACCGCGTCACCGACGCCGGCCGCCAGGAGGCCGACGACTGGACCCGCGAGCTGCTGTCGGTTCCCGAGCGGGAGCCGACGGCGTTCGAGGCCGGGCTGTCGGTGATGGGCGGTCTCGGTCCCGACGAGGTCGCGGCGCTGCTGCGGCAGCGGCTCGACGAGCTGCGACGCCAGATCGAAGACGACCGCCGCGCTCTGGAACATCAGCGTGGCGAGCTGCCCCGGCTCTTCCTCCTGGAGTCGGAGTACGCGCTGGCGATGCGGGAGGCCCAGGCCCGCTGGGTGAGCTCGCTGCTGGCGGAGTTCGGCGGAGGCGCGTTCCCCGGCCTGGAGGAGTGGCGCGCCTATCACTGGACGGGCCGGATGCCTCCTGACGTGGCGGACCTCGCCGAGAGGGGGCGCACCGACTGACCAGCCCAGGCCGCCGAAAGGCCCGGCCGCACCAGCCGGCCCCGGGGCCGCGCTGAGCGGACCTCGGGCCGTACCACGAAGAACCGGCGGCGGTGTTGCAGCACCGCCGCCGGGAGACCTCGCACCGCAGACCCGCGAAGCGGACCCCGGCCACGAGATGGCACTCGCAACAATAGCCGGGCTCCCTTCACGGGCGGAAACCACTATGGGAGCCAAGCATGACGACCACCACCTCGGGCGACGTGACATCGAAGGACGGCACCACGATCGGCTACCACCGGCTCGGCCGCGGCCCCGGCCTCGTCCTCCTGCACGGAACCATGCAGGTCGGCCGGAGCCAGATCGAGCTGGCCCAGGCGCTGTCGGACGACTTCACCTGCTACCTGCCCGACCGCAGGGGCCGCGGCATGAGCGGCCCGTACGGCCCCGCCTACGGCGTCGAGCGGGAGACCGAGGACCTCCACGCCCTGCTCGCGGCGACCGGCGCCCGCTACGCCGTCGGCATCAGCTCGGGCGCCATCATCGCGCTGCGCACCGCCCTCACCCCGTCGGTCCTCGACAAGATGGTGCTCTTCGAACCACCGCTGGACATCGCCGGCTCGAACCCGACGGACTGGCTGCCCCGCTTCGACCGTGAGATCGCCGCGGGCGACACCACGGCGGCGCTGGTCACCGGCATGCGGGCCACCCGCATGGGCCCGGCGATCTTCACGATGATGCCGCGCGTCCTGCTGGAATGGCTCACCGTCCTCGCGCAGAAGGGGCAGGAGAAGGCCGGGGCGAACGGGGAGCCGACGTTCGACGAGCTCGCCCCGACGCTGCACTACGACGTGCGGGTGGTGGCCGAGACGGCCACGGCCGGCGATCCGGTGGCCTACCGGTCGGTGGACGCCGACGTGCTGCTGCTCGGCGGCTCCAGGAGCCCGGCCTACCTGCGTACGGCGCTCGACGCGCTGGAGCGCGTGCTGCCGCGCGCCCGCCGGGTGGAGATGGCGGGTCTCGGTCACAGCGCCACCTGCAACGCCGCCCGGCGCGGGCGGCCGGAACGGGTGGCCGCCGAGATCCGCGAGTTCCTCGCCTGAGCCCGGCTCAGAGGCCCTTGAGGAAGGTGGCCGCCACGGGGGCGGCCACCGACCCGCCGCCGCCACCGCCCTCCACCACCACCGCGAACGCCACGTCGTCCTTGAACCCGATGAACCAGGCGTGGCTGTCGAGCTTCTCCCCGGTGCCGTATTCGGCGGTGCCGGTCTTGCCGTAGGTGCCGGCGGGCAGCCCGGCCGCCTTGGCGGTGCCCTTGGTCACCACGGCCGACATCATCGCGTGCAGGCCGTCCTTGACCCCGTCGGGCAGCTTCTGCTCCGAAGCCTTCTGCTTGAGCTCGGGCACCAGCATCGGCGGCCGCCACGTGCCGTCGGCGATGGCGGCGGCCACCGACGCCATCGACAGCGGGCTCGCGGTGATCCTGGCCTGCCCGAACGACTCCGCGGCCAGCTCGGCGTCGGACTCGGCCTTGGGGAAGCCGGCCTCGGTGGCCGGCACGCCGATGTTGAGCGGCTGGTTGAAGCCGACGGACTCGGCCGCCTCCAGCAGCTTGTCGGCGCCCAGCTCCCGCTGGGCCAGCGGCGCGAACGTCGTGTTGCACGAGTGGGCGAACGCGTCGAGGAACGACAGCGACCCGAACTCCGCCTTGTCGGAGTTACGGATCTTCAGCCCGCCGACGGTGGCGTACTGCGGGCACGTCACCGTGTCCTCCTCCGACACCCCTGCCGCCAGCAGCCCGATCGCGGTGACCGCCTTGAAGGTCGAGCCGGGCGGGTAGCGGCCGTCCAGCGCCCGGTTGAAGCCGCCCTTGTTGTTGACCACGGACAGGATCTCGCCGGTCGACGCCCTGATCGCCACCATCGACGCGGGCTTCTCGATGTCCTTGACCGCGTCGACCGCGGCGGCCTGCACCTTCGGGTCGAGCGTCGTGCGCAGGGGCTCGCCGTCCTTGCCCTCGATGGTCTCCAGGGTCTTGCCACCGAGCATGATCTCCGTGGACGGCGTGCCGGCCAGCTGCTTCTGGAACGTCCGCTGCAGCCCGTGGTGCCCGATGGTCTGCCCGGGTTCGTAGGCGGAGCCGAGCTTGGCGGCGTCTTTCTTGGAGGCCTTGTCGAGATAGCCGACGAGCTGCTGCACGGAACCGCCGACCGTGCCGGTGTCGATGCGCCCGCCCTCGGCGTCGGTGATCTCGGCGCGTTCGGGCCAGCGGGTCTTCACCGCGAACGACGCCCCCTCGGTCATCGACGGGTGCAGCGTCGTGAGCTTCCAGTCGACCTTCCAGGTGCGGTCGGCCACCTTGAGGTCGATCTCGCCCTCGTAGACCCAGGTGCCGATGTCCTTCAGCGTCAGGGTCGCGGTGTAGGGGGCGCTGGCCCGGTCGTCGCCCTCGGTGACCTGGCCCAGCCGGATCATGGTCGACTCCACCGCGAGCGCCTCGCGTTGCTGGTCGTACGCGCTGAACTGCTGCGGTGCGGCCAGCTCGGCCGCCATGGCGGCCTTGTCGCCCGCCTGCCAGGCGGCGGCGAAGCGCTGCGCCGTCTCGGCGGGCGTGCCCCTGGTGTGCAGCACATAGTAGGCGCCGCCGCCCGCGGCCCCCACCGCGAGCACGGCGGCGACGGACACGATCGCGATCGTACGACCCCGCGCCACTGATCAGCCCCCTCGTCATCGACGCCGGACGGCCCGGCTCATGGTGTGCCGTTGGCGGCGGCCTTGAGGCTCGACGCGTAGGCCGGCACGTATTCCTGCCCCGACAACTCCTGGATGGCCGCCATGATCTCGTCGGTCACCCGGCGGCGGTCACGGGCCTTGGTGTGGTCGCCGTCGAAGCGCATGGGCGCCCCGATGGCGATGCCGATCCGCGCGGGCCTCGGCACCGACGTCCCGGGCGGCAGCACCTTCTCGGTGCCGCTGAGCGCCACGGGCAGCACGGGGGCGCCCGTCCTGAGCGTCAGCCAGGCCACGCCGACCTTGCCGCGGTAGAGGCGGCCGTCGGGGGAGCGGGTGCCCTCGGGATGGATGCCGAACAGCTCGCCCCGCCCCAGCAGCGCGGCGGCCTCGTCGAGCATGACCTGGGCGGCGTGCGCGCTCTCGCGGTCGATCGGCAGGCTCCCGCCCAGCCGCATGAAGAACCCGGAGATCGGGTTGCCGTCGAAGTATTCGTTCTTGGCGGTGAACGTCACGTGCCGCGGCAGCAGCGCGGGCAGCAGGAACGAGTCGAGCACCGACAGGTGGTTGGCGGCCAGGATCGCGGGCCCGCTCCTCGGCACGTGGGCCGCACCGGTGACATGCGGCCGGCACATGGCGTGTGCCAGTGGCGCGGCGGCGAACTTGACCACTTCGTACAGCAACGAGCACTCCTGCGATCATCGGGCGGTCGGCCACCCCACCATAAAGCAGGCGCCCCGCCGGTGGGCGGGACGCCTGAAAAGCTGTTAAGGCCGATGTGGCGGTCGCCTCCTCGGCGAGATGCACAACACGGCTCCAGCCGAACGGTATTCCGTGAAGGCGGTAATTTGCGGCCCGGGGGACACAGACCACATCGGCCTTTCGATGCTAACGGACATCCGGCGACGCGAATTCCATGCGCCCCCAAGAATCGGTCACGTTCTCGTCCAATGTGGTTGCGCTACGTCGAAGACCCGCTGCTCACGGCCACGCAGCGCCACTTCCGCGAACTGCCACAAAATCGCCCCGGTCGGCGCGTGGATCACGATCGAGGGGCCCAGCGGCATCTGCAGCAGCTTCCCCTTCCAGCGCGGCACCCCCGGCGCCAGGAACCGCTCCAGCGGCACCGCGTGCACCGAGGCCACCTCACGCGGGTCGGCCACCGGCTCCTGCCGGCCGCCGAACGCCACCACCGGCGTGATCACGAATCCGGAGTCGGTGACGAAGTCGTCGAGCAGCCCGGCCACCTCGACCCCGGTGACGCCGGTCTCCTCGGCCAGCTCGCGCAGCGCCGCGTCCACCGGCCGCTCCCCGTCGTCGAGCCGCCCTCCGGGCAGCGCCCACTGCCCGGGGTTGCGGCCGTGCGGAGCCCGCCTGATCAGGATCGTGTACGGGCGGCGCTCGGCGTCCTCCAGCACGCACACGGTGACGGCGGCCCTGCGCACCCCGCCGACCGGCGGCACCTGCCTGCGGTCGAAGGCGGCCAGGCGGGCGATGATCTGCTCGCGCAGCACGTCGATGGGCGACAGCACGCCACCAGGATCTCACGGCGCGTGTGACGCGCGCGGGACCATGACGACCCGGGCGCCGGCGACGCGCGGCGTCAGGCGTACATGCTGCTCATGACCACGATGCCGAGCACGAAGCCCAGGATCATCCCCACCCCGGCGGCGACGGCGGCCCACTTGCCCAGCGGCTCGCCGCGCGTGTGGCCGACGATGCCCAGCACGATGCCGGCCAGGCCGAACAGGATAGGGATGAACAGCACGGCCACCGCGGCGCAGACGAACCCGATGATCGACAGCACCTGGTTGGCCGGTCGAGGTTGATGGGGCGGTTGCGAGTAGGGCGGCGGTTGCGACCATGCGGCCGGAGGTTCGTCGCCGTGGGGCGGCTCGGAGGGCGTCGTCACTGCGCTGGCTCCTCTCGGAGGCGTGAACCACATCACACCTCGCCACGGCGGCCCTGTCGAGCCGGTGAGCCGGATCGGCATTCCCGCGGCTTCAGCGGGGCTGGGTGAGCTGGGGAGGCAGCGGACGCGCGTGCACGATGTCGAGCCGGGAGACGGCCCTGGTGAGGGCGACGTACAGGCGGTTCAGCCCGCGCCGCTCCGCCTCGGCGATGGCGGCGGGCTCGGCCACGATCACGTGGTCGTACTCCAGCCCCTTGGCCATGGCGGCGGGCAGCACCGTCAGCCGCTCGCCCGCGTCGACGCCCTCCTCCCGCAGCGCCGACGCGAGCTCCTCCACGTCCGCGCCGGCCGCGATCACCCCGATCGAGCCCTCGAACGCCAGCGCCTCGCGCACCGCCGCCACCACGCCCTTGGCCGGCGTCGCCACCCGGGTCACCCGCAGCCGGCCGTCGGCGCGGTACGAGCGGGTCGCGGGCACCTCCACGTCGAGCGCCGCCAGCAGCGTGTTGGCCAGGTCGACCACCGCCGCGGGCACCCTGAAGCCGGTGGTCAGGGCGACGATCCGGGCGTCCGGCTTGCCGAACAGCTCCATGCGCTCCCGCCACGAGGTGGCGGCCCACGGGGTGGTGCCCTGGGCGAGGTCGCCGAGCACGGTGAGCGAGCCGTGCTCGCTGCGCCTGGCCACCGCCCGGCACTCCATGGGCGACAGGTCCTGGGCCTCGTCCACGATGACGTGCCCGTAGCCGCGCGGGCGCTCGATGAGCGCGGCGAGCTCGTCGAGCAGCACCAGGTCGGCGGCCGACCACGGGGCGCTCCTGACGCCGCGGGGCGGCCTGTCCCAGGTGATGGCGGCGCGCTCGGCGGGCGACAGCACGCCGGCGGCCGGGTCCGGGCCGGATCCCGGGCCGCGCAGCAGCTCGTACAGGACCTCCGCGGGCTTGACGGCGGGCCAGAGCACGTCGAGCGACGGGGTGACGCCGCGGCCGATCTTGCGCAGCCAGGCCGCGTTCGGCGTCTGCCCGCGGGTCTCGGCCTGCCGCCGGATCGACTCGACCACCCTCGCGCGTACGCGTTCCCGCCCCACGGCGTACGGGAGCGACTCGCGCCGGGTGTCGTCGACGAAGCGGCGCAGTTCGTCCTCGTACACCCGCCACCGGTAGGAGCCGTCGGGCACCACGACCGGCTCGGCCGGCCTGCTGATCCGGCCGTACAGGGCCCTGCGCAGGACCTCCGCCATCCGGGCGTCATGCTTGACGGCGGCGGCCTCCTCGCTGTCGGTCGCGGTGACGGGCAGCGCGCCGAGCAGCCGCCCCAGCGTGGTCTGCTCGACGTCCACCTCGCCGAGCGCGGGCAGGACGGCGGAGATGTAGCCGAGGAAGGCCCGGTTGGGGCCGAGCACCAGCACACCCGAGCGTTCGAGGCGCTGGCGGTGCGCGTACAGCAGGAAGGCGGCCCGGTGCAGCCCGACCGCGGTCTTGCCGGTGCCGGGGGCGCCCTGGACGCAGATCGAGGTGTCCAGGGCGGCGCGTACGAGGTCGTCCTGCTCGGGCTGGATGGTGGCGACGATGTCGCGCATGGGGCCCACGCGGGGGCGTTCGATCTCGGCGGCGAGGATCTTGCTCCCACCCTCCTCGCCCTGTTCGAGCCGCTCGTCCTCGAAGCCCGTCAGGGTGGTGCCCGACCAGCCGAAGCGGCGGCGCACCGCGACGCCCTGGGGGTCGCGGGCGCCGGCCCGGTAGAAGGCCCTGGCGACGGGCGCGCGCCAGTCGATCACGAGGGGCGGGCCGCCGTGCTCGCCGGTGATGTGGCGCCTGCCGATGTGGTACGCGCGGCCGCGGTGCTCGGCCGAGCCCGGCCCGAAGTCGAGCCGGCCGAAGAAGGGCGGCCCTTCGGGCTCTTCGCCGAGCTCCTTGGCCAGGCTCTTGAGGTGACGCCCCAGGCGTTCCGCGCTGTAGCGGTCGCCGGCCACGGCCTCGCCGACGATCACGTTGTCACGCGCGCCCTGCACCATCCTGCGCAGTCCGGCCCTGCACTCTTCGACGTACTGTCTCTCGTCGTCGAGCGTTCCCATCGCACCCCCAAGTGTTAACTCGGTTAAAAGATTAACCAGGTTAACACTTTGGTAGGGTGTGCTCATGACGGGACTTCGGGAGCTTCAGCGGCAGCGGGTGCACGACGCCATCTCGACGGCGGCCATCGCGCTCTTCCTGGAGCGCGGGTTCGACGAGGTGCCCGTGACGGAGATCGCGGCGGCGGCCGGCGTGTCGAAGCCGACGCTGTTCAAATACTTCCCGACGAAGGAGGACCTCGCCCTCCACCGCATCGCCGACCACCGGGGGGAGTCGGCGCGCGTGGTGCGGCGGCGCGCGCCGGGCGAGGGGGCGGTGCGGGCGCTGCGCCGCCACTTCCTCGACGGGCTCGCCCGGCACGACCCCGTCACCGGGCTCAACGACGACCCCGAGGTGGTGGCCTACCACCGGATGGTGTTCTTCACTCCCGGCCTGGCGGCGCGGTTGTTGCAGCACATGGCGCAGGAAGAGCGGGCACTCGCCGAGGCGCTGGCCGAGACGGCCGACGACCTCACCGCGGGCCTGCTCGCGGGGCAGGTGCTGGCCACGCAGCGGGTGCTGGCCAGGCGCACCTGGGAGCAGCTGGCCGGCGGCCGCCCGCTCAGTGAGGTCGAACCCGAGGCGGTTCGCGCGGCCGAGCGGGCGTTCTCGCTGCTTCCCGCGCTGTGACCCGCGCGCGGGCTCAGCCGGTCCCGGCCGATGGCGGGGCCGGCAGCCAGGTCTCGTGCAGGTGCAGCCAGTCCAGGCCCGCGCCGCGCCGGAACACCACCGTCGCCCGGCGCCCCCGCGCGTCCGGTGGCGGCGCGGGGGCGCCGACGGCCGTCCCGTGCCATTCCTCGTAGGTCGCCACCACGAGATCGCCCGAGTCGGCCACCACGCGGACGTCGCGGATGGTGATCCTGAGATCCGGCGCGCTGCCGTGGGAGCCCTCCACCCAGGCCAGGACCTCCTTCTGCGCCATCGCCACCCCGTCGGGGCCGACCAGGGTGAAGTCCGGTGCGAGCGCCCCGGCGAAGGGCCCGAAGTCCGCCCGGTCGGCCGCTCCGGTCAGCCACCCCTCGATCACCTGGTGCAGGCGGATCACCTCGCGTTCGGCGTCCGTCATGACAGGCCCCTGGCGGCGATCCAGTCGCGCAGCGGCGTGAGGGAGATGCCCAGCCGCTCCCCGGCGTCGTGGGCGGGGGCGAAGAAGCCGTCCGTGTCGCGGATCCACCGGTAGGTGCCGGCGACCCCGGCGGCCGTCGGTGCGCCCGCCATCCGCGCCAGGTCCGCCTCGAACGCGTCCACGTCCTGCTCCTCGTAGCGCACCCGCGGCCCGAACGCCGCCGCCAGCTCCTGCCCCGTCAGCGCCTGCGGCCCGCCCACGTCCAGCGTGAGCCCGTCCAGCCCGTCGCGTGTGAGCGCGGCGGCCGTCGCCGCGCCCAGGTCGTCGTGCGTCAGCCACGGTACGGCGACCCGCGCGGGGACGGGGTAACGCAGCACGCCCGAGCTCGCCAGCGGGCCGGACACCCAGGGCGCCAGCAGGTTGTCGGCGTACAGGGGCGGGCGCAGCACCACCACCGGCAGCCCGCTGCCCAGCAGGGTCGCGGCCGCGCTCGCGCGCGTGTCGAACGCGGCCACGCCCGTCTCGCGGCCGGGCAGCCGGTTGCCCGTGTTGAACACCAGCCGCCGCACCCCGCCGGCCCGGGCGCCGCCGATCACGTGGCGCACGTACGCGGAGACCGTGGCGGGGCCGAACTCCATGGGCAGCACCACCGACGCGTGCGTCACCCCGTCGAACGCCTCCTTCACCCGCCCGGCGTCCCCGAGGTCGCCGGGGAAGGGCCGTACCCCTTCAGGGACGTTCGCGGTGCGGGAGAAGCCGCGGACCTCGTGCCCCGCGGCGACCAGCCGGCGGGCGACGGCGCCGCCCTGGGCGCCCGAGGCGCCGATCACCAGAAATCTCATGGGGTCCATCTTTCCGGCGTGCGGCAATACGCTCTATAAAGGAACATCTCGCGATACTTAAGGATCGTCTGGTGGATGGTGACCTGCTGAGCGAACTGCTGGGGCCGCTCCGCCTGCGCGGGGTGTTCCGCAGCCGCTGGACGGCCCGCGCGCCGTGGGGCGTGACGGGCGAGCGGGAAGACTGCGCGCTGCTGCACTACATCAGCGAAGGCGCGTGCACGGTGGAGCTGCCGGGGGCCGAGCCGGTGCTGCTGGGTGCGGGGGAGCTGGCCGTATTCCCCCACGGCGCGGGCCACCGGCTCGGAGACGCGCCCGGCAGCCCCGCCGTGCCGCTGGACAGCCTGCTCCCCGGGCGGGAGCCGGGCCTGGCGCGCAGGGTGTCGATCGACGGCCAGGGACCGCTGACCGCCGTGCTCTGCGGCGGGCTGCACTACGACGCCGCCGCCGCGGCCCCGCTCTACCGGGCGCTGCCGCAGATGCTCGTACTGGACCGGGCGGCGATCGCCGGCGAGCCGCTGCTCGGCGACGTGCTGGACCGGCTGGCCGGCGGCTGGGACGGCGGGGAGCCCGGTCTGGAGATCGTCGCGTTGCGCGCCTTCGAGCTGGCCTTCGTGCTGGCCCTGCGCGCGGCCCTCGCGAACCTGTCCGAGGGCGAGCCGATCCTGCGCGCCCTGCGGCATCCGGCTGTCGGGGCGGCGCTGCTGGCCGTGCAGACCAGGTTCGCCGAGCCCTGGACGGTGGAGTCGCTGGCCGAGGAGTCGGGGCTGTCGCGCTCGGCGTTCGCGGCGGCCTTCCGCGAGCTCGTCGGCGAGGCGCCGATGCGGCACCTGACCGCCCGCAGGATGCAGGAGGCCGCACGGCTTCTCGCCGGCAGCACCCTCCCGCACAGCCGGATCGCGCGGCGCGTCGGTTACCGGTCGGCGGTCGGATTTCACCTGGCTTTCAAGCAATGGCATGGTGTGACGCCCGGCGAATATCGCAAGAACGCCGACGTCCGCGCGGGTGGGAAGGGGTGACCGGCTCGGCCGGCCCGGGCCGGTCAGGTGAGCGGGCGGGGGGCGGGCAGGCGGAGGCGGTCGACGGCGTCGCGGCGGGTCTTCTCCGGCCGGCGGTCGTAGCGGGCCGTCGTGGCGGGGGAGGAGTGGCCCACCAGGGCCTGGGCCGTCGCCAGGTCCACCCCGGCGTCCAGCAGCTCGCCGATGAACGTGCGGCGGAAATCGTGCGCCGTCCGCCGCGACGCGCCCGCCTCCCCGAACCGGCGGGCCAGGATGTCGGCGATGCCCTGCCCGGTCAGCCGCACCGGCCGGCCGTCGCGCCGCCGCAGGGTGCCGTACTTGCTGATCGGGCTGAACAGCGCCCCCGGGCCGGTCCCGCGGACCGCCAGCCACCGCTCGACGAGCCCGATCGCCTCCGCCGTCAGATAGACGAGGCGCTCCTTGTCGCGCTTGCCGCGCACCCGCAGGGACCGGGCGCCGGGGTCGTAGTCGGCCAGCGCCAGACCCGAGAGCTCGGCCCGGCGGCAGCCGGTGGAGTAGAGGACGGCGATCAGCGCCGCGTCGCGCACCCCGGCGGGGGAGTCACCGCAGGCCGACAGGGCCGCGCCGACCACCTCGGGCGGAACGTGGTGCCCGGTGGGCAGCCGGCTCTGGCGTACGGGGGCGAGGTCCGAGGCGCGGGCGAGGTCTTCGGCGCTCGTCTGGCCGAGCCGCCACGCCTCCTTCAGCACCCGCCGCAGCGCCACCAGGTGCTTGTTGACGTACGCCGCCGACCAGCCCTGGTCGGTGAGCATCGTGCGGATGCGGACGGTGTGCTCGTAGCGCAGCAGGTGCCACGGCTGGCCCGCGCCCGTGGCGCTCTCGTCGCCGGTGAGCAGCCGGGCCAGCCGGTCGAGGCAGCCGCGCATGGTGCGGCGCGACTCGGGGCTGGTGAGCGAGTCGAGATAGACGTGGTAGGGGTCGCGCGCCGGCTCGACCGGCGGCGCCGCGGCATCGGGCACGGCAGGCAGGCTCACCGGGCCGATCTTACGGCCCCGCCGCCCGCGAGCCCATCCGGGCGGGCCGCCGGCCCGCGGCCCTGTCAGAAGGGGCCGGTCAGCTCGCCCAGCTTGTCGGTCAGCTGCAGGTTGGCCGCGTAGTCGACCGGGACCGCGATCACGGACACGACGTCGTCGGACAGCGCCCTGCGCAGTGTGGGCAGCAGCTCGCCGGCGCTGGTCACGCGGTGGCCGCGGGCTCCGAAGCTCTCGGCGTACGTGACGAAGTCGGGGTTGCCGAACGCGACGTGGGAGTCGCGCCCCAGCTCCAGGTCCATCTTCCACTCGATCAGCCCGTAGGCGTCGTCCACCCACACCAGCACCACGAAGGGGATGCGCTCGCGCACGGCGGTCTCCAGCTCCTGGGAGTTCATCAGGAACGCCCCGTCGCCGGTCGCCGCCAGCACCTTGCGCTCAGGGTGGGCCAGCTTGGCCGCCAGCGCGCCCGGCACCGCGAAGCCCATGGACGACAGCCCGTTGGAGACCAGCATCGTGTTCGGCTCGTAGGCCGGGTACATGCGGGCCATCCACATCTTCACCGCTCCGGTGTCGGCCAGCACGATGTCGTCGCGGCCCATGGCCTCACGGATGTCGGCGACGATCCGGCGCGGCGACAGCGGGAACGCGCCCTCGGCCCGCCCCTGCGCCAGCTCCTCGCCGATCATGCGGCGGATCTTCTCGCCGGTGCCGTTCATCTCGAACCGCCGGTGCACGGCGTCGCCGAGCGCGTCCAGCGAGCGCGAGACGTCGCCGTGCACCCCGACCGCCACGGGGTAGTGGTCGTCCACCTCGGCGGGGAACCGGTGGATGTGGATGATCTTCTTGTCGCGCAGCGGGTTGATCTTGACGGGGTCGAACTCCTGCAGCTCGTATCCGACGCTGATCAGCACGTCGGCCTCGTCGAAGCCGAAGTTCACGTAGTCGTGGCGCATGAAGCCCACCGCCCCCAGCGCGTGCCGGTGGTCGTCGGGGAAGACGCCCTTGCCGTTGAACGTGGTGGCCACCGGCAGCCCGAGCCGTTCGGAGAAGCGCACCAGGGCCCGCGAGGCGCCCGCCCTGGTCGCGCCGTGGCCGGCCAGCACGATGGGCCTGCGGGCGCCGTCGAGCACCTCGGCGGCGCGGGCGATCTGCGAGGCCGAGGGATCCTGCGGGCGTACGACGTTCACCGGGAGCGGGGCCAGGCCGTCGGGGAACGGCGCCGACTCGACGTCCTCGGGGATCGCCAGGTAGACGGCGCCGGGCCGCTCGGTCTGCGCGGTCTTGAACGCCTTGCGGATCATCTCGGGCAGCGCCTGCGGCGACGGCACCAGCTCCGCCCACTTGGTGATCGGCCTGAACAGCGAGACCAGGTCGACCACCTGATGAGACTCCTTGTAGATGCGGTCGAGCCCCACCTGGGCGGTGATCGCCACCACCGGCGTGCTGTTGGTGGTGGCGTCGGCCACGCCGAGCTGCAGGTTGATCGCGCCGGGGCCGAGCGTGGCCGACGCCACGCCGGGCCTGCCGGTCAGCCTGCCGTAGATCTCCGCCATGAACGCCGCGCCCTGCTCGTGACGTACGAGGACGTAACGGATGGAGGAGTCGTGGAGCGCGTCGACGAAGTGGATGTTCTCCTCACCGGGGATGCCGAAGACGTATTCGACGCCCTCCGCCTCCAGTGCCTGCACGATCAGCCGGGCGGCGACGGCCTGCCGGGACATGGGAAACGCCTCTTTTCATGAAAGACTGCGTTCCTCAACAGCACCGGGACACTCCGGTTCATTCCAGCCCGGCCACCCCTTCGAGCAGCCGGTCGACGTCGGAGCGGTCGTTGTAGTGCACCAGGCCCGCGCGCACCGCGCCGCCCGACTCGCGGATGCCGAGCGCGCCGGTCAGCTCCCAGGCGTAGTTGTGGCCGTTCCACACGTTCACGCCCAGCCTGGCCAGGTGCTCGGCCACCTGGCGCGGGGTGTGGCCGGCCACGTTGAAGTAGGCGGTGGCGGTGCGCCTGGCGGGCTTGCCGTACACGGTGACGTGCGGCATCGTCTCCAGCCCTTCGATCAGCACCTGGAACAGGGCCAGCTCGTGCTCCTCCGCCGCGGCCATCGAGGCGAGCAGGCGCTCGCGGCGGTTCCCCGTGCCGGGGACCATGGAGGCCAGGTGGTCCACGGCCGCCGTGACCCCGTCCAGGTCGGCGAACGCGGCCGTGCCCGTCTCGAACCGCTCGGGCACGGTGTCGGCCGAGGAGGCCAGCTTGTCCGGCCGGATGGTCTCCAGCAGCGCCGGGTCCGCCACCACCGCGCCGATGTGCGGTCCCGACCACTTGTACGCGCTCGTGGCGTAGAAGTCGGCGCCCAGCGCCCGCATGTCCACCGGGCCGTGCGGGGTGGCGTGCACGCCGTCCACGTACGTCAGCGCGCCCGCCCGGTGCGCCAGCTCCGCGATCGCGGGCACGTCGGGGCGGGTGCCGAGGATGTTGCTCGCCGCCGTCACCGCCACGACCCTGGTGCGCTCGCCGATCAGGCTCTCGTACTGCTCGACCGGCAGTTCCCCGGTGACCGGGTCCACCTCGGCCCAGCGCACGGTGGCGCCGGTCTGGGTCCAGGGGCGCACGTTGGCGTCGTGGTCGAGCCTGGAGACCACGACCTCGTCGCCGGGGCCGGCGATGGCCCTGGCCAGGCGGTAGGTGAGCGTGGTCATGTTCGGGCCGAGGATGACGCCGTCCGGATGGCCGCCGACCAGGTCGGCGACGGCGGCGCGGCAGGCGGCGACGATGGCGTCGGAGCGGTGGCTGGCGGGGAAGGCGCCGCCGACGTTGCCGATCCCGGTCCGGTATGCGGTGGAGATGGCGTCGATCACCGACTGCGGCGTCTGCGTGCCGGCGGCTCCGTCAAGATAGGCGTAGCCGTCGGAGAGTGCGGGATAGGTGGCGCGTACCGTTTTGATAGGGAAAGGCATGGTATGTAGATGCTCAGCCTCGGAGACCTCAATCGTGCCACGCCGACGCGTCAGCACCTTCTTGTGCTGTCATGCGAAGAACTCGGCGTCGTACGGACCTGGCCGCCGCCGGGCAGGAAGCCGAAGAGGTCTGCGGATCTCGCGGGAAGGGAGCTGGACGACGTGCCGAACGCGCCCTTGACGTGGGCGGCCGGCCTGTCCGGGCGGAGGTTC
Organism: Nonomuraea sp. B1E8; assembly: GCF_039871515.1. NCBI lineage: Bacteria > Bacillati > Actinomycetota > Actinomycetes > Streptosporangiales > Streptosporangiaceae > Nonomuraea > Nonomuraea sp. B1E8. Next base: position 69,315 of record NZ_JBDPLS010000011.1, on the reverse strand, counting down.
GACGGATGCCCCAGCTGACCGCCCTGGACGCGCAGTTCCTGTACTTCGAGACGGCCACGAACATCGCCAACATCGCGGGCCTGGCCATCCTCGACGGCGACCTCCACCGCGCCGACCTGCAGGCCCTCCTCGAACAGCGGCTCCCGTACGTGCCCGCGCTGCGCCGCAAGCTGGCCCCGGTGCCGCTCGGGCTCGACCACCCGTACTGGATGCAGGAGGACGATCTCGACCTCGACTACCACGTGCGCGAGATCGGCCTGCCGCCGCCCGGCGACGAGCGGCAACTCGCCGAGCAGGTCTCGCGGCTGCACGCCCGCCGGCTCGACCGGCGCCGGCCGCTGTGGGAGATCTACCTCATTCACGGGCTGTCCGGCGGCCGCATGGGCCTCTACACGAAGATCCATCACGCGGCCGTGGACGGGGTGGGCGGCGCCGACGTACTGGCCGCGCTGCTCGACACCGGCCCCCGGCCCGCGCCGCCGCCGGAGGAGGAGCCCGAACGCGACGCCCCGCCTCCCGGGGAGGCGGAGATGCTGGCGCGCGGCCTGGCCCGGCTGGCCGGCAACCCCGCGCACGCCGTGCGGTTCGCGTCCATGGCCGTCCCCTACCTGGACGAGATCCCCATCGTGTCCTCACTGCCCGGCGCCCGGTTCGTCTCCGGGCTGGCCCGCAGGCTGGCCGGCGCCGGGCAGGTTCCCGACCTGCCGACGCTGCCCGCGCCCAGGACGCCCTTCAGCGGTCCCGTGTCGGAGCACCGGCGCTTCGCGTACGTGTCGCTGCCGCTGGACGAGCTCAAGCAGGTGCGCAAGGCGTTCGGCGTCACCGTCAACGACGTGGTCATGGCCGTGTGCGCGGGAGCGCTGCGCGGATGGCTGGCCGCGCACGGGGGCGTCCCGAGCCAGCCGCTGGTGGCGGGCGTGCCGTTCTCGCTGCGGGACGCCGGGGAGGAGGGGCCCGGCAACCACGTGACGATCATGACGGCCCCGCTGGCCGTGCACGTCGCCGACCCCGTCGACCGGCTGCAGCACGTGCGGCAGGCCATGCGGCGGCTCAAGGACCGGTTCTCGCCGGCGTCCGCGCGGTGGTTGCGCGAGTTCAGCGAGTCGATGCCCGCCGCCCTCATGGGCCTGGCCTCCCGCTCGGCGTTCGCCCTGCTCGGGCAGGCCGCCCCGCCGATCAACCTGATCGTCTCGAACGTGCCGGGCCCCCAGTTCCCCCTGTACGTGTGCGGGGCCCGGCTGCTGCACCACTATCCGGTCTCCGTGATCTCGGACGTGAGCGGCGGCGTCAACATCACGGCCTTCTCCTACGACGGCTCGCTCGACATCGGCGTCATCACCGACCGCGCGATGGTGCCCGACGCCTGGGAACTCGCCGGACACCTGCGCGAGGCCCTCAGCGAGCTGCGCAACGCGGAAGCAGACGTGCCGCGATAGAGCCTACGGTCAGCCCGTGATCCTGAACCGCCGGGTGCTCGACCGGACGGTCGCTTCAAGGGAGTGCGTCGTGCCGGTCAGGCGGTGGTGAAGGAGATCCACACGTCAGGGCGGACGTCGGGCCGGTTCGGGACGTGCCGGCGTTCCTCGGTCCACGCGTCGCCGGCGAAGTGGGTGGCGACGCTCCGCCAGAACGCGACGGCCGCCGCGTTGGCGTCCTGGAAGGCGATCTCCCAGGGGCCGGGGTGCCGCGAGATCACCTCGCGTACGACGGTCGTCCCGATCCCGGACCGGCGCGCGCCGCGTACCACGAAGAAGGCGTTCAGCACGCGCGCGGGGCCGGACAGCGCCCGCACGAAGGAGAACCCGAGCGGCCGGTCGCCGCTGGTGAACAGGTAGGCCGCCCAGTCGTCGTCCTCGAGCGCCGAGCGCAGCCGTTCGCTGTGGTAGGTGGCGTCGGGGCTGGGCAGCCCGCCCTGGAACTCCGCCATGTCGTGGCGGAACATGAGCCAGAGGCGTTCGACGGTGGGGTGGTCCGCGGCGGTCACGGGCCGCACGGTTGCCTGAAAAGTGGTCATACAAGCATTTTCCGGCTGGGAGCAACCTTCAGCCGGAAAGCTAAATCTAGCAGACCCATCTTCGGTCGACGGCGGCATGAGTCAGGGTGCGGCCAGAGCCGTGAGCGGCCGTCAGACCCGCCCGTGCCGCGGCAGCAGCAGGCTGACCAGCGCGATGGCCAGGCCGAGCCCGGCCGCGATGAGGAAGACCAGGTCGTAGCCGGCGGCGAGGGCGGCCGGGGTGCTCCCCGCGGCTTCCGTCGCTGTCGTGGCGCCGGCGGCCGTCGCGAGCACGGCCAGGCCCGCCGACCCGCCCACCTGGCCGGCGGTCTGGGCCAGGCCGCCGACGATCCCCGCATCGCCCTCGGGAGCGTCGGCGGTCGCCGCGGCCATGAGGATGGGGAAGGTCAGCCCGATGCCGACCGCGACGAGCAGCGTGGGCCCGAGCACGCTGGTGACGTAGCCGCTGTCGGCGTGGGCTTGGGAGAGCCAGCCGAAACCGGCCAGCAAGCAGGCGGAGCCGGCCGGCACCAAGGCCCGTGCACCGGCACGCGGCAGCAGCAGGGCGGCCCATCGCGCGATCACCATGAACGTCACCGCCGCGGGTGTCTGCCCGAGCCCGGCCTCGAGCGCGCTGAAGCCGAGGACGTTCTGCAGAAACAGCGACGAGAAGTACCACATCGCGATGGCGATCCCGCCGAACAGCAGCAACATGCCGCTGCCGACGGCGATCCCCCGGATTCTGAACAGCCGCATGGGCATGATCGGCTGGGTGGCGAATCGGGCCTCCACCACGGTGAAGGCGACGAGCAGCAGCACGCCCGCCACGGCCGGCCCGAGGACGGGCGCGGACGTCCAGCCATGGTCGACGCCCTGCATGACGCCGTAGATCAGGGCGGCCAGCCCTGCCGTCCCCGTGACCGCGCCCGTCAGGTCGAGGGGTCCCCGCCGCCCGGTTCGCACGCCGGCCAGCGACACCATGGCCACGACGATCAGCACGGCGCCGATCGGCACGTTGATGAGGAAGACCCACCGCCACGACACGCCCGTCGTGATGGCGCCGCCGGTGACCGCGCCGGCCATACCGCCCACGCCGCCCGACGCGGACCATGCGCCGAACGCCTTGGCCCGCGCCGCCGGCCCCGTGAAGGAGGTGTTGATCACGGCCAGCGTCGCCGGTGCCATCATGGCGGCCCCGATGCCCTGCGCCACGCGGGCCGCCACCAGGACCTCCGGAGCGGCGGCCAGGCCGCCGGCCAGGCTCGAGACGGAGAACGCCAACAGCCCGGCGACCAGCATCCGGCGCGGCCCGAACAGGTCCGCGGCGCGGCCGCCGAGCAGCATGAAGCCGCCGAAGGTCAGCAGGTAGCCGTTGACCACCCAGGCCAGGCCGGTGGGCGTGAAGCCCAGCTCCCCGCCGATGGAGGGCAGGGCGAGGTTCACGATGGACGAGTCCAGGATCACCATGAACTGGCACGCGCACGCCAGCGCCAGGGTCATCCGGGCAGGACCGGTGCGCTGCCGGCCCGGCGGGGTCGTGGTGCTGGTCACGACGCGCCCCTTCACGAGGTCCGGGAGGTCGTCGCGGCGATGGTTTCGCGGGCGTCGCCGCCGTCGGTGACGCGGCCGTCCTCCAGCAGCCGCATCGTGATGCGGGCCAGCCTCCGTCCCTGATACCTGGCCGCTTCCAGCGCCGTGGCGTCGGAGCCGTCCCCGTTCACCAATGACGTGCCGTACGGGTTGCCGCCGGCGGCGTACACGACGGGCTTCACGGTCATGTGCGGCTCCTCGATCTCGTGTAGAATTAGTTATCCGGATAACTATTATGCGCATAACTAATTTGTCAAGGAGAGCCGATGGACTTCGAGCAAGCCGACGCCCTCAACCAGGCCATCCGCCTGTTGAGCCTGCGCCACCGGGCCAGGGCCGCGGCGTTGCTGGCCCCGCTCGGCCTGCACCCCGGGCAGGAGGCGCTCCTGCTCGAACTCGCCAGGACCGGCCCGATGATCCAGGCCGAGCTCAGCGAGGCGCTCGGTTGCGAGCCGCCCAGTGTCACGCTCATGACCCGCAAGCTCGAAGCGGCCGGGCACGTCCGCCGCGCACCCGCCCCCTCGGACAGGCGCGCCAGCGTCGTCGAGCTCACCGACAGCGGCAGGGCGCTGGTCGGCCGGATCAAGCGGCTGTGGTGCGCTCTGGCGGACGAGACCGTGACCGGCCTGCCCCCACAGGCCGTGGCGGAGTTGCCCGGCATCCTCAGGGCGGTGGCCGGCAACGTGGACGCGAGAGCCCGCCGCCCGCACGGCTCCGGCGCGGCCTAGCAGCACGATCCGGGCGGCGGCCTGCGCCGTCTACGCCGGCGGGCGGACGGCGTAGGTGCTGATGGCGGGTTCGAGGAGGTCGAAGACGCGCCGCGCGGCCTGGGTGAGCGCTGCGGCGATCCCGTCCTCTTCATGCCCGGCCAGCACACGGCTCTGCAACTCGCGGAAGAGCAGCCGGTCGGCCGCCGCGAGCTGCGCCGCCACCGCGCGTGCTTCGATCACGCCCCCTTCGGCGGTGGCCTCGGCCATGCCGGATTCGCCGGGTGCCGTCGCGCACGTCTCCGCGACGAGCGCGTCGGCGAGGGCCTCTTCACGCTGGTCGTGCAGGTCGCGCAGCCGGGCGACCAAGGTGGGGCTGTCGGTGACCATCCGGGCGAAGTCGCGTCCGGTGAAGCCGATGACGGGGTCACGCTGTTCCAGCGCCTGCGCATATGCTCGACGTACCGCGCCCAGCGCCGACTCCCCAGGTGGGCGCCGGGCGACCGCCTCCGCCAGGCCCGCCACGAACACCTCGTGGTGGTCCAGGGCTAGATCCTCTTTACGGGGGAAGTAATTGGTGACGGTCATCTTGGCCACTCTGGCGGCGCCGGCGATGTCGGCGATCGTCGTGCGGTCGAAGCCACGTTGCAGGAACAGTTGGGTAGCGTGGTCGGAGATGGCCTGCCTGGTCTCGCGCTTCTTCTGTTCCCTCAATCCCAAGGTGTCGATGCTCATAGCCGCAGTCTCTCACAGAATTTTAGGTTCGACCTACATTTAGGTTGACTCAAGACCAGTGTGCACCTAATGTTAGGCGCGACCTAAGTTTGGGTTGCCGTCCACACTACCCAACGCGAGCGAGGAGAGTGTTTTGTCCCAAGCAGCAGAGGTTCTCGAGCTGGACGAAAGCGTCGCCGACAGTGGCAGCGCCATCAGCGCCGACTCGGTCAAGACCTACCTGAAAGAGATCGGGCGGGTGCCGCTGCTCACCGCCGAGCAGGAGATCGAGCTGGCCAAACGCATCGAGGCCGGGCTGTTCGCCAGAGAGCGGCTCGACACCGAGCCCGACCTTCCCGGCGAGCTCCGCGCCGACCTGGAGTGGATCGCCGCCGACGGCACGCGGGCCAAGCAGCGCATGCTGGAGGCCAACCTCCGGCTGGTCGTCTCCATCGCCAAGCGCTACACCGGTCGCGGCATGCTCTTCCTCGACCTGATCCAGGAGGGCAACCTCGGCCTGATCCGGACGATCGAGAAGTTCGACTACCGGCTCGGCTACAAGTTCTCCACCTACGCCACGTGGTGGATCAAGCAGGCGATCACCCGCGCCATGGCCGACCAGGCCCGTACGATCCGCATTCCCGTCCACATGGTGGAGCTGATCAACAAGGTGGCACGGGTGCAGCGGCGCCTGCAGAGCGACCTCGGCCGCGAGCCCACGCCGGAGGAGATCGCCAAGGAGAGCGAGCTCGAGGTGAGCCGCGTCATCGAGGTGCAGGGCTACGGTCGCGAGCCCATCTCGCTGCACACACCGCTCGGCGAGGAGGGCGACAGCGAGTTCGGCGACCTCATCGAGGACACCGAGGCGGTCTCCCCGGCCGACGCGGTGTCGTTCACGCTGCTCCAGCAGCAGTTGCACGCCCTGCTCGACCAGCTCTCGGAGCGCGAGGCGGGCGTGATCAGCATGCGCTACGGCCTGACCGACGGCAAGCCGCGCACGCTCGACGAGATCGGGCGCGTCTACGGCGTCACCAGGGAGCGGATCCGGCAGATCGAGGCCAAGACGATGTCCAAGCTCCGCCATCCCTCTCGCTCGCTGGCGCTGCGCGACTACCTGAGCTGACCGTTCACCTGGCACACGAGGTTCCGGAGAGAAAGGCTGCGCAAACGGGAACTCAAGACTGTCGCCACAGCCCCTTGGATGTTGCTGTGAGTGACCTAGATTCCCAGGCGTGAAACGCTCCCGTTCGAGCCTCGTCCACCAAGTGACGTACGCGTTCAAGAACCCGCGCAAGATCCTGCCCCACCTGAGGCGGCTCGCCCGCGACACCTGGTTCAGGCTGCGTACCCGCGACCACGTCGCCTACTACCGTGCCGTCATGAAGTCCGACACCGCGCGAGACCCCGAGGGCGCGGTCGGCTCCCACACGCACCGCCGGTGGCTGGCGCTGGGCCGTATGCAGTTCGACTACCTCGTCGAGCACGGGCTGAAGCCGGAATGCCGGATGCTGGAGATCGGCTGCGGCAACCTGCGGGCCGGTCACCTGTTCATCGACTACCTGCACACCGGCAACTACTACGGCATCGACATATCGCCCGACATCCTCATGGCGGCCCAGGACACCCTCGTCGAGCACGGGCTGGGCGACAAGCTTCCGCACCTCACCCCCGTACGCGACCTGCGCTTCGCCTTCCTGCCCGACGAGCACTTCGACGTCGTCCACGCGCACAGCGTCTTCTCCCACTCGCCGCTCGACGTGATCGAGGAGTGCTTCGCCCACGTCGGCCGCGTCATGAAACCCGGCGGATGGTTCGACTTCACCTTCGACCGCACCGAGGGCAAGGAGCACCAGGTGCTGCGGGAGGACTTCTACTACCGCACCCAGACCCTGATCGCGCTGGCCTCCAAGCACGGGCTGCAGGCGAGGTTCATGGACGACTGGGAACGCCTGCCGCACAAGCAGTCGAAGATCCGCGTCACCCGGCGGGCCGACGCCTCCTAGCCGCACGGCGGAAAAACGACCTGCGTGCGCGCGGCGGTCCGGCCTAACCTGGGACGCGTGAAAGACGTCCGGTCGCTGCCCAAAGCCCATCTGCACGTTCACCTGGAGAGCACCGTACGCCCCGAGACCGTGCGCGACCTGGGCGGCACACCCGGACACGGCGGCGTGTTCCGCGACTTCAGGGAGTTCGCCGACCAGCGGGCGCGGGTGCGCGCGCTGCTGCGCACGGCCGAGCACTTCCGGCGCGTCGCGGTGGAGTTCTGCGCGGACGAAGCCGCGCAGGGCACCCGCTACGCCGAGGTGACCTTCACCGCCGCCTCCCACGGGGAGCGGGTGGGGGACCCGGAGATGCCGCTGGAGGCGGTGCTCGACGGGCTGGACGAGGGCAGGGCCCGCTACGGCATCGAGTGCCGGGTGCTGCTCGACCACTCCAGGCGACGGCCGGTGGAGCGGCTGTGGAGCACGTACAAGCTGGCCACCCGCTACGACAACGTGATCGGCATGGGGCTGGCGGGCGACGAGAGCCATCCGCTGGCGCCGTTCGCCGGGGTGCTCGACGCGGCCAGGGACGCGGGGCTCCGTCTCGTCCACCACGCGGGCGAGGCGGCCGGCCCGGCCAGCATCCGCGAGGCCCTCCACCTGGGGCACGCCGAGCGCCTCGGGCACGGCATCCGGATCCTCGACGACGAGAGCCTGGTGGCGGAGGTGCGCGAGCGCGAGATCCCGCTGGAGGTCTGCCCCACGTCCAACGTCCTGCTCGGGCTCGTCCCGTCGCTGGCCGAGCACCCGCTGCCGCGGCTGCGGGCGGCTGGACTGGCCGTCACGATCAACACCGACGGGGAGACGGCGCTGGCGGACGAGTACGCCCGGCTGCGCGACGTCTTCGGCTGCACCGACGACGATCTGGCCGGGCTGGCACGCGCGTCGATCGACGCGTCGTTCGCCCCCGACGAGGTGAAGGCCGAGCTCAAGGCCGCCGTGCACGCCTGGGCCACGGCGCCGTGAGCGGCTGCGTTCCGGGCGGGGTGACGCCGGACGGCCCTCCTGAGGAGGTTCTCGACGCGTACGGAGCCGAGGGGCGGCCGGTCTGGATGGGCGGTGCGCCCGGTGACCGGTTGCCCGATACGGTGCTGGCGGCCGTGCTGGGACGGCCGGGCGGCAGGGTGCTCGGCTGTCACGCCGAGCCGATCGGCGGCGGCACCGGTGCGGCGACCGGCGCGGTGACCCGCCTCTCCGGGACGGCTCTGCTCGGGCCGGACGATGCCGGGGCAGGCGCGTGCGGCGAAGCCTCGTCCGGGGCGCACAACACCGACGGCGCACGACCCGGACACGTCCCTGGCCTTCTACCGCGACGTCCTCGGCTTCGAGGTGCGCGACGACGTCGGCTATGACGGGATGCGCTGGATCACGGTCGGCCCCGCCGGCCAGCCCGGCACGTCCATCGTCCTGCAGCCACCGGCCGCCGACCCCGGGATCACCGACGCCGAGCGCGTCACCATCGCCGAGATGATGGCCAAGGGCACCTATACCGGTATCCTGCTGGCCACCGACGACCTCGACGGCTTCTTCACGCGGGTGCGGGCCGGTGGCGCGGAGGTCATCCAGGAGCCGGTCGACCAGCCGTTCGGGGTCCGCGACTGCGCCTTCCGCGACCCCGCAGGCAACATGATCCGCGTCCAGGAGCTGCGCTGAGCGCCTGCGGTCAGGGGCCGCCGACCCGGCCGTCGGGCGGTCGTACGCGGTGGAGGGCGAGGCCGGCGTCCACGACCTCGGACCGCTCCAGGCCGGTGACGTCGGCCAGGGAGATCCACGCGGCCTGGTCGGTGCTGCCGCCGATCTCGTGGCGCAGCGTGCCGCCGGTGATGTGGCCTTCGTACATGACGCGCAGGGCGTGGAAGTCGGCCTGGCGCTGGTCGGCCCGCGGGTAGGGGCGGTGCAGGGTGCTGATGCCGAGCAGGGCGTCGATGGCGACGGTGTAGCCGGTCTCCTCCTCCACCTCGCGGATCGCGGCGTCGACAGGGTCCTCGCCGTGGTCGAGGCCGCCGCCGGGCAGCGTCCAGAGCCGCTCGCCGGCGGGGCCGACCCAGCGGGCCAGGAGGATCTGTCCGTCCTCCACGCAGATGGCGTACGCGGACACGCGCAGTTCCTTGGCGATCATCACCGGTCAGGGATATCACGTGACGTACGGGGATCTCGACGGTTTTACGCCGGCACGCGGACACCGGGGGACTCGTGACGCTGTGGGCGAAAGGTCTGGCCCTGGCGGTGACACGGCCGGCTCCGGCCCTGCCGGCTCGCCCGGAAGCTACGGCAGGGCCCGCTGGATCACCGCCGCGCCCAGCGGCCCCAACTCCACCTGCCCCGACACCGGCGTGCCCGTGAGCAGGTCCGTCCCCGGCCCTTCGAGGGGCACGGACGCGCTCAGCTCCGCGCTGTGGTTGAGCAGGAACACGTACTCGTACGTCTCGTCCCCCCGCACCGAGCACTCCACGTGCGCGGGCACGCCCTCGAACCGTGACCGCACGCCCGCCGACTCCACGGCCTCCAGCACCACCGCGTCGAGGGCAGCCTGCTCCAGCAGCGTCGCGACGTACACGACCCGCCCGGAGCCGTAGCGGTTCTCGACCACGGCGGCCCGCCCTTCGAGCAGCCCGTCGGCGTAGGTGGCCAGCGCCGTGCCGCTCTCCAGGTGGAGGTCGTCGCGCCACCAGGTCGACGTCGCCCGCCGCCCGTCAGTGAACTCCACGGCGAAGGTCTCGTGCGGGCGTGCCGGCCAGTACTCGTCGATCTTCGCGCCGATGAGGTCGCGGAACGCGCCGGGATACCCGTCGGGCCGTACCCGGTTGCAGTCGTCGACCACGCCCGAGAAGAAGGACATGACGACCGTGCCGCCGTCGCGGGCGAAGGCCCGGATGCGCTCCGCGCCCTCGTCGCCGATCAGGTACGCGTTGGGCACCACCAGCACCTTGTACCCGTCCAGCGACGACCCCGCCGGCACCACGTCGGCCGCGTGGTGCCGCTCCCACAGCGGCGTGTAGTGCCGCATGACCGTGTCGGTGTAGCTGAAGTCGCTGCGGGGCAGGCCGTGCGTCTCCTCCAGCCCCCACCAGCCGTCCCAGTCGAACAGCACGGCGATCTCCGCGCGCGAGGTCGTCCCGGCCACGGGCGCCAGCAGCTTCATCTCCCGGCCGAGGTCGACGATCTCCTTGAACGTGCGCGAGTCAGGGCCGGAGTGCGGCAACATCGCCGAGTGGAAACGCTCGTGCCCGCCCCGGCCGGCCCGCCACTGGAAGAACATCACCGAGTCGGCCGCCCGCGACACCGCCTGCAGCGAGCCCAGCCGCATCCGCCCCGGCTCCTTGACGACGTTGAGCTTCCACTGGCAGACCGCGCTGCTCGACTGCTCCATCAGCATCCACGGTTGCCCGCCCTTGAGCGAGCGGAACAGGTCGTAGTTGAAGGCCGCCGACACGTGCGAGTCGGCCTCGGCCGGGTCGGGGTAGATGTCGAGCGCGACCGCGTCCTCCTCCGGCGCCCACCGCCAGTAGTCGGCGTGCCGGAAGAAACGCATGAAGTTGGTCATCACCGGCACGTCATCGCGGAACGAGCGCACGATGTCCCGCTCGGCCAGATAACACTCCAGCAGCGCGTCGGAGGTGAAGCGTTTGAAGTCGAGCTTGCGGGCCGGGTTCATCCAGGTGCGCGGGATGTTCGGCACCTCGATCTGCTCCCAGTCGGTGTAGAGCTGGCCCCAGAAGCGGGTGGTCCACGCCTCGTTCAGGGTGTCCAGGTCGCCGTACCTGCGCCGCAGCCATCGGCGGAAGCCGGCCGAGGCGGCCTCGTTGTACGCCGTCGGGCCGTACTCGTTGCTGATGTGCCACATCGCCAGCGCGGGATGGAACGAGTACCGCTCCGCGAGCCTGGTCGTGATGCGGGCGGCGTACTCGCGGTAGATCGGCGACGACGGGTCGTAGTGCAGGCGGTTGCCGAAGCCGAACGGCTCCCCGTCGGCCATGATGGGGAACACCTCGGGGTGCAGGTGCGTGAGCCAGACGGGCGGCGCCGCCGTCGGGGTGGCCAGGTTGACGCTGATGCCGTGCTCGTGGAGCAGGTCCATGACGTCGTCCAGCCAGCCGAACTCGTACGTCCCCGGCTCGGGCTCCAGCGACGCCCACGCGAACACGCCCAGGCTGACGGTGTTGACGCCGGCCTCGCGCATGAGGCGGACGTCCTCCTGCCACACGGCGGGCTCCCACTGCTCGGGGTTGTAGTCGCCGCCGTAGGCGAATCCGCCGACGCGGGCCCGGAACGTGTCCATGCGAGCCATGTCAGGAACTCCGATCACAAGAGGCGCGAGGTGACGCCGGCCGTGTCCGCGGCGATGCGGGCCGCGCCGTCCGGGCCGGTGTCGCCGTCGGCGATGGTGACCGCGTAGCGGAAGGCCAGCGACGCGCCCGGCTCCACCGGCCGCACGACGTCGAAGAACGGCGCGGGGCAGACGCACGCGAAGATCCCCGTCCGCACGAACCACTGGACCGGCTCGGAGCCGGGCCCGTCACTGGGCTCATTACTGGGCTCATTACTGGGGTCGTCGTCGACGAACACCAGCGTCGAGCTCGCGTCCACCTCGTCGTGGTCGCCGGAGTAGGCCAGCCACGTGCCCCGCTCGCCCATCATCTCGTCGCCGCCGGTGCGCCCGTCCATGTAGACGCGGCCGTTGCTGAAGGAGCGCGGCCCGCGCCAGAACAGCCCGCCGTACCCGGCGTTGGGCCGTCCCTCAGTGGTGGGGCTGCCGATCGGCACGGTGGCGCCGGAGACGTTGGTGAACTCGGTCGCGTACGCCAGCGTCCACCCGTGCTCGCCGAGCAGCGCCCCGAAGGAACGGCGTTCGGTGAACCAGGGCTCGCCGGTGCTCGCCACCCAGGTCAGCGACTCCTTGACGGCCATCCGGTCAGCGCCGCTGCTGATCGAGTCGAAGCCGTCGTGCACGATGGCGCCGTTGTTGTCCGCCTGCACGTAGCCGCGGTCGCGGTAGTACGTGACGCCCCCCCAGAAGTTCTGCGTGCCCACGTTCGGCAGCGACCAGGCGATGCCCTTGTGCCAGACGTGGTCCCAGGGCCGGTAGAGCGACACCAGCCGGCCGGACCGGGTGCGCAGCGGGTGGAAGTAGGGTCGGGGCGACTCCAGCTGCCGGTCCCACGGGCCGTACACGTAGCGGAACAGGTCGACGCCGTCGCTGGTGAGCGTCAGCGCCCGCCCGCGCTCGTCGGTGAGCCGCAGCCCGTCCACGGGTTCGGTCATCAGGAGGTCCCTTCGGTAGTGAGCCATGGGGCCCGGTGGCCGCCCATGGAGGAGTAGAACGGGGAGCCTTCGGTCAGCTCGCCGCGCGCCACCTCCCGGCCGGTGAAGGCGGAGGCGTAGACGGCGGCGATGAGCTCGAGGGTCGGGCGGGCCTGCGCCGTCGTGACCGGCATGGGCGCGCCGGAGCGCAGGGCCTCGGCGGCGGCCGCGAACTGGGCCGAGTGGCCGGAGGGCGCGCCGGGAGGCAGCGCGTTCCAGCGGGACTCGGCGTCCGGGTCATCGGGGGCCGCGGTGAAGCGCCAGGAGCCGTCGCCGTAGCCGTAAAGGTGTTCCAGCTCGACCGTGCCGCCGGCGAGGTCGAAGCGCAGGTAGCTGGTCTCGCGGGCGGAGAGCAGGCTGTTGACGATCACCAGGGTGGCTCCCGAGGCGAGGGTGACCACCGCGGTCGAGAAGTCCTCCGTCCGGGTCGGCCGCGCCTTGCGGCCCGCCGTGGCCCGCACCGACTCCCACGGGCCGGCCAGCGACAGCATGAGGTCCATCTGGTGGATGCCGTGGCCCATGGTGGGCCCGCCGCCCTCCGACTCCCAGGTGCCGCGCCACGGCACCGCGAAGTAGGAGTCGGGACGGAACCACAGCGTGTTGCAGAGCGCCAGGTGCAGCGGCCCGAAGTCGTCCCGGGCGATCGCCTCGCGCAGCGCGACCGCGCGGGCGCCGAACCGGTGCTGCGAGACGGTGCCGAACGAGCCGGCGCTGCGCGCCTCGGCCGCGGCGATCTCGTCGAACTCCCGCAGCGACAACGCCGGCGGCTTCTCGCACATCACCGACCAGCCCCGCTCCAGCACCGCCACGGCCTGGTCGCGGTGCAGGCCTGGAGGGGAGCACAGGTGCACGACGTCGCACTCCGAGCGTTCGAGCAGGTCCTCGACGCGCGTGTAGCGCTCGGGCACGTCCCATTTGGCGGCGAACGCGTCCAGCCGGCCGGCGTCGATGTCCACGGCGGCGACGATCCGTGCCGGCCCGCCCAGCGCCGAAACGGCGGCGGCGTGGACGCCGGCGATGCCGCCTGCGCCGATGATCGCGATTCTCATGACGGCTGCTCCTTCTCGACCGACACGGCGGTCAGCCGCCGCTCGTTTCCGGTGATCTCGTGTACGGGCCCGGTCAGCAGCACGCTCGCCTCGGCCACCACGTCGGCGGCCGAGCGGCGCACCGACACGCCCACCTCGCCGGGCTCGACGACGCGCCGCCCGTCCCTGCCGGTGAACGCCAGCAGCCGGGCGGGCACATCGAAGCTCACCGTCGCGCACTGGCCGGGGTCCAGCTCGACCCTGGCGTAGCCGACGAGCTGGGCGAGCGGCCGGGTGACGGAGGCGATCCGGTCGGAGGCGTACAGCTGGACCACCTCGGCGCCCGCCCGCTCGCCCGCGTTGCGCACGACGACCGAGCACCGGATCGGCTCGCCGGCCCGGATCTGCCCGCCGGCCGTGAGGCCCTCGTAGGTGAAGCGGGTGTAGCTCAGCCCGTGGCCGAAGGCCAGTTCGGGGGCCGGGTCGATGTTGCTGACCGAGCCGGCCGCGCCCAGCTTGGGGTGCAGGTAGCTGTAGGGCTGGCCGGCGGCCGAGCGCGGCATGCTCATCGGCAGCCGGCCCGACGGGTTCACGGCGCCGCTGAGCACCCGGGCGATGGCGCCGGCCCCTTCCTCGCCGGGGAAGTACGCCTGCACGACGGCGGCGGCGTTCCTGAGGATTCCCGGCACCGCGTACGCGCGGCCGGTCATCAGCACCACCACGACCGGCGTTCCCGTGGCGATGACCGCGTCGGCGAGCTCCTGCTGCGCGCCGGGCAGGTCGAGCGTCTCCACGTCGCAGCCCTCGCCGGAGGTGCCCCTGCCGAACAGCCCCGACCGGTCCCCGAGCACGAGGATCGCGACGTCGGACTCGCCGGCCAGGCGGGCGGCGGCGGCGATCCCCGAGCGATCGCCGTCGTCCACCCCCGTGCCCCGCTCGGTCCTGATCACGGCCTCGGGCAGTTCCTCCCGCAGCGCGTCGAGCACCGTGGGCGCCGCGATGCCGGTCTCCACGCCGGGGGAGTGCGGCAGCACGTGGTTGACGAAGGAGTAGCAGCCGAACAGCGCCGCGACACTGCCGGCGTTCGGGCCGACGACCGCGACGCGCCTGCCCGCGGCCCGGCCGAGCGGCAGCACGCCGTCGTTGGCCAGCAGCACGATCGACTCCTCGGCCAGGCGCCGTGCCAGGGCCCGCGACTCGGGGTCGTCGAGGTCGATCGGGCCGGACCCGCGCGGCTCGTACCCGTCGTCGAGCAGGCCGAGCGCGGCCTTCTGCGCCAGCACCCTGCGCAGCGCCCGGTCGACGAGGGACTCCGGGATCCGCCCCGAGGTCACGGCCCGCTTCAGCGGCTCCAGGTAGGCCACCCCGGTGGGCAGCTCGACGTCGATGCCCGCGCTGAGCGCCTGCACGGCCGCGTCCTCGGCGTCGGAGGCCACGGCGTGCAGGGTGTGCAGGAAGGCCACCGCGAAGTAGTCGGCCACCACCGTGCCGTCGAAGCCCCACTCGTCGCGCAGGATCCGGGTGAGGTAGTGGGCGTCGGCGGCGATCGGGATGCCGTCGATCTCGGCGTAGGAGTTCATGACCGAGCCCGCCCGGGCGTCCCGCACGGCGACCTCGAAGGGGAACAGCAGCGTGTCGGCCACCTCGCGGGGGCCCGCGTGCACGGGGGCGAGGTTGCGGCCGGCGCGGGAGTTGGAGTAGCCGACGAAGTGCTTGAGCGTGGCGATCACGCCCGCGCACTGCAGGCCGCGCACGTACGCCGCGCCGACGGTCGCGACCTCGTACGGGTCTTCGGAGATGCACTCCTCGACCCGGCCCCACCGCTGGTCGCGGATCACGTCGAGCACGGGGGCCAGGCCCTGGTGCACGCCGAGCGCCCGCATGGAGGCCCCGATCCTGCGGCCCATCTCCTCCACGAGGGCGGGGTCGAACGTCGCGCCCCACGCGGGCGGCACGGGATAGGTCGTCGCCCGCCAGGCCGCCAGCCCGGTCAGGCACTCCTCGTGCGCGATGGCGGGGATGCCGAGCCGGGTGTGGTCGCGCAGCCAGCGCTGCCGGTCGGCCAGCTCGGCGCTCGCCTGCGCGGGGTCGACGGGCGTGGTGCCGAAATGGCGGGTGACGTGGCCGAGCCCGTGGCGGGCGAACGCCTCGAACTCCTCCTCGTCGCCCTGCATCGCGTCCTGCAGCGGCGCGACGACGCCTTCTTCCCGGTTGACGTTCAGCCACAGGCCGACGAGCTGGGCGAGTTTCTCGTCGAGCGACATCTCCGCGAGCAGGTCGTCGACCCGGAGCGCCGCGGTCTCCGGCTGCTCACCTTGTGCAGGCATACACCCTCGTTCGTGCCATGGAGGTCTCCATCGGTTGATAGCGCTAACAGGCGGCCTGCTCGATCACGTCGCGCTCCGCCGGACACGTCTGGTACGGATCAGAAAGTTTCCGGATGACTTTCCGAAAGATTACGGTGACATTGCCGATCCGTTACGGTAGGCTCCGAGCTGCATCCATGTCAACAACCTCATGAGGCAACCGCAGCTCCCTGATATCACCAGGTCAGCTGGCGGCACGCCGGGTGAGGGCATTTTCCGAAAACAACCTCGCAGGTGCCGGCGGGACGCCGGCGCCCACGGCAACGGGAGGTCCTGTGCCCCAAGCGCCGCGAGCCACGCTGGCCGACGTCGCGGCGGCCGCCGGAGTGTCGGTGCCGACGGTCTCCAAGGTCCTGAGCGGCAAGAAACACGTCTCCGCCGCCACCAGGGACAAGGTCCTCGAAGCGGTCAGGGTCTTCGGCTACGAAACCCCGCGCCCGCCGAGCTCGCCCAGGGTCGGCCTGGTCGACCTGCTCATCGACGGGCTCGGCTCGCCGTGGGCCGAGGTGCTCATCAGGGGCGCGGAGCGGGCGGCGGCGCGCTGGGGATTCTCGCTCGTCGTGACCTCCTCCGCGCGCCACGACTTCGACCTGCGGCGCTGGATCGGCACGGTCCGCAAGCGCGGCACCGACGGCATCGTGCTGGTGCTCACCCGGGCCGACCAGCGGGAGATCGAGGCGATCGAGGAGCTGCTGCACGTGCCTCTGGTGCTGCTCGACCCCGCGGGCCAGCGCGACCCGCGCATCTCCACCGTCGGCGCCACCAACTGGCTGGGCGGCGTCATGGCCACCACCCACCTCCTGGAGCTCGGGCACACCCGGATCGGCTTCATCGGCGGGCCGCTCGACGTGCAGTGCACCCTCGACCGCTACGAGGGCTACCTGGCCGCGCACCGCACGTTCGGCATCGACCCCGACCCCGGGCTCACCCACTACGGCGACTTCATGGTCGCCGGCGGCAAGGACTACGGGGCGCGGCTGCTCGGCCGCGACGACCCGCCCAGCGCCATCTTCGCGGCCAACGACCTGCAGGCCGCGGGCGTCTACCAGGCGGCCACCGAGCGCGGCGTCCGTGTGCCCGACGAGCTGTCCGTCGTCGGGTTCGACGACTCGATAGTGTGCGAGATGCTCTCGCCGCCGCTCACCACCGTCCGCCAGCCGCTCGACGACATGGCCAACGAGGCGGTGCGGCTCGTCTCCGAGGAGCTGACCCACCCCCGCGGCCCCGCCGGCACCCGCATCGAGCTCGCCACCACGCTCATCGTCCGGGGCAGCACCGCGTCGTTCGGCGAGCGGAGCGCATGATGCCCGCGGCGTTCCCCGGCGGCACGTCCGTCACCCGGCTGTCGGTCTACACCGGCGCGTGCGCCGACGGCCTGGAGGGCGGCACCCCGCACCTGCACACCGCCTCCACGGAGGGCTACGTCGTGATCGGCGGGCGCGGAGCGTTGCAGACCCTCGACACGCACGGCTTCAGGGAGACGGAGCTCGCGGCGGGATCGACCGTGTGGTTCACCCCCGGCACCGTCCACCGGGCGGTCAACCGCGGGGGCCTGCAGGTCGTGGTCGTGATGGCGAACGCGGGCCTGCCCGAGGCGGGCGACGCGGTCATGACCTTCCCACCCGAGATCATGGCCGACCCCGAGCGTTACCGCGCCGCGGCCACCCTGCCCGCCGGCGAGCAGGAGGAGACGATGGAGGCGGCCGCGATGCGCCGGCGCGAGCTGGCCGTGCGGGGCTTCCGCGCGCTGGCGCGCAGCGCCGCCGGCGGCGACCCCGGCCCGCTGGAGCGGTTCTACGACCACGCGGTGGCGCTGGTGCGGCCCAAGGTCGCGGCCTGGCGCGAGACCTGGGAGCGCACGGTCGCCGAGGAGACCCGCCACACCGCCGCCGTGCTCGACGCCCTGGCCCGCGGCGACGGCGCGCACCTGCGCGCGTCGGCGCTCCTGGAGTCGCCGCAGAGCCCGGAGACCAGGTGGGGCATGTGCGGCCGGCTGCGCACCCACGACGTGCTCCACCCCGTCGAGCCCCCGGCCGGCACGGGGCAGCAGAGCCAGGGTCAGTAGGGCACCGTGCGGACCAGCAGGATCGAGAAGACCTCCTGCCGGTAGAAGCAGCGGGTCGACAGCACCACCGTGCCGGTGTCGGCGTGGCTGGTCTGCCGCGTGGTGAGGATCGGCGACCCCGCGTCGACGCCGAGCAGCTTCGCCACGCCCTCGTCGGCCAGCGCCGCCTCCAGCCGGGCTTCGTCCCTGACGATGCGGGTGCCGGTGGCGTGCACGAGCGTGGGGAAGTCGCCTCCCATCCCCGTCACCGGCCCCGGGTCGAACGGGACGCCGTTGACCCGGAGCGGGACATGGTCGTAGAGCACGATCGCGGGCGTCCCGTCGATCGCCAGGCAGCGCTCCACCCGCCAGATCGGCTCGCCGGCCTCCAGGCCCAGCGCGGCGGCGGCCTCGGGCGGAGCGGGAACCTGCTCGACCCGGGCGTGCGGAAGCGACGGCGTGCGGCCCGTGGCGGCGATCCGGTGCGGCAGCGAGCCGATGTCGTGCAGGTCGACGAAGACGTTGGTGAACGGCCCCGCGGCCGGCCCAGGACGCTGCCGGACGAACGTGCCCACACCCCAGCGGCGGGAGATGAGACCTTCGAGCCAGAGCTGTCCGAGAGCCTCGCGGACGGTGACCCGGCTCACTGCCAGCCGCCGGGCCAGCTCGGCCTCGGAGGGCAGCTGGTCGCCCAGCTCGAACTCCGCCGCGATGAGCTCACGGATCGCCTGGGCGGCCATGGCGGCTCGCTTGGGCGGTTTCATCACATGCCTCCGAGGAGACCCCCGCCTTCAGGTGGGGGAGGAATCGGACCCCTGCGGAGCAGGATAGGGGTAGCCGGTTCGCCGCCAGGCGAACCGGCGTCAAAACGCCGCATGACACCGCACGGTTCGGTAGTGTGTTCGACGGTGGCGATAACCAAGTCACCGGACGAACGATCAGAAGCACCCTCGCCGCAGGGCTTGCGGAGAGGTGAAACGCCTGTGGAGCTGGTGTAAGACCTCAACGAGAGTTTCCTCTCGGGCGGGCGACCGGCGGTGAAGCAGGAAGGCCAGTCGGCGACGGCTGGAATCCCGGTCCTTCAGGGCCGGGAGGATGTCAACACGGCACTACTGTAGAGCCGCCGGGGAGCCGCGCTACCACGTCCCGATGCCGTAGAGCCCGCGCGGGCTGTTGGGATATCCGTCGAGCACGACGAGCTCCAGCAGCTCGTCGTGGAGCCGCCGGCGGATCGGCTCGGCGGCGGGGTCGGCGGCGAGGTCGTGCTGCTCGTCCGGGTCCGCCTCCAGGTCGAAGAGCTGCTCGCCGCCCCCGCCGAAATACCGGGTGTAGCGGTGGCGGGCGGTGCGGACCGTACGCGACCAGCTCCGGGGCGAGGCCTCCCAGTGGTTGTTGTTGCTCTGCACGTAGACGGCGGTGCGCCAGTCGAGGTCCAGGCCCTGGCACAGGGGCAGCAGCGAGCTGCCCGGCAGGGCGGGCAGCCGCCGGGGGACGTGCGGGTTGCCGAGCTGGGGGCGGGCCAGCGGGTCGGGCTGGAGGCCGGCCAGGTCGAGGATGGTGGGCGCGAGGTCGGTCAGCTCGGCGAGCTCGGGGCGCACGCCGGGGCTCAGGCCGGGTCCCGAGACGATGAGCGGCACGCGGATGCAGGGGTCGTAGTGGCGCTCCCACTTGCCGACCAGCCCGTGGTCGTGCAGCAGCTCGCCGTGGTCCGAGGTGAAGATCACGTAAGTGCCGGCCAGCCGTCCCGTCTCGCGCAGGCAGCCCACCAGCCGCCCGAGCTGCTCGTCCAGGTGCGCCAGGTCGGCGAAGTAGTGCAGCCGGTGGCTCTTCCAGTCGTCGACGTCGTAGGAGGCCTGCCGGTACTGCTCCCGGTCGAAGTAGGCGGGCCCGCCCGAGCGCCACTCCGCGGGCAGCGGGCCGGGGATGCGCCCGGCCCGCACGCGAGGCAGGTACTCGGCGGGCGGAGCGAAGGGGTTGTGCGGCTGCACGTAGCTGACGTGCGCGAACAGCGGCCGCCCGGCCTCGGTGCCGCGGATGAAGTCACACGCGCGCTCGGTGATCCAGTCGGTCTGGGAGATCTCGGCGGGGAACGGCAGCGTGTACGCCTCGCCGGTGGAGGCGGGGAACTCCCGCCGGGCGGCCTCGATCTCGGCCACCAGGTCGCGCTGCTCGGGCCCGTACGCGCGCAGCTCGGGGATCATCGTCATCCAGACGGTGGACAGCGCCGCCCGGTAGTGCTCGGGGTGGTGCTCGCGCACCCAGTCCAGCCACTCGCCCGCGCGGGAGTCCTCCGTGATGTGGGTGACGTCGAACCCGTAGGGGCGGTAGTCGGGGCGCACGCCGCCGATCTGCGTGCGCAGGTGCAGCTTGCCGAACGCGCCCGTACGCCACCCGCCCCGCTGGAGCGTGCGCATGAACGTGGGCAGGTCCGGGTCGAGGTCGTAGCCGCACTCGGTGACGCCGTGCCCCTGGCTGGTCAGCCCGGTGGCGACGGTGGCGCGGGCCGGGGCGCAGACGGGGTTGGGCGTGAACGCGTTGGGGAACCGCACGCCGCCCTCGGCCAGCGCCCGCAGGTTCGGCAGGTCGACCACGCCCTGCCAGGCCTGCTCCAGCCAGCGCGCGGCCAGCTGGTCGACCATGACCAGCACGATGTTCGGCCGGTTCGTCATCCGTTGATGCCTTTCGTCGTCTCCGGGTACGGTCGTACGGCCAGCGTGCAGAGGACCATGACCACGGCGAGGCCCGCGATGTAGGCCGAGATGGCCCAGCTGTGCTCCGCCGCCGCGAACAGCAGCGAGGCGACGGTCGGCGCGAGCGCCCCGCCCAGCACGGTCGCGACCTGGAAGCCGAGCGAGATCCCGCTGTAGCGGAGCCTGGCGGGGAACAGCGCGCAGAACAGCGAGGCCTGCACGCCGTACGGCAGGCCGCTGACCAGGCCAACGAACACGCTGCCCGCGAGGATCAGCGGGATCGACCGGGTGTCGAGCAGCGCGAAGTAGAGGAACGGGGCCGGGATCAGCAGCAGCCCGCACAGCAGGTACGTCCTGCGTTTGCCGATCCGGTCGGACAGCGCCCCCGCCGCCAGGATGCCGATCACGTAGAAGACCCCGTTGACCAGGTTGGCGGTGACCGCCAGCTCCCGCGACAGGCCCAGCTCCTGGACGGTGTACGAGATCACGAACACGCCGATGACGAAGCCGAAGGCGGCGATGGCGACGTACATGCCGATCGCCAGCGCGATCGTGCGCGGGTGCTCCCGCACGGTCTGCCACACCGGCGCCCGTTCGACCCGCTTCCCGGCCTTGACCTCGTGGAATTCGGGCGACTCCTGGATCTGCATGCGCACCACGACGCCCACGCCGACCAGGACCACGCTGACCAGGAACGGGATGCGCCAGCCCCAGGCCAGCAGCTCGCCGGTGCCGAGCGTGGCCAGCAGCGTGGTGAGGGTGAGGCTGGACAGGATGATGCCGAAGCCGCTGCCGGTCTGGACGAGGCTGCCGTACCATCCGCGCCTGGACGGGGGCGCGCTTTCGACCATGAGGCTGACCGCGCCACCCCATTCGCCGCCGATGCCCAGCCCTTGGCAGAATCGCAGGAAGGTGAGCATGATGGGCGCCCAGACGCCGATGTCCGCGTACGTCGGCAACAATCCCATGAGGAACGTGGCCGTGCCCATCACGGCGAGGCTCCACGTGAGGGTCGGTTTGCGGCCCAGCCGGTCGCCGAGGTGCCCGAAGAGCACGCCGCCGAGGGGGCGTGACACGAAGCCGACGGCGAAGGTGCCGAACGCGAGCAGCGTCCCCGCGAGGGGGTCGGACGTGGGGAAGAAGAGCCGGCCGAAGACCAGCGCGGTGAGGGTGCCGTAGATGGTGAAGTCGTAGAACTCGATGGTGTTGCCGACGATCGTGGCCGCGGTGAGCTTCCACGGCACGGCGCGGGCCCCACCGGTTGCGGGGGTGGTGGAGGCGGTTGGCGGGCTGGTGGACGGGACGTCTGTCACGGCGTGCTCCCGTTGGAGGGTAGACGTCTAGACCTCATGGGTCGGATAGGACATGGTGGGATGGTGTGCGCGCGCCTGTCAAGGTGCATCGAGGAAGGAATGGGATGAAGGACCTGATTCTCGACGTCGACACCGGCGTGGACGACGCACTGGCCCTCCTCTTCGCCGTGCGCCATCCAGAGCTGCGGCTGCGCGCGGTGACGTGCGTGGCCGGCAACGCGGGCCTCGGCCAGGTGGTCGCCAACACGCTCAAGGTCCTTGACGCGGCCGGCGCGCCGGACGTGCCGGTGAGCGCGGGCGCGGAACGGCCGCTCATCGGGCCGGCCCGCGACGCCGGCCACATCCACGGCGCCGACGGCCTCGCCGACCTCGGGCTGCCCGCCTCGGCCCGCGAAACGGCGGGAGTGCCCGCCGTCGACCTCCTGCGCGACACGATCCTCGGCGCCCCCGAGCCCGTCGTCGTGGTGGGCCTGGCCCCGCTCACCAACCTGGCGCTGCTGTTGCGGGCCTACCCGGAGGTCGCCGGCAACATCGAGCGGCTGGTCCTCATGGGAGGCAGCGCCTCGACCGGCAACGCCACCCCTGTCGCCGAGTTCAACGTGTGGCACGACCCGGAAGCGGCCGCGATCGTGGTGGACGCCGGGGTGCCGGTGACGATGTACGGGCTGGACGTCTTCTACCACGTCTCCGTGGACGCGCCCACGTGCGCGGAGCTGATCGGGCACGAGGAGCCGGGCAGCCGCCTGGCGGGCCTGCTGCTGCGGCACCAGATCGCCCTGTGCGGGGCCGACCCCCGCGTCAACGGGGACGGGCTGCTCGGCGACGCCGGAGCGGTGTGCGCGGTGGCCGACCCCGAGGGGCTGACCACCGAGCGGCTGCCGGTGAGCGTGGAGCTCGCCCCCGGATACAGCAGGGGCCAGACGCTGGTGGACCGGCGGGCGCTGCCGGGCGAGGACGCCGCCCACGGGCTGGCCGGGACGGCGCACGGCGTCGACGTGGCGCTCGGCGTCGACGCCCTCCGCTACCGCAAGCTCTTCCTCGACACGCTGCTGAGCGGCCCTCCGTCGTAGGGCCGGCGCGTCAGCGGCCGCGCATGCCGGCGTACGCCTCCTCGAGCCCCTCCTCGTTGCCCGCCGCGCTGGTGACGCCCCGGAGCAGGCCGCGCTCGATGCGGTCGGAGAAGTAGATCGCGTGGGCCATCCAGCGCAGCCGCACGAACGTGCCCAGATGAGGCAGCTCGTCGTCGATGGCCGGGTCGACGGCCCGGTAGCCGGCCACGATGTGCCGGATCGCGTGGGGCGTGTCGCGGGTCAGCACGGCGGCGGACGCGAGGTCGTACAGGATGGGGGCCTGCAGGACCGCGCCCCAGTCGACCAGGCCGTCCTCCTCGGGCGAGCGCGCGCTGAGGCGGAAGCCGTCGAGGCCGGGATCGCCGTTGACCACGCCGGCGCGCAGGTGCGGGGCGGCCTCGCGCGCCTCTTCCAGCACGCGCGCCGCCGCCGTGCGGACGTGCGGCGCCATCGGCAGCTCCCGCAGGCAGTCGCTCGCCCACGGCCACGGCCACCGGTGTTGCCTGCCGACGTCGGCGATGTCGTTGCCGAGCGCGTGGTGCGCGCGGGCCAGTACGGCCCCCATCCGGTGCAGGTCGTCCGCCGAGGAGGAGTCCGGCGGGCGGCCGGGGACGTAGCGCAGCAGGGCCAGCAGCCCCTCGTCCAGGTCCGCGGCCAGGCGGCCGCCGGGCAGGGGGACGGGGGCGCCGCTGGCCAGTCCGCCCCGCTCCGCGCGGGCCGCCACCCGCAGACCGCCGAGGAAGGCGGTGGCGGACCCCACGTCGGACAGTTTGGCGACGTAGCGCGTGCCGGGTGCGGTGCGGACCAGCCAGGTGACGGAGTTCCAGCCGCCGGGCAGCGGCTCGGCGGAGGCCACCGGCAGGTTCCACGCGGTCAGCGCGGCGAGCAGCCGGTCGGTGTCCAGCGGCATTCAGATCAGTCCCGCGTCGCGCACCTTCATGGCCACGTGAACCCGGTTGTCGGTGCCGAGCTTGGCGAAGATGCGGGTGATGTTGGCCTTGACCGTGGCGACGCTCACGCAGAGGCCGGCCGCGATCTCGGTGTTGGAGCCGCCCTTGGCGATCTCGACGGCGACCTCCCGCTCGCGTTCGGTCAGCCGGGACAGCTCCTCCAGCGCCTGCGGCCGCCGCGGGTCGTGCCTGCCGGTGGCGGCCGCGATGACCTGCTGGGCGACGCTCGGGGACAGCACCGGCTCGCCCCGCGCGCACGCGCGCACGGCCTCGATCATCTTGGGCGGCGGCGTGTCCTTCAGCAGGAAGCCGTGCGCCCCGAGCTGCAGGGCGCGCAGCACCATGTCGTCGGCGTCGAACGTGGTCAGCACCAGGATCCTGGGCGGGGAAGGGCTCTTGAGCAGCAGCTCGGTGGTGGTGAGGCCGTCCTGGTGCGGCATGCGGATGTCCATCAGCACGACGTCGGGGCGCAGGTCGCGGATCACGGCCATGGCCTGCCTGCCGTCGGCCGCCTCCCCGGCCAGCTCGAGGTCGGGCTCGCCGCCCAGGATCAGGCGCAGCCCCGTGCGCACCATCGGGTCGTCGTCCACGATCACTATGCGAAGGCGGGTCACGGGCTCAAGCCTCCCACGGCAGCCGGGCGTCGAGGATGAACCGTCCGTGGCGGACGGTGTGGCTGATGGTGCCGCCGGCCATCCGGGTGCGCTCGGCCAGGCCGACCAGGCCCAGCCGGCTGCCGGGCCCGGCCGACGGGCCGGGCGGCGCCGGGTTGCTCACCCTGATGCGCAGCCCCTCGCCCGGCCGGCCGCCCAGCTCGGCCGTCACCCGGCTGCCCGGAGCGTGCTTGCGCGCGTTGGTGAGCGCCTCCTGCACGATCCGGTACGCGTGCCGCCCCGTCTGCGTGGGCAACCGCTCGCGGCAGTCGATGGTGTCGTCCACCTCGACCCGCTGCCCGGCCGCCCGCACCTCCTCGAACAGGGTGTCCAGATGGTCGAGCGTCGGCTGCGGGCCCTCGGGACCGCCATGCGTGCCGCCGGCCCTGCCGCCGGTGGGGCCGCCGTCGCGCCTGAGCGTGCCGAGCACGGCACGCAGCTCGTTGAGCGACTGGTGGGCGTTCTCCTGGATGGCCAGCGCCGCCTCCCTGGTCTGCTCGGGCGTGAGGTCCTTCCGGTACGCCAGCCCGCCGGCCAGCATCGCCAGCAGCGAGATCCGGTGGGCCAGCACGTCGTGCATCTCCTGGGCGATCTGCAGCCGCTCCGCGAGCTGGGCCTGCTCGACCCGCTGCCGCTGGGCCGCCGCCTCCGCCGCCCGCTCGGAGGCCGCCAGGTCACGGCGGCCGCGCACGTACAGGCCGACGACGGTGGCGACGGCGATGACGACGACGCCCGTCGCCGCCGCGCCGATGGCGGACGTGGCGAACGAGGTGCCCACCAGCAGGCTCGACACGACCATGCTCAAGCAGGTCACCACGGCCACGGGCACGATCTGGCGCCAGCGCCGGTGCGTGACCAGCGAGATGTAGGTGACGCACCCGGGCCCGCCCGCCGTGGTGGAGACGGCGGTCATCAGGGCCAGGGCCAGGGCGATCTGCCACGGCCACCTGCGCCGCCAGCGCATGAGGACCAGTCCCGCCGCGCCCAGCCCCATGTCGGCCAGCACCCAGCCGAGCGAGCCGTACGGCATCGGCACGCGGTCCGACAGGAGCACCACCATGACGACGTAGAGCAGCAGGGGCAGCGCCGCGAACAGGTAGCGCAGCGTGGTGCCCAGCCGGTCGATGGGCGGCTGATGCTCGTCGGCGTCGTGCACGCCCACCAGCCTAGGGACCCGCCGCCGCGCCTGTTAGCGACCAGGGTCCATCGTGTCGCAGACCCTGGTCTACACCGAGGGCGACGGGTGGTGGCCGGGCCGCCACCCGTCGTGGACCCAGGTCCGATGCACGACGGGCGCGCCTTCGATGGACTGCGGGGGTGATCGAATTTCAACGCCTCAGCAAGAGGTACAGCGACGTGAAGGCGCTGGACGACGTGTCCTTCTCCGTGCCGGCCGGCTCCGTGACCGGGTTCCTCGGGCCCAACGGGGCGGGGAAGTCGACGGCCATGCGCATCCTGGCGGGGCTGTCCCGCCCCACCTCCGGCTCCGCCACCGTGCTCGGGCGGCCGTACGCCGAGCTGGAGCGCCCCGGCTACGAGGTGGGCACGCTGCTCGACGCCTCCGCCCAGCACCCCGGCCGCAGCGGCCGGGAGGTCCTGACGCTCGGCGCGATGATGCTGGGCCTGCCGCGTTCGCGCGTGGACGAGGTCCTGGAGCTGGTCGGCCTGACCGGCAAGGAGGGGCGGCGGGCCGTCGGCGGCTACTCGCTGGGCATGCGGCAGCGGCTCGGCATCGGGCACGCCCTGCTCGGCCGGCCCCGGGCGCTCATCCTGGACGAGCCCGCCAACGGCCTCGACCCCCAGGGCATCCACTGGATGCGCGGGCTGCTGCGCGACCTGGCCGACTCGGGATGCGCGGTGCTGCTCAGCTCGCACCTGCTGCACGAGGTGGAGCAGGTCGCCGATCGCATCGTGATGATCGGGCGCGGCCGCCTGCTCGCCCAGGGCACCCCGGCCGAGCTCGGCCAGGGCCGCGGCCTGGAGCAGACATTCCTCGAACTGACCGCCGCCGCCGACAGGAGCCTGGCATGAACACCCGACGCATCCCGTTCCCGACGTTGCTGCGCGTGGAGACGCGCAAGCTCGTCGACACCCGCGGCAGCAGGATCATCGCCGGGGTGCTGGTCGTCCTGGCGGTCGGCGCCGTCGCCGGCCGCGGCGTCGTCTCGGGGCCCGAGTTCCACACCGTCGCGGGGACGGCCGGCATCGTGTTCGGCATCCTGCTGCCCGTGCTCGCCATCCTCACCGTCACCGGCGAGTGGCGTCACCGCACCGCGCTGACCACGTTCACGCTCGAACCCCGCAGAGGGCGGGTGATGGCGGCCAAGTGCCTGCCGCCCCTGGTCGCCAGCGTGGCGGCCTGCGCGTTCGCGGTGCTCGTCGCGGTGCCGGTGACGGCGGCCGTCGCGGCGGCGCAGGGCGTGCCGGCCGACTGGCGGGTCGCGCCGCTGTCCCTGGCGGGATGGACGGCGACGACGGTCCTGCTCACGGCCCAGGGGCTGGCCCTGGGGACGGTGCTGATGAACGCGCCCGCGGCGATCGTGATCTGCCTGTCCAGCACGGTCATATGGAGTGTCGTGGGCCGGCTCGGCTCCGCGGGGGAGGCCGCGATGGAGTGGCTCGACCTCAACACCGCCACCGTCCCGCTGGTGAACGGCGACATGACCGGCGGCGACGCCGCCCGGCTGGCCGTGTCGGCGCTGGCGTGGATCGTGCTGCCGATGGCCGCGGGCATGGTGCGGACGATACGCAAAGAGATCGGTTGAGGTAGATCTATATCCGTTTCATGGTGATATGTTTGCTGTTGTCCGGTTTAGGGGCTAAATTGGTGTCCGTCCGGCGATGACCCGTGCCCGCGCAGTCGCGGCGAGGGGCGCCGGAACCCCGGATTCCTCCGCTGGATTCCCCCGTGCTCCGCGTAGCGTCCCGTATGGCGTGCCGCCCGGCTACGTCCGTCCAAGCGAGCGCGAACTGCCACCGTCCCCTGACAAAGGACCTGACACCATCATGACAGCTCGCCTGCGTACCTTTGCCCTGCTGGCCACGACCGCCGCGACCGCCCTGGCCATGGGCGCCGCTCCGGCGCACGCCGACAACGGCACCGTGCAGCAGGTCATGCTCAAGGGCTCGACGACCGCGTCCTACTTCTGGGACGACTCCTCCGGCCGGGCCGGCGACACCGGCCTGCCCGCCTCGGGCAAGCCCATGCAGAAGGGCATGGCCGCCAGTCCCAGCTGGCCCCTCATGACCGAGGGGTACGCCATCTACCAGGGCAAGAAGGTGCCGTTCTTCGTCGGTGACCGCGGCCCCGGCGACCCCTCCAGCCGCGGGGTCATGCTCGACCTGGACGCCAAGACCTTCGCCGAGCTGACCGGCGGCACCTTCAACTCCGAGACGCTCGGCGTCGAGGACAACGGGGGCAAGGGCCACATCAAGATCGACTACGTCGTGACCAAGTGGGGCGACGGGGTCGGCAGGAAGAACCACCCGGTCGCCTTCTCGACCGGCGCGTGGGCCGAGAAGGACACCCGGCCCGCGACCACGCCGGTTCTGGTGAAGCTTCCCGGCTGACCCGGCACGTACGCCGAGGGCGCTCCCGCTCCAGGGGCGCCCTCGGCGCGTCCTCTGCCGGACGGCGGCCACCGGCTCTCGTTCGGGCACGGTGACGCGCGACCAGTCGATGTCGGAGCCGAAGGAGAAGCCCGGGTACGCACAGGTAGATCCGCGCCGCCTCGCTGTCCGCCGTACGGTTCTTGGCCGGCGTTCGCTTCGGCCGGCCCCTACTCCGGCGCTCGTCCCGTCCGGGGCGTCAGATGTGGAACAAACCGGCGCAGGCGGAGGCGGCGGCCCGTTCGTCGCCTGCCACGACGGCCCGGGCCAGAGCCACCAGGCGGTCGGCCGCGACCTGGGACTCGTCCACCGGGGCCACCTCCGCGAGCAGGTCGTCGAGCTCGGCCAGCAGGCTCGGCCCCGCCAGCCGGCGTACGCAGGGCCAGGTGTCGCAGAAGCGGACCGGAGAGCCGTCCGCGTCGAGCAGGGCGAGCCGGAGGCTCCTGTCGGGGTGTGCCGCCGCGCCGCGCGCCAGGCCCGACATGACGGCCTCCCGCGCCCGGGCGAGGTCGGCGGGATCGCGCTCGGCCCACAGCGACGACAGGGCCGGCTGATCGTCCTGGAGAGTCGGCGCGAGCACCACGGCTCCGTTGCCGTGCTGCACCTCGACCTTGCCCTGGACCTCCAGCGCCACCAGGGCGCGGCTGAGCGACGCGCGGCTGACCCCCAGCTCCGCGGCCAGGAGCCGCTCGGGCGGCAGGCGGTCGCCGGGGGAGAGCCCCTGGGCCTCGATGAAGCGCGCGATGTGATCGGCCAGCTGCACATACAGGCGCGGCCGTTCCAGGCGTCCTGGAACGGCGGAGGTCTGCGGGCGCTTCTTGGTCACGGGGGACAGTCTATTGACAGCCGGCCACAGTGGAGCAGAGGCTAGGCCAATCCGGAAATGGCGCACGTAACCGGGTCAGGCGCCCGACCCCCCTTGAGGAGCTGCCGATGTCAGCGGAGATCATCGCGCTGGTCGTGCTCGTACTGGTGTTCTTGGTGGCCACCGTCCGATCCATCAACATGGGCGCGCTCGCACTCGTGGCCGCCTTCGTCGTGGGGACCTCCGTGTTCGGCGTGGAGGTGGACGACGTGCTCGGCGGCTTCCCGGCGAACCTGTTCGTCATCCTGGTGGGCGTCACGTACCTGTTCGCGCTGGCCAAGACGAACGGCACCGTGGACTGGATCGTGCACCGGGCGGTGGTCGCGGTGCGCGGCCGCGTCGCCCTGATGCCGTGGGTGATGTTCGCGGTCTGCGCCGCGATCACCGCGATCGGCGCCGCCAGCCCGGCCGCGGTGGCCATCGTGGCGCCGGTGGCGATGGGCTTCGCGGCCCGCTACCGGATCCACCCCGTGATGATGGGCCTGATGGTGGTGCAGGGCTCGACCGGTGGGAGCTTCTCGCCGATCGGCATCTTCGGGGCGATCACCAACGGCGTCGTCGACCAGAGCGGACTGCCGGGCAACGCGGCCGTCCTGTTCGGTGGCGCGCTGGGCGCGTGCGCTCTCATCAGCCTCGTCGGCTTCCTCACCTTTGGAGGCACCAAGCTGCTGCACCGCGACCGGCAGTCGTCCAGGACGGCGGTCATGAGCCGTGCCGGCGGCGGCACGGCCTCCGGTGACGGCCCCGGCAGCGCTGGTGACGGCGGCGACGGCCTCGTGGACGACGCCCTGCCCCGCCTCGACGCGCAGCGGTCGCTCACGTTGATCGGCCTGCTCGTGCTGGCGGTGGGCGCGCTCGTCTTCGACCTTGACATCGGCTTCCTCGCGCTCGCGGTGGCGGTCGTGCTGACCCTGATCTTCCCCTCCGCCGCCCGGGGAGCCGTCGACAAGATCAGCTGGGGTACGGTGCTCCTGGTCGGCGGCATCGTCACGTACGTCGCCCTCCTGCAGGACCAGGGCACCGTGAAGTGGCTCGGCGACGGAGTGGCCGAGGTCGGCGCTCCACTCCTGGCGGCCCTGCTGATCTGCCTGATCGGCGCCGTGGTGTCCGCCTTCGCCTCCACGACCGGCATCCTGGGCGCGCTGATCCCGCTCGCTGTACCCTTCCTGCAGACCGGGCAGGTCGGCGCCGTCGGCATGGTCACGGCGCTGGCGATCTCCTCCTCGGTGGTGGACTGCAGCCCCTTCTCCACCAACGGCGCGCTGATCGTCGCGAACGCCGACGTGGCGGTCCGGGACGACGTGTTCAAGCGCCTGATGACGTGGGGCATGACCATCGTGGTCGCCGCGCCGCTTCTGTGCTGGCTTGTCCTGATCGTGCCGGGACTGTCATGACCCGCTCCGCCGACCTGCTCGCAGAACGGCTCCGCCGGTCCCGGATCCTCGGCAGCGACACCGGCACGGGCCACTCCGCCACCGCACCCGGAACCGCCGTCGGCGACGCGGTCGCGTGACGCCGGTCAAGAGTGGCCCTCAGGCGGGGGCCTGTGACGCGAACTCGACGCCGACATCCTCGAACCAGGGCGGCACGCCGTCGGTCACCAGCAGTTCGGCCGCGTCCCAGCCGCACACCCGGATCGGGGCGCTCAGCGCGAACTTGCGCGCGTCGCCCACCACGATCGTCCTGCGTGCGATGGCGATGAGCCGGCGCTTGGTCTCGGCCTCGTACGGTGTGGCCCCGTAGACGCCGTTCCCGTCGAGGGCGGTGGCGGCCAGGAACAGGGTGCGCACGCTCATGTGCTCCAGCCACGCCAGGGTCTCCGGCCCGCCGAACGAGCGCGTGTCCCTGCCGTACTGGCCGCCGACCCCGATGAGCGTGATGTCGGGTCGCGGCGCGAGCACGGCGATGGCGGGCAGCGAGTGGGTGATCACGGTGAGGTTCGCCCCGGAAGGGAGCAGTTTGGCGATCTCCAGCGTGGTGGTGCCCGAGTCGAGGGCGATGGCCGTGCCCGGCTCCACGTGGCGTACGGCGGTGGCGGCGATCGCCCGCTTGGCGGCGGACGCCTGAACGGAGCGGTCGGTGAACGGCGTGGCACCCATGTCGGCCGCCGCGGCGCCTCCGCGTACCGCCCTGACCAGGCCGTCACCGGCCAGCCTGCGCAGGTCGCGCCTGACGGTGTTGGGGGAGACGCCCAGCTCGGTGACCAGGTCGGCGGCGGCGACGTACCCGTCGAGCTCGATCCTGCGGAGGATCGCCTCGCGCCGGTGCGGGGCCGACGAGTAGCGCAGGCTCGCCTCCATGTCGCTCATATGACCATGATGCACCATAAGTTGGCGTTTTTCGGCCAACTTATGGACCTATAGTGACAACATGGCGTTGTTGTGCGGGATCGACGTGGGAACCACCCACGTCAAGGCAGGCTTCTTCGACGACGGGGGTGGCTGCGTCACTTCCGTACGCCGCCCGACCCCGCACGACCTGCCCGCCCTCGTGGCAGCCGTCGTGGAGGCCCTGGCGGAGTGCGCCGCCCGCGCGGGGCGCGGCCCCGACGCGATCGGGATCGCGGGCATGGCCGAGACCGGCGTGCCCCTCGACGCCTCGGGACGCCCGCTCACGCCGCTGCTGTGGTGGAACGACCCCCGCGGCCACGAGGAAGCCGCCGCCCTGCGCGGCCCCGTCCCACCCATCGCGGGCGGGGACGCGGTGGCGGTCTACGCGCGGACCGGGCGGTGGGTGGACGGGAAGGCGCCGCTGGCGAAGTGGCTCTGGTTGCGGGCGCACGAGCCGGGCGTGCCGGCGGCGATGCGGTGGTGGGCGAGCGTGCCCGACGCGGTGGCGTACGCGCTCACCGGCGTGCTGCGCACCCATGAGACGCTGGCCGCGCGCACCCTCGCCTACGACGTCGTCCGCGGCCACTACGACGAGGACCTGCTCGCCCTGGCCGGCCTGAGTCCCGAGCAGCTGGCGCCCACGGCCGGGGCGGTGGAGCCCGTCGGCGGGCTGACGGTGAGGGTGAGCGGGGTGGCGGCCGGGACCCCCGTGGTGATCGCCGGTCACGACCACGCGGTGGGCGCGTGGGCGTCGGGCGTACGCCGTCCCGGGCACGTGGCCGACTCCATGGGCACGGCGGAGGCGGTCCTGGCGCCGGCGGCGCACCGGCCCGACCCGCGCACCGGCCTGGCCCTGGGAGTCACGGCCGACCCCTCGCTCGACGGCACCGGCACCGTCCTGGTCGGAGGACTGCCGACGAGCGGCGGCATGCTCGACTGGCTCCTCGGCCTGGTGCCTCCCCCTGACGGCCCCCAGGCACGGGCCACGGCGGACCACGCGGTTGAGCGGGGAGCGGGCCGGGACAGGTACGCCGCCCTCCCCGGACTGCTGGACGGGGTGCGGTTGCCGACGGGGATCATCGCCGAGCCGTACCTGCGCGGCAGGGTGGCGCCCGCGCCCGACCGCGAACGCCGGGTGACGATGTCCGGGATCGGGCCCGAGCACACGTTCGGCGACCTGCTGGCCGCCGCCATGGAGGGCACGTGCCTGCACACCCGCTGGACCGTGGCCGAGCTCGCCGCCGTGACCGGCGCCGCTCCCGAGCGGCTCGTGGTCTTCGGTGGGCAGGTGCGGATCCCGCTCTGGATGCGCGTGAAGGCGGCGGTCTCGCCCGTGCCGGT
Source organism: Nonomuraea sp. B1E8 (assembly GCF_039871515.1). Lineage (NCBI taxonomy): Bacteria > Bacillati > Actinomycetota > Actinomycetes > Streptosporangiales > Streptosporangiaceae > Nonomuraea > Nonomuraea sp. B1E8. The sequence continues at coordinate 36,709 of NZ_JBDPLS010000011.1, read as the reverse complement.
GGAGGTCGTACGGGCCGACGACGCGGTCTGCGCGGGCGCCGCTCTCATCGCCGGCCAGGCGGGAGGCTCGCTCGGTGACGTCCCCGTGCTGCCCCGCGAGCCGCAACCGTACGACCCCGGCCTCGCCACCGCCTACCACCCCCTGTACGAACGCTTCCTGACCTCCGCCCGCCGGCGGGAGCACGGATGACCAGGCAGAACCATCAGATCGGAGCACCTGTGACCAGCCAGGAGACCACCACGCCCGCCCTCACGCTCGACCGGCTGGCCCGCCCGTCCGGCGGGTTCGCCATGGTCGCGATGGACCAGCGGGAGAGCCTCAGGCAGATGTTCGCCGCCGCCACCGGGGAGCGGGTGGACGATGACACGCTGGCCGGGTTCAAGCTGGCGGTGGCGCGGGAGGTGGGGCCGCACGCATCCGGGTTCCTCATCGACCGGGACTACGGCTTCGACCGGGTGGCCGCCGAGGGCATGGTCCCCGGCGGGCTGATCATCGCCGTGGACAGCCTCCGGCAGGCGCCCGACGGCCCCGTCGAGGACACCTCGATCGACGAGACGATCGACCTGGCCGCCGCGCGGCGGGCCGGCGCGGTCGCGGCCAAGCTGCTGCTCATCTGGCGCGACGACGAGCACCGGCAGCGCCGCCTGGAGACCGCCGCCGCGTTCGTCCGTGTATGCGCCGAGGCGGGCCTGCTCTCCGTGCTCGAAGGGGTGGCCAAACCCGTCCAGGGCCAGGAGGCGGGCTTCGACGGGCCCGCCGCGATCCGGGAGGCCGCCAGGGAGCTGGCCGGGCTGCGGCCCAGCCTGTACAAGGCCCAGGTGCCGCTCGGCGGCGCCGCGCCCGAGGAACGGCTGGCCGAGGAGTGCGCCCGGCTCGACGAGGTGATCCCGGTCCCGTGGGTCGTGCTCTCCCAGGGCGTCGAACGGGACGACTTCCCCGCCGCCGTCCGGGCCGCCTGCCGGGCGGGCGCGTCCGGGATGCTGGCCGGCCGCGCCATCTGGAGCGACGTGGTGGGCTCCGCCGACCTGGCCGCGGAGCTGCGTACGCGCTCGGTGCCCCGGCTCGGGCGGCTGGCGTCCATCGTCGACTCCTTCGCCCGCCCGTGGAACGCCCGATGACGGCCCCGCAGACCGGGCCGCGGACCGGGCCGGCGATCGCGATGTTGCACACCGTGCCCGCGCTCGCCGCGCCGCTGGCCGAACTGGCCGCCGAGGTGCGGCCCGGCGCGCGGATCCTGCACTTCGCCGACGAGAGCCTGCTCCAGGACACCATCGCCGGCGACGGCCCGCCCCCGCACGTCCGGCGCAGGCTGGTCTCGTACGCGATGTACGCCAAGGAGTCGGGAGCCGGGACGCTGCTCGTCACCTGCTCCTCCATCGGTGAGGCCGCCGAGCAGGCGCGCCCGTTCGCCGAGCTGCCGATCCTGCGCATCGACGAGCCGATGGCCGAGGAGGCGGTGCGGGCCGGGCACCGGATCGGGGTGCTGGCGACGCTCGCCACCACGCTCGGCCCGACCACGCGGCTGGTCCGGCGGGCGGCGTCCCGTCAGGGGGTGGCGCGGGAGGTCGTCCCGCACCTGTGCGACGGCGCCTTCGACGCGCTGCGCGGCGGCGATCCGGCCCGCCACGACGCCCTGGTCCTGGACGGGTTCGGCCGGCTCGCGGGACAGGTGGACGTCGTGGTGCTCGCCCAGGCGTCGATGGCGAGGATCGTCACGGAAGCGGACGGGGGAGTGCCGGTGCTCTCCTCCCCGCGCTCCGGCGTCGCCCAGCTGGCCTGAGCCACCCCGGGCCGGGTCGGGACCCGAACCGGTCAGGGCACCGCGCGGTCAGGTGGTGCTCAGGACGATGCGGCCCGCGGCCTTGCCCGCCGCCTGGCGTTGCCAGGCTTCGGCGGCCCGCTCCAGCGGTACGACCTCGTGCGCCACCGACAGCCGCCCTTCGGTCACCCGCTCGGCGATCAGGGTGACGGCCGCGGCGCGCTGCTCCCTGGTCAGCTCGTTGTTGGTGTAGCCGAGAACCCGCAACGACCGGCTGCGCAGCGTGGCGGAGTCGAGCGGGGACGTCTCCGACGCCGAGCCGCCGAGGTTGACGAGCCGGCCCCCGGGACGCAGGGCGCGGGCCGCCGCGGCGGCCGGGACGCCGAAGAGCGGGTCGAGCACCAGGTCCAGCGGCCCCTCGCAGGCGGCGGTGAAGCGGGCGGCCAGCGCGGCCACGTCATCGGTGTCCAGGGTGACGACGGCGTCAGCGCCCGCCTGCCGGGCCCGTTCGCGGGCCTGCGGTGAGCGGGCCGCGGCGACGACCCGGCGGGCGCCCGCGAGACGGGCGAGCTGGACGGCCGCCTGCCCCACCACGCCGCCGCCGCCGAGCACCAGCACCTGCTCGCCGGCTGCCAGCTCGCCCCGCCAGGTCAGCGCCATGTGCGCGGCGACGGCCGACAATCCGAGCGCGGCCACGGCGAACGGGTCGGCGCCGCGGGGCAACTCGACGAGGTCCCCGGCGGGCACCGCCACCAGCTCCGCCATGCTGCCGTCGCCCGGCGCCATCCCCGCCGGGGTGGGGAACCACACGAGCCGCCCGCCGACGGCCCCGACCCCCTGCACGCCGGGCACGTAGGGGACGGCCGGCGTCCCGAAGTAGGAGGCGCCGCCCGCGCACAACAGGTCGAGCGGGGTGATCGGGGCGGCGATGACCCCGACCGTCTCCGCTCCGGACGCCACGGGCGCGGGCCGCTCGGTCACGACGGGCGGCAGGCCGCACGTCTCGATGGTGACGGCCCGCATCACGCGTTCACGTCCAGTTCGGTCATGTGGCGATGTCCGGGTACGGCAGGCTCATGTGGGACAGCCGCCGCGCGTACTCCTTCTGGAAGCCCAGCGGCGGATGGTCGCGCTCGAACATCGCGATGAACAACGTCAGCGTGAGGAACGGGTGCGCCCCCAGCTCGAACAACTTCGGGTAGTCGTGGGCGGCCAGGGCCTCGCGTTCGACGTCGTCGAAGCGCAGCCACGTCGACGACTCGCCGGTGTGGCAGCCGAGGATGCGGTTGGCGTACTCGGCCTCCCACATCTCGACCGTGGCCCGCGGCTCCTCGCGGTAGCGCTCGACCAGCTCGGGGTCGCGGTCGACGGTGAAGAGGAACTTGTTCAGCAGGTATTTGCTCATGACCCGTCACCTCCGTTCGGGTACCACGTGAAGTACGCCTCCATGGTGTGGAACAGGTCGTAGGTGTCGACATAGTCGGCTTTCTTCCCCTCGCCGGCGACTCCCATCATGAGCATGAAGTCCATGAAGCCGTGGGTGGCGTTGCCGGGCTCCCACAGGCTGTCCAGGGTGACCTCCGACAGGCAGCCCTCGAGGTCGCCGGTGGAGATCCACTCGACGGCCCTGCGGTCGAACTCCGGGTCGGGGCCGTGCGGCCCGAACTGGCGCGGACCGCCGAGCTCGAGCGACAGGTGCCCGGTGCCGATGACCGCGACCCGCTGGTCGGAGGGCCACGACTCGACGAGGTCCCTGATGGTCTGCCCGAGCTGCACGAACCGTTTCGGCCGCGGCAGGGGAGGGGCGAAGATGTTGGTGTAGACGGGCACGATCGGCAGGTCGTTCTGCGGGCGCAGGGTGACGATCGGGCACGTGATCGAGTGGTCGATCCGCAACTCGTTGGAGAAGGCCAGGTCGAAGCCCGCGTCCAGGCCCTCGCGCAGGATGTACGCCGACAGGTCCTCCTGCCCGGTGAACACCATCCTGGGCAGCCCGAACTCGCGTTCCTCGTTGTAGAAGTTCGCGTCGTAGAAGGGCGCCTTGCCGACGAGGAACTGCGGCATGTTGTCCAGCCACAGCTGGTGGAAGTGGTCGGAGCCGACCATGACCAGCACGTCGGGCGTGGCCCTGGTCAGGGTCTGCCGGAACGCCTCCACCTTGCGCACCCACTCGTCGGCGAACGGCGGGCGGTCCTCGCCCGTGGAGGTGCTGGCGCGGTAGTAGAAGGGGTGGTGGGTGGATGCGATGACCGCGACGAGTTCAGCCATGCGTCTCTCCGTAGGGGTCGGGGGGCACGGACCGGTTGTTCAGGTCCACGGACAGGAAGATCTCGTTGGCCACGGGGTGGCGCAGTTCTTCGGCGAGCTGGCCGATCAGCCCGGCGGTCCTGGCGAGGAGCGCGAACCCGCGCAGCAGCTCCAGCGGCAGCCCCAGGTCGGCCAGCGCCGCGCCGCACACGCCCGCGCCGTTGAGCGGCAGCGTCCTGCCGAGCACGCGGGGGTGCACCCGGCCGACCGCGGCGAACAGCGACAGGTGCGGCCCGGACAGCCCCTCCTCGGCCGCGATCTCGAACAGCCGCGGCGTGCGCGGGTCGCCGTCCTTGTGCACGTGGTGGCCGAGTCCGGGCACGCGCCGCCCGGACTCGCGCCACGCCGTCACGGTGTCCAGCGCGAGCGCGTCCCAGCCGGCGTCGTCGGAGGGGAGGGGGTCGTGCTCCTTCAGCACGCCGGAGAGGAAACGCCCGCAGTCCTCGGTGACGCCGAGGAACCGGGAGCCGCCGCCGAGCAGCCCGGCGGCCAGCGCGCCCTGCACGGAGTCGGGCGCCGACAGGTACGTCAGCCGCGTCACGATCGCCGTCGGCGTGAACCCGTGGTCGGCCAGTGCGGCCAGCACCGCCTCGAACACGCGTACCTCGCCCCGCGACGGGCGGCGCTGCGCGGCCAGCCAGAAGGCCAGCTCGCCGAAGCCCACCTCGCCCATCACGTCGGCGGCCAGGTCGTGGCCGAGCAGGGTGATCGACGTCGGCGACGACGCCCCGAGCGCGGTGGGGTAGTCCCTGGGCGTCACGACGGCCGCCCCTCGGACAGCCACGCGCGCAGCTCGGCGCCGTGCTCGTTCAGCTCGGGCGGCGGCAGCGCGTAGCCGGCGGGTGTCTCCGAGAACCGGATCGGATGCCGCGTCGTCGGCACCGCCCGCTCGCCCTCGCCCACCACCACGACCGGGTCGAGCCCGAACCGCTCCGCCGCGGCGAACCCGCCGTCGATCGTGTTGATGGGCCCGCTCGGCACCCCGGCCTCCACGAGCAGGTCGAACCACTCGCCGGCGGGGCGCAGGGCGAGCCGCTCGACCAGGATCGGCCGCAGCTCCTCGCGGTTGGCGGTACGGCTCGCGTTGCGGGCGAAGCGCGGGTCGCCGGCCACCTCGGGGATGCCGAGCACCTCGCACAGCTTGCGGAACTGGCCGTCGTTGGCGGCCGCGACGATGAGGTCCTGGTCGGCCGTGGGCAGCGGTTCGTACGGGAACACGCTCGGATGCGCGTTGCCCATCCGGTAGGGGACCACGCCCCCGGCGACGTACGCCGAGCTCTGGTTGACCAGCCCGGTCAGCGCCGACGACATCAGGTTGACCTCGACGTGCTGGCCCCGCCCCGTGGCCTCGCGGTGGCGCAGCGCGGCCAGGACGCCGATGACGGCGTGGTTGCCGGCCATCACGTCGAACACGCTGATCCCGGCCCGGTAGGGCGGCCCGCCGGGGTCGCCGGTGAGGCTCATCAGCCCCGACATGGCCTGCACCATCAGGTCGTAGCCGGGCACCCGCGCCCCGGCCCCCGAGCCGAAGCCGCTGATGGACGCGTACACGATGCCGGGGTTGGCGGCCAGCACGGCGTCGTAGCCGAGGCCGTACTTGTCCAGCCCGCCCGGCCGGAAGTTCTCCACCAGCACGTCGGCGCGCCGGGCCAGCTCCCTGGCCGCCTCGGCGTCGGCTTCGTCGCGCAGGTCGAGGGCGATCGAGCGTTTGCCGCGGTTGACCCCGAGATAGTAGGTGGACGCCTCGCCCCTGGCGGGCGGCGTCCAGGTCCGGGTGTCGTCGCCGCCCGGCCCTTCGACCTTGACGACGTCGGCTCCCATGTCCGCCAGCAACATCGTGGCGTAGGGCCCGGCCAGGACCCTGGAGAAGTCGGCGACCAGCACGCCGGACAGCGGCCCCCGCGGCTCGGTGTCAGTCATCGAGTTCCATCCTCGCGTCCGTTGGCCGGACATATGTCCGGCCAGTCGATCCCAGCATCTGCAGGCCAGTACGTCAAGCACCTTGACAGCCGGGCGAACGCTCATCACAGTGGCGGTGACCGTATAGCGGACAACTGTTCGCCAACGAGGAGCGTGCCATGAACGACTTCGACTCCGGGCGCCCCGTGGTGCTGCGCGGCGGCACGGTGCTGCCCATGGACGGGCGCCGGGTGCTGCCCCGCACGGACGTCCTCGTCACCGGGGACAGGATCGCCGCCGTCGGCCACGACCTGCGGGCCCCGCGGGACGCCATCGAGATCGACGCCTCCGGCGGCATCGTCATGCCCGGCATGATCGACACCCACCGCCACATGTGGCAGACCGCGATGCGCGGCTACGGCGCCGACTGGACGCTCACCCAGTACTTCGTCTGGTTCTACCTGGACCACGGCAGGCTCTTCAGGCCCGAGGACGTGCACGCGGGCAACACGCTGGCCGCGATCGAGGCCCTGGACGCCGGCGTCACCACCGTCGTCGACTGGTCGCACGGCCTGCAGACCGTCGACCACGCCGACGCCGCCGCCGACGCGCTGCAGTCCGTGCCGGGCCGGTACGTGCTCGCGTACGGCAACATCCAGGCGCCGCCCGCCGAATGGACGGCCACGCCCGAGTTCCGCGACTTCGTCGCCCGGCGCGTCACCGGCGACGACCTGCTCGGCTTCCAGCTCGCCTTCGACGTGCTCGGCGACCCGTCGTTCCCGGAGAGGCCCGCCTTCGAGGTCGCCCGCGAGCTCGGCGTGCCCGTCACCACGCACGCCGGCGTGTGGGGCGCCACCGGCGACGACGGCATCAAGCTCATGTACGAGCACGGCTTCATGACCCCCGAGACCGTGTACGTGCACGCCGCCTCGCTGTCGGCCGACTCCTACCACCGCATCGCGGCCACCGGCGGCTCCATCTCGGTCTCCACCGAGAGCGAGCAGAGCGCCGGGCAGGGCTACCCGCCCACGTGGGCCGTCCGCGCCCACGGCATCCCGGTGTCGCTGTCCATGGACACGAGCGTCTGGTGGAGCGGCGACCTGTTCTCCGCCATGCGCACCACCCTCGGCGCCGACCGTTCCCGCGAGCACCTGGAGGCCCACGCCAGGGGCGAGACCGTCACGCACTGCGGCCTGCGCGCCGACGAGGTCGTCACCTGGGCCACCCGGGGCGGCGCCCGCGCGCTCGGCCGCGACGACCTCGGCGCCGTCGAGCCCGGCAAGAAGGCCGACCTGGTGCTGATCAAGAACGACGCGTCGCCCGTGTCGTTCCCGCTGCTCAACCCGTTCGGCCACGTGGCGTTCCAGGCGCAGCGCGGCGACGTGCACACCGTCCTGGTCGACGGCCGCGTGGTCAAGCACGAGCACCGCCTCGTCGGTGTCGACCTGGCCGCGGCCCGCCGCCAGATCGAGCGGACGGTCGAGCACCTGCGCTCCGAGATGGGCGACGAGGCGTGGGAGAAGGGCATGAACCCGGACATCCCCGCGACAAAGATCCTCGACAACCCGTACACGTACACCGACTACCGCAGCGACTCCACGCACCGCCTGTGACCGGCCGCTGTGCGGACGGGCGACCGTGCCGACCGTCTAAAGTCGGAGCAGGCGGATCCGAACGAGAGGGCGTCGATGGCACGCGGTGACACAGGACCTGACTTCATCGAGGCGCTGGCCCGCGGCCTCGATGTCATCAGGGCCTTCCAGCCCGGCCGCCCTGTCATGTCCCTGACAGAGGTGGCGACCGCCGCCGGCCTGGCCAGGCCGACGGCCCGCCGCATCCTGCTCACCCTCCAGGAGCTCGGCTACGCCCGGCAGGAGGCGGGCGGATTCGCCCTCACGCCGCGCGTGCTGGAGCTGGGCGTCACCTACATCCGCTCCACGGGGCTCTGGGAGGTGGCCAGGCCCCATCTGGAGCGGCTGGTCAGGCAGACGCACGAGTCCTCCTCGATCGCCCAGCTCGACGGCTCCGACATCGTCTACGTCGCCAGGGTCGCCGTGCCGAAGATCGTCGCCCTGTCGGTGCAGATCGGCACGCGCTTCCCGGCGCTGCAGACGTCCCTGGGCAAGGTGCTGCTGGCCGCGCTCCCCCTCGCCGAGGTGGAGCGGGTCCTCGCCGAGCCCAGCCGCTCCGGCATCGAGCCGCGCTGGCGGCCGGACGCCCAGGAGCGCGACGCGGTGCTGCGCGAGGTGCGGGCCAAGGGCTGGGCGATGACGGACGAGCAGCTCGCCTTGGGCATCCGGTCGGTCGCCGCGCCGCTCAGAGACGGGCTCGGCAACGTCATCGCGGCCGTCAACGTCAACGCCCACGCCGCCGAGACCTCCATCGACCAGCTGACCGAGGAGCACCTGCCGCTGCTGCTGAAGACGGCCGGCGCGATCAGCGCCGACTGGGCCCTCTACCAGGAGGTGCCGCACGTCACGGCCTCCTGAGCCCCGGCCGGCCCCCCGGGTCCGCCACCGGGAATCGCGTACGGCCCCGCCCCCGCGACGGGGCCGTACGCGCGCCGGGATCCCCTCGCGCGCCTGAAGGCGAGGAGGCTCCACCGCGCAGGGGTGCGATCGGCGCCGGCCACTGCGGCGCCGGTTCGCCGTGTCGGTTCGCACGATGGAACCGGCACGGCGCCGACTTCTCCAGCGCCGACTTCTCCAGCGCCGGCATCTCCAGCGCCGGTCGCTACGGTGCCGGGGCGTAGCCGGCCGGGCGGGTGGTGAAGGTGCCGCGGCCCTGGGTACGGCTGCGCAGCCGGGTCGCGTAGCCGAACACCTCGGCCAGCGGCACGATCGCGGTGATCACGACCGTGCCCGACCGGGTCGCGGAGCCGGAGATGCGGCCGCGCCGGGCGGCGAGGTCGCCCAGCACCCCGCCCGCCGCGTCGTCCGGCACCGTGACCGTCACCTCGGCCACCGGCTCCAGCAGCGCCATCGTGCCCGCCCGCAACGCCTCGCGCAGCGCCAGCCGGCCGGCCGTGCGGAAGGCGAGCTCCGAGGAGTCCTTCGCGTGGGTGGCGCCGTCGGTCAGCGTCACCCGCACGCCCGTCACCGGGTGCCCGCCCAGCGGCCCGTCGGCCAGGGCGTCGCGGCAGCCGGCCTCGACCGCGCGCACGTACTCGCGCGGCACCCGCCCGCCGGTGACGGCCGAGGAGAAGGCAAAGTCGCCCTCTCCCAGCGGCTCCACGTCGATCACGACGTGGGCGTACTGGCCGGCGCCGCCGTCCTGCTTGACGTGCCGGTACAGCAGGCCCGACACGCCGCGGACGAGGGTCTCCCTGAACGCCACCTGAGGCCGGCCGACGCCGACGGCCAGCCCGTGGTCGCGGCGGACCTTCTCCACCGCCACCTCCAGGTGCAGCTCGCCCATCCCCGACAGCAGCGTCTGCCCGGTCTCGGCGTCGGTGCGGACCGTCAGCGACGGGTCCTCCTCGGCCAGCCGCGCCAGCGCCGAGGCCAGCCGGTCGGCGTCGGTGCTCCTTCGCGCCTCGACCGCCACCGACACCACGGGGTCGGCCGCCCCCGGAGGCTCCAGCACGAGGGGCGAGCCCGGCACGCACAGGGTCGTCCCGGGCCGGGCCGCCTTCGGCCCGACGACGGCGACGATGTCCCCGGCCACCGCCCGGTCCACCTCGGTGTGGCGGTCGGCCTGCACGCGCAGGATGCGGCTGATCCGCTCGGTACGGCCCGCGCCGGCGTCCAGCACCGTGTCCCCCTTCCGCATCGTGCCCGAGTACACCCGTACGTAGGTCAGCCGCCCGGTGGCGGTCGAGTTCACCTTGAAGGCCAGCGCGGCCAGCGGCGCGGCCGGGTCCGCCGGGCGTTCCGCGCCGTCCTCGCCGCGCACCGCCGGCACGTCCAGCGGCGAGGGCAGGTACGCCACCACCGCGTCGAGCAGCGGCTCGACCCCGCGGTCCCGGTACGCCGAACCGCACAGCACCACCACGCCCGCACCGGTGCGGGTCAGGTCGCGCAGCGCCGCGGCCAGCGTGCCCGCGGAGACCGACGGGCCGGCGCAGAACTCCTCCAGCGCCTCCGCGTGCAGCTCGGCCACCGCCTCCTCCAGCACGCGGCGCCGCCGCAGCGCCTCCTCGCGCAGTTCCTCCGGCACCTCGCCCTCCTCGTACGCGCCGCCGGTCCACACCAGGGACCGCATCCGCACCAGGTCGACCACGCCGGCGAAGCCGTCCTCGCGCCCGATCGGCAGCTGCGCGACCAGCGGCGCGGGATGCAGCCGGCGGCGGATCGACTCGACCGCGGCGTCCAGGTCGGCGCCGGCCCGGTCGAGCTTGTTGACGAACGCGATCCGCGGCACGCCGTACCGGTCGGCCAGCCGCCACACGGACTCGCTCTGCGGTTCGACGCCCGCGACGCCGTCGAACACCGCGATCGCGCCGTCGAGCACCCGCAGCGAGCGCTCGACCTCGTCGGAGAAGTCGACGTGGCCGGGGGTGTCGATGAGGTTGATCCGGTGCCCGTCCCAGTCGCAGCTCACCGCGGCGGCGAAGATCGTGATGCCGCGGTCGCGCTCCTGGGAGTCGAAGTCGGTGACGGTCGTGCCGTCGTGCACCTCACCACGCTTGTACGTCGCGCCGGCGAGGTAGAGCATCCGCTCGGTGACGGTGGTCTTGCCGGCGTCGACGTGGGCGAGGATGCCCAGGTTGCGGACGGTCGTCAGAGTGTTGGAGAGATGAGCGCGCACAGCCCATGACCCTTTCGGGATGTTACGAACAGGACAGCGCGATTCCCCGGACGAAGAGCGGCCGAACTCAGGCCGCAAGAGGACCCCAGCGCGGGGTCAGGGCCGCGGGATCAGGCCCGCGGGGTCAGGTCTTCGTCAGGGTGTCCGATGGCAGCCGCGCAGCCGGCACCGGAGCGACGAAGACACCAGGATCACCTCGTGCCGCGACGGAGGGACGACCGCAGCGGTTCTGTGTCGCACGGCCGGCTCCTCTCCCTCATCAATGCGGTGCGGTGTCCGGTGGCGAGTGTAGTGAAACAGGAGTGACGGGCGGAAGCGGTTTTCCGGAGCGCCTGCCAGTGAGCGTCACATGACCTGGACCGCTGCGGGGGTGAGCAGCGCGGCCGACCGGTCCCTGCTCGTCACATGCCTGGGGAGAAGTGCGCACCCCGTTCGCTGGATCTCCGGATCGCATCCCGCGCGGTCCATTTCACAGACTGCGGCCTGCCCTGGCAGATCAGCGGTCGGGGCACAGCACGGCCTCGGCGGTCTGGAAGAGGGCCGGGCGTAGCGTGGGCTGGTCGCGGGCGCTGGTCGTGGCGCCCACGGCGAACTGCAGGCGGCCGTCGGCGGAGGTGAAGGTCACCGTGTTCCCTCCTGGCCCGGAGCCTGTGAACAGTCCAACCGTGCCGCCGCACACCGATTGCTTCTTGTCCGGGTACTCGATCAGGTCGCGCAGGTTCGCGGGCAGCAGCTTGCCCTGGGCGAGGGCGCGGTAGAACGTGGTCAGGTCCCGTGCCGTGGAGATCACGCCGCCGGCTGCCCAGAGGCTGGTGGGGTTCATCCTGTCGGCGTCGCGCAGGGTGCCGTCGGGCTGGGGGTGGTAGCCGTGACCGTGCGGCCCCTTGATCCCTTGGTCTGGCCTGACCGGCAGGTAGGTGCGGCTCATCTTGAGCGGCTTGAACAGTCGCCACTCGAACTCCTGGGCAAGGGTGTTGCCGGTCAGCTTCTCGATGATCGCGCCGAGCAAGATGTAGTTGACGTTGGAGTAGGCGTACTTCTCGCCCGGCTCGGCCGTGCGTGCCCGGCTGCGGGAGATCTTCGCCAGTTCGTCCCAGGTGTGAACGGTGGTGAGGTCGTCGAACGGGCGCAGGTCCGTCGCGCCCGGCCCGGTGTAGTCGGGGATGCCGGAGGTGTGGTGGAGCATTTGCCGGACGGTAATCTCGTTGGCCCGCTCGACCAGGTCCTGCTCGACCGTGACGGGTAGCACGTCGCCGAGCTTGTCATCCACGCCGAGCTTGCCCTCCTTGACCAGTTGCAGGAGCACGGTGGCGGCCATCCGCTTGGTCTGCGACCAGATGCGGTAGCGGGCATCCGAGGGGATCTTGCCGCCCTCGCCGTCGATCAGGCGGGAGCCGGCCGATCCGCGCCCGACGCGCTTGCCGTCGTAGTACGCCTCGCCGATGACACCCACCACACCGGCGACCCTGGCTACCTGGTCCAGCGCCTGCTGTACGTCACCGATGTGAGGCCGGGTGGCGGCGGACGCGAGGCCCTGCGTCAACATCGCGCAGGCCAGGCTGGCCGCGACGGTCGCTGCGGCACGATCCATGACATCTGCCTTTCTTATGAGAGGAATGCGCACCAGGGTGGTCGGACGGAGCCGAGCCCGTACGGCGCGTCTGTTTCGACGTCCCTTTCTGCCGCGGCGGATGTTTCCTCGCCGTTTCCGCCCGTGCGCCACACACGACTGCCTCGCAGGTCAGAAGCGACGAAACATTGAGGAAACACGGCACCTCCTTGGATCGCCTCTACCGAAGCGGCCGTGCAGAAGGCCGGTCATATGATGAGGAGGCACTTTGTCGTATAGGACTTCCGGAGGCGTGCCCGACGACCCGTACTTCCCGCGGCTGTCGCGCCGATCCGTGCTCGGTCTGCTGGGCGCGGTCCCGCTCGCGACCGCAACGGTCTCGGCCGTCTCAGCGGTCACCCGCCCCGCTCACGCGACCGTGCGTTCAGCCGCGGGGTCGGCCCCCGACACGACGCTGAAGGCCAAGATCGAGCAGATCATGGCTCGGCCCGAGTTCCAGGGAGCCCAGTGGGGAGCGGAGTTCTTCGCCCTGGACAGTGGAGAGTCGATCTACGAGCTCAACGCGGGCGAGCTGTTCGTCGCCGGGTCGTCGTCCAAGGTCTTCGTGGGCGGGACGGCGATGCTGGCGTTCGGCGCCGACCGGCGCTTCGCCACCCGGGTGTACCGGACCGGGCCGGTGCGGGGCGGCGTGCTCAAGGGCGACCTGGTGCTGGTGGCCGGCGGCGACCTGCTGCTGTCAGGACGCCTGCGCCGCAGCGGGAGCATGCTGCTGCCCGATCCCGACCACACCTACAGCGCCACGCCGGGCGCCGGCCCCATCGGAGGCGACCCGCTGCAGGAGCTTCGCCGGCTCGCCGCCCAAATCGCGGGGGCCGGCGTCAAGCGCGTCGAGGGCCGCGTCCTGGTCGACACCTCGCTATTCCGCGAGGGTAGCGAGAAACTGGCCAACAACGTGACCGCCACCATCTCGCCCATCATGGTCAACGACAACGTGGTCGACGTCACGGTCAAACCGGGACCCCGCTCCGGCCGGCCCGCCGTCCTGCGCATCTCTCCGCGCACCGACTACGTTCGCATCGTCAACAAGGTCCAGACGATCGCCGCCGCCGACGCCGCCTCCGCCCGCCCGCTCACCTTCACCGGCGACGAGCGCCACTCCGACGGCTCCCGCACCGCCACCCTGACCGGTGATATCCCGGCCGACAGTGAGGGGCTGTTCCGGGCGTATTTCGTGCCCGAACCGGCCGTCTTCGCCGAATTCCTGTTCACCAAGGTGCTCGGCCAGGCCGGAGTGCGGGTCCAGTCGGAGAAGGCGGGCACGGACGGGCGCAAACTGATTGCGGAGTATGTGGGGCCGGCCCTGCCGCAGCAGCTCAAGCCCATGCTGAAGGTGAGCTCCAACCTGCACACCGAAACGTTCCCCTACCTGGTGGGGGCCGTCGCCGGAGGCGACGCCGACAACGCGAAGGCGGCGGGCCAGCGGATCCGGCGCGAGATCTTCACCAAGGCCGGCCTGGACCCTGCGCCGGCCGGCGCTGCCGACAACAACTACACTCCGCGCTACTTCACCCGGTTCCTGGCCTACATGGCACGCCAGCCGCACTTCCACGACTACCGCGACGCGCTGCCGATCATGGGCAAGGACGGCTCCCTGGCCGACGTGCAGCCTGACTCACCGGCGGCCGGGCACGTCTACGCCAAGACCGGCACCAGCATGGGCGGCCCCAGCGGCGCCGGGATGGTGCGCAAGGCCCTGGCCGGGTACGTCGAACTGCCGGGCGCCCGTCTGGTGGCCTTCGCAGGCTTTGTCGGCATGTCGGCCAACGGAGAGCAGGCGCAGCGGGAGATCTCCGCCCTCACCGGGCAGGCCCTCGGCGAGATGGCCGCCACCGCCTACACCACCCTGGGCGGCTCAGGAGCCCAGTAGCCCTTCGTCAGTTCGAGCCCACGCGGCGGCCGGAGGTCCGCGCGGCGCCGGCCGGGATCGCCGAATCACGCGTACGAGCGGGCGTGCCGGGGACCGTACCTGACAGGAGAAGGCGTTTGAGGCGGGCGTGACGATGGTAGAGGCCACCTAGCAGGGGAAATGGAGATCGCCCCGCTATCGGAAGCCTTCCGGGGGAAGGCGTGATAGGCGGTCTCCGCGGTTGTGAGACCGCCGGATCGGGGGAAAACCCAATGCGTAAGACGCTCACCGGGCTGGGCCTGGCGTTCTTCTTGACGCTAGTCCCGGCCGCCGCAGCGACGGCCGACACACCGGTCGAGCCCGTCGCGCAGAGCCAGGTCACACCCGCACCACAGCAACAGACGGACGGAGGCGGTAACGCCGGCCTGTGGGGCCTGCTCGGCCTGCTGGGCCTGCTGGGCCTGGCCGGCATGCGTAAGCAGCGCCACGTCGGCACCTCGGAACACGTCTCCGACCGCGGGATGCGCCCGTAGGCCGTCCCCGCCCGGCGACGCAGCCGGGATGAGATCGCAGCGGCACGGCCGCCGCACCGCGGCCGTGCCGACGCGGCACCTGAAAGCTCCGCACGGCACGGCACGAGAAAGCTCCGTGCCACCCGGCACGTAGAGCGTGCGACACGGCAGTTCAGAACTTCGTACCGGCGCGGCACGTTCAGAGCAGGGCGCCCGCACGGCGCAGGCGCCGCTCACGGAGGGCGAGCAGCGGCGGCAGGCCGAGCTGCGCGGCGATGTAGACGGCCACGGCCAGCGCCTCCCAGAAGCCCGCCGAGCCGATCGCGCCGCCGGCGAACTGGGCCACGCCCCAGCGGCCCAGCGAGATCATGAGCGGTAGCACCACCGTGACGAGCATCCAGGCCATGACGGCGATCCCGGCGACGTACGGCACCACGAACCAGCGGGCGATCTGCCGGTCCCGCTCCCCGGCCTCGGCCAGTTCCGCGCTCTCGGCCTCGGTGAGCCGGAACAGCCGGCTCTTCGCGGTGAGCCACGTCGTCCGGTAGAGGTTGTGGCAGCGCAACGCGTTCGCGAGCAGCGCGTACGAGTCGCTGCGCAGCGGCAGGGCGGCCCACTGCCAGACGATGCCGAAGATCAGGAAGAGCGCCACGGCGGCGAGGAAGCCGTCCACGCCGGCCGGCGGGCCGAGGAGCCGCAGCGCGAGCGTCACGGCCAGGACCACGGTGTCGACGGCCATCCCGGCCAGATAGACGCCGTAGCGGCGGTTGCGCGGCACCGTGACGATCTGGGTGAGGTCGGTCTCGAAGACGACGTACACGCCGCGGTAGCTGACGCGGAAGATCGCCGGCACGCCGACCGCGCGCCCCGCGAGCCAGTGCCAGGCCTCGTGCACGGCGCCGAACACCACGCCCAGCAGCAGCCACGTGAACGCCGACAGCCCCGGGCTGGGCAGGAACACGGCGTCCTCCCACGAGGGCCGAAGAGCGGGCTGGAACACCAGCACGCCGGCCGCGAACAGCGCCGCCGCCGCGTAGAACGACCAGGCGGCGCGGCCGAACAGCCGGGCCGCGGCCTGCGGGCTGACCCCCTCGATCCACCTGATGTGCCCGCGGACCGGCGCCGTCTCCGCGGGCGGGTCGAGCAGCCCGGCGTCGGTGAGCCCTTCGACGAAGTCCGCGCCGTCCACCGGCTCGCCCGCGACCTCGCCGGCCCGCGCGGTGGCCTCGGCCAGCGAGCCCGTCTCCTGCAGCGTGGTCACGAACACGGCGCCAGGCTCGGGCACCGCGACGAAGACGCCCAGCTCGGGGCGCCCGAGAATCCAGGCCTCTCCGTCGAAGGAGACCGTCAGCCGCGCGGCTCGCTCGCGCAGCCCCGCATCCACGGACGTGGTCATTCTCTCTCTCCTACGGCATGGGCAGGGCCGCACCCCGGTGTGGCCGGGATGCGGCCCTGCGCCCCGGTATCAGGAGTCCGGGTGGATGAGCTGCGTCAGACGGGTGTTCTCGACGCGCTTGATCTCGATCTTCACAAGGATCACCTCCCTCCGCATGCCTGGCAGGCTGGGTTGCGAGGCCACTCGTCCTGACTCGTCGCACACCCGTGCGCGAAGTCGATGCTGAGCGGCCGGCCGGCGTACGCCGGTGGCTCGAAACCGGTCAGGTACCGCAGCACCTCGAAGGCGCCGAACGCCCCCAGCAGGCCGGCGACCGGGCCGATCCCGCGGTTGGGCTGGGGTTTGCTGACGAAGAGGCGGGTGGCGGCGATGGCGCCCGCGATCGCCGGGTCCTCGGGGTCGTCGAAGTCGGCCGGGTTCGACGGGTCCGCGGGCACGCACGCCCGGCACGCGCTCACGCCGGGCTGGACCGACCAGACGGTCCCCGTGGTGACCGAGATGCCGCCGCGGACGAACGGCACGCCGTTGCGCACGCACGCCTCGTTCACCCAGAGGTCGATCCGGTTCGGCCGGTCGATGCCCGAGGCCACCACGTCGGGCCTGGTACGGGCGACGAGCTCGTGAAGCTGCTCGGGACCCTCGACATCGGCGTCGATCGCCTCGACCTCGACGCCCGGGTCGAAGGCCCTGACCCACTCCGCGGCCCGCTCCACCTTGCGGGCGCCGATGTCGTCCCATCGGTAGAGGTACTGGCGGGCGAAGTTGCGCGGATCCACCGTGTCACGGTCGAGCAGCGTCAGCCTGCCCACGCCGAGCCCGGCCAGGTGCGGGATCGTGTTGGAGTTGAGCCCGCCGGTGCCGAGCACCAGGACGTGCGACTCGCGCAGGCGCCGCTGCAGGTCCTCGCGGCTGCGGCCGAGCGTGCTGAACGACTCGAAGAAGGCCAGGTTGCTGAAATAGCGCTCCGCGGCCGCGGGTTCCAGGCGGCCGAGCCGGTCGCCGTCCTCCAGCAGGCTCACGTCGTCGAATGCCGCGACGGCCCCCTCCACGTCCGCCACGTCGAGGGACAGCTCGTCCGCGAGCTCGGCGACGGTCCTGCCGCCCTCGCCGAGCAGCCCGAGAAGCTTCTCCACCGTGCCGTCGGGATCGGACAGGACCAGCTGGTCGCGGGGGTCGTACACCAGCCGCAGCTCATCCCCGACCCGCTCCCACGCGATGTCCTTGAGTTGTGGCCTCATCGGTGCATCAGCCAATCTCTGAGATGATGTGGAAGGACTGTGGCATCCGGCCGCATGGATCCCGCATGGATCGTGCCTGGAGGGAAATTGATCTTCGGGAGAGCCACGGCCGGCGACCGCCGTGTGCCGGAGGTCCGCTTCCTCCTCCTTGGCCCGCTGGAGGCCGCCGTCGGCGGCCGGGCCGTCCATCTGACCGGCAGGCAGCGTGCGCTGCTCGCGGCGCTGCTGCTCGACGCGGGTCATGTGGTGTCCGTCGAACGGCTGGCCGACCGCCTCTGGGGCGAGGAGATCCCGCCCTCCGCCCCGGCCAGGGTGCGCGCCCTCATCGCCGAGCTGCGCAGGGCGCTCGGCGACCACGGCCAGGACGTGATCGTCACCAGAAGCCCCGGATACCTGGTCCGAGCCGCCGCGACGGACACCGCCGAGCTGGCCTCCCTGGTGGCGCTGGGGCAGCGGGCGGCAGAGGACGGCCGGCACCCGGAGGCGGCCGCCCGGCACGACGAGGCGCTGGCACTGTGGCGCGGCGACCCGTACCAAGATCTGGCCGGCCCTGTCGCCCACGCCGAGCGGCACCGGCTCGAGGAGCTCAAACACGAGGCGGCCGAGGGCCGCGCCGCCGCCCTCATGGAGATGGGCAGAGGACAGGCGGCCATCGCCGGCCTGACGCGGCTGCTGGCCGAGGTGCCGCTGCGGGAGCGGCCGCACGGCCTGCTGATGCGGGCGCTCGCCGGCGGCGGGCGCTTACCCGACGCGCTGGAGGTCTACCGCGACTTCCGCGCCCGGCTCGTCCGCGAGCTCGGCGTGGAGCCCAGCGGCGAGTTGCAGCGCCTCCACCAGCGCCTGCTGGCGGGCGAGCCCGCCACAGAGCCGCCCGCCGGACCACCTGTGGGGCCGCCCGTGGGGCCGCCGGGAAAGCCGCCGGTAAAGCCGCCCGTGGTGCCGGTGCCGCGCCAGCTGCCGCCCCTGCTCGGAGGTTTCGTCGGCCGCGCGGAGGAACTGCGGCGCATGGACGCCGGCCCGGTGACGCTGGTCGTGGGACCGGCCGGCGTCGGGAAGACCGCGCTCGCCGTCCACTGGGGGCACCGGGCGGCCGCCGCGTTTCCCGACGGGCAGCTGTTCGTCGACATGCGCGGCTTCGACCAGCGCGAGCCGATGACGCTCCCGGAGGCGCTGCGCCTGCTGCTGCAGGGGCTCGGCCAGGACGCCAAGGACATCCCCGTCGAGCTCGACGCCCAGATCGCCCTGTACCGCTCGCTGCTGGCGGGCCGGCGCGTCCTGGTGGTCCTGGACGACGTCGCCGCACCCGAGCACGTCCGTGCGCTGCTGCCCGGTGACCCCGGCTGCCGTGCCGTCATCACCAGCAGGAACCGCCTCGGCGGCCTCGTCGCGCTGGACGGGGTCGAGCGCCTCACACTCGACGTGCTGGACCAGCGGGAGGCCCTGCGACTGATCGCGCACGGCATCGGCGCGCACCGCCTGCGCCGCGAGCAGGAGGCCGCGGCCGAGCTCGTGGCGCTCTGCGGCCGGCTGCCGCTCGCGCTCTCCATCGCCATGTCCTGGATCGGCGACCAGGAGCACCGGATGATCGGCCACTACGTGCGCGAGCTGGCGGACCGGGGACGGCTGGTGCGCCTGCGCGTGGACGGCGACGAGAGCGTCGCCGTGCAGGCGGCCCTCGACCTGTCGCACCAGGCGCTGCCGGCTCCCGCGCGGCGGATGTTCCGCCTCCTCGGCGTGGCGCGGGGCGCCGCCATCTCCGCCGACGCGGCCGCCGCCCTGGCCGGCACGGGCCGGGAGCACGCCGAGGACCTCCTGGGCGCGGCCGTGCGCATCCACCTGCTCAAGGAGACAGGCCCGCGCCGCTTCGCCGCCCACGACCTGGTGGTCGAGTACGCGGTGCGGCTCAGCCTCGCGGAAGATCCGCCGCAGGAGCGGCACGCCGCGGCCCACCGGCTCCTCGACTACTACCTGCGCACCGTCGTTCGCGCCACCGCGGCGGCGGGTTTCGAGGCCCCCCGGCTGCCCGGCGCCCCGGCCGGGGCCGGTGTCACGCCGACCGGGTTCGCCGGCGCGGCGGAGGCCGTCGGCTGGTTCGACGCCGAATGGGACAACCTCGCCGCCGCCGTGTCGCACGCGGCCGAGCACGGTCCGCGCCCCTACGCCTGGTTCCTGGTCGAGGCCATGGCGGGCCTGCTGCAACACCGGCGCACGCACGCGGAGTGGCTGCGCCTGGCGGGCATCGCGCTGGACGCCGCCGAGCGGGAGGAGGACCTCGTCGGGCAGGCCGCGATGCGCAACTCCCTCGGGCTCGTCCGGTGGCTCATGGCCGACCTCGAAGGCGCGATGCGGGAGTACGAGCGCGCGCTGGCGCTGGCACGCAGGGCCGGCTGGGCGCACGGCGAGGCCACGGCGCTGCAGGGCGGCGGCGTGGCGAGCAAACAGCTGGGAAAGCCGCGGCGAGCCCTTCCGCGCTACCGGCGGGCCATGGCCATCCACCGTGCGGCCGGCAACGAACGCGGCGAACTACGCGCGCAGAACAACCTCGCCTCCGCCTACCTGATGCTCGCCCGGCTCGACCGCGCCGAGGAATGCCTGGTGGCCAACCTTCCCCTGGCCGAGGCGACGGGCGACCGGCTGCTCCAGGCGCTCACCCTCGTCAACCTCGCCCTCGTCCGCCAGAAGCAGGCCCGGTTCGGCGAGGCGCTCGCATGTCTGGACGAGGCCCTGTCCGTGGCCCGCTCCGCGGGACTGCGGTACGCCGTGGCGGTCACGTACGAGACGTACGGCTGGGTGCACCGCGACGCCGGCCGGCACGAGGAGGCCGTGGACGCGTTCGCTCAGGGCCTGGCCGTCGCCAGGGAGGTCGAGAACAGGCGCTGCCAGATCGCCTCGCTGAGCGGCATCGCCGAGGCCGAGCTGGAGCTCGGCAGGATGGACTCCGCGCTCGCCCGCCTCGAGGCCGCGCTGCGGCTGGCCGAGCGGACGGGCACGGACCTGGACCAGGTGCTGCTGGGCCTGGCGGAGGCCCACCACCGCGGCGGCCGGCACGCCGACGCGCGCGACGAGGCCGAACGCGCGCTGAAGCTGGCGCAGGACGCCAACCCGCTGAACCTGCCCCGGCTGTACGGGCTGCTCGCCGCCGTGCACCTGGCGGACGGCGACCCGGCACAGTCGGTACGCGCGTGCGAGCAGGCATTGAGGCTCGCCCACCGGTCGGGGCAGCGGCTGGAGCACGCCCGCGCCCTGCTCACGCTCGGCCACGCCCGGGAACCGGACGCCCCCGACCAGGCCCGCCGCCACTGGCGCCGTGCTCACGAGCTGTTCACGGCCATCGGAGCACCCGAGCGCATGAAGACCGCGGCGCTGCTCGACCGCCGGTGAACGTCCTGCCGTACGTGCCGACGTGGCGGGTCCAGGCCGCGGCTCACCCGGCCGCGAACCCGTGCCTGCGCGCCGGCCGGCCGAGCGTGCAGCCGGTGACGCCGACGGAGGGCGACGACCCGGACAGCGGCGCGAGCCCGAACGGCGCGGCGGCGGCGACCGCCTCGCCCCAGCGGGCGCCGGGACCGACCCGCGCGATCCGGCGGCCCGGGGTTTCCGGTTAGGTAAGGCTAATCTAATATGGCGTCCACCAGGGCGTAGATTGCCGCGAAGAGGAGCATCCATGGCCGCTGTCCCGCGACGCATCCTGGCCGTCATCGGCGCCGCCGCACTGCTCGGCGTCAGCGCCTGCGGCGGCACGGCCCCGCCGTCCGCCGCCGCGCCGCCGGCGTCCGGTCAGGGGGCATGGACCTGGACCGACGACCGCGGCGAGCGGGTCTCCCTCCCGGAGCGCCCCCGGCGCGTCGTCGCCCAGTCGGGCGCGGCGGCGGCGTTGTGGGACTTCGGCGTGCGGCCCGTCGCGGTGTTCGGCCCGCACCGGCTGAAGGACGGCGGCCGCGACCCCGAGGTGGGCGAGGTCGACATCTCCAAGGTCGAGTCGATCGGGAACGTGTGGGGCGAGTTCAACGTCGAGAAGTACGCCTCGCTCCAGCCCGACCTGCTGGTGGCCGGCATGTACCAGAAGAACACCCTCTGGTACGTCCCCGAGGAGTCGGTCAAGGTGGTCGACCAGATCGCCCCCACGGTCGGCGTGCAGCTCAGCGGCAAGCCCCTGGTGGAGATCATCGAGACGTACGGCCGGCTGGCCGCCGCGCTCGGCGCGGACCTCGACGCCGCGCCCGTGGCCGACGCCAAGAGACGTTTCGACGCGGCCGGTGACGCCCTCAGGACGCTCGCCGCCGCCAGGCCGGACCTGAAGGTGATGATCGTCACGGGCACCCCGGACAACCTGTACGTCGCCTACCTGCCGGACCACCCCGACATCACGTACTGGGGCGAGCTGGGCCTGAACATCGTCTCACCGGACCGGCCCACGGAGAGCGAGGGCGGCTTCTGGGAGGTGCTGAGCTGGGAGAACGCCGACAAGTACGACGCCGACGTGATCCTGGTGGACGCCCGTGCCCAGTCGATGAAGATCGAGGAGATGGCCGGAAAGCCCACCTGGGCCACGCTGCCCGCAGTCAGGGCCGGCCAGCTCTATCCGTGGCACGCGGCCGAACGTTACAGCTACCTCGGCTACGCCAAGGTCATGGAGGAGCTCAAGGCCGACCTCGACACGTCGCGCGACGACGTCGTCAGGTGACGGGCACGATCTCGGCCCGGGTGAGCGCCCCGCGCTCGATGGTGAGCAGGCCGAGCGTGCCGTGCGGCTGGCGGCGGCGGTCGGTGGGGGAGCCGGGGTTGAAGATCCGCAGGCCGCCGTCCGACTCGTCGAGCGGGATGTGCGAGTGGCCGAACACGACCAGGTCCGCCCGCGGGAAGCGGCGCCGCATGCGGGCCAGGCGGCCCTTGGCCGGGCCGCTGTCGTGGATCATGCCGATCCGCAGCCCGTCCAGGGTCAGCTCCAGCGTCTCCGGCGCGTCGAGGTCGGGGCCGTCGTTGTTGCCCTTGACCACGTGCACGGGGGCGTAGGCGACCAGTTCCTCGATCACCGAGGGGACGCAGACGTCGCCCGCGTGCAGGATCAGGTCCGCGCCGCGCACGTGCTCGGCGACGCGGGGCGGGCAGGAGCGCCAGCGCCTGGGGGCGTGCGTGTCGGACAGCGCGACGACTCTCATGCCCGCCTTCCTGCCCCGGTCGCGGTGGCCGTCACGTCCCGTTCGCGTACAGCTCGTCCAGCCACGCCCGCCAGCGCTCGCCCTCGCGCCCATCCTCGAAGAGCAGGTGTGCGGCGATCATGGGGCCGTGGAAGCCCTGGAGGAAGCGGTAGATCGCGTGATCGGCGCGGATGCCGAGGGTCTGGGAGTTGCGGAAGTACACCACTCCTTCGACCGGCCCGGGGCCGAACCGCACGCGGTCGCCAGGGGACGGAGGGCCGCCGAGCGCGGCGTACAGGAGCTCCCAGGCGCGCGGCCAGTCGCCGACGGGCGGCCCGAACTCCGTGACCGGCGTCGCCACCCGTCCCGCGAAGTGGCCGAGATATTCGACCAGCGTCGCGAAGTACATCTCCATGCCCCTGGACATGGCCTCGAACTCGTCCTCCCAGTCGTCGCCGGGCAGGAACCCGCTGGTCACCAGGCGGACGAGCGCGCTACCCCGGTCGCGCCCCTCGATGAGGAACTCGTAGGCGACGAAGCGCCCGTCCTCGCCCGTGGCGCTGCTGTGGGCGAAGCGCTTGCCGGGCTCGGCGGCCGTCACCGTGGACTCCGGCATCGCGAAGCCGCCGAAGACCGTGCGGACCACCCCGCCCGCGACCTCGTTGCGGCCCATGAACCACGAATCGATGCCCGGCCCCGTCGAGATGGCCTCCCAGACCTCCTCCGGGGCCGCCTCGACCAGGGCCTCCTGGGGGAGCTCGAACGCGTGCCCCACGTCACTGTTCCTTCACGGAAGGGTGCACCGCCACGATCAGCCGGTGATCACGCCCGCCTTCAGCAGACTCGTCATGATATTTGCTGACCAGCGAGGTCACGCACTGCGTCAACTCCTCCGCGAACGCCGCCCGGTCGGCCGCCGACGCGAAACGCACCTGGCCGTCGATGGCGAACGTCGCCACCCGCTTCCGCGCCCTGGCCGCCCCGTTGACCAGAGCGCCCACATCGCGTACGAGCCGCGCCGCCAGCGCCAGCAGCCACCGCGCCGAGAGCCGGTCCGGCGAGCGGCCGGGGTCGGGCTGCACGGAGGCCAGCGCGGTCGGCGAGATGACGAACGA
The DNA here is from genome assembly GCF_039871515.1 of Nonomuraea sp. B1E8. Taxonomy (NCBI): domain Bacteria; kingdom Bacillati; phylum Actinomycetota; class Actinomycetes; order Streptosporangiales; family Streptosporangiaceae; genus Nonomuraea; species Nonomuraea sp. B1E8. The sequence continues at coordinate 13,119 of NZ_JBDPLS010000011.1, read as the reverse complement.
CGCGGCGGTGGCGCGCATCACGCGCTCGGTGACGTTGCCCTTCCTCCGCTCCTCGACGAGCTCCACCAGGCCGTGCTTCTCCAGCGTCCGCAGATGGTAGTTGACCTTCTGCCTGGCCAGGCCCACCCTGGCGGCCAGCGACGTGGCAGAGCCGGGCTCGACCAGCTCGGCCAGCAGTTTCGAGCGCATGGGGTCGAGGGACGCCTCGGCCGCCGCGGGGTCTTCGATCACCGCCACTTCGTCCATGCGTGAACGATGTCACCGACAAAAATATCTGTCAAACGGGCCGGGGCGGCCCGCTAGGATCGGCCCGTGCAACAACCGGATCTCCACCCGATCGCCGCCCGGCTGGCCGGGGTGCCCGGGGTCGTGGCCGTGGTCCTGGGCGGCAGCCGCGCACGCGGCACCCACCGTCCCGATTCCGACATCGACCTCGGCCTCTACTACCGCGGCCCGCTCGCCCTGGACGACCTGCGGGCGCTCGCCACGGAGCTGACGGGCGCGCCCGCCGAGATGACCGAGCCGGGCGGCTGGGGCCCGTGGGTGGACGGCGGCGGCTGGCTCACCATGGACGGGTGGCGGGTCGACTGGATCTACCGTGACCTTGACCGCGTGCACCGCGTCTGGCGAGACTGCCGCGCGGGCCGCTACGAGATCGGCTTCCAGGTCGGCCACCCCCTGGGCTTCTACTCCCACGCGTACGCGGGCGAGGTCGCCCTGTGCCGGGTCCTCGCCGACGTGGGCGGCGAGCTCACCGCGCTGCGCGAGGAGGTCGCCGCCGCCTACCCGCCGGCGCTGCGCGATGCCCTGGTCGGAGGGCTGTGGGAGTGCGACTTCGCCCTGGCGGCCGCCCGGTACGGCGCGGCGGGCCGCGACCCGGCGTACACCGCGGCGGCCCTGTTCCGCGCGCTCGGCGTCGCCTGCCACGCGCTGCACGCCCACGACGGCGCGTGGCTCGTCAACGAGAAGGCCATGATCGCCTCGGCCGACCGGCTGCCGTCCGCGCCCGGCGGCTTCGGGGAGCGGGCCCAGGCGTTGCTCGCGTCGGTGGGGCACACGCCGGAGGAGATCGAGAGCACCATCGACGCGGCGGCGCGGCTGGTCGCGGACGTACGGGCCGCCTGCGGCGCGTGACCCACGCGATGGCCCTCCGCCGATCGAGCCAGGTAACGTCACTGGCTCACGATCAAGGGAGAACACACGTGGTCCGCAAAGCTGTGATTCCGGTAGCCGGTCTGGGCAGCCGCCTGCTGCCGCATCGACGAGCTGGAAGCCCGGACGCGCGCGTGGCACCAGCACCCCGAGGGCGAGATCTACCTCACCGGCGCCCTGCACGATCACGCGCTGACGCACCCGGTGTACGGGCAGGTCATCGACGGCACCTGGTGGGACACGGGATCGCCGCTCAACTACCTCAGGGCGCAGTTCGCCGCGGCCCTCGCGCATCCGGTCCACGGTCCCGAACTCCGGAAGCTCGCGCAGGACGGCGGGCGCGCCGGAGCACCATAATGAGGCGGTCATGCGATCTCACGCCCTCACACCCAACGCCCTGATCGCCGAGGTGGAACCGCTGTCGCACGGGCAGCGGTGCCGCCGCCTGGCCGCGCACGCCCGGGACGGACGGCCCGAGCTGCGGGTCGTGCTGGACGAGCTGCGGGCCCGGCGCGACCCGTACGAACGGCTCGTCGGGGTGCGGCTGGCCGTGATGGCGCGCGAGGTCGCGGACGTCACGCGCGCGATGACCGACCCCGATCACGACATCAGCCGGTACGCGATCGGCGAGGCGGTCCGGCTCGGCGCTCCCGGCGACACGATCCTGGAGATCGTCCGCACCGCTCCCGCGGCCCATCGGGCGGCCGCCTACCGGGCCGTCAAGCGCCACCACCGGGGTGACCTGGCCGCGCGGCTGATCGGTGAGGTCCAGGAGCGGTGGGGCGACCGCGAGGCCGCGAGCCTGCTCGTGGCGTGCCCTCCGGAGGTGGTCGCCGCCCGGCTGCCCGGCCTCGCGCACGCGGTGCCGAACTGGTCCGCCCTGGCCAGGCGGCACCCGCTCACCGTGCTCGAACACGCCGAGTCGGCCCTGGCCGGGCTGCCGCGCCACCTGCGCGACGAGTGGTGGCTGATGACCGGGCCCGGCGTCGAGGTCGCCGCCCGGTACGCACCCGAGCGGGTGCTCGGGCTGCTGGAGCGCTACTGGACGGATCGGCACTGGCAGTGCGCGGGGCGGCTCCTGGACGCCGACCCCGGCCGTACGCTGGCCCTCTACCTGGTCCCGGGACGGCAGCGGCTGCTGGCCGCGCAGCTGCGGCGACGGTCCGTGCGGGAGCGGCTGGCCGCGCTCGGTGACGACCGGCTGGGCGAGATGGGCAGGGCCGTACGCGACGACGAACCCTCGTTGATCAACCTCCTGCGGTCGGTGGCCCCCAGCCGCAGGGAGGCGGTGTTCACCGCGGCGATGGAGGGCGTCGACCTCTCCCAGACGATCCACTCCGAATATCTGCTGAACGTCCTGCCCCTGGGCAGCCGGGTCGCGGAGGCCCGCCGCATGCTCGGCCTGCGGGCCGTCGCCGAGGCCCCCTACCGCACCCTGGAGCTCACGGCCTTCCTGCCGTACGACGAGGCCGAGCCGACGCTGCGGGCCGCCACCCGCCGGACCGACGGCATCGACCGCGCCAACGGCTACCTCCAGCTGATCACCTGCGCGGGGCGCAGCCGCGACCCCGAGGTCGTCACCCGGATGACGGACGCGCTGGGGCGGTTGCGCAACGAGCAGGACCCGGTGCGCCTGGTCGCCGTCGGAGCGCTGGCCGAGATCCCTGACCGGCTCTTCCGAGCCGCCCACGTGCCCGCCCTCGACCGGCTCGTCGCGGACGCGCTCGCCGCCCGCGACTGCTCCTACTCCACGCGGCTCGCCCTGGCTCGCCTGGCCACCCGGGTCTTCGCACAGGGGGCCACCCGGGACGACGTGGCGCTGCTGGAGTGCGGCCTGCGGGCTTTCGAGCGGCTGACCGGCCACGTGGGCACGCCCTCGCTGGGCGGACTGTCGCGCGTGCTCCGGCGCGGCCAGGAGACGGTGCTGGTGCGCCTGCTGGCTCCCTACCTGGAGGCGGAGGCCCGCCACGACCGGCACGACCTGGCGTTCCTGCTCGCCTCGGCCCTCGGCCGGCGCGGCCACGACGTGCCCGAGCTCCAGCGGGCGCTGGAACGCGCGATCACCGCCACCGACGATCGGGAGGCGATCCGGGCGATCGAGTACTGGCTGGAGCCGCCGCGCACCAGAGGCGAGCGGGTGGAGGCGCTGCTGGAGAGGGATCCGTCCACGGTGGTGCTGGCCTGCGTGTTCCACGTCCTGGCGTGGCGGCGTACGGACCTGCTCGAGGCCGCGCTGCGCAGTCGGGATCCCAGGGGCCGCTTCGCCGCGAGTGGCGTGCGGCAGGTGCGGTACGCCCCCCGCGCGGCCGTGCTGCGGTGGACGGCCCAGCAGCGTACGGCGTACCTGCGGCTGCTCGACCAGGTCGCGTGGAACACCGCGCTGCCCACGCAGGAGCGCGCGCACGCCGTACGGCAGATGGGCGCAGTCCCCGGAGCCGAGGCCGCGCAGTTGGACCGCTACCTGAATCCGCGGGAGCCGCTGCTGCGGAGGGCGGCGCTGACCGCTCTGCCGTGGACGGCGCGCCCGCAGGAGGCGTTGTCCGAGCTCCTCGCGCACGCGGGCGGGGATGACGCGCACGTGGCCGTGTACGCGGCGGCCCGGGCGGCGCGGTTCGTGCCGCCCGGGGAGCTGGCGGCGTGCCTGGAGCCCGTCCTGGCCGGCGGCAAGGTCACCGCGCGCAAGGAGGCGGTCAGGCTGTTCGCCCGGCACCGCGCGCCCGGCGCGATGCGGGTGCTGCGGAGCCTGTGGGACGCCGAGGGCCAGCACAAGGACGTGCGCGCGGCCATCGTGTCGGCGGCCGGCGACCTGCTCGCCGAGCCCGGCGCGTGGGGGCTGCTCGAGGAGGCGGTGGCACTGGCCGGGGACGTGGCTGCCCCCGTGCTCGGGGTACGCCCGCTGGCCGTGCCGGAGCGCCGGCGGGCCGCGTACGCGGAGCTGGTCGCCGCCGCCACCCGCGCGGACGACCGGCAGACCCGGCTGACCGCCGTCCAGACGCTGCCCCGCTGGGCCGCCTACACGCCAGGAGCCGTGGAACGGCTGGCCGAGATCGCCTGCGACCTCGGCGAGACCGCGGACTGGCGGGTCGCCGCCCGCGGGCTGGTGGGCTCGGCGTGCTCCGGGTCCGGGATGGCGGACCTGCGGCGGGCGGTGCGCACCCTCGCTTCCGCGCCCGGCGAACCCGACGCGGGGGCGGACCGTGACCGCCCGGCCGAGCAGCGCCTCGTGGCCGTCGCGGCGGACCTGCGCCAATGGCACCGTACGACCCGCGACCCGGTGGTCCTGGAGGTGACCGCCGACCTTCCCGCGAACCTCGCGGCCGAACTGCTGGCCGCCACGGTCGACTGGGACGACCCGCACGACGTCCTGGCACGCCTGGCGGGGACGCCCGCCGGGGGTGTGCTGGCCGTGGTCGATACGGGCGAGGCGCTCGCCGCTTCCGCCGAACACGTTTCCGCAGAACGGGTGCTGCCGCACGCGCGACGGCTGGCGAGGGAGGGCGAGACCGGCGCGTTGCTGGCGACGGCGCTGACCGCGTCCTGCGGTCCCCGGTCGGGATGGTCGGCGCCGTGGCGGGAACTGCTGCGTGAGCTACGCGCGAGCGGCTTTCCCGAGGTCGCTCACCAGGCGCTGCGCATCAGAACGGCCCCCGAGTGATCAGCGCCGAGTGATCAGCGCCGAGTGATCAGCGCCGAGTGATCAGCGCCGAGTGATCAGCGCTGAGTTTCGGCGCTGTTCTGTGGCACGCGGCCATCGCGGACGATCGCGGAAGAGTTCTTTCCGCTAGTGCCTCTAGGGTCGGCGCGTCGACCAGGAGGACATGATGATCGAACTGACGTGGCCGCAGGTGAGCGCCAGGAGGCTGGAACGCTCGGGGCTCGGCGCGCCCGTGGAGGCGGTGACGGGGGCCACACCGGCGGAGATCGTGGGGGCCATGTGCGGGGCGCACGCCCAGATCATGTCGGCCGCCGAGGCGTCCATCGGGCTCAGCTGGATGGTGTCACCCGCGCCCACGTGCGCGAGGCCCTGTGGAGCGAGCGCACCCTGGTCAAGACGTACGGCCCGCGCGGGACCGTCCATCTGCTGCCCGCCCGCGACCTGCCGAGGTGGGTGAGCGCGATGTCGTCGATGCCGCCCGCGCACGACGCCACGCCGGCGAGCGCCGGGTGATCCTGCTGCCCGAGGCCCGGCGGCGTGGCTGAGCAGCGTCCGGTCAGGCCGGTGGCAAACACGCGCCGACGTCCGGCCCAGAATCACCCTGGTCAATGCCAAATCCGGATCGATGGGCGGTATGACGGTTTCCGATCGGGCAGGCGTGGGCTTCCCGAAGCGCTTTCAGCCGTTCGACGGGAGGCGGATCTGGGATGGCTCCAACCGCGACAGGCATCGCCGATCAGAACCGGGCGGGCGCCGCCCCGCCCGCGCCGGGGCGCAGACGGGTCGCGGCGGCGGCCGCACTCTGGGGAGCCGTGCTGGCGCCGTTCGCGGCGCTGGCGGCCGCCGTGCCGATGGCCTGGGGGAGAGGGCTGTGCTGGGTGGACGTGGTGATCGCGGCCGGCGCCTACGCGATCGCCGGGCTCGGCGTCACTTCGTCGGCGGCTTGTACGGCTCGCCGCAGAAGTAACGGTTGAGCGCGTCGACGCCCGCCAGCAACATCGGCGCGACCTCCGGATCGCTGCGGTGCACGTTGACCGAGAGCGTCATCCGGCGCTTGCCCGTCGCGTCGGCGAAGGCGAACGTCTGGTAGCCCGGGATGGCCCCGGTCGCGCCCCACAGCTCGCCGCAGGTGAGCCCCGCCGACTCGAGCCCGAGCCCGTACCGCGGGAACACCGGCGCCTGCGGTGTGCCGACCCCGGTACGCATCTGGGAGAGAAGGTCGCGCGTGACCAGCCGGCCACCGAACAGTGCCTGGTAGAAGCGGTTCACATCGCGGGCGTCCGACACCACCCCGTACGCCGCCCACGCGAACGACGGGTTCAGCCGGGTGATGGGCTTGAGCGAGCCCGGCACGTCGGGGTCGGCACCCTTGGGCAGGTAGTAGCCGGTGGCGTGCGGGCCGCCGATGCCCGGCCGGGTCAGCGGCAGGTACGTGCGCGTCATCCTCGCGGGGCGGAAGATCCGCCGCTTCAGCTCGGAGCCCAGGTCGTGGCCCGTGACCTTCTCCACCAGCAGCCCGAGCAGGATGTAGCCGGTGTTGGAGTAGGAGAAGCGGCCCCGCTCCGGTCGCGGCAGCCGCTCGGCCTCGGCGACGAGCTGCCGCGGGGTGTAGGTCCTGGTCAGGCGGGCGGGGTCGGCGAACTCGGGCGCTTGCGCGTAGTCGGCCAGGCCGCCCGTGTGGTTGAGCAGTTGCCGTACGGTGATCCGGTCGCCGCCCTCGACCAGGCCGGGCAGCCGGGTGGCGATCCTCTCCTCCAGGCTCACCCTGCCCTCCCGCACCAGCTGCAGGACCACCGCGGCCACCATGCTCTTGGTCAGGCTGGCGATCCGGAACCGCGCCTCGCGCGGCACCTGCGCGCGGGTCTCCAGGTCGGCGACCCCGCTGGTGGCGATCCAGGTGCCGCGATCGTCGTCGATCCTGGCCAGGACGCCGGGAGCGCCGGCGGCCACCATCGCGTCGAGGGCCTGGCGCACGCCGGCATGCTCCTTCGCCTGCGCGTTCGCCGGCAGAGGGGACAGCAGTCCCGCGGCGATGAGGACGGTGGCCGCCACGCGGCGGCCGGTCAGGAGGGACATGGAAGGGTTCCTTCGATGGACGGCGGTGAACGATCTCCATCCTCGAAGGGCCCGCGGCCGTCCTCGTCCTCATTTCTGACGAACCTCGCCTGCCACGGTGGTCGCACCCGGGCTGCGACCACAGGCTGACGCGCGTGACCCCGCATCGCGGCGGCGTCGCGCGGGACCGCCCGCGGCGGCGGGCCGTGGCGTCGTCAGGGCAGGTTGGCCAGCGCCTGGCGGGCGGCCCTGATGGCGCCGTCGCGGACCTCGCCGGTCACCTTCGACTGCTCACGCATGGTGTGGGTGACCGTGAGGAGGGTGGTCCCGGCTCTCAGCCACACGGTGGTCTCGGCGGCGTCCCCGAACTCGGACACGGTCCCCGCGTCCCGCGCGAACGCCTCGTCGCCCAGGTCTGACACGTTCCGCACGGCGGAGGTGTTCACGGTGGTGAGCTGACCCTTGCCGGTGCCGGCCTCCGCGTCCGCGCCGGCGCGGTGCAGCGCGAGGGTCTCCTTCGCGGTCGTCTCCCGCGGATAGGTGTTGATCTTGATTTCGAGTGTCGTACGTCCCTGCCGGACGCACGTGGTGCTGCCCTCGGGGGAGGGGGTGCCGCCGGACAGCACGACCCCGACCGCCGCGGCGGCAGCGCCTCCTCGGTGAGGACCGCCGCCAGCACCGCCATCGCGTCGCCGCCCGGGAGGGCGGGCTCGCCCTCGGCCGCCTCGTACAGCGTCGCGGCCAGCGACCACAGGTCCGACTGCGGGCCGGGGCGTTCCCCGCGCAGCCGTTCGGGGGCGATGTAGCCGGGGGAGCCGACCAGCATCCCCGACTCGATGATCGTCGCCTGGCCCTCCACCGTCGCGATGCCGAAGTCGGTCAGGACCGGCGCGCCATCCTCCCCGACGAAGATGTTGCCCGGCTTGATGTCACGGTGCAGCACGCCGGCGGCGTGGGCGGTGGCGAGCGCGTCCAGCACGCCGAGGCCGAGCCGTGCCACCTGGCGCACGGGCAGCGCCCCCCGAGTCGCGGATCACCCGGTCGAGCGGCCGGCCGCGCAGCAGCCGCATGACGATCCACGGGCGGTCGTCCCTGGCGAGCACGTCCGCTTCAGATGCCATGCGTGCGGTCTCCCGCGGCGCGGCCTCGCCGTGCGACGATCGATCAAGCACGCCTTTCGCACAGCCGAGGCAGGGGGGGACGGATGTCCGGTCTGTCGTTCGAGCCGCTGACCCCGACGAGCTTCCTCGAACGGTCGGCGACCGTGTTCGCGCGGCGCCCGGCGGTGCTCGACGGCGCGCTGACCCTCACCTACGCCCAGCTGTGGCAGCGGGTACGCCAGGTCGCCGGCGGCCTGGCCGGGGCCGGGGTGCGCCCCGGCGACCGGGTGGCCGTGCTCGCCGCCAACGGACACATGCTCCTGGAGGCGACCTTCGCGGTGCCGGCGGCCGGCGCCGTCCTGGTGCCGATGAACATCCGCCTGTCGCCCGGCGAGCTGGCGTACATCCTCGACCACGCCGAGGTGTCCGTGCTCCTGCACGACGACGGCCTCGCCTCGGCGGCGCGGGCGGCGGCCGGAGCCAGCGCGGCACGCCCGCTGCTCGTGCCGCCCGCCGCGTACGAGGCGCTGCTGGCCGGAGCCGAGCCGCTCCTGATCCCGGTGGAGGACGAGCTGGCGCCGCTGTCGATCAACTACACGAGCGGGACGACGGGCCGGCCGAAAGGGGTCGTCTACCACCACAGGGGCGCCTACCTGCAGGCGATGGCGATGGCGCTGCACGCCAGGCTCGACGCGGCCAGCGGCTACCTGTGGACGCTGCCCATGTTCCACTGCCACGGGTGGTGCTTCCCCTGGGCGGTCACCCTGGCCGGCGGCCGGCACGTCTGCCTGCCCAAGGTGGAGCCGGGGCAGGCCTGGCGGCTGATCCGCGAGCACCGCGTCACCCACCTGTGCGGCGCCCCCACCGTGCTCACGTCGCTGCTGGCCCACCGGGACGCGCCCACCGGCCCCCTCGACCCGCGCCTGCTCGCCTGCGTGGGTGGCGCGCCCCCGAGCCCCGCGCTGCTCGGGCGCGCCCTGCAGGCGGGCATCGACGTCATCCACCTGTACGGGCTCACCGAGACGTACGGGCCCGCGGCCATCTGCCAGCCGCAGCCGGAATGGGCGGGCCTGGACGCCGCCGAACGGGCGGCGCTGACCGCGCGGCAGGGCGTGGGCAACGTGATCGCCCAGCGCGTCCGGGTCGTCGACGCGCACGGCGAGGACGTGCCGGCCGACGCCGCCACCGTCGGCGAGATCGCGATGCGCGGCAACGACGTCATGGTGGGCTACCACCGCGACCCCGCCGCCACCGGTAAGGCCGCGCCCGACGGCTGGTTCCGTACGGGCGACCTGGCGGTGAGCCACCCCGACGGCTACGTGCAGGTCGTCGACCGCGCCAAGGACGTGATCATCTCAGGCGGCGAGAACATCGCCTCCGTCGAGGTGGAGAACGCCCTGGTGGACCATCCGGCCGTGCAGGAGGCCGCGGTCGTCGCGCGGCCCGACCCGCACTGGGGCGAGGTGCCGGTCGCGTACGTCAGCCTGGCCGCCGGCGCGAGCGTCACCGAGAACGAGCTCGCCGAGCACGTCAAGGGGCGCCTCGCCCACTTCAAGGCGCCCCGGGAGGTGGTCTTCTGCGACCTGCCCAAGACCTCGACCGGCAAGATCCAGAAGACCGTGCTCAGGGAACGCGCGGCCGGCGGCGGCTCCGGTCAGGCGAGCTCGACGTAATCGAGCTCGGCCCACCGCGTCAGATGGTGCAGGCGCAGCGTGTTCCATCCCGCGACCAGGGTGACCGCCGCCTTGACCTGGGTCCAGTTGTCCCAGCCGCGGTCGGGATAGTCCACAATGGCCGGCGCCGACCCGTTCACCGTCAGGGTGTGCTGGGCGTCGCCGTATCCGGCGGCGTACGCCACGTTCGCGGTGTAGTCGCCGCCCACCGGCGCGAACACCCTGATGTCGACCCAGCTGTCGGCGTGGTCCAGCTTCGCGACCACGGCGCCCTGCGACGCGCCGGCCGCGCCGGTGCGGACCTCCGCGTGGTTGACCGTGCCGCGCTCGGCCTCGTAGCGGACCCGGCTGCCGCGCACGACGGGAAGGTCGCCGGCCCAGCCCAGGTCCGCGGTGTACATCCAGCGCGCGTTTCCGACCCAGCCGTGGAAGAAGACACGATCGCCCAGCACGTCGGTGCCGCCCGGGCCCTGCACCGCGCCGTCGAAGGTGCCGGTCGTCATGAGCGGCCGGTACGCCTTGGTGTAGGGGCCGGTGAGCGAGGGGGCCGTGGCGTAGCTCGTGAAGTAGGAGTTGCCCGTGTAGGAGCCGCCCGAGTAGAACAGCACGTACTGGGACGGGCGTTTGACCAGCACCGGCGCCTCGATCACGCCGGCCTCCTCCGGGCGGTCGTTGCGGATGAGCTCCCTCCTCGGCCCGATGAAGGTGACGCCGTCGGCCGCCACCTGCTGCAGCCAGATGATGGCGGGTTCGCCCACGGCGTTGCCGTCGTTCTTGTACAGCAGGTAGCGCGTGCCGTCGGTGTCGACGAAGCTCGACGGGTCGATGTCGCCGCCCTCGGCGGGGTCGCAGACGAGCGGGCCGTCGCCGAGGGGCCGGAACGGGCCGAGCGGGGTGGGCGACAGCGCGGCGCCGATGCACATGCGCTTGGCCGCGGTGCTCGGTCCGGTGAAGTACATGAGGTACTGCCCGTCCGCGCGCCGGGTCACGTCGGGAGCCCAGAAACCGCCGTCGCCCGCCCAGGTCGGCTTGTCGGGCAGGGCGTCACCGCGCACGGTCCACGGCCCGGTGGGCGACGGCGCGGCGGCCACCTGGATGCGGCCGGCCCGGCTGCTGGTGGAGTAGGCGTCGAAGGTGGATCCGGCCTGGATGACGTCGGGGTCGGGGAAGTCGGCCTCGATGATCGCCGACGGCGGGACGGCGGCGGACGCCGCGCCGGCCTCACCCCCGTCTGCCGCGAACGTCGCCACCAGGGGTAACACCAGCAGGAGCCGGCCGGGCAAGGACATGGGAGCCTCCCATCCACCGCGCGCCGGCGGGCGTCCGCGTCGAGACGGCCGGCGAGCGATCATCACGCGTTCCTGACCGATGCTCTCACAGGGGTCAAGGGTCACGGTCCGGGGTGATGGCCGGCCACACCTCAGGTCAAGCGGCACGGTCGGGCGCGATGAGCCGCCACGCTCCGGGGCGTACCGTCCAGGACCGGACGGGCGCGGCCGGCAGCAGCTCCCCGTCGGCGTTGGCCGGCACGGGTTCGCCCTCGATGACGACCGTGCCCGCTTTGACGGTGACGACGTCGCCGCGCCCGGGGTGCTCGCCGCGCCGCATCCGCAGCCCGTACGCGAGCCGTGCCCAGGGGGAGACGGCGAAGGAGACGACGACGTCGGCCAGCCCGTCGTCCGGGCACGCGTCCGGCGCCAGCGGGGTGCCGCCGCCGATCGTGGCGCCGTTGCCGACGCCCACCATGAGCACGCGCCGGCGGCCGGACGCGACGACGACGCCGTCGGCGCGCACCCGCAGCCGCCAGCCGCGGGTGCGGATTCCCGCGAGCAGCGCGCCCGCGGCGTACGCGGCCCGGCGCAGCACCGGCTTGAGCGGGGCCGCCTGCTGCGAGGCCAGCGCGCCCGCGCCGACGTGCACGGCGTTCATCACGATCCCGCCCTCGTCGTCGACCAGCAGGTCGAGCGGCCGCTCGGTGCCGCGCAGCACCAGCAGCGCGGCCTTCTCCGGGTCCAGCGGGACGCCCAGGGAACGCGCCAGGTCGTTGCCGGTGCCCATCGGGACCAGCCCCACCGGCCGGTCGGCGAGCTCGCCGCGGGCGAATAGGGCGGCCAGCACCGCGTGCAGGGTGCCGTCGCCGCCCAGCACCACGGGGTCGCGGTCGTGGTGCCGGGCCAGGACGCGCTCGGCGTCCCCCGGCGCCGCCACGACGGGGGCCACGACGTCGGCCTCGCTCTCCAACGTGCGCAGCACCGCCTGCCGCGTCTCGTCGTCGCCGCCGCCCGCCGCCGGATTGCCGATCGCCACCAGCCTGCGCGCCATCTCGCCCGCCTCTCCATCGTCCTGGTCCGCCCCGGTTCCCCCGGCAGGCCTGGCGAAACCCGGCCCTGGACTTCGTGGCCATCGGGTGGACAGAATATGTAGATCGGTCTACTCTCCTCGCATGGCTGTCAAAGGGGAGCAGACGAGGGCGCGGCTGATCGACGCCGCGCGCACGCTGGTCGAGGAGCGGGGCTACTACGGCACGGGCCTCAACGAGGTGATCGACGCCGGGCGGGCGCCCAGGGGTTCGCTCTACCACCACTTCCCCGGCGGCAAGGAGCAGCTGGCGGCCGAGGCCGTCGCCGCGTCCGGCCGGGAGGTCGACGCCCTCATCAGGAGCCTGGCGGACGAGGCCGCCGGGGCCGGTGCGCTCATCGACGCCGTGCTGGACGCGCTGGCCGGCCGGATGGAGGCGGCCGGCTATGCGAAGGGATGCCCGATCGCCACCGTCGCCCTGGAGGTGGCGGCCACCCACGACGCGCTCCAGCAGGTCTGCGCCGACGCCTACGACGGCTGGGAGCGGGCGCTGGCCGACCGCCTGGTCGCCGACGGACGCCCCCCCGCGGAGGCCGAGGACCTGGCCTGCTCCCTGCTCGCCCTGATCGAGGGGGCCCTCGTCCTGGCCCGCGCCCGGCGCAGCCTGGTGCCCGTCGAGCGGGCGCGACGGTCGGTGGCGGTCCTGCTCGGCGCCTGAGCGCGGCGCTCACCGCCTCAGTCACCGCCTCAATCACCGCCTTGGACCGTGACTCATTGGGTGATTGATGGTTAGTTCGTTCGCGGCTGCCGCCGTTTGCACCGGCGCTACGAGCGCCGGGCTGATCACTGCGCGTCCTTCGTGGCGATCGCTGCAACCCTCATGTGTTAACGCCGACTGGCCGGATGAGTCGCGGTCTCATCGGATACCTCCGAGGAGACCCCCGCCTTCAGGCGGGGGAGGAATCGGTCTCCTGCGGAGCAGGGCAGGGTGAGGCGATTCGCCACCAGGCGGACCGCCGTATAGAACACACACACGATTGTTAGCTGATCGTGCGGTAAGATGTGAGGCATGGCGCGGATCGTGAAGCGGGCCTACAAGTACCGCTTCTACCCGACCCCCGAGCAAGCCTCCGAGCTTGCCCGGACATTCGGCTGCGTCCGCCTCGTCTACAACAAAGCCCTGGAA
>NZ_JBDPLS010000010.1:0-388138 GCF_039871515.1 Nonomuraea sp. B1E8 | reverse complement strand
GCGTTCATTTCGTTGTGTCTTAACTCTTTCAGCCGTTCAAGTCCCTGTCAAATTGACCGGACCTGCACAACCTGCGGGAATTAAGCGCCGCCCCCTTTCGGAGACAACCCCTCTAACTTACCAGCCCTTCAGAGTGGACGCGAACATCCACGAGGGTGATCAGTGTCTGGAGGTGGCCCCCGAGTGAGACCGGCGACCAACGCCGCTCTCGTGGGACTGCTGAACTCTATGTACGCCTCCCGGAACCGTCAAATCGGCGGTGCTCCCGCCGGGTACGGGTAGGTAGGGGGCGTGCCAGATCAACCCGTCCCCAGGGCGCTCATCATCTTGGTGGGAATCGCCGCCGCGGTGGTCGCCCTGTTCGGAATCCGCGAGGTCGCCTCGATCGTGGGCCCCGTCGTGCTGGCGCTCGTGCTCGTCATCGCCGTCTCGCCGGTGCGCACGTGGCTGGCCGCCAGGGGGGCGCCCACGTGGTTGCAGGTCGCCGTGCCCTTCCTCATCGTCGTGTTGGCGCTGCTCGGCATGGTGGGCATCCTGACGATCTCGATCACCCAGCTCGTCTCGCTGCTGCCGGCGTACGCCGCACAGTTCGACCGGCTCCTCGCCGACACGCTGGCCTGGGCCGCCGCGCACGGCGTCAGCAACGACGTGCTCGACAGAATGCTGCAGGCGTTCGACGCGGGGTCGATTCTCGGCTTGGCGCAGAGCCTGCTCGGCAGCCTGATCGGCGTTCTTTCCGCGCTCTTCCTCATCATCGTGCTGCTGCTGGCGATGTGTCTCGACGCGCCGGTGACGTCGAGGGTCCTGACGACCGGTGAAGGGTATCGGCCGCAGCTGGTGACGGCGCTGGCCACGTTCGCGCACAAGACGCGGCGCTATCTGATCGTCTCGACCGTCTTCGGGCTGATCTGCGCGACCCTCGACGTGCTCGCCCTGTCGGTGCTGGACGTGCCGCTGCCGCTGCTCTGGGGTGTGCTGGCGCTCATCGCCAACTACATCCCGAACATCGGCTTCGTCATCGGGCTGGTGCCGCCGGCCATGCTCGCCCTGCTGGACGGCGGCGTGCAGACGATGGTGCTGGTCATCGTCGCCTACAGCGTCATCAACGTGGTGGTGCAGTCGTTCATCCTGCCCAAGTTCCTCGGGGACGCGGTGGGGCTCTCGACCACGATGACGTTCCTGTCGCTGATCGTGTGGACGTTCGTGCTGGGGCCGCTGGGCGCGATCCTCGCCATCCCGCTGAGCCTGCTGACCCGGGCGTTGCTGATCGACAGCGATCCGCGCGCCAGGTGGGCGCAGAGCCTCGTGTCAGGCGGACCGTCCCGCAGGTGAGAGCAGGCGGCGCATGGACCCGCCGCTCAGCCGCCTGACGTCGTGGGACAGGTGGCTCTGGTCGGCATAACCGGCCGTGACGGCCGCCTGTGCCAGCGGGACGCCGGCGCGGGCCAGGCCGAGTGCGCGCTGGAAACGCACGATGCGCTGGAGGGTCTTCGGCGCGTAGCCGAACGAGGCCAGGCTGCGGCGGTGGAGCTGGCGCTCGCTGAAGCCGAGCTGCCAGGCCACCTCCGCGACCGTGCGGCCCTCGCGGAACGCCCTCGTGATGGCGGAACCGGCGGGGTCGGCGCCCGTGGTGGCGGCCAGCCGCCGCCTCACCTCGGCGCGCATGGCGGCCGACCGCGCGCCGGCCCGCGGGGCGGCCTCCTCGATGCGCTCGGCCGGGAAGGGCAGCTCGGACAGGGGGACGCGCCGGTCACGCAGCTCGGGGAGCGGCACGCCGAAGAAGTCGCCCACCGCGCCGGGACGGAACCGCACGCCCGTGAACGTGTCGCCCACCGCCATGGACGTCGGCATGGGCCCGGTGTCGGGGCCCGCCACGAACAGCCCGCGGGGGCCCCAGATGAGGTCGACGCAGGCGTCGGGCACGACGATCTGGGTCTGCTCCGTCTCGCTGACCAGGTGCCACACGCAGGCGACACGGCCGGCGAGGTCGGGGTCGGGAGGCCGTTCCGCGTACATGCCCCCAACGTACGCCGCCCCACCGACAGGACGGTCTCACGCCTTCAGCCGTCCGTACGCGCGCAGCGTCTTCAGCTGGTGGACGGTGAGGTAGCCGCCCCATTCGTGCGCCACCAGCGGCGTCCACATCAGCCAGTTGCCGTTCCAGCCGCCTTCCTCGGACTGGGCGGCGGCGAGCGCGTCGAGGTGGGTGTCGAGGACGTCCTGTGTGAACAGCGGCAGCCGCAGCGGCTCCGGCGCGAAGTCCAGCGGGAAGTGCGCCTCCCCCGTGGCTTGGGGGTCGAGGGTGACCGTCGCGAGGATGACCTCCTTGATCCGGGCGAACTCGGCCTCCGCCCTGTCCCGGTCGGGCACGAGGTTGAGGAAGGTCACGACGGCGCGGGCTTCGTACGGATTCGTCTCGCCGATCCCGGCGATCCGCGACCAGCAGAACGCGGTCGCGGCGGCCAGCCACGGGTGGGTGCTGCCGTGCTTGTGGAGCAGCGCGGCGATCGACGCGGTGGGCACGAGACTGCCCGGAGGGTCGTCGGCCGTCTCCCACCACGGGGCTCTCGGCGTGTTCCTGACCGACGGCAGCACGAACGGCACGCCGCCGTCCTCGGCGCTGACCTGGGAGAGGTAGTCGAAGGCGTCGAGCTCGTGGCCCGCGCGGGAGCGACGGCGTCGCCGGCGCGAGCGATTAAATGTTTTGCCCGGTCGCCGGCGGGCGGCTTAGGGTCGGCCTCATGTCATGCATGTTCACCTGCCAGGTTTTCATCCGCATCCGCCGCGGCCGGGCTCTGGCCCGCTAGCGGACGCGATCACCTGAGGCTGGGCGTCCGCGCGCGTGCCCAGGGCCCTTCGAGCAACCCGTTGTCTCGAGGACCCGGAAGGGCAGTGCTGTGGCGCAGAATTACGCGCACGGAAACTATTCACACACTCAGAAGAAGGCCAGGAACAGCGGTGGCGGCCGCACGCCCGTGGATCGGGCGCGGCGCACGCTCTCGCAGAACTTCCTGGTCGACCGGCATGCCGTCGACCTGATGGTCAAGGCCGCCGCCCCGGAGGGGCTGGTGCTGGAGCCCGGCCCCGGCGAGGGCGCGCTCACCCTGGCGCTGGCCGAGGCGGGCGCCCAGGTGGTCGGCTACGAGGTCGACCCCCGGCTGGCCGGGCGGCTGGCCTCGCGCACCCGCAGCGACCCGAGGATCGACATCGTCAGGCGCGACTTCACCACCGTGAGGGCGCCGCGGGAGCCGTTCGCGGTCGTGGGGAACATCCCCTACTCGATCACGTCGAAGATCGTCGACTGGTGCCTGCGGGCACCGGCCCTGACCTCGGCGACGCTGCTCACGCAGCGGGAGTACGCCCGCAAGCGCGCGGGCGGCTACGGCCGCTGGAGCCTGGTCACGGTGGAGTCGTGGCCGTGGTTCAGCTGGAAGCTCGGCGACACGATCGGCAGGGAGAGCTTCCGGCCCGTCCCGTCGGTCGACTCGGCGATCCTGCGCATCCAGCGCAGGCCCGAGCCGCTCGTGAGCGGCGGCCGCTCCTACCAGGAGCTGGTCGAGGTGGGGTTCGGCGGCGTGGGCGGGTCGGTGCGCGCGTCGCTGAAGGCGAGGTATGACGGGGTGGACACCGCGCTGGCGGCGGCCGGCGTGCCCCGCGACGCCGTCGTGGGACACGTGCACCCCGACCAGTGGATCACGTTGTGGGGGCGCCTATGCCGGTGACGTGATTTTCGAGTCGTCAGAACACCCCTGAGACGGGGCCGGTCCCGGGGCTGTCGCCACGCGGCGGCGGCCCCAGGGCATGGCCAGGGCCAGGATCGGCAGCAACAGGATCGAGGCCCGCGACCAGTCGGCGTGCTGCAGCCACCACCCGTTGAAGTCGAACTGCGTCATGTAGAGGTAGCCGTAGCCGGCCCAGAGCGAGGCGCCGATGATGGCCGGCCAGGCGAACCTCGTGGGCCTGGCGACCAGGAACGGCATGAACCACATGAGGTATTGGGCGCCGAGCCGGGGCGTCATGACCATGAAGACCAGCAGCACGGCGATCGTCATGTCGACCGGGTCGGCCCGCCGCCAGTAGAGCACGGCGGCGACGACGCTCACGTAGATCAGCTTCGTGCCGAACGAGGCCAGGTCGGGCCGGAGCGCCCACTGCCCCTCGGTCAGCCACGGAGTCCAGCCCCACTCGCCGACGATGGGCCGGATGTCCTGGATGGTGTGGATGACCGCCGGGATCTGGTCGAGCGACGTGCC
This sequence comes from Nonomuraea sp. B1E8, assembly GCF_039871515.1. Taxonomy (NCBI): domain Bacteria; kingdom Bacillati; phylum Actinomycetota; class Actinomycetes; order Streptosporangiales; family Streptosporangiaceae; genus Nonomuraea; species Nonomuraea sp. B1E8. Next base: position 383,885 of record NZ_JBDPLS010000010.1, on the reverse strand, counting down.
CGCGAAGACCGGCAGCGTCACAAGGAAGAAGACGGGCACCAGCCCGGTCGCGAACAGGGCGGCGACGCGGGCGCGCAGATGGGGCAGGAGCAGCAGCATGCCGGGGATCAGCCAGATGGGCCAGCTCTTGGCGCACAGCGCCAGGCCCATCAGCAGCCCCGCCAGCGCCCCCCGCCTGAGGTCGGCGTGGTCGTCCTCGCCCGGCAGCAGCGAGCGGTGCAGCATGCCGCCGCGGCCGATCACCCGCGGGACGGAGGCCCGGACGCCGTGCGCGGCCAGGCCCGCGCGCACCCGCGCGACCACGTCGGTGGTCATCCCGGGGCGCTCGGGCGCGCCCGGCCCTCTGGCCACCACGAACGCGGCGACGCCGAACACCAGCGCGACCGGCTCGACCTGGCCATGGATGCAGGCGACCATCAGGGCGAGCGGGTTGAGCGCGTACTGGAAGGCCCGCAGCGACGCCTTGGGGCCGCCGGCCAGCTTGGCCACCAGCGGGATGAGCACGATGTCGGCGACCACGGTGACCAGGCGCCCGGCGTATTCCCACGGGATGCCGAGCCACAGCAGGATGCCGTACGCGTAGGGGATCGTCGGCAGGAAGTGCCAGCCGCCCTCGCTGGCCAGCACCGGGTCCTCGCCCCGCAGCACGGCCTCGCCCGCGGGCTTGAAGCTCTCCACGAAGTCGACGGGCTGCCACGAATCGATCGCCGACGTGTACATGATCAGCACGCGTACGGCGATGCCCACGGCAACGGCGACGAGGAGCGGCGGCCGCCAGTCGCGCCACTGGGCGACGAGGGCGAGCACGACACCGGTGACGAGGACGATGCCCGTGAGAACTGCGTAATCCATGGCGGGATATAGCCTGCCGCACCCGGCGCGCAGCCGCCACCAGGGGTTCCGATTCTTATCCCCGACATGCCGACACGTATAGCGATACGGCATCACTCTTTGTGTTGAACTTTTCGCATGGGGGGATCGCAGGTCAACCAGGCACTGGTCAGGCTCTATTTCGAGGTGAGGAACGGGCTGCGCGACCCGGTCGCGGCGTGGGCGAAACTCACAGCCAATTCGCAGGAGTACCAGCGGGCCAGGGGTGAGCGGCGGGTGCCGATCGACGACGCGACGGCCGCCGAGCTGGTGGCGGCGGCGATCGTGCACACCGCCGACGAGCACGGGCCCGAGCGGGTGGCGGCGCTGGCCAGCTCCCCGCTGGCGCGTCTCGTCGGCCAGCTCGGCGGTGCGGTGCTGACCGAGCACCCGTGCGCCCCCGAGCAGGTGCTGGGGCCGCGCTTCGCCGGTCCGTCACGCGCCGAGGACTGGGCGCGGGCGGCATACGTGCTGCTGTGGGGTGAGAACAACCGGCTCGTACGCTCGGCGGACACGCCCTGGGTGATCGCCGGCCGCTACAAGGGCCAGAAGGTGGTCGCGATCGGCACGCATCCGACGCGGTTGTCCGACGAGACGCTGGTCGTGCGGCCCGGCACGGACGGCGCGCTGGCCATGGCCATGGGGCACGTGCTGCTCAAGGAGTTCTTCCTGGACCGCACGCCGTTCGCCGGGCAGGCGATGGAGCACACCGATCTGCCGCTCCTGGTGCGGCTGCGGGACCGCGAAAAGGCGTACGTGCCGGGCGGGCTGACGGGCGGCGCCTGCGACCGGCTCAGCGTGTACGGCGGCGAGGCGGTGGAGGTGCTGCTGCCGCGCTTCGACGACGGCCCGGGGGTGCTGCGGCGCGGCGTGCCCGTGCTGCGCGACGGCGGCGAGCTGGTGACGACCGTGTTCGACCTGCTGCTGGCCGTCTACGGGGTGGTAAGGCCCCGGTTGCCGGGCGTGTGGCCGCGCGGCTACGACGACCGGGCGGAGCCGTACACGCCGGCCTGGCAGGAGGCCTGCACCGGGGTGGCCGCGTCGCGGACGGTGAAGATCGCGCGGGAGCTGGGCGTGACGGCGGAGAAGACGGGCGGCGAGTGCGTGATCGTGCCCGGTCGGCTGGAGACGCCGCACGCCGACACCGCCTACCGGGCGATGCTGGCGCTGCTGGTGCTCACCGGGTGCGGCGGCGGATGGGCGCAGGCGGGCGGGGCCGGGGTTCCGCTGGTGCCGTACCTGTGCCTGCACGCCTGCGGCGAGGACCGCTCCGACGTGGGCGCGCTGAGCTGGGCGCTGGCCGACGGGTTGTTCGCGCACAGGACGTCGCGCTCGGTGCTGCTGGAGGCGGTGCGCGACGGCTGGCCGATGGCCCCGCCGCCGCGCGTGCTCGCCCTGCCGCGCCCGATCTATCCGCTGCCTCCCGACGCCGACCTGCTCATCGGGCCTGACGACCACTGCGACCTGTCCGCGCCGGACACGGAACTCGTGGTGGCGGCCGTGACGAGGATGATCGGCCGGGTCGACCCCGCGAGGCCCGGCCGGGTGCCGCCTGCCGGGCGGATGCGCCTGCTGGTGGACCACGCCTGGATGCATGAGTACGGCGAGGCCCTGCCCACCTACCGGCCGCCCGGGCTCGGCGTCCCGCTCAAGCCCACCCAGCTCGTCCGCGTCAGGTGAGCCCGTCCAGGTACGCCCGGTGGCTCCGGGAGAACTCGAACCCGTTGCGCCGGTCCCCGTTGATCGACCAGGTCATCAGGCCGCGAAGACCCGGCCCTCTGGGCGCATTCGACGGATCGTCGCAACACAGTGATCACCCGGCAGGGGTCAGCATGGCTCGGACCGACTGGGTTCAACGTCCCCCTGGTCAGTCCCACCAGAAGGACCAATGGCCGGAGCCGATCAGTTCTTCAGCGTAGTCCTCGAAGTCTCCGCAGCCCTGCCAGATGGTGTCCGGGGAGAACGCCTCATGCTCGGCTGCCACCTGGTGTGCGTGCTCGCGTGTGGTCGGTGGTGCGGCCACGGACAGCTCAAGCGTGTCGTAACCGACGGTCACCACACGAGCCCCGAACCGCTCCTCCCACGAACGGACCACGACCGAGATGTCCTCCGTTTCGTCGGTGTGGTTGCACGGCCCGGTCCATCCGCACAGCGTCAGTGTGTCCGCGCCGCGCGTGGCTGGGACCAGGCCGAGCAACGGTGGGCAGGCCGAGCCGAGGGACTCGGCGAGCAGCATGGCAGCCGTGTCCGGATCCCGGTCCGACACGCCCGGCGGCGCCAGTCCGGGCCAAGGGCCGCGCGCATCGGAGGTCCAGAACCCGATCAGTACGTTCTCGGCGGTCAGCGCGTCGATCGCCCCGATCGGCGCGGCCGCGAGTTCGCCGTCGTGCCACGGTCGTCCGGGGTTACCCTCGAGCGAGTTCAGCAGCAGCGGGTAAAGGCCGGTCTTGTCGCGAAGTTCGAAGAGCCGCCGCCAGTGTCGTCCCGCGTCAGGAAGCCGTTGGTCCGAGACCCACATGACAGGGCTGTCGGAGCCGTGTTCGGGTGTCACCAGACGGCCCGGTGGCAGTCCGTCGGGTAACGCGTTGAGTGGCGATTCGTGATGCATACCGCAGAAGTTAGCGACATGCTCCGACTCTCCCGCACCCGGTCGGCGATGTGGACCCGCTCGGTCTCGTCGAGGTAGCGGCACGCACGTCTGGGGGCGCCGCCGATGTGATCGGTAGCGCCCCCACGTTCTTACCGTCGGATCGCATCCGTTACGCCATCGTCGTCCGGTTCGGAGTCGATGGCGACGACGGATTCGCGCGGGGTTAGAAGCCGGCGGTGGTCCTGGTGAACTCCCAGTCGGACTGGGCGATGCCGCTGCAGTTGGAGGTCACGCCGCCGCCCGGGCAGGGCCGGTCACGGTTGACCGCCCAGTACGCGAGCCTGGTCAGGCCCTTGGACCTGGCCCAGTCGCGGATCTGCGTCCAGGTGCCGGGCGAGGTCAGCTCCTGCTGGTCGGACAGGCCGTTCATGCCGGAGATGCCCATGTGGGCGTACGCCTGGGCGTCGGACCAGCCGTACGCGTTCTTGAGCGCGTTCTTCAGGCCTTCGGACGCGTTGACGGTGTCCTGGTAGATGTTGGGGCTGCCGAAGTCGAAGGGCATGATCGTGAAGTTGTCGATCGGCACGCCGAGGGCCCTGGCCTGGTTGATGAGGCGGACGCCGTGGGCGTTCGGGCCGGTCCTGGTGGTGCCGAAGGTGACGACGATCTTGACGTTCGGGTTGTTCTGCCTGACGATCTTGAGGGCGTTCAGGATGCGGTCCTGGACGGTGTAGTTCTCGAACTCGTCGGTGTTCTCGATGTCGAAGTCGACGACGGCCGGGCCGACGGCGTTGATGACCTGCTGCACCGCGCCCGCGAACGCCTGCGGCGAGGAGCAGTTGGGGCCGAGCTTGTTGCCCTGCCAGCCGCCGAAGGAGATCTGGACGCTGCCGCCCTTCGATTTGATCGTGTTGATCGCCTGCTGGTCGGCGCCGCCGGTCAGCGGGCGCTGCCCGTCCCACGCCGGGGTGCAGCCGCCGCTGGACAGGATGAACGCCATCGTGAACGACTTGACTCCGGTGGCGTCCATGACGGCGCCCGGGTTGGGCGGGTTGCCCCAGCCCATGTAGAGGTAGGGGGCGCCGGGCATCTTGCTGGGGTTGTTACCGGTGCAGCCCGACGTGGTGGCGGTGGCGTCGCGGCCGGCCGACTCGCCCGCCGCGTTGTACGCCTTCACGGTGTAGGTGTGGGTCGTGCACGCGCCGAGCCCGGAGATGGTGGCGCTGGTGCCGGTGACCTGGGCGCGCCGGGTCGAGCCCTCGTACACGCGGTAGCCCGTCACGGTGCCGCCGGCGGCGCCCCAGCGCAGCGTGATGCTGGAGTTGGTGACCGACGTGCTCACCGTGCCCGGCGCGCCGGGGGTGCCGGGGTCGGGGTCGCCGCCCGAGGTGGGCTTCCAGAGCGCGGGCACGGCGGGAGGCTCCCAGCCGGTCTGTGAGGTGTGACCCTGCAGGCAGACGTAGTCGACGCCGTTGTAGGTGACGACCGCGCCGGTGGCGTACGCGGTCCCCGGGGCCCAGGCGGCGGCCATGTGCCGCACCGTGCCGGTGGCGTGGGCGGCGGGCCCGCTGGTGGCCAGGCCGGTCAGGGCGAGGGCGACTCCGGTCGCTAACGCAAGAATTTTGCGACGAAATTTCATGACATTCCCTGAAGGTGAGGCTTGACGGTCTTGGAGAAGGACCAGTTGTTGCTCGCGTCCCAGTTGATGGACCACGTCATCGCGCCCCTGATGTCCGGGTAGACGCGCGGCGGCACGAAGGTCCCGCAGCCGGTCCGCTCGGCCAGGCAGTCGAGCGCCCTGGTGACGACCGAGGGCGACACGACGCCGCCGTTCGCGGCGCCCGGCCCGGCCGGCAGGCCCAGCGCCACCTGGTCGGGACGGAGCCCGTTCTCGAGCTGGATGCAGGCCAGCGCGGTGACGAAGTCGACCGTGCCCTGCGAGTACGCGAAGGCCTGGTCGCAGCCGAGCATCGAGCCGGAGTTGTAGAACTGCGTGTGGACGACGGTGAGGATGTCCTTGATGGACAGGGCGAGCTTGAAGTACTCCATCCCGGTCGACTGCATGTCGATGGTCTGCGGGGCCATGGTGATGATCAGCCCGGATCCGGCCTGGGCGCGCAGCGACCTCAGCGCCTGACCCATGTAGGTGGCGTTAAGACCGTTCTCCAGGTCGATGTCCACGCCGTCGAAGCCGTAGTCGCGCATCAGCGCGTACACCGAGTCGGCGAACCGCGTGGCGGCCGCGGCGCTCGCGACCTGCACGCGCCCGGCCTCGCCGCCGACCGACAGGATGACCTTCTTCCCGCGCTGCTTCAGCGCCTGGACGTCGGCCCTGAACTGGGCGTCGGTGTAGCCGCCCAGCGCCGTGGCCAGTCCGGGGTCGACCCCGAACACGACCTCGCCCGGGGTGGCGGTGGCCTCGCCGAACGCCACCGCGATCAGGTCGTACTCGTCGGGCACGGCCGACAGCTTGAGCTCGACGGCGGGATTGACGAAGTTGTGCCAGTAGCCGGTGAGGACGTGCCTGGGCAGCGTGCCGCTCTGGCAGCCGGCCGTGGTGAAGCCGAAGGGATCACCGGCGGGGCCGTCGCCCGAGGCGGCCGTCGCGGTGATCGTGACCGTGTGCGAGGAGCAGGGGTCCAGGCCGGTGAAGGTGTGCGTGGTGCCGGTGACGGTGACGGCCGCCGCGCCGTCGAGCCGGACCTTGTAGCCGGTGGCGCCGGGGACGGCGCTCCAGCTCAGCGCGGCGCTGGTCGCGGTGGCGGAGGTCAGCGTGATGCCGCCGACCTTGCCGAGCCCGCCCGGGTCCTCACCGGAGCCGCCGCAGGGAGCGCCGTTCAGCGTGCAGCCGGAGACGCCGGGGAAGTCGCCTGGGCTGCCGTTGAAGCCGAAGCTCACGCTCGCTCCGGCGGCCAGCGCCGGCGCCCAGGACGGGTTGGTGAACGTGTAGTGCTGCCCGCTCCTCGACATGACCGCGTCCCACGCGGACGGGATGGAGAAGCCTGCCGGGACGTCGAACTCGACGTTCCAGCCGTTCATGGTGGTGGAGGTGCCGTTGGTGACGGTGACCTTGCCCTCGAAACCCGAGCCCCAGTCGGAGACCTTGACGAAGGTCGCGGTGGATGAGGCGGCGTGGGCGGGCGGGGCGGTCAGGCTGAGTGCGAGGGTCGCGAGCGCCAGGAGGATCGGCCGAAGTCTCACGGTTCTTCCTTGGGGGGTGTGCGTGCCGTACGCCTTGCGCCGGGGGGTGAGAGCGCAGGGCGTACGGCACGGCCCGTGGGGGAGGTGGCACGGGCGTTGGAGGTGTCAGCGCGGACCGGTGGTGTCCATCTTTTAGGAAACTTTCCTAAGCATTCGCGGCGATCGTAACCTTGACTCCGGAGCCTTACAAGACCCAAACAACGTCCCCGCCACCTGCGGGTGGGACAAACCAGGCGATATCGTGATGTGTCACTAGCAAGCGTTCACGGAGGGCGGTCCGCATGTTCTTCGGCATCACCGACTTCTGGGCCTACGTCATCGGCGCCTTCCTGATCATTCTGCTGCCGGGCCCGAACTCGCTGTACGTGCTCAGCCTCGCCGCCCGCCACGGTGTCCGGCAGGGTTACCGGGCCGCCGCGGGCGTGTTCGTCGGCGACACCGTGCTGATGGTCCTGGCGGCCGCCGGCGCCGCGTCCCTGCTCCGCTCCACCCCGCTGCTCTTCACCGTCGTCAAGTACGCGGGCGCCGGCTACCTGGCCTGGATCGGCTTCCAGATGATCCGCGGCGCGGTGCGGGCCTGGCGGGCCGGGCATGACGGGGACGCCGCCACGCGACCCCAGGAGGAGCGGGAACGCCGCCTTCGCCCGTTCCGCAAGGCTCTGGGCATCAGCCTGCTCAACCCGAAGGCGATCCTGTTCTTCGTCTCGTTCTTCATCCAGTTCGTGGACCCCGCCTATCCGGCCCCCGCGCTGTCGTTCGCCATCCTGGGCGCGATCATCCAGGTGTTCAGCGTGCTCTACCTGACGGCCCTGATCTTCGGCGGCACGTTCCTGGCCGGCCAGTTCCGCCGGCACAGGAAGCTGGGCGCGGGGCTGACCTCGGGGGTCGGCGTCGTCTTCGTCGGGTTCGGCGCGAAGCTCGCCACCGCGTCACTCGGATGAGAGCCGGGTTCACTACCCAGCCGATTCCGTATGGAACAGGGGGAACGTGTCGAAGGAGGCAGTCGCATCAGCCGGCCTCAGGTACGGTAGGCCACCGGCCCGCTTCCCGGGACGGCGCTGATGACGCTCTGGTCACCACGAGCGGTCCATCTGGAGAGCCTGGTCCTGCGAGGCCCGGGTAGTCGCTGATCGTCGGCCTATCTGCGGAGCAGCCTTGAATCACCCTCAGGTCACCCTTCCACGCCTCACGGCGCTCGCCCGGCAGGCGGCACCCCAGCTGCTCGAAAGCGTGGTGGCGCCGCTGGTGGTGTTCTACCTGGCCATGGTCGTCCTCGGGTTCCAGTGGGCGCTCGTCATGACCGTCGCCTGGGTCTATTTCGGGGTGGCGTGGCGGCTGGTCAGGCGGATCAGGGTGCCCGCGACCATGTATCTGGCGGCGTTCGCGATCACCATCCGCGCGATCGTGGCGTTCTGGACCGGCACCTGGGTGTGGTTCTTCATCCAGCCGGAGATGGGCACCATCTGCATCAGCATGGTCTTCCTCGCGTCCGTGCGGCTGAACAGGCCGCTCGTGCAGAAGCTCACGCTCGACTACATCCACCTGCCGTCGGCGGTGCTCAAGCACGAGCGGGTGCGCAGGTTCTTCGCCAGGATCACGCTGCTGTGGGCGTTCGTGCTGCTGATGAACTCGTCTCTGAGCATCTGCCTGGCCGTCTACGAATATGTCGCGGGCTCGCTCGGCTCGTACATGGTGCTGCGGACGTCAGCGGTGGCCGTGATAAGCGGCCTGGCGATCACCATCTCGATCGTCGCCTTCAAGCGGCTCCTCAAGCGGCTGCACGTCGCCCACGCGTGACCGCTCGGCCAGCACGTACGCCCCGCTCATCCCCATGACCAGCCCGGTCAGCATGCCGAACAGCTCCACGAGGCCGGCCGCTCCCGAGCCCTCGCCGGCGAGCGGCCCTCCGACGGAGCTGACGATCATCGTGTAGAGGCCCCAGCCGAACAACGAGCCGGAGCCGAGCCAGACCGGCACGAGCAGCCGCCAGAACGGGCCGTCACCGCGCCGCCGGACGACGGCCACGAACGCGACGGCCCCGGCGAGAGCGAGCAGCGCCTTGAACCCGTCCATGACGACCGCCACGGCGGGCGCGCCGAACGTCCACGACAGGCGCACCCCGGCGACCGCCGTGGTGACCAGCAGCGCTCCCCAGGCCACGACCCTCTGGAACGACTCGGCAGGGCCGGGGAAGGCGTGTCCGAGCCGGGCGGTGAAGATCGCGGGCCACCGGTCGTGGGCGTAGAGGACGAAGGTCGTCATCAGGCCGATGCCCTGCCCGACGAAACCGCAGTAGACCATCATGTAGACCCACGCCTCGATGGCGCCGCCGCTGAACACCGCGATCCCGTCGGTCGCCACCAGGACCGGCGCCGTGACGGTCACCACCGACAGCAGTCCCGTGCCCACCCACAGCGGCAGCAGCACGAGCCAGGCCGGCAGCCGCATGCCCCAGCGCGTGGTGAAGGCCACCGCCAGCAGCAGCCCGACGGCGTCCATGCCGAAGGTCATGGCGTTGAGCCCGACCATCGCCGAGTCGTTCATCAGCTCCGGCTCGGTGACCCCGACGGAGCTCCCGGTCAGCCAGAGGATCTTCAGCGTGAGGTACGGGAGCATCGCGGCGACCGTCACGATCGCCGCGGTGACGCGGCCTATCGCCGGTCTCTGTTCAGTGGTCATGCATCGAGCGTCGCGCGGCGGGCCGTTCGTCACCTCCCGAGCGGCGGGGATCCTCCTCCCCCGCGTGGGGGAGGGTCACGGCCAGCTCGTAGCCGCCGCCCTCCCCCATCGGGCCCGCGGTGAGGGCGCCGCCGGCCAGCCGTACGCGCTCGCGCAGGCCCGCCAGCCCGAGACCGCCGGGCTGCGCGGTGGGCCGGGAGCGCGGCGGCCCGTTGCGTACGGTGACGCGCTCCGGCGAGACCTCGACCTGCACGGCCGCCCCCGGCGCGTGCTTGGCGGCGTTGGTGATGCCCTCCTGGACCACCGCGCGTGCCAGGCCGGGCACCGGCCCGGGGATCAGGTCGAGGTCGACCGTCATGCCGGAGCCCCTGGCCCGGCGTACGAGTTCGGTCACGTCCTCGTCCGCGGGTGTCAGCGGCGGCGCGTCGGCCTCCTCGCGCAGCAGCCCGATGATCTGGCGCAGCCGCTCGGTGGCGTCCGCGGCGGCGACCCGCAACTCGCCCGCGGCCCTGACCTCGGCGGGGCCCAGCCCGGGAGCCAGCTCCAGCCCGGCCGCCCTGACCGCGATCAGCGCCAGGTCGTGGCCGAGCGAGTCGTGCATGTCGCGGGCGATCCTGGCCCGCTCGCGCAGCCTGGCCTGGGCCTCGACCGACAGCCTGGCCACCCGGCGCTGCTGGAGCAGCCTCCTCCTGAGCAGCCCGAGCAGGTAGGGCACGAGGTAGGTGCCGATGAGCGCGGTGGTCATGGAGACCCACAGGGCCAGGTCACCGCCCCTGGCCAGGACCACGCCCACGCCCACGACCGTGACCAGGCAGAACGCCGCCGGCGCGGGCCACGCCCTGGTCATGCGCCGCCCGGTGAGGTAGGCGTACCACACGATGAAGGGCGACGTGGGCAGCAGCGGGAGGATCTTCACGTCGCGCCGGGGCAGCAGCCAGCTCAGGTCCACGGTCGCGAATCCCTCGGTGAACTGCCACGGCCCGAGCGGCAGCAGCAGCACCAGGGCGGCCAGCGGCCAGCGCCGGCCGACCAGCACGGCCGCGGCGGCGAGCACCAACCTCGGCACGGTGATCATCGCGAACCCCGCGGGGTCCAGGAACGGGTCGGGCCCCATGGCGGACACGAAGACGCTGAGAACGGCCCACAGCAGCAGGTCGTAGACCAGCTTGCGGCGGGTCTCGCGGCGGAGCGGGCGCAGGTGCTTCACGGCGTCGACGTTATCCGCCGCGTGCCGGCCGGCGCCCTCGCCGGACGGCAGGTGACACCCCTGACGAAAGTCAGGGTGGGGCTCGGGTCACCGCCGGAGTAGAGCTAACCCCACCGTGAAAGCGCCTATCTGCACTGGTGTCCAGAAGGGCCGATCCGGGTTGGATCGATGGTGTCATCGGGAGGTCGCGCCGCGACCCTGACGAAAGTAGGGGGCGGTGTGTGCCGATCGTCCGATGTGCCGTGACCTGCGGAGTTTCTAGCTTCATGGGGTACAGGCCCTGACCCGTATCGGGGATGGGTCCGCGTTCGACCGGGGGCATCCCCGATGTTCCCCACGGTCCAGCGCCGACACGCTATGTGAGTGCCCTGACGATCGGAGCCCCTGTTATGTCGCACGCCATTCTCGACCTGGTCCAACAGGCCATGGCGTCACCATGGTTGTACGCCGTGCTCTTCGGCCTGGCGTTGCTCGACGGGTTCTTCCCCATCGTGCCCGCCGAGACGTCGGTGATCACCGCCGGGGTGTTCGCGGCGTCCGGCGAGACGAACCTGGCGCTGGTGATCATCGTCGCGGCTCTGGGCGCTTTCGCGGGCGACCACATCTCCTACCTGATCGGCAACACGTCAGGCGGGAGGCTGCGGAACAAGAAGGCGTTCGTCTGGGCGCGCGGCGCCCTGGAAGAGCGGGGCGGGCTCGTGCTCGTCGTGGCCAGGTACATCCCCGGCGGGCGCACCGCGACCACGCTGACCATGGGCGCGGTCCGGCACCCGCTGCGCTCGTTCACGTTCTTCGACGCGATCGCGGCGAGCTCGTGGGCGGTGTACTCCGGCCTGATCGGCTTCTTCGGCGGGATGGCGTTCGAGAACGACCCCATCAAGGGCCTGCTGCTCGGGCTGGGCATCGCGGTGTCCATCACCGCGGCCGTCGAGATCGTGCGGTGGATCAGGAAGCGCCGCGCCATCCAGCCTTCCCCTGAACGTCGTCCCACGGACACACCCGTTTGACCCTGCCCGGCGACCATCCGTCTGAAAGGAGTGCGCATGACTGTGCTGGCCGCGGTGACAGCCCTGGTCGGTTCGCTGTTCTTCGCGCTCGGAGCCGCCCTCCAGCAGTTCGAGGCGGTCGGCACCGCCAAGCCCGGGCTGCTCGCGCTGCTGCGCAGGCCGCGCTGGCTGATCGGCGGCGTCTCCATTCTCGCGGGTGGTGGCCTGCACATCGTCGCGCTCGGGCTGGGCCCTCTGACCATCGTCCAGCCGATGGGCGTGGCCAGCCTGCTGTTCGCCCTGCCGATCGCCGCCACGCTGCACGGCCGCAGGCCGTCGCGCAAGGAGCTGGCGGCGGCCGGCGTGGTGGCGGCCGGGCTGATGGGGCTGGTCCTGCTCGTTCCCGAGTCGCACGGCCCCACCTACCTGAGCCCGACCGGCGTGCTCACGCTCCTGGGCGTGGCCGGCGTCGCCGCGGTCCTGCTGTGGGCCGGTTCGCGGGCGGTCTCGCCCGCGGGCCGGGCGGCGCTGCTGGCGACCAGCTCGGGCGTCCTGTACGGCGCCACCGCCACGCTCGTGCGCGTGCTGGTGGACGGCGAGTGGAACTGGTGGTACCTGCTGGCGCTGCCGATCCCCGCCCTGCTGGCGCTGATGATGCTCCAGCGCGCCTACGCCGTCGGGCACTTCGGCGTCTCGTTCGCCTCGCTGCAGATCGCCGACCCGCTGACCGCGGTGGCCTTCGGCGCGCTGCTGCTCGGCGAGCCGCTGCCGACCGGAGTCCTGCCGGTCGCGGCCGCCGCGCTCACCGCCGCCGGCACCGTCGCCCTGGCACGGACCAGCCCGCTGGAGGCACACCGCGACCTTGCCTGATCGGTCCCGTACGTTTCACCGGCCCTCCCCTGGCCTCTCATCATTGGAGTCACTCTCATGGCCATGCCCCTGCACAGCGTCACCGAGCAGCCGGCCCTCGCCCCGGCCGCCGAACGCCCCCGCCGGATCCTGATCTCAAGCGACACCTACCCGCCCGACGTCAACGGCGCCGCCTACTTCACCCACCGCCTCGCCACCGGCCTGGCCGCGCGCGGCAACGAGGTGCACGTGGTCTGCCAGTCGGAGGTGGGCCCGGCCAGCGCCGACGTGGAGGACGGCGTGGTGGTCCACCGGCTGCGCTCCGCGCCGCTGCTGGTCCACCCCACGATGCGGGTCACCGTGCCGACCAGGCTCGACCGCCTGATCGCCTCGATCGCCCCCGACGTGCTGCACACGCAGGGCCACTTCGTGGTGGGCCGGGCCGCCATCGCCGCCGCCCGCCGCGCGGACGTGCCCGTGGTCGCCACCAACCACTTCATGCCCGACAACCTCTTCCAGTTCGGCCACATCCCCGAGCGGCTGCGGGCCAAGGCGGGCAAGCTGGCCTGGCGCGACTTCAGCCGGATCTTCAACCGCGCCGACCACATCACCACGCCCACCCCGCTGGCCGCCCAGCTCCTGTCCGAGCAGGGCTTCGACCGCGAGGTGGAGCCGGTCTCCTGCGGCATCGACCTGACCAGGTTCCGCCCGCACTCCGAGCCCAAGGCGTGGGCGCGCAAGATGTTCGACCTCCCCGACCGGCCCACCGTCATGTTCGTCGGCCGCCTGGACGAGGAGAAGCACATCGACGAGATCGTACGCGCGCTGCCGATCGTGCTGAACGACACCGACGCGCAGGCGGTGCTGGTCGGCCGGGGCAACCAGCGCATGGAGCTGGAGCGGCTGGCCAAGCGCATCGGCGTGGGCGATCGGGTGTTCTTCCTCGGCTTCGTGCCCGACGAGATCATGCCCCAGGCGTACGCGTCCGCCGACGTGTTCGCCATGCCGGGCGTCGCCGAGTTGCAGAGCATCGCCACGCTGGAGGCCATGGCCACCGGGCTGCCCGTGGTGGCGGCCGACGCGATGGCGCTGCCGCACCTGGTGCACGGCAACGGCTACCTGTACCAGCCGGGTGACGTGGCCACGCTGGCCAGGCACCTGACGGCCGTCCTCACCGACGACGGCCTGCGGGCCAGGCTCGGCAAGGCCAGCCGCGAGCTGGCGCTCACCCACGACGACCAGACGTCGCTGGCCCGGTTCGAGACGATCTATGACGAGGTGGCGCGATGACCCGAAAGCAGACCGTGTGGGGCACCGTCATCGGCACGGTGGTGTCCTTCTGCGCCCTCGCCTACGCGGAGATCACCTTGCCCGTGCAGCCGCTGATCAGCGACTACGCGCTGGTCTCCGGCGGGCTGGCGCCCGTGCTGATCGGGATGCTGGCACTCGCGGGAGCGTGCCTGAGTCTCGCGTACGGGCTGGCGTCCACGGAGCCGGCGCGCACCGCGGCCACCCGTGTCCTGCTGCTGGCCGGGGCGGCGGGGCTGATGATGAGCGCGATCTTCCCCACCGACCCCGGGTCGTCGCAGATCGGCACGCTGTCCGGGGAGATCCACCGCTGGGCGGCGGCCGTGGTCTTCACCTCGCTGCCGGTCGCCGGCTGGAGCCTGGCCAGGGGCCGCGCGGCGGCACCCGGCTGGAACGCGGTCAAGGCCCTGAGCATGACCTCCGCGCTGTCGCTGGCGTTCTACCTGGCGGCGCACCCGGCCTCCATCACCTCGCCGCTGATCGACGGCGCCGCCTACTACGGGCTGCTGGAGCGGGGGCTCGTGGTGGCCGAGATGCTGCTCATCGTGGTGATGGCGCTGGCCTTCGCCGGAAGGCGGAGCGCCGCCCGCACCGCTGGGCAGACCACTGGGCCCGCGAGCCCCGCCGAGGCCGGACCGCCGGAGCGCCAGGAGCGGCTGGCCGCCTGACGGCATGTTTCGAGCGCCGGCGAAACGATCCCGTTCTAGCGTGACGTCATGCTCATCACCCGTCATGCCGAGGCCCGTGCCGTGCTCGACGACGCCGCGTACGTGCCGCCTCCCGTACGCCAGGACGGCGCGGAGGGGACGCTCGCCTGGCTGCGCGCCCGCGTGTCGCGGTTCAGCACCGGCGAGATCCACGCCGGGCGACGCCGCGTCCTGGTCGAGCTGCTGGCCGGGCTGGAGCCCGCCGAGCTGAGGCGGGCGGCCGCGACCATGACCGAGGCGCGGGACGGCGACTGGCGGGGCGTTCCCACGGCCGTGCTCGCGTCCGCGCTCGGCGTCGAGGACACCGCCGCCGTGTCCGCCGCCGTACCCGCCGCGGCGTCCGGCTACCTGTCCGGTGAGGAGACCCCGCAGGCCGACGCCGCCGTCGCGCGGTTGCTCACGCTGGCCGGCGTTCCCGTGATCACCCTGCTGCTGCAGGGCCACGCCGCCACGGAAGGGCTGATCGAGAACGCGCTCCGGCACGCCGGGCCCGGCGACGACCCCGGGGCGGTGCTGGACGAGACACTCAGGCAGGACCCGCCGCTCAGGGCCACCCGCAGGCTCGACACGAGGACCGGTGAGACGGTGACGATCGATGTGGTGGCCGCCAACCGCGACCCCGGCGTGTTCGCCGGCGCCGAGCGGTTCGACCCGGCCCGCGGCCCGAGCCCGCACCTGACCTTCGGCTCCGGCATCCGCCCCTGCCCCGCGCCCGGCCACGCCCTCGCGCTCGCCGCCGGTGTGCTCGACGCGCTGCTCGCGACATCCTGGCCGCCGCGCCCGCGATAATCGGGGTATGCGCTTCCAGATCCTCGGGCCCACCGCCGTGCTGGGCGAGGACGGCGAGCAGGTCACGCTCGGAGGCCCCCGCGTGCGCGCCCTGCTGACCCTGCTCGCCCTGCACGCCGGCCGCATCGTCGGCGCGGAGCAACTCGTGTCCGGCATGTACGGCCCCCGGCCTCCCGAGGGCGAGGCCAACGCGCTGCAGTCGCAGGTGTCCCGGCTGCGCAGGGCGCTGGGCCGGCATCTGGTGGAGTTCCATCCGGCCGGATACCGGCTGGTGGCCGATCCGCAGGACGTCGACGCGTGCAGGTTCGAGCAGCTGGCGCGGGCGGGAGGGCAGGCCCTGGCCGGCGGCGACCCCGAGCGGGCGGCGGCGCTGCTGCGCGAGGCGCTGAACCTGTGGCGCGGCACCCCGCTCGCCGACGCCCCGCACGCGGTGGCCGCCGCGACGGCGCTGGAGGAGCTGCGCCTGTCGGCCACGGAAGACCGGGTGCAGGCCGACCTCGACCTGGGCAGGCACCGCGAGCTGGTCTCCGAGTTGAGCCGGCTCGCCGCCGCCCACCCGCTGCGCGAGCGGCTGCGGGCCCAGCTCATGCGCGCGCTCTACGGCAGCGGCCGCCAGGCGGAGGCGCTGGCCGCCTACGACGAGGCCAGGAAGCTGCTGGACGACGAGCTGGGCGTCGAGCCGGGAGCCGAGCTGGCCGCCGCGCATCTGGCCGTGCTCAGGGCCGACCCGGCGCTCGGCGCCCCCGCGGCCGGGCAGAGCTCGCGGCAGGGGCTGCGCGCCCAGCTCACCAGCTTCGTCGGCCGCGCCGACGAGCTCCGGCAGGTGGCGGCGAGACTACGCGAGCACCGGCTCGTCACGCTGATCGGGCCGGGCGGCGCGGGCAAGACGCGCCTCGCGATAGAAGTGGCCGGCCAGGAGGCGGGCGACGTGTGCTTCGTGCCGCTCGCGCACGTCTCCGACGGGGCCGACGTTCCGGCGGCCGTCCTCGCCGCGCTCGACATTCGCGACGCCGTGACGCACGCCTCCGACCGGCCCGCCGTGGACCCGGCCACCAGGCTCGTCACCGCGCTCGCCGGCCGCAGGCTGCTGCTGGTCCTCGACAACTGCGAGCACCTCATCGCGGCCACCGCCGAGCTGACGGACCTGCTGCTGGCCTCCGCCCCCTCGCTGCGGGTGCTGGTGACCGGGCGGGAGGCGCTCGGCATCACCGGCGAGTCGATCCTGCCGGTCGCGCCGCTGCGGTTGCCTCCGCCGGAGTCGGGCGACCCGCTCAGCTATCCCGCCGTCCGGCTGTTCGCCGACCGCGCCGCCGCCGTGGCCCCCGGCTTCGCCGTCGACGCGGGCAACGCCGCCCAGGTGGCGGGCATCTGCCGGGCGCTCGACGGATTGCCGCTGGCCATCGAGCTGGCCGCGGCGCGGCTGCGCACACTCCCGCTGGCCGACATCGCCGCGCGGCTCGACGACCGGTTCCGGCTGCTGACCCGGGGCAGCCGCACGGCGCTGCCCCGGCACCAGACGTTGCGCGCGGTCGTCGCGTGGAGCTGGGACCTGCTCGACGAGGACGAGCAGCGGCTGGCCAGGAGGCTGACCGTCTTCTTGGGCGGCGCGCGGCCCGCGGCGGCCGAGCGGGTGTGCGGGCTGCCGGAGGAGGTGCTGTTCTCGCTGGCGGAGAAGTCGCTGGTGCAGGTGGTCGACGGGCGCTACCGCATGCTCGACACGATCCGGGCGTACTGCGCCGAGAGGCTGGCCGAGTCCGGCGAGGTCGAGGCGATCCGCGACGCGCACGCCGGCTACTACCTCGACCTCGTCATGGAGGCCGACCCATGGCTGCGCACGAGCGAGCAGCTGGAGTGGCTGGCCCGGCTCGACGAGGAGGGCGACGACGTCAACGCCGCCGTACGCTGGACCACCGAGGCCGGGCGGCTGGAGGTCGCGTTGCGGCTGCTGGCCCACAGCGCCTGCTACTGGTGGATGCGCGGTCACCGCGCCACCAGCGCCGACCTGGCCGCCGGGCTGCTGGCGGCGCTCGGCCCGCGGCGCCCGGACGGCCTGGACGAGGAATACGTCATGTGCGTGCTCGTCACGGCCTGGGCTGGAGGCGCGGACGACGAGCTGCGCGAGCGGATGGCCGAGGTGCGCCGGCTGGTGAGCTGGGACTACATGCCGGTGCGGGTGGAGTTCATGATGTTGCTGCTGTCCATGTTCACCGGGCCTCCCGGCGACTTCCAGGAGGCCTTCGACGAGATCGAACGGATCGTGCAGGACCTGCCGCCCTGGCAGCAGGCGCTGTCCTACGGCGGCGCCGCGTTCGTCCTGCAGGCCCTCGACCGGCCCGAGGAGTCGCTGGCCCACTTCGAGCGGAGCCTGGCCTCGTTCAAGGCCATCGGCGAGCGCTGGGGCATGACGCTCGTGTTGTCCGGGCTCTGCGAGTTCCACCACGAGGCCGGCGACTACGACACCGCGTACACGCTGGCCGACGAGGCGCTGGCGATGGCGCGCGAGCTGGGCGCCACGACCGAGATCGCCGAGAGCCTGTGCCGCCGCGGCGACGCGCTGATCTGCAGGCAGGCCACGGACTCCGCGCAGGCCGACTACGTGCTCGCGGCCGATCTGTCGCGCAGGAACGGCTCCATGGAGACCCTCGCGTGGGCGCACCTGGGCCTCGGCGAGGTGGCGCTGCGCCGCGGCGACCTCGACGAGGCGCAGGCGCTGCTCACCCGGGCGCGGGCCGAATGCCCCGGCGACTGGTACAGCGCCGAGGACACCCGCACCCGCATCGCGGCCGGGCTGAGCGAGATCAGCCGGTTGGTCAGCGAGCGGTAGGCCGGCCGTCAGCCGCACCCGCGACCGTGAGCGGCATGACGAACAAATGGGCCGCGCTGGCGATCGCCTGCCTGGCCACGCTCCTGCTCTCCCTCGACCTGACCGTCCTGCACCTGGCGCTTCCGCGCCTGGTGGCCGACCTGGGCGCCACGTCCACGCAGCTGTTGTGGATCGGCGACATGTACGGCTTCGCGCTGGCCGGCCTGCTCGTCACCATGGGCAACCTCGGCGACCGCATCGGCCGTAAGCGCCTGCTGCTGATCGGCGCGGCCGCGTTCGGCGCCGCCTCCGTGGTCACCGCGTACGCACCCAGTCCCGAGTTGCTGATCGCGGCCAGGGCGCTGCTGGGCGTCGCCGGGGCGACGATCATGCCGTCCACGCTGTCGATCATCCGCAACGTGTTCACGGAGCCCGGCGAGCGGACCGCGGCCATCGGCGTCTGGAGCGGGATGAGCGCCGCGGGCTTCGCGATCGGCCCGGTCGTCGGCGGCGTGCTGCTCGACCACTTCTGGTGGGGCTCGGTGTTCCTGATCAACGTACCGATCATGCTGCTGGTGCTGGTGGGCGGCGCCCTGGTGCTGCCCGAGTCGCGCAACCCGGACGCGGGCCGGCTCGACCTGCCCAGCGTCGTCCTGTCCTTCAGCGGCGTCGTGACGGCCATCTACGCCGTCAAGGAGGCCGCGAACAAGGGGCTCGGCCACGCCGACGTGGCGGCCGCGGGCGTGGCCGGGGTGCTGCTGCTGGCGGTGTTCGTGTGGCGGCAGACGCGGCTGGCCGAACCGCTGATCGACGTGCGGCTCTTCCGCAGGAGGGCGTTCAGCGCGTCCATCGCCACGAACCTGCTGGCGATCTTCGCGATGTCGGCGATGATGCTGATGTTCGCGTGGTACCTGCAGCTCGTGCTCGGCTGGTCGCCGCTGCAGGCGGGGCTGGCCCAGCTGCCCGGCGGCCTGGCGGGCGCCGTCGGCGGGGTGCTGGCCGCCAAGCTGATCAACCTTGTCGGCCGCAACGGCGTGGTCGCGCTCGGCCTGGCCATGAACGCCGGCTCGTTCCTCTACTACGCCACCCTTGGCACCGAGCTGAACTACCTCACCCTGCTGCCCGTCATGGTGATCGGCGGCATGGGCGTCGGGTTCGCGTTCACGGTGAACAACGACAACGTGCTGGCCACCGCGCCCAGGGAACGGGCGGGTGCGGCGTCGGCGGTGTCGGAGACGGCGTTCGAGCTGGGCGGGGCGCTCGGCATCGCGATCCTCGGCACGGTGCTGACCAGCGCCTACCGGGCGAACCTGGAACTGCCCGCCGGGGTGGACGGCGCGGCCGCGAGGGAGTCGATCGCCGGGGCGCTGCAAACGGCCGCCGGCCTGCCTGCCGGCCAGGCGGACCGGCTCGTGCGCGCCGCGCAGGAGGCGTTCCTTGCGGGTGTGCAGGTGACGTCGCTGGTCACGGCGGCGCTGCTGGCCGTGGTCGCGGGGCTGGCGCTGGCAGGGCTGCGCGGGGTGCCGAAGGAGATCCCGGAGGAGCTCCTCACCAGGGCGTGAGGGGTTTCCTTGCGGCGCCCGTTTGAGAGGAGCGGGTGCCGCGAGGATCAGGGGATGGGGTGGGTGGGGCAGGGGCGGGTGTAGGTCGGGGAGAGGCTGTCGAGGCGTGTGCCGATCGTACGGGCCACCCGTTCGATGGTCTGGACGCCCGCGCCGTGGCCGGGTTGCTGGTCGGTCTGGACCGACAGCAGCAGGTCGCGGCCGGGGCCCTGGATGCGGCCGTAGCTGGTGACGGCCCACGTGTTGTGGATGAACGGGCGCGGGGTCCAGCCGTTCTTCAGGGCCACCCGGTCACCGGGGCGGGCCGCGGCGCTGACGCCCCACGCCTGCTCCTTGTGCACCCGGCTCATCAGCCCCAGCAGCAGCCGGCGGTCGGAGGCGCGCAGCCCCTTGCCGCCGCCGACCAGGACGTCCAGCAGGCGGATGCGGTCGGCGGGGCTGGTGGTGGTGCCGCCCCAGTAGATGCCGGGCCCCGGCGTGGTCTCCCGCATCCCCATTCGCCGGTAGAAGGTGCTCATGGCGCCGCCCCCGCCGACCCGCGACCAGAGCGCGTCCGCCGCCTTGTTGTCACTCTCCGCGATCATGCGTTCCGCCAGGTCGCGGTCTCCCTCGCTGAGGCCGCTCGCGTGGTGGCGCTGGAGCAGCGCGGCGAGGATGTCCACCTTGGCGCCGCTGGCGGTGATGAGGTCGTGCCGGTGCTCCCCCTGGCCGAGGGTGACCCCGCCGACCAGGTCGTGCGCGCCGTACACGATGCGGCCCGGGCGGGTGCGCAGGTAGCGGGAGAGGTCGTGTTCGAGGCGCTGGCGGGCCGCGCGCGCGGCCCGCCTGTCAGGAAATTTCATGACGCATCGCGCCACCTTGACCGGCGCCTTGGCGGAGGCCCGCACCGCGACGGGCACGGTCGGCGCCCGCTCGGCGCCACACGCCGCCACGAGCGCCAGGCCCACCCAGGCCGCCCACTTTGTACGCATGCACAACCCCCGTAGCGTTTGCAGGGGTTACGGGAAATCATGCCCGATTCGGCGGCTTTATCCCTCACATACGGTACGGGACCTTCAGCACCTTCTTGCCGAGCGCGGTCAGAGATGCCTCTCCAGGAAGGCGGCCGTCGCGTCCACACCGCCGCCCGCAGGTCGTGCAGCTTGCCCTGCGGATCCTCGTGCCGGCGCGGCTCCCCGCCGGACTCGCCCCAGTTGCGGTGGTCGAAGGACAGCATCACGTAGCCCCGCTCCGCCAGCCGGGCCGCGTACAGCCCGGTGACCTGGTCGCGCACGACAACCAGTACCGCAACCACTGCGCGACCGTGCACCCGGCAGACAGCGGCGCCACACGATGCGCACCGGAACCGCCTCGGGGACTGTCTATCGCACCGATGGCAGGGCCGTCACCGGGCGCGGCACCAGAGGTGCCGCGCCCGGACGGTCAGCCGGCGGCTACGGCGGTCAGTTCGTCCAGGACCAGGGTGCCGGTGTAGCGGGCGTCAGGGTTGATCTCGTTGAAGAAGATGCGGCGCAGGCTCACCGGGTACGCCATGGTGTCCGGCAGGTCGTACGTGATCTGCTGCCACCCGGGTTCGGTGATGAAGGCGGGTTCGATCGTGTGCAGGGTGCCGTTGCGGTCGACAACTTCCAGGCGGGTCCGCTGGTCGTGGCCTTCGGACTTCACCCACACCTTGAACGCCGTCGGCTGGCCGGCCACCGGGAGGAGGTTGGCGGACGGCCAGATGCCGACGCCGCGCGTCTCGGTGCTCTGGGTGAAGTCGTAGTCCAGCTTCAGCCCGTTCCCGACGTGACCGTCAGGGGTGGAGGAGGCGGTGCCGGTGGCGCGCAGGCTCCAGAAGTCCCAGTTCGAGGTGTCGTCGAAGGTGTCCACGACGTCCTGGGACGTCCCGATGCCGACGACCAGCTCGGTCCGCACGCCGCCGGCGGACACCGTGACGACGTGCTCGCCCTCGGCGGCCCGCGCGGTGACGGTGAACGCGCCGGTGCCGGTCGCGGTCACGTCCAGCGCCGCCTTGTCGTAGGTGAGCTGGACGTTGGCGGGGTCGATGGGGGCCGCGTACCCGGCGGAGTCCGAGCCGTTGACCTCGAAGGTTCCCTGGGCGCCCGTGTTCAGCAGGTTGATGCGGCGGGTGTCGGTCTCCAGGCGGGCCAGCCGGCCCAGCACGGTGAGGTCGATGTCTCCGGCGGCCTTGCCGTGCTTGGCCGTCACGGTCGTCTCACCGGACGACAGCGCGCGGAAGACGCCGTCGCGGTCGACCCGGCCGATCCGGCTGTTCTTGACCCGCCACTGCGGCTTGATCGTGCGCGGCACGCTGGCGGGACCGTACGTCTCGTCGTACGCGGCCGCCGTCAGCCGGCGGGTCAGTCCGGGGAAGACCCGCTCGGTACGCCACGACGCGGCGGCCTCGGGCCCGGGGAACCGGTCGCGTTCCGTCGCCGTGTCCACCCAGAAGCCCTTGGCCTTGCCGCTGCCCTTGGGCAGGAACATGGCCAGCCCGGTCGGCACGGGACGGGTGCCCGCCGCGTCGGACGGCCGGTTGACGAGGTCGACCTGCTTCTGGCCGGGTTCGCGCACGACGAGCGTCGTCGAGCCGCCGCCGTCGAGGTTGAGCGCGCTGTGGGCGCCCAGGCCGGCCATCATCTCGGCCAGCTCGTCCAGCCCGATACCGCGGGAGAACTCGGGCTGCCGGCCGTCCACTGCGACCAGCCACATCTTGGTCCCGTCGGCGGAGAATCCGACGGCGGTCCTGGGCTCCGGCGTGTTGTTCTCGGGCGGGAGTTCGAGCGGCTTGCCGTCCGCGACGATGAGCTGACGTCCGCTCACGGCCGCCTTGACCTTCATGTCGCCGGGAGCCCGTACGGCATAGTCCACGGAGACCCGGTCGCCGGCCCGCAGCGAGGACAGCGCGTCGGCACCGGCCTCGCGTCCCACCAGCACGAACGCGCCTTCGGCGATCGCGCCCTCGCGGGGAACGTCCACCACCTCGGCCACGACACCGTCGCGCACGACCACCTCGATGGTCCGCGCGACGCCCCTGACCGGATGGCAGCGGCAGTACGTGCCCCAGACCGGGGTGAACATCCCGATCTGGTCCTTGAGCAGCTCGGCCTTGTTGAGCGCGTCCAGCGGGACGGTCCTGCCGGGCAGCTTGACGGTGCCCTCGAAGACGATCTCGCCGATGGCACCGATCTGGTCCTCGGAGAACATCACCGCGGTCTGGTTCGTCTGGGACGCCTTGGTGTTGGGCAGCGGCGACTGCAGCAGCTCGCCGTCCTGGATGGCCACGCCCCAAGGCGCGCCGGAGGCGGCGATGTCGAAGTAGTCGGCGTTCGTCGCCGCGATGGCGCCTGCTTCGCGCGCCATGTCGAGCAGCGGCCGCCGCGCGGCGACCTGGCCGGGGAACAGCCGCCCGATCTGCACGCCAGCCTTGAGGTCGACGGACATCTGGTACGTCTGCAGCCAGCCGGGCTCCCCGGTGGCGCCGTCGGGCCCGTACAGCTCGACCGTGCTCAGCTCGACGCCAGGAGCGACCGGCTGGGATTCCCGGTAGGTCTCGGTGCGGCCGTCGAGGACGACCGCGGCGGCGGCGGGCGCCGGCGTCTCCGCGTACGCCGGCCCGGTCAGGACCAGGGCGAGAGCCGCCGATAACAGGGCAGAGGGAACTTTCCATCGCATCAAACCGTGACGGGACATGACCATCCTCCTCAAACAGCGATACCGGTCGCGCGCCGGAGCATGTACGCGGTCACCGGCGAGAACTCGGCGGGCGTGAAGTTGTCCTCGATCGGCAGGACGTGCTCGTGCCGTCCCCTGGCGCGCGCCAGTAACAGGGCGATGTCGTTGGCGTCGGCGATCGACAGCGTGTGCAGGCCGGCCGCGATCGCCGCGCCCGCCATGCCGTGGTCGGCGATGACGAGATCGATCCGCACGCCGCCGGCGGCCACCGCGGCGATCATGGCCTCCATGTAGTCGGGCCGGTGGGTGTGCAGGATCGCCTCGTCGTGGAAGGCGCACGCGACCCCGCCGAAGAACCGGATACCCGTCTCGCCGGCGGCGTGGGCCCCGACTGCGCGGTCGAGCCGGTGGTCGTCGAGGGCGCGGACGATCCTGTTGCCCGCGTTCCGCAGCGCGCGCGCCAGGTCGGCGTAGTGGTCGAGCAGCCCGGTCGGGTGCCCGGTCGCCAGCAGCACCGTGCCGCCGCCGTCCCGCAGGAAGGGGGCGAGGGCGTCGGCGTGCGCCCTGATGCCGGCCAGCGTGTGCTCGGGCGCGATGTACCCGAGCTCGGGGTCGCCGTCCGTGATGCGGTCGCCGATGCCGGCCTCGACGGCGGTCACGACCGCGTCGATGGACGCGGTACGCCAGTCCTCCAGGCCGAAGGTGTTGTCGGGGTCTCCTTTGAGCATCTTGTGCGCGTACGCCAGTGACTGCCGGCGGACGGTCCTGATGCCGCCGGACAGGCTCCGCTCGACGAGCAGGTCGCGCAGGTCCGCCTCTTCGTGTGCGATGCCCATGCCGTCAGCTCGCCGCCGCGACGACGGGCCGGGCGGCGGCTTCCGGTGGGCGCCACGCGCCCTCGACCCTGGGGAACGCCCGCGCCGCGCCCTTGCCGATGCTCAGCCGGACGTTCGCTCCTGGCGACCAGCCGCTCTGGGCAGAGTGCACGATCACCACCGAGCCGCCGGCCTCGACGTAGGTGCGGACGACCGGGCCGAGGAACTGCACGTCGCGGACGACGCCGCGCAGCACCCCCTCACCGGGGGCGTCCTCCTCGCTGAGCGACACGTCCTCAGGGCGTACGGACACATCGACGGGCGAGCCGGAAGAGACGGAGGACGACGTGCTCGCGGGCGTCGCGGGGAGCACCGCTCCGGCGACGTTCACCTCCCACGACTCGTCCGACCCGCCGGCGTACTCCCCCGCCAGCCAGTTCGTGATGCCGACGAAGTCGGCGACGTACCCGTTGGACGGGGCCAGGTAGATCTCGTGCCCGCTGCCGAGTTGTTCGAGCGAGCCGTCCTTCATGACGGCGATCCGGTCGCCCAGGGCCAGCGCCTCCTCCTGGTCGTGGGTGACGTAGACGATCGTCGTCCCGGTGTCGCGCTGGATCTCGCGAAGCTGGGTGCGCAGCTGGATGCGGGTCTTCGCGTCGAGGTTGGACAGCGGCTCGTCCATGAGCAGCACCGACGGCCGGATCGCCAGCGACCGGGCGACGGCGACGCGCTGCTGCTGCCCGCCCGAGAGCTCGTTCGGCCGCCGACCGCCGAGTCCCGTGAGGCCGACCAGGTCGAGCGCCTCCTCGGTACGGCGGGCCCGCTCGTCCTTGGCCAGTTTCTGCGCCTTCAGCCCGAACTCGATGTTCTCCGCGACGGTGAGGTGCGGGAAGATCGCGTAGTCCTGGAACACCATGGACGTCGGCCGCGCGTCGGGCCCGTAGCCGGACACGTCCACGCCGTCGATGAGCACGCTCCCGCTGTCCGGCTGGATGAACCCGGCGATCATCCGCAACGTGGTGCTCTTGCCGCACCCGCTGGAGCCGAGGAGGCAGAGGAACTCGCCGCGGCCGACGACGAGGGCGAGGTCGCGAACGGCCGGCACCCCGTCGAACGACTTGCACAACGACTTCAGTTCGATCATGGAATCTCCATCAGCAGGTGTCACAGGTCGTAGAGCCGCAGCCGGGAGCCGAGGGCGAGCTTCGCGACGGCGAGCCCGGCGAAGCTGACCACCATCAGGCCGGCCGCGACGCCGGTCGCGGCGCCCCACTGGCCGAACTCGGCGAGGTTGACGATGGTGGGCGCGCCCAGGCCGATGCCCGGCGAGGTCAGGAAGATCACGGCACTCAGCGTGTTGATCGCGTGGAGGAACCCGAACACGAGCGACGTGGTGAACGCGCCGCCCAGCAGGGGGAACATGATCTGGACGATGACCCGGGCGCGCGAGGCGCCGAGGTCGGTGGCGGCCTCGTCGATCGACGGGCTGATCTGGTTGATGGTGGTCACCGCGGTGCGGTAGCCGACCGGGATGGCCCGCACGACCATGACCAGCACCAGGATCAGCGCGGTGCCGGTCAGGGCGATCGGCGGCTCGTTGAACGTGAGCAGCCACGCGATGCCGATCATCGTCCCGGGGATCGCCGACGGCAGCACCGCGAGCCCGTCCATCACGCCTCGGCCGAAGACCCGCGTGCGGTGCACGACGTACGCGGCGACCAGCGTGCTGATCGTCGTGATGATCGCCGCCGTGGCGGAGAACAGCGCGGAGTTGCGGATGTCGTCACCGCGCAGGAGTGCCGTCCGCCAGTGGTCCAGCGTGAGGCTCCAGTCCGCGCCCCACGCCCGGGTGAACGAGCCGGCCAGGATGCTCCCGTAGATGAGGATCATCAGCACGCTGACCAGGCCGAGGACGGTGAGGAGCCCGCGCCGCACCGCCACGGGCAGCGGCGCGGGCGGCAGGCTCCCCGTCTTCCCCGACACGGTGACGGCGGAGCGCCGCGCCAGGACGCGGCGCTGGATCAGGAAGAGGATCAGCGTCGGTACGAACAGAAGCACGCACAGCACCGCCGCCATCCCGAAGTCCTGCCGGCCCACCGCCTGCACGTACGCCTCGACCGAGAGCACCTGGTACCCGGCACCGATGAGGACGGGGTTGCCGAAGTCGGTGATGACGAACATGCCGACGAGCAGCAGCGCGTTCAGGATCGTGGGGAACGCCAGCGGCAGCGTGACCCGGCGGAAGGTCTGGAACCACGTCCAGCCGAGGTCCCGGCTGGCCCACTCCAGGGTGGAGCCGATGTTCTTCAGCGTCGGCAGCAGGGTCAGCGTGGCCATGGGGAAGAAGGCAAGCGTCTGGACGAGCCAGAGCCCGCCGAGGCCGAGGAGGCTGATGTCCAGGCCGAGCACCTCGTGCGTGATCAGACCGCGCCGCCCGAACAGCAGCAGCACCGCCAGGCCGACGACGAACGGCGGCGAGATCAGCGGGAGCAGGGCCATCACCCGCAGCACGGCCCGGCCCCTGATGTCGGGCCGGCTGAGGGCGTAGGCGAACAGGAAGCCGACCACGGTGGCGCTCAGCGTCGAGGCCACGCCGATGACGACGGTGTTCTTCGCGGCCGTCGCCACGCGCGGCTCGGCGAGCCTGCTCCAGGCCTCGCCGTCGGGCTCGAACAGCATGGCGACCGTCGGCACGAGGACGAGGAGGAGGAGCAGGCCGGCGACGTAGGCGACGAGCGTGCCCACCGTGATCCGGTCGGCCAGCAGGCGTCTGCGGCTGCGCCGCTGCCAGTCCGGCCGGGTCCCGGGCGCCCGTTCGGTCCGCTCTTCCGGCCGCTCTTCCGGCACGACGGTCTCTTGGGTCGTCGAGGGCACGGATCAGACCCCGTACCGCTTGGCGAACTCCTTGGACACCGCGTCGCGCATCTCGCCCGCGCGCACCGGGTCGTAGTCCACCAGGTCGAGCTCGGCGAGACCCTGCGCGCCGTCGGGCAGGTCCACGTCGCTCCGCACGGGGTAGGAGTGGACGAGGTCGACGATCATCTGGGACGCCTTCTTGCCCTGGAGCCACTGGACGAACTTCTCGCCGCCCTGGGGGTTCGGCGACCCCTGGACGAGCGCGTTGCCGGAGATGACGACGCCGGTGGGCTTGGGGTAGACGAGCTCGATGGGGAACCCGGCCCCGCGCACGTTGAGCAGGTCGTGGGCGAAGGAGACGCCGGCGGCGTACTCGCCGGTGGCGACCAGCTGCGACGGCGCTCCCCCGCTGTCGGTGTACTGGCCGATCAGGCTGTGGAACGCGTCGAGGAACTTCCACGCGCCCGCCTCGTCGCCGTGGCGGAAGATCTGCGTCGCCACGAACGTGTACCCGGTGCCGGACAGCGTCGGGTTCGGCATGACGAGCTGGCCCTTCAGGTCGGGGCGCAGCAGCTCGTCCCACGTCGTCGGGAGCGGGGCGCCGCCGGTCTCCTCCTTCCACCGGTCGGCGTTGACGCCGACGGTCATCAGGATGAGCTCGTTGGCGTGCCAGTAGCCCTCGGGGTCGACGAACCGCTTGTCGATGCCCTCGACCGTGGGCTTGAACGACCGGATCAGCTTCTCCTTGGCGAGCGGTCCGGCGTCCCCGCTGGCCAGGCCGATCACGTCGGCCGCGGGGCGGCCGGCCTCGGCCTTCAGCCGCGCCAGGAGCTCGCCGGCGCTCTGCCGCAGCACCTCGACCTCGATGCCCGACTCGGCCTGGAACGCCTCGGCCAGCCGCCGGGCGGGTTCCTCGGGCATCGGCGTGTACCAGGTCACCGTGCCGCCGGACGCGGATGCGGCGTCGTCGCCGCCGGATCCGCAGGCCGACCCGAACATGAGGAGTGCGAGAGAGAGCGCGCCTGCGGCGACTCGTAACAGGGATTTGTGCATGAGTGACCGCCTCCGGATCGATGCGCCCACAGGAAGGGACGCAAGGTCACGATGCACGAAATGGTGTTATCTGTAACGCGAGGTGTCAATACCTCTTGTAGACCAATTGGCCGGTCGTCATCCCAAAGACGTCGCCTTGTGGGTCACTCCGCGGGGGTGTCCGAGGTCCTCCTCCGGGGTCGACGTGAGGTCCAGCTCCGATGTGATCATGTAGCGGTCGCCGCGGAACAACGTCTGGGTGAATTCGATCGCAACGCCGTCCGACGTGCGGGTCGCGGTCCTGAAGAGAAACGCGGGAGAGTACGGCGGCGCGTCCAGCACGGCCGACTCCTCCTGGCTGAGCACCGTCGGCTCGATGGTCTGCGTGCCCGCCGCCACCTTCAGGCCGTAGCGGTCGGAGAGCAACCGGTAGAGGGACTTCTCCTCGAGCTCCTCGGCGGGCAGGCCGGGCACCAGCGCGTCGGGGAGCGTCGTGGTGGCGAGCGCGATCGGGTCGCCATCGGCCAGCCGCAGCCGGCGAATCGTCACGATCGTGTCGGACGGCGCGATCTGCAGCCGCCAGCTCATGCGGACGCCCGCGTCGGAGCGCTCCACGCCGACGATGCGGGTCGAGGGCGTGATGCCGCGCCGGCGCAGCCCCATCGAGAACGACGACGCCGTCGGCGACTGGGTGATCGTGGGCCGCGCGACGTAGGTGCCGCTGCCCTGCTTGCGGATGAGATGACCGTCCCTGACCAGGTCGTCGACGGCGCGCCGCACCGTGAGCCGGGAGACGCCGCAGTCCTCTTCGAGCACTCGCTCGGGCGGGATCGGATCTCCCACGTTGAGGTCTTCGAGCAGGCTCATGATCCGCTCGCGGACCATGTTGTGCTTGCGCCCGCGACGAGCGTCCGCGTCGCTCACGTCCACCCCCTCCAACCCCTTCATGGCGACACCCGCACTTCTCCGCCATTTTACGCCACGGCCATGGATTGGTATTGACGACTTGTATACCAACTCTTACAGTCACCGAAGAATCATGACCTTCCGGTGAACCAGGGCGGGGCGCGATGACGCCACCGCCACTCCTCCGTCCCACGGCTGGCCGCGATCGTCAGGCCGGGTCCGATCATCGTCGCATCAGGGCCGACGCTTGACCACCCCGCCCCGACCCGCGCCTTCCCCCGACCGGCCTCAGCCCTGAACAGCATCGTTCCGACAAGGGAGCACCGATGGGCAACCACATGGTCAATCGACGTCATCTCTTCGGGCTCGCGGGCGCCGGCGGCGCCGCCCTCGCGATCCCCGGCCTGTTACCGACGCCGGCGCACGCCGCCGCCCCGCACCCGCCCGCCGCGTGGCCCACCGAGTTCGTCGAGGTGACGCCCAGCATTGAGGGCGACATCGCCTGGTACGACGTCTCGCACTGGGGCGTCGAGGGCAAAGGCTGGTCCGACACGGCAGCCTACTACGACCGGCTCCCGGCCAAGGCCGAAGGCGTCGTGACCCCCGCGGTCTGGGTGCGCAGCCGCAACTCCTCGGGGCTCCTGACCCGGTTCGTCACCGACTCGACCATCTTCCGGGCCCGCTACCGGCTCAGCCTGGCCACCGTCTCGATGTACCACATGCCGGCCATCGGCCACAGCGGCGTGGACCTGTACGCGCGCACCCCGGAAGGACACGACGCCTGGCTCGCCAACACGCACCCGGCGGCGCAGAACGTCGACCAGCAGATGGGCATCGCGGTCGACCCGGGAGAGCGCCTCTACACCGCGTACCTGCCGCTGTACAACAGCCCGCAGCGGCTGGAGATCGGCGTCCAGGCCGGCGCCAAGTTCCTCGGGGTCGTACCGCGCACCACCCCACCCGCCGTCTTCTACGGCAGCTCGATCATGCAGGGCGGCGTGGCGTCCAGGCCCGGCATGTCCATCACCGCGCTCCTGGGCCGCCGCTTCGACGTCCCCACCGTCAACCTGGGCTTCTCCGGCAACGCGCGGATGGAGCCCGAGATCGCCGAGCTGCTCACCGAGCTCGACGCGTCCGTCTACGTGGTCGACAGCTCCCCCAACATGAACCCGCAGCAGATCGCGGAACGCGCCGAACCCTTCGTCCGCATCCTGCGCGCGGCCCGCCCCGACACGCCCATCGTGATGGTCGAGGACCGCCGGTACGGCGACGGCCAGTTCGTCGAGTTCCGCCGCACCCGCAACGCCCAGAACGCGGCCGCCCTGCGCACGGCCTACGAGAACCTGCGCCGCTCCGGCGTCAGAGGTCTGTCCTACCTCTCGGCCGACAAGCTCCCCGGGCCTGAGGAGCTGGTGGACGGCTCGCACCCGAGCGACCTCGGCATGGCGACGTACGCCGACGCGTACGAGAAGGTCCTGCGCCCGATCCTGAAGGCACGAGGCCACTGACGCCGCTCTGAAATGCCCCGGGGCTTGCGGCACGTCCCGGGGCACGGCCCAGACTGGAGCGCATGATGGACGTGATCATCGCAGGCGGCGGGCCCACCGGCCTGATGCCGGCGGCCGAGCTGCGGCTGCACGGCGTACGGGTGCTGGAGAAGGAGACCGAGCCGGCCCCGTACACCAAGGCTCAGGCCGCTGTTACGCGCGACCAGCCGCTCCAGCGTGGCCACCCGCTCGCGCAGCGCAGCGTTCTCGGCCCGAAGCTCGGCCACCTCCGCCTTCAGCGCCGTGTGCCCGGCCATGAGCGCGCGCGTCAGAGCGATCAGCTCCTCGCGGGAAAGCCTGCGACCACAAAGCGTGCACATAT
Organism: Nonomuraea sp. B1E8; assembly: GCF_039871515.1. Taxonomy (NCBI): domain Bacteria; kingdom Bacillati; phylum Actinomycetota; class Actinomycetes; order Streptosporangiales; family Streptosporangiaceae; genus Nonomuraea; species Nonomuraea sp. B1E8. The sequence continues at coordinate 353,178 of NZ_JBDPLS010000010.1, read as the reverse complement.
CAACGAGTCATCTCTAAACCCCCACTCATACGCCCAGGTCTGCGCTATGAGTCGAACCCCAGCCCCATCCGGTCGAGCGCCCGCAACCACAGGTTGCGCCTGCCCTGGTGCCGGTCGGCCCGCGCGATCGACCACCTGGTGAACTGGATCACCCCCGACCGCACCGGCTCGGGCGGGAACGGGATCGGCTTCTCCTTCACCATCCGCAGCTCGGTGCGCTCGGTGCGCTCGCCCGACAGGAGGTCGAGCATGACGTTCGCGCCGAACCTGGTGGCGCCGACCCCCATGCCGGTGAAGCCGGCCGCGTAGACCAGCCGGCCTCCGTGGGCCTGCCCGTAGAAGGCGCTGAACCGGCTGCACGTGTCGATCACGCCGCCCCACCGGTGGCTGAACCGCACGTTCGCGAGCTGCGGGAACGTGGCGTAGAAGTGTCCGGCGAGCTTGACGAACGTCGCGTCGCGCTGGTCGTACTCCTGTTTGACCAGGCCACCGTTGTAGTAGACGGCGTCGTAGCCGCCCCACAGGATGCGGTTGTCGTCGGTCAGCCGGTAGTAGTGGAACTGGTTGCCCGAGTCGCCGACGCCCTGGCGGTTGCTCCAGCCCACCTCGACCAGCTGGGCCGCCGTCAGCGGCTCGGTCATCAGCACGTAGTCGTAGACCGGCACCACGAAGTGCCGCAACCGCCGCAGCAGCGGCGGGAACACGCCGGTGCCCAGGGCCACGTGGCGCGCGGCCACCGTGCCGTACGGCGTGCGCAGGGTGATCGTGGTGCCGTCGTCGTGCAGCGAGCGCACCGGGCTGCGCTCGTGGACGCGTACACCGAGCCGCAGGCACGCGTCCCGCAGCCCCCACGCCAGCCGCGCGGGGTCGACCATGGCGCACCCACTGCGCTCCCACAGCCCGCCCAGGTAGGTCGGCGAGTCGAGCTCGGCCCGCACCTGATCCCGGTCGAGCGGCACGTAGTCGAGGCCCAGCTCGTCGATCAGCTCGACGTGCTCGTTCAGCCCGTCGAGCTGCCACGGCTCGGTGGCCACGTGCAGCTCGCCGGTGCGCTCGAACGAGCAGTCGATGCGGTAGCGCCACAGCGTGCGCTCGATCTCGTCGAGATTGGCCACGCCCATGCGCTCCAGCCGGTCGATCTCCTCCGGCCACCGTTCGAGCCCGTTGGCCAGGCCGTGGGTGAGCGTGGCCATGCAGAACCCGCCGTTGCGGCCGGTGGCCGCCCAGCCGATTCTGCGCCCTTCGAGCAGGACGACGTCCAGCGTCGGGTTGCGTTCCTTGGCCATCAGGGCCGTCCACAGGCCGGAGAAGCCGCCGCCGACGACGACCAGGTCGGCGCTGGTGTGGCCGGCCAGCCGCGGGGCCGGCTCGGGTCGGGCCGGGCTGTCCAGCCAGTACGGCCCCCGCTCTGCGTCGGCCAGCGCCTTCAGCGGATCCACACTCCCACATCCCTACGATCGAGCGTGAGGTTTCGAAGGGTCAGGCGCGCCGCCTGGCCACCACAGCGTTGGCGACGGCGATCAGCACCCCGACGCCGAAGATCAGCGTACCCATGACGTTGACCTGCGGCGGGATGCCGGTCTTCACCGCGCCGACGATCCACAGCGGGAAGGTGACGGTCGAGCCGTTGACGAAGCTGGTCACCACGTAGTCGTCGATCGACAGCGCGAACGACAACATCGCGCCCGCCGTCACCGCGGGCATGATCGACGGCAGCGTCACCTGCCGGAACGTCCCCCAGGCCGTGGCACCGAGGTCTCTGGCGGCCTCCTCCAGCGACGGGTCGAGCGTGACGATCCGCGCCCGCACGGTCACCACCACGAAGGACAGCGAGAACAGCACGTGCGAGACGATGATCGTGTTCGCGTCGCGCGGCACGTTGCCCGAGACGAACAACGACAGCAGCGACGCCCCCATGACCAGCTCGGGCGTGGAGATGGCGGCGAAGACCAGGAAGTTCGTGACGCCCTTGCCGCGGAAGCGGTGGCGGCCGAGCGCGAGCCCGAGCGTGGTGCCGAGCACGACCGTGATGACGGTGCTGACCAGGGCGATGACCAGGGAGTTGCGCAGCGCCACCGTCAGGTCGGAGATCTCGAACAGCTCGGCGTACCACCTGAGGGTGAAGCCCTGCCAGCTGGTGTTGGACTTGCTCTGCTTGTCGTTGAACCCGAACAGGATCATCACGGCGATCGGCGCCGACAGCCACACGATGACGAGCCACGTGTACGCGTGCAGCAGCCGGTCCCCGAGCCTGCCCCGCTCGCCGCTCCTCACCGGGCCGCCGCCTCGAGCACGTTCTCCGTACCGAGCGCCCTGGCGTAGGCGAAGATCCCCACCAGCAGGACCGCCATCAGCGTGAACGACAGCGCGGCGGCGGTCGGGTAGTTGAGGTTCACCAGGTATTCGGTCTGGATGTTGTTGCCGATCATGGTGTTGCCCGTGCCGCCCAGGATCTGCGCGTTGATCGGGTCGGCCGTGGCCGGCACGAACGTCATGAGCACCCCGGCGAACACCCCGGGCAAGGACAGCGGCAGCACGACCCGGCGGAAGGCGCCCGCCCGTGTCGCGTACAGGTCCTGGGCCGCCTCCACCACCCGCGGGTCCACCCGCTCCAGCGCCACGTAGATGGGCAGGATCATGAACGGCAGGAAGTTGTAGGTCAGCCCGCCCACCACGGCGAGCGTCGTCGCGAGCACGTGGAAGCCCTCGGGCAGCAGCCCCCAGTCCTTCAGTGTGCCGAAGAGGATGCCGTTGTCGGCCAGCAGGAAGTTCCACGAGATCGTCCGCAGCACGAACGACACGAAGAACGGCAGCAGCAGGAGGAAGAGGTACACGGACTTGCGGGTGCCGCCCCTGAAGGCGATCCAGTAGGCCACGGGATAGCCGATCAGCAGCATGGCCACGGTCGCGAGCCCGCCGTACACCAGCGAGCGGAGCAGCTGGGTGCTGTACCTGCCGAGCGCGTCCCCGTAGGTGGAGACGTTGAAGGTCATGGCGTAGCCGTCGTAGGCGTTGCCGGTCTGCAGCGAGACGGACGCCATCGCGACCATGGGCACGACCAGGAAGATGGCCAGCCACATCCAGCTCGGCAGCGCAAGGAGGTAGGGGGTGAGCCGCCGCATCGTCACGCTCTCCCGGGTCCGGCGGCGCGCGGCAGGTGACGGGTCATCGTGCCTACGCCTGGGTGATCGACTGGAAGATCGGGTTGAACACCTGCTCCTGCTGGGTGGTCAGGGTGGTGTACGTGCGCAGCTTGGCGTAGTCGGCTTCGCTCGGGAACATGAGCGGGCTGTCGACCATGTCGTTGAGCGCCTTCTTGTCCTTGCCCTCGGCCGTCTTGGCCCGCTCTCTGAACAGGTCCTGGACGGCAGGGACGGGCGTGACGAACTGGATGAACTCATTGAGTTCGGCGGCCACGGCGGGCTGGTAGAGGTAGTCCATCAGCATGAGCGCGTCGAGGGGGTTGGCCGCGCCCTTGGGGATGAGCATGTTGTCGGTCCAGATCGTGCCGCCCTCCTCGGGCACCACGAAGGCGACGGGCTCGCCGGCGAGCTGGCGCTGGAAGACGTCGCCCGACCAGGCCATGGTCACCCAGACATCGCCCTTCGCCACGGCATCGATATACCCTTGATCATAATATTTCCGCACAAGTCCGGCATCACGCTGCGCCTTGAGCTTCTCCCCGGCCTTCTTCCAGTCCGCCTCCGTCGACTTCTCCGGGTCGACGCCCACCGCGAACATGCCGAAGTTGCCGATCTCCTGAGCGTCGTTCATCATTCCGATCCGCCCCTTGTACCGGGGATCGAACAACGCCTCGATGCTGGTGATCTCCTCTTTGACATGGTCGGTGTTGTAGGCGATCCCGGTCACGCCCGAAGCGTACGGGATCGTGAACTTGTTGCCCGGGTCGTAGGAGCGCTCCTTGAACTTCTGGCCCGCGTTGGCCTGGAAGTTCGGCAGCCGCGCGTGGTCGAGCGGCACCGCGTAGCCGAGCTGGAGCATGTGCTGGAGCTGGACGCCGTTGGTCATGACGACGATGTCGTAGCCCAGCGACTGGCCGGCGCGCAGCACGGGATCGGCCTTGCCGAAGAACTCGGCGTTCTCCTGGATGACCTCCTTGTACTCGTACGCGATGCCGGTGTCCTTCGTGAACCGCTCGAGCGGGCCCTTGTCCTCCGGCATGTACTCCGGCCAGTTGGCGAAGACGACCTTGCCGTTCTTGGTCTGCTTCGCCCAGAAGTCCTGGACGGCGTCCGCCTTGGGCGGTGCGACCTTCTGCCCCTGCACGCCGCAGGCGGCGAGGGCGAGCCCGGCGGCCGAGTAACCGGCGAGCCGGAAGACGTCACGTCTGGTGCGGGATGAGCGCAGTGGGGGGTGCATGAGGCGCTGTCAACTTCCAATCACGTACGAGTGCTGCGCCCGCCACGACAGCCAGACGGAGTCTCCCCGCTCCGCCGTCGCCACCGCGTCATGCGCGTTCTGCTGGAAAACGGTGATGTCGGTCCCGTCAGCGAGGCTCACGGAATAGCTGGTGTAGGTGCCCAGGTAGACGACCTCGGCGACGGTCCCGCGCACCCCGCTCACCTCCGGCCCCGGGTCCAGCGCCCCGATGGTGATCTTCTCGGGGCGTACGGTCACCGTCACCTCGCCGTCGTGACCGGGCACCAGCACCCGGCCGCCGCCGACCTTCACCTCGCCGCCGGTCGCCGTGCCCGCGAGCAGGTTGGAGGTGCCGATGAAACCCGCGACGAACGCGGTCGCGGGTCGTTCGTAGATCTCGCGCGGCCTGGCGAGCTGCTCGATCAGGCCGTCGTTCATGACAGCGATGCGGTCGCTCATGGTCAGCGCCTCGTTCTGGTCGTGCGTCACGTACACGAACGTGATGCCGACCTCGCGCTGGATACGTTTGAGCTCGATCTGCATGGCCTGGCGTAATTTGAGGTCGAGCGCGCCGAGCGGCTCGTCGAGCAGGAGCGCCCGCGGCCGGTTGACCAGGGCCCTGGCCAGCGCCACGCGCTGCTGCTGGCCACCGGACATCTCGCGCGGCCGGCGTTTCTCCCTGCCGGCCAGGTCGACGATCTCCAGCATCTCGCCGACCCGCCGCCTGATCTCCTCCTGCGGCGTCCTGCGCTGTTTCAGGCCGAACGCCACGTTGTCCCAGACGCTCATGTGCGGGAAGAGCGCGTAGGACTGGAAGACCATGTTGACGTCGCGCTTGTTCGGCGGGACGTCCGTGACGTCCTTGCCGTGCAGCTTCACCAGGCCCTTCGTGGGCGCCTCGAACCCGGCGACCATCCTCATGGTCGTGGTCTTGCCGCAGCCGGACGGGCCGAGGAGGGAGAAGAACTCCCCCTCGGCGATGTCCAGCGTCACGCCTTTGACCGCCTGGACGACCTCGCCATGCGAGAGGTACTCCTTGACGACGTCCTCTAGCTCGATTGCCGATAGCCCGGTCATGTCCAGGTTTCGCCCCTGCCGCTATTCGCCGATGTAGTGCATGACGTGCTTGACCCTGGTGTAGTCGTGCAGGCCGAACACCGACAGATCCTTGCCGTATCCGGAATGTTTGAAGCCGCCGTGCGGCATTTCCGAGATGAACGGGATGTGCGTGTTCACCCACACCGTGCCGAAGTCCAGCCGGTTGGACATCCGCATGGCACGGCCGTGGTCGGAGGTCCAGACCGAGCCGCTCAGGCCATATTTGACGTCGTTGGCCTTGGCCAGCGCGTCGGCCTCGTCGGTGAACGTCTGCACGGTGATCACGGGGCCGAAGACCTCGTTCTGCACGATCTCGTCGTCCTGCCTGAGCCCGTCGACGACCGTGGGGGCGAAGAAGTAGCCCTTGTCGCCGACACGCTTGCCGCCGGTGAGGATCGTGGCGTGCGCGGGGAGCCTGTCGATGAAGCCCTGCACCCTGGCCAGCTGGTTCTCGTTGTTGAGCGGCCCGTACAGCGCGTCCTCGGTGTCCAGGCCGCCCGTCACGGTGGCGGCGGCGGCCTCGCTCAGCGCGGCCACGAACGCGTCGTGCACGCTCTCCTGCACCAGCACCCGGCAGGCGGCGGTGCAGTCCTGGCCGGCGTTGTAGAGGCCGGCCTCGGCGATGCCGGCGGCGGCCGCACGCAGGTCCTTCACGTCCTCGAAGACCACGACCGGCGCCTTGCCGCCCAGCTCCAGGTGCACCCGCTTGAGGTCGTCGGCGGCGCTCCTGGCCACCGACATGCCCGCGCCGACCGAGCCGGTGATGGCCACCATCGAGGCGGCCGGATGGCTCACCACGAGGGCGCCCGTCTCGCGGTCGCCGGTGACGACGTTGAAGACGCCGGCGGGCAGCACCGAGCCGAGGATCTCGGCGAGCTTGAGCGTGGCGACCGGGGTGGTGTCGGACGGCTTGAGCACGACCGTGTTGCCGGCCGCGAGCGCGGGGGCGATCTTCCAGACCGCCATCATCACCGGATAGTTCCACGGCGTGACCTGGCCGACCACGCCGATCGGCTCGTGCCTGATGACGCTGGTGTGCTCGGCGAGGAACTCACCCGCCGTGGGACCCTCCAGCGTGCGGGCCGCACCCGCGAAGAACCGGAAGTGGTCGGCGGCGACCGGGGTCTCGTCCTCGGCCATGCGGGCGCGCGGCTTGCCGGTGTCGCGGCACTCGGCCTCGTTGATCTCGTCGGCCCGCGCCTCGATCGCGTCGGCGACCTTCAGCAGCAGGTTGGCCCGGTCGCCCGGGGTGGTCCTGCCCCACGACTCGAACGCGGCGGCCGCGGCGGCGAACGCCGCGTCGACGTCGTCCTGCCCGGAGACCGGGGCCTGAACGTAGGCCTCGCCCGTGCACGGGTCGATGATGTCGGAGAACCGGCCGCTCTTGGCGTCCACGAGCTCGCCGTTGACATAGTTCTGCAGACGGGTCGTCATGCGCCCTCCTTCGTCGGTCGCCAGACCCAGGTGCTCTGTCTATGGATGACCTCGGCAGGCTCGGTCATGAATGACCTCCTCGTGAGGTGGCAGAGATGCCCGCGACTCTTACAGAGCGGTCGCAGCGAAACAAGGGATTTCGTGGTGAATATATCAAATTGCTACGAATTCGCTTGACAGTCCCCCGGGAACTGACACCATGTCGCACCAGGACGGCATCCCAGCGGGAACGCCCCCGCCATGCCGGACCGCTAGGAGGAACCACATCCGATGACCACGCCGCCCCGCGTACGCCGCTCCGCTTCCCGCTCAGGGCCCGTGGTGCTCGACGACCTGTCCAAGCAGATCATCGAGCAGCTGCAGGCCGACGGGCGCATGCCGTACGCGGCGATCGGGAAGGCGGTCGGACTCTCCGAGGCGGCGGTGCGCCAGCGCGTCCAGCGGCTGCAGGACGCCGGTGTCATGCAGATCGTCGCCGTCACCGACCCTCTCACCCTGGGCTTTCCCCGCCAGGCCATGATCGGCGTCACCTGCGAGGGCGACCTGGAGTCGGTGGCCGACGAGCTCGCGGCGATCGAGGAGATCGACTACGTGGTGCTCACGGCCGGTTCGTTCGATGTGATCGTGGAGGTCGTGTGCGAGGGCGACGGGCACCTGCTGGAGATCCTCAGCAAGATCCGCGCCATCCCCGCCGTCCGCGCCACCGAGTCGTTCGTCTACCTGAAACTACGCAAGCAGACCTATTCCTGGGGCACCCGCTGACCGACCCGGCGGCGGGCTCCCGCGGGGCTCACCCGAAGACCTGCTCCGCACAGTCGGCCGTGAGCGCCCGCTGGAACCACCCCTCCAGCACCGCCGTGTCCATGCACGACGTGATCCGCTCCCGCACCTCCTCAGACACCTCGATGCCCCGCGCCTCAAGGAGCATCTGCAGCATCTTCGCCCCCTCTTCCGCCTGGCCTTTGGCCAGGCCTTTGGCCTCGCCCTCGGCGAGGAGGCTCTCGGCGAACTCCCCCTGGTACGGATGTGTCAGCATAGCCATAAGGTTCCCCCATTCCTTCTGGGCGACGCCAGTCAGAGAGACGTAGATGTACTGACCGTATCGCCCGGCCAGCTTCTGATCGATTTTGCTGAGGGCCGCGTCCAACGTGCTCAGGACTTCTTTGATCAACGGGTCCTGGGACTTGGTGACGGCGGAGATGACGGCCAGACCGATGTTGCCCAGCGCCTCGGCCACGTCGGTGATGAGCGGGGTGTTGTCGGGCCCGATCACCAGTGGATTGAGCACGAGTCCCGGATGGCCGGTCTCTATGGGCTTGGCCGCCCAGCGTGCTATCTGGCGATCGGGGCAGATGACGGTCAGGACGACCCGGCACTTCTCGCGCGCCCGGAAGTTGGCGATGTATTCCAGCCACGAATAGTGCTTGTCGTCGTCCTGGCCACGCTGCGTCTCGATGATGACGCCGAGCTTGTCGCCATCCTCGCCGTAGAGGAGGGCGCCATCGGCCCGGCAGACCGCAGGAACGGCTTCGGACAGGTCGGGCGAGGCCAGCCTGGCCTCGCCCGTCTCGGGTATCCGTAGATCGAACAGCGCGCGCAGCCCCTGCGCGGTGTGCCCGAGATCGAGGGTGACGAGCTTGGTCAGCCCTTCGTGTTGGGGAGTGATCACGGGCGCGACATTACTATATGCGTTCTAAAGATTACCGAGAGTTGACGAGATGGATCGTGGCGATCTCCCAGGGCTTCAGTGGCAGGCGGAGGGTGCCGTCCGTGACCGGGAGGGGGTCGCCGGGGCGGCCGCGCAGGTCGGCGTGCGTGGCCTCGGTGAAGTCGCCGGTGATCACGGCCTCCGTGTCCCCGGGCGTGAGGGCGACCACCCGCAGTTCGTGCCGGCCGTCCCGGTCGCGCAGGGAGGTCATCGTCACGCCCTTGCCCGTCACCGTCAGGCCCGCCGCCGGTGCGGGCAGGGGGAGGTCCCGCGCGCCCTGGCCGGGCACCACCAGCAGGTCGTGGCGGAAGGCCTCCGCGTGGGGCCCGACCTCTTCCCACGACTCGTGGTACGGCATCAGCGCCAGGCTCACCTTGCGCACCCCGCGCGACTGCGCCGCAGGTGTCGGGAGCTGGGGCCCGGCCGGTTCGGGGCGGAGGGGGTTGCGGTTGCGTGACAGGTAGCCGACCGAGCGCAGCAGGGTGAGGGCCAGCTCCGAGCCGTCCACGACCTCATATTCCGTCACGTGTTCCAGCAGCGCCGCCACGCCGCCCGCGGCCACCCAGGAGGAGGCGGGGAAGGTGGGCAGCGGGGTCTCGCCGCAGCCGCCCTCCGAGGTCAGCCCGCGGGTGGTCACCGCGAACTGCCCCTCGGCGTACGACTGCGTGGCCCGGTCGGGCAGCGGCACGTGCAGGCGCACCCGGTGGTCGGCGCAGCGGTTGTCGAACTCGACGTCGAGCCGGACGAAGGGCTCGCCCGCGCGCAGCTCGACGCGGGTGGTGACGACGACGTCCTCGGCAGCGGGCGTCCGCGCGATGGCGGGGAGCTCCGGGGCTCCGTCGATGGCGCCGCCGGCGGCCGGCCACCGGTACGTGCGGCGCACGTCTGCCATGGCCACCAGCGGGCCTGAGGCGATCAGCTCGGTCTCGACCGACACCGGCTCGTCGACGATCAGGTCGGCCGGAGGGGGCGCGTAGTTGTAGGTGTCGCCGACGTCCCCGCCGTCCACGATGCGGCCGGCGCCCGTGACCGTCGTACCGTCCTGGCCGACCAGCGTGAGCGTGCCGTCGCGGGCGATCGTGACGCGCAGCAGGCCGTTGTCCAGCACCTCCTCGTCGCCGCGCACCGGCAGGGTGGCCGAGTCGGAGCTGAGCCAGCAGGACGGGTCGTGCTCGGAGGGCAGGCTGCTCTCCCGCGCGGGCGGGCCGAACACCTGCTCGTGCGGCGTGGGCCGGACGCTCGTGTGGCCCAGCGGCGGGACCTCGACCAGGGCGGCGACCGTGCGCCGGGGCTCGGCGACGATGCGGACGCGCGTCACGCCGTCGAGCTCGCCGCGCAGGTCGTCGACGTCGAAGACCACCTGCGTCTCGTGGGCCACGGTGAACGTCAGCGTGCCGTCCTCGACCGACCAGGACGTGATCTGCTGGCCGTACAGCTCGGTGCCGTGGACGAAGCTCAGCGCGGTGGCCGGGTCCATCTCGTCGTCCAGCAGCAGCGTGGCGGCGTATTCCAGCGGCTGGACGGGCACGGCCGCGCCCGAGGCGTCCACCAGCGGGTGGTGGCCGGCCACGTCCACGAGGACCACGCCGCGCCTGGGGGCGGGTGTCGGGTTGACGACGAGCACGCCGTCGGACGGCACCGTGCCGGCCAGCCGGGCGGTCACCATGTCGCGCACGGCCTGCCCGAGGTGCTCGGCCTCGGCGATGCGCGCGGCGACCTGCTGGGCGGTGTCGTCGACGCCGCATCCGGTCACGGAGTCGTGGCCGCTGGCGTCCACCAGCCGCCACCAGGCCATGTCGAGGAAACGCCCGGGCCACTCCTCGCCCCAGAGCGTGGCCAGTGGTTCGGCGTAGCGCTCGACCATCCGCTCGGCGCGGCCCATGGCCTGCTTGACGTGGGCGCGGACGGAGATGACGCCGGGGAGGATGTTGGCGCGCGCGTGCGAGCGGAGCTCGCCGCGTACCTCGGGCAGGCCGTCCACCTCACCCGAATAAGCCCCTATATATCCGGACAAGGTGTCCATACGGGCGCCGATCGCCGCCACCATCTCCGGCAACCCTCGTACGGGCGCGGAGTGGTCGGTGCCGTACATCGCCAGCAGCGAGCCCTCCGGCCCGTGCCACTCGCGCATCGTCCTCGTGAACGCGGCCGCCCGTTCCTTCAGTCCCGCCGGGTCGTGGAAGAGATGGGCCCCGTTGCCGTAGCCGCCGGCGGGCAGGTACTGCGTGCGCAGCGCCGTGCCGTCGGGCGCGACCCAGGCGAAGGCGTCGGTGGTCACCGAGGACGGCACCCCACGGTAGACGCAGGCGTGCAGCAGCCCCGCCCGGCGCAGGATCTGCGGCATCTGCGCCGCGTGCCCGAACATGTCGGGCAGGTAGCCGACCGGCATGGCCCCGCCGAGCTTGTCGGCCCTGGCCATGCCGAGTTCGAGGTTGCGGACGATGTTCTCGCCCGAGCACAGGAACTCGTCGAGCAGGATCTGCCACGGTCCCACCGCCAGGCGCCCCGACTCGACCAGCGCGGCCACCCGGTCGCGGTTCTCCGGGCGCACCTCCAGGTAGTCGTCCACGCAGGCGAGCTGCCCGTCGAGGGTGAAGTGGTAGGCGGGCTCGCGCTCCATCGTGTCGAGCACCTCGTCGAGCAGCGCCACGAGGCGCAGCCTGAACCGCTGGAACGGTTCGTACCACTCCCGGTCCCAGTGCGTGTGCGGTACGACCACGATCTCCGTGCTCACGCTGCCTCCCCTCCTATGGGCAGTCCATGTTGTACGGCGTAGCGGGCGGCGATCCGCTGGGCCGTCACGATGTCCTCGAGCGCGCCGCCCGCGTCGGTGAGCGGCGGCTCGCCATCGTTCACGAAAGCATGGAAGGCGGCCAGTTGTACTTCGAACGCCTCGGTCACCTCGCGCCAATGGGTGCGGCTCTCGCCGCCCTCGCCGCTCCCGTCGCCGGAGACGACGGTGAGCGTGGTGGGGGCGTTCATCAGGTAGGGCGCGGGGAAGACCAGTTCCAGCGAGCCCCTGTCGTGGTGAATGGCCACGGTCTCGCGGTAGGCGGGGTAGTCCTCCAGGTAGTGCCAGCGGATCTGGAACCGGCCGTGGACGGGCAGCGGGCCGGAGATCTCGATGGATCCGGGCGCGGGTCCCCACGTCTCAACGTGCGAGATTTCGGTGGGCGACCCGGTGAAGCGCCTCAAGAGCGACAAGTCGTGGCATATGGAGCCGAGCGCCACTCCGTACAGGTTCCGCACCGGCTCCGGCGCCGACTCCCCCAGCGCCCGCGAGACGAGGTCGCCCTCGGCGGCCCGCAGCGAGGCGAGCAGCCCGGGATCCACGTCACGGGCCTGCGTCAGGTTGGCGAAGGCGAGCTGCGACTCCCCGCTCGGGTGCAGCACGACCACCTCGACCGACCTGATCGCCTCGGGCCCGCCCAGCTCCGCCAGCAGCTTCTCGGCCCTGCGCACCGCCGGGTCGTACTGCTTCATGTAGCCGACCATCAGCCGCCCCTCGGGCAGCGCCGCCACCTCGGCCCTGGTCAGGGCGAGCGGCTTCTCGCACAGGACGGCGTACCCGGCGTTCATCGCCTGCCGCACGGCCTCGCCATGCGAGCCGGACGCCAGCATGACGACGGCGTCGAAGCCGCCGTCGGCCAGCATCTCCTCCAGGGCGGTGTACCGCCTGGCGGCCCCCAGCCGGTCGCCCACCGCGTCGGCCAGCGTCCGCGACAGGTCGCAGACGGCGCTCACCTCGAACAGGTCACGCCGCCTCGACAACAACGGCACATAGACCGCCTGGGTGACGGCTCCGCAGCCCACCAGGGCGATTCTCACCTGTGTCAAAGTCCCAGTTCCCTCAGTCGCTCGCGGTTGGCGGCCTGGTCGGCGATGTTCTGGGCGACCGTGCGGCGGCCCGGCAGCGTGTCCTGCTCGACGATGACCCAGCCCTCGTAGCCGATCTCGTCGAGCGCCGCGATCACCCCGGGCAGGTCCAGCTCGCCCTCGCCGAGGGAGGAGAACCCGCCGCGGCCCATGAGCTCGCGCAGGTCGACGCCGTCGTCCAGGGCCTGGGCCAGGATCTTGGTGTCGCCGTCCTTGATGTGCACGTGGCCGACCCGGCCGGCCCACTCGCGCAGCTTCGTCACCGGGTCTCCCCCGCCCAGCAGCAGGTGGCCGGTGTCGAGGCAGAGCTCGACGTCGGTCAGCTCCAGCAGCCGCTCCACGTCGTCGGGGGTCTCGACGTACGTGCCGAGGTGAGGGTGGAAGGCGGGCTCGAACCCGCGCTCGCGGCACCGGCCGACCGCCTCCTGCACGCGGGCGGCGTAGCCGGGCCACTCGGAGGACGGCAACCCTGGAACGCTCCCACCAGGGCGGGCGAACCTCTCGGGCGAGCCGGAGCAGCCCAGCGTGGGCCGCGGCGCCAGCTGCTCGGGCGCCGGCGGCGCGGCGGCGAACACGTCGAGCGTCCTCTCCAGCGCGGTCAGTCCCTTGCGGAACTCCTCGGCGTCGTTGTAGCGCAGGTCGGCCCAACCGCCGGCGAGCAGCATGCCGTCGAGCCGTTCCGCAAGGTCGTGGCTGGTGCCGAGGTAACCCACCGGACCCAGATCGATGCCCTCGTAACCGGCCTCGGACAGCGCGCCGACCATCTCGCCGGCGTTCAGCGGCGGGGGCGCGTCGCTCAGCTCGAACACGCCGAAACTCACCGGCGCGTTGGCGACCTTCCGCACTCGCGTGCTCATGACCTCACTCCGTTCGTCGGCACGTTCACTCGCATAGCGCCATCACCTCGTTCTCGTACGTTTCCAGCCGGTGGCGGCCGCCGGACGCGGGCAGGAGCGTACGGTCACCGCGGACGACCCGCCGCCGCCCGTCGGGGGCCACCAGCACCAGGCCGTCGGCGTCCAGCGCGAGCAGCTCGTCGCCCAGCCTGAGCAGCAGCGGCCCGTCGGGCCCGGCGGAGACGGCGGTGCGCCCCGCACGCACGCCGTCGAGCACCGTGGTGGTGTCCTCGGCCAGCACCCACGTCGTCGGGGCGCCGGGCAGGCCGTCGGAACCGTGGCGGTGGAAGTCGCTGCCGCCGATCACGGTCAGGTCGTGGCGCCAGGCGTCGGCCCAGGCCAGCGGCGCGCCCCAGCGGCGGTCCCACCAGCCGGAGTGCCACACTTCGGCGATCGCGGGCCGGCGCTCGATCGGCAGCAGCCAGGCGCAGTCGCCGCCGAGCGGGTGGTTGACGGACATCAGCCCGCCCGCGCGCTCGGCGTGCTCGGCCCAGGAGTCCGCGGGCTGCCGGAAGTCCACCCAGCCGACGTCGCCGAACACGTTCGCGTGGCCCCGGTCGGTCGTGACCTCCTGGCCGGGGATGAGCGTGATCTCGCGGTCGATCTTGGCCAGCCAGGGGTGGTGGCTGACGGTGTTGTGGTCGGTGACGGCCAGGAAGTCGAGCCCTCTACCGTGGGCGAGCTCGGCCAGCTCGGGAATGCTGAGCCCGCCGTCGCTGTGCAGGGTGTGGGCGTGGAAGTCGCCCGCGAACCACCGCAGCCCGCCGGCGTCGGGGATGGCGCGCCGCGCCGGGCGCTCGCCGTGCGGCGGCTCCGCCACGGCCGGCTCCGGTGGCGCGACGGTCGCGGTGGTGACCTCCAGCGTGTAGTCGAGGCCCTGCGGCGGGATGCGGTGCAGCCGCAGCCACACGTGCCACGTGCCCGGCTCGGGCTCGCCCGGCAAGTAGCCGGGGGTCGCCCAGTCCTCGCTGATCGTGTACGTGTCACGCGCGCCGCCCGACCAGCCGCGGAACCCGGCGGGTGAGCCGCACCCGAGGTCGATGACGCCCTGCGACCTGTCGTACGCCAGCCGCACGGTCACGGCGGCCGTGCCCGCGCTCACCTCGAAGGGCACCTCGCGCAGGATCTGCTCCAGCCTGTCGTCCAGGCTCCAGTGGCCTTCGATGATCACACCAGCTCACCGTCCCGGTAGACGAGGGCCCGGTCGCGGCGGGGCAGCGCGTGGCCGTCGTCGCCGACGGCGGGCTCGCTGCCCTCGGGCACGACGGCCTGCACCAGCACGTCGTTGACGTCCAGGGTCACGAGGTGGGACGCGCCCAGGTTCTCCACGATGGCCACCTTCCCGCTCAGCGCGCCCTCGGCGGGCCCGGCCGAGTAGGCCATGTACTCCGGCCGCACGCCGTAGACGATCTTCTCCCCGTCGGTCAGCCGGCCCTCGGCGGCGGCCGGGACCGCCACCTTGCAGCCCGCGACCTCCAGCGTGTCACCTCGTACGGTGCCATCCAGCAGGTTCATCGGCGTCGAGCCGATGAAGCCCGCCACGAACGTGTTGGCCGGCCGCTGGAACACCTCGGCCGGGGTGCCGATCTGCCGGATGTGCCCGTTCTCCATGACGGCCATCCGGTCGGCCATGGCCAGCGCCTCGGCCTGGTCGTGGGTGACGAAGACGGTGGTGACGCCCAGCTCCCGCTGGAGCTTCTTGAGGAACGTCCGGGCTTCGAGCCGCAGGCGGGCGTCGAGGTTGGACAGCGGCTCGTCGAACAGGAACGCCTGCGCCTGCGTGGCCATGACCCTGGCCAGCGCGACCCGCTGCTGCTGGCCGCCCGACAACTGCCCGGGCCGGCGGTCCATGAGGTGGTCGAGGCCGAGCCGCGCGCCGACCTCCTCCGCCTTCTCGCGGCGCGCGCCCTTGGCGACCTTCTTGATCCGCAGCGGGTAGGCGATGTTGTCCGTGACGTCCATGTGCGGGAACAGCGCGTAGTCCTGGAAGACCATCGCGACGTCGCGGCCGCCCGGCTGCACCCCGGTCACGTCGCGGTCGCCGATGACGACGGCGCCGCCGGTGGCCGTCTCCAGGCCGGCGATCGTGCGCAGCAGGGTCGTCTTGCCGCAGCCGGAGGGGCCGAGCAGGGCGAAGAACTCGCCGTCGGGGATGTCGAGGTCGAGTGAGTCGAGCGCTTTCACCCCGCCGGGATAGACCTTGGTCAGCCCGCGTAGTTCGATGGCGGCCATTAACGCTTGATCCCTCCGTGGAAGCGGAAGCCGTACTTCTTGCTGACGAACAGGTACATGAGCACCACGGGAATCGAGTAGAGCAGGCCGAACGTGGACAACATGCTGAGGTTGGCCTGGCCGCCCTCGGTGTAGAGCGTGTACGTGATCACCGCGGCCGGCTGCTTCTCGACGTCGCTCAGCAGCAGGTACGGCATCAGGAAGTTCCCCCACACGTTGGCCAGCGACCACACTCCGATCGTGGCCAGCCCGGGGCGTACCACCGGAACGACCACGTGGCGGACGATCTGCAGCGGCGAGGCCCCGAAGACCCGCGCCGACTCCTCGTAGGACTTCGGCGTGGAGTCCATGAAGTCCTTCAGCATGAAGATCGCCGCGGGCAGCAGGCCGCCGGTCAGGATGAGGATCAGCCCGAGCTGCGAGTCGATCAGGTTCAGCTCGACCGCGAGCTGGAACAGCGGCACCATGGCCGCCGTGCCCGTGATGATCGACGACAGCAGCAGCAGCGCGTAGAGCAGGGCGTCCCGGCCGGGCAGCCGCACCCGGCTCAGCGCGTACGCGGCCAGCGCCGCGAGCAGCACGACCAGCACGGCGGTGCCGACGGACAGGATGAGGGAGTTGTAGAGCGACGGCAGCGCGTACGGGTGCTCGACGACCGCCTGGAAGTTGTCCCAGGTGAAGTCGGGCACCTTGACCTCGTACGACGGGTCGGAGGTGAACGGCGCGGTCACCAGCCACAACAGCGGGATGGTGAAGAAGGCCAGCAGCACCGCGATGAGCGTGCAGAAGCCGATCCGGCCCAGGACGAAGCGCGTCATTTCTTGCTCCGGAGCAGCCGCAGGTAGAACACCGCGACGACCAGGTTGATCAGCAGGATGATCGTGGACACGGCGGCGCCGTACCCCAGCTCGCCGCTCTGCAGCGCGACCTTGTACACGTGCACGGCCAGCACCTCGGACCGGCCGTCGGGGCCGCCGGCGGTGATGAGGAACGGGGAGAAGTCGTTGAACGTCCACAGGCTGATGAGCAGCAGGTTGGTCAGGATGTGACCGCGGATGTGCGGGAAGACGACGTCCCTGAGCTGCTGCCAGCCGGAGGCCCCGGCCAGGCGGGCGCTCTCCAGGTGGGAGGGCGGCACGTTGCCGAGCGCGGCGCCGTACAACATCATCGAGAACGCGGTGCCGCGCCAGGTGTTGAAGATGATGATCGACAACATCGGGTGGTCGAGCAGCCACGGGAAGCCGGGGATGCCGAGCAGCGCGTTGAGCGTGCCGCCGTCGCGGTCGAGCAGCGCCACCCACAGGAACGACACGACGGCGCTCGGCAGGATCCAGGCCAGGATGACCAGGCCCTCGACCAGCCGCTTGAGCGGTCCGGCACGGTCGCGCAACATCCAGGCGATCGAGAAGCCGAGCACGACCTGGCCGATGACGGCCGAGCCGAGCACGAACTGCAGGGTCAGCCAGGTCGAGTTCCAGAACGTGGGGTTGGAGACCGCGTCGAGGAGGTTGGCGAGCCCGACGAACTGCGGCTCGGCCGCGGCGGCGCCGGTCAGGCGGTAGTTGGTGAGCCCCAGGTAGAGCACCCAGAGCGCGGGGAACACGAGGAAGGCGGCGATGAGCAGCAGGGCGGGGGCGACGAACGCCCCTGCCCGCAGGTTGCCCAGGCCCGCCGCGTCAGAGCTGTAGCCGCGGCGGGTCCGCTCGTCTTCCTTGACGACCTCAGGAGGCGATGTTGCCTGCGCCACCGACGATTCCTTCGAGTTTCTTCTGGTAGTCGGCCGCCGCCTGGTCGGGCGCGGTGCCACCGACCACGGCCGCGGTGGCCTCCTGCAGCGCCGCCGACACCTGCGGGTAGACGGCGACGGGCGGCCGGTAGGCCGTCACCGGCAGCACCTTCTCGGAGATGAAGGTGAGCAGCGGCTCGCCGGCGAGGATCTCCTTGTTGACATCGGTGCGCGGGGTGACGCGTACGTTGCCGTCCTTGGTCTCCTCCTTCAGCGCCTCGGGCGAGAGCGTGAAGGTCAGCAGCTCGAAGGCCTCCTTCGGGTGCTCGCTGTTGGGGTTGACCGTGCGCAGGGCGCCGCCTGACATGCTGACGAAGTCCTGGCCGCGCAGGCCCTTGCCGGGCTCCATCGCGGGGATCATGGCGTAGCCGACGACCTGGTCGCGGTCGTCCATCTTCGCCACGCCGGTCTTGGGGTTGACGACGCCGCGCCAGAAGTAGTCGCCCTCCATCAGGATGCCGACCTTGCCCTCGGCGAACTGCTGGAACGACTTGTCGCGGCCCTTGGCCTCCTGCTGGAGCTTGGGGTCACCGAGGCCGCCGCCGTAGATCTTCTGGTAGAGGCCGAGCGCGTCCTTCAGCGCCTGGGAGGCGCCCGTCCACTTGCCGTCCTGCTGCACCTCGCCGCCCGCGCCGGCGAGCAGCGGCAGCACGCCCTGCATCGAGGTGGCCTCGCCCATGGCGGTGCCGGCGTTGATCTGGATCGGCACGGGCACGCCGGCGGACTTCAGCTTCGTCCCCGCGTCGATGATCTCCTGCCAGCTCTTCGGCTGCCAGTCGGCGGGCAGCCCGGCCTTCTGGAAGAGCGTCTTGTTGAAGTAGAGCACCCGGCCGTCGGTGCCGACCGGCAGGGCGTACTTCTTGCCGTTGAACTCGGCCATGCCCTGGACGGCCTCGGGGATCTGCGACCAGCCGTCCCAGCTTTCGGCCTCCGGCCCGACCAGCTCCGGCAGCGGCTTGATGTAGCCCGCCTCGGCGAACTCGCCGGCCCAGATGCCGTCGATGTCCATGACGTCCGCGCCCTTGCCTGACTTGAGGTCGAGGGAGAGCTTGGTCTTGTACTGTTCGTCGTCGACTCCGCTGGGGACGAACTTGACCGTGACGTCCTTTCCCTTCGCCTTCTGGGCGGCCTCGAACTTGGGGATCACCCAGTCCTCGATGAAGGTCGCTCCGGCGGCGTTCTTGCCGCCCTTGATGGCGTTCTGGGTGATCGTCAGCTCGATGGCCTCACCCTCGCCTCCGCCGGACGACTGGCCGCACGCGGCGAGCCCCAGCCCGGCCGCGGCGAGGACCGCGACCACTCCCAGCGACCGTTTCCGCTCTGCCATGCATACCCTCCGACATGTCCTTAGGGGAGGAAGCCATGGGCCAATATGTCATGACATGCATATGACGTAAAGGCCCGCCCAAATCGCCGGGCCACGCTTCCGGACGTGCCCGTACGCTGTGCCTTTGCCCGAAGGAGAGGCTCAGCCGCGAGGATGGGCACGTCAGGCAACATAGCGGACATCCGAATGTCATGACAATATGCCATAGTGTCGAGAGAAGCCTCACCCTGGAGGTGCGTCAGGTGCAGACCCCGCTCCCCGCGACAGGCCGCCCGCCCGGGCCCGCCGTGCACGACCTGATCACGATCGGCCGCTGCGGCGTCGACGTCTACCCGCTGCAGACCGGCGTCGGGCTGGCCGACGTCGAGACCTTCGGCAAGTTCCTCGGCGGCAGCCCGACGAACGTCGCCGTGGCCGCGGCGCGCCACGGGCTGCGCCCGGCCGTGATCACCGCCGTGGGAGCCGATCCCTTCGGGGACTTCGTCCGGCGGGCGATCCGCGGTTTCGGCGTCGACGACGCCTACGTGAGCACCATCGAAGGCCCGCCCACGCCCGTCACGTTCTGCGAGATCTTCCCTCCCGACCACTTCCCGATCTACTTCTACCGCGGCGAGCATCCGCCCGACCTGCGCATCTCCCCCGACCTCCTCGACCTCGACGCCATCGCGGCCACCAGCCTGTTCTGGTTCTCGCTGACCGGCCTGAGCAAGGAGCCGAGCGCCGCGGCCCACGCCGCCGCCCTGTCGGCGCGCACCACGGGCTGGACGGTGTTCGACCTCGACTACCGGCCCAGCCTGTGGCCGTCGCGGGAGGCGGCGTACGAGGCGGCGAGCCGGGCGCTGCCCCACACGAACGTCGCGGTCGGCAACCTCGACGAGGTGGAGACCGCGGTCGGCGTACGCGACCCGGAGGCCGCGGCTCAGGCGCTGCTGGACGCCGGGGTGAAGGTCGCCATCGTGAAGATGGGCCCGGAAGGGGTTTTCGCCCGCACCGCCGAGGAGAGCGTCCTGGTGGAGCCCGTGGAGGTGAAGGTGGTCAACGGCATCGGAGCCGGCGACGCGTTCGGCGGCGCCCTCTGCCTCGGCCTGCTGCGCGGCTGGCCGCTGGAGCACACGATCCGCTTCGCCAACGCCGCAGGCGCCTTCGTGGCCGCCCGCCTGGCCTGCGCCGACGCCATGCCGGCGACGGCGGACGTGGAGGACCTGCTGAACGGCACCGAGAACGGGGATCGCTCTTGAGCGACATCACGCTGCCCAGAGCCGCCGGATACACGCGGCTCACCCACATCCGCGCCACCAAGCCGGAGGAGATCGCCGAGGCGGCGGCCCGGCGGCAGCGACGCGGAATGCCCGGCGAGGGCGAGCGGCTGCTCATCATCGCCGCCGACCACCCCGCCAGGGGGGCGCTGGCCGTACGCGACCGCCCGCTGGCCATGGCCAGCCGCGCCGACCTGCTCGGCCGCCTCCAGACCGCGCTGGCCAGGCCGGGCGTCGACGGCATCCTGGCCGCCCCCGACGTGCTGGAGGACCTGCTCCTGCTGGGGGCGCTGGAGGGCAAGCTGGCCTTCGGCTCCATGAACAGGGGCGGCCTGCAGGGCTCGGTCTTCGAGCTGGACGACCGCTTCACCGGCTTCGACGCCGCGGCGATCGACACGATGCGCCTCGACGGCGGCAAGATGCTCTGCCGCATCGACCCCGGCGACCACGCGACCGTGACGACGCTGGAATCGTGCGCCCGCGCGGTCACCGACCTGGCCCGCAGGCGCCTGGTCGCCATGGTGGAGCCGTTCTGGTCGCTGCGCTCGGAGACGGGCGCCGTCCGCAACGACCTGTCGCCCGACGCCGTGATCCGCGCGATCAGCGTCGCCCAGGCGCTCGGCGTGACCTCGGCCTACACCTGGCTCAAGATCCCCGCAGTTCCGGAGATGGAGCGGGTGATGGCGGCCACCACCCTGCCCGCCCTGCTGCTCGGCGGCGACCCACCGGACATCGACGCCGCCTACGCCGACTGGGACCGCGCGCTCGGCCTGCCGGGCGTGCGGGGACTCGTCGTCGGGCGCGCTCTGCTCTACCCTCCGGACGACGACGTAGCAACCGCCGTGGACGGCGCCGCCGCCCTGGTTCGAGAGGCCCGCGCATGACATACCTTCCGTACGGCAAGTCCGCCAACGGCCCCTGGGCGGTGGAGATCACCCCGTCCCTGGCCGGATGGACCTATTCGGGCCTGCGCGTCGCGAACCTGGCCGACGCCACCGTCTCGTTCGACACGGGCGAGGAGGAGATGCTCGTGCTCCCCCTGTCGGGCTCGTGCACGGTCGCCCTCGCCCCATCCGCCTCCCCGCCGCCCGGCACGCAGGGGCCCGATGCGGTGACGTACGAGCTGGCCGGGCGTTCCTCCGTGTTCGACGGCCCGTCCGACTTCGTCTACCTTCCGATCGGCGCCCACGTGACGCTCAGGGGCGACGGGCGCATCGCGCTGCCCTCGGCCCGCGCCACCCGCGCGCTGGAGCCCCGCCACGTGCCCGCCGCCGACGTCTCCGTGGAGATCAGGGGCGCGGGCCAGGCCAGCCGCCAGGTGAACAACTTCTGCGCCCCCGACGCCTTCGACTGCGACAAGCTCATGGCCGTCGAAGTGCTCACCCCCGGCGGGAACTGGTCGTCCTACCCGCCGCACAAGCACGACACCCCCAACCCGGGCGAGGCCGTGCTGGAGGAGATCTACTACTTCGAGGTCGCCGGCCGGGGCCTCGGCTACCAGCGCGTCTACTCCTCGGAACGCGGCCGGATCGACACCCTGGCCGAGGTCTCGTCCGGCGACGTCGTGCTGGTCCCGTACGGCTACCACGGGCCCTCCATGGCCGCGCCCGGCTACGACCTCTACTATCTGAACGTCCTGGCAGGCCCGGCGGAGCAGCGCTCGATGGCGTTCTGCGACGACCCCGGCCACGCCTGGATCCGCTCGTCGTGGGACTCCCAGCCCATCGACCCGAGACTTCCGTTCGGGAGGACACATGACTGAGCTTGCCGAGGTCTCCTCGGGGCCGGCGAAGGAGGTCTCATGACCACCCGGCTGACCGTGGCACAGGCCGTGGTGCGGTTCCTGGCGCAGCAGTGGAGCGAGCGCGACGGCGTGGAGCGGCGGTTCTTCGGCGGCTGCGCCGGCATCTTCGGCCACGGCAACGTCGCCGGCCTCGGCCAGGCGCTGGCCACCTCCGCCGACGACCTGCCCTATTTCCTGACCCGCAACGAGCAGGCGATGGTGCACACCGCCGCCGCCTACGCCCGCGCCGCCAACCGGCTGACGACCCTGGCCTGCACCACCTCGATCGGCCCCGGCGCGACCAACATGGTCACCGGCGCGGCCGGCGCGACGATCAACCGGCTGCCCGTGCTGCTGCTGCCCGGCGACATCTTCTCCACCCGCGTGGCGAGCCCGGTGCTGCAGGAGCTGGAGGACACGCGCTCCTACGACATCTCGGTCAACGACTGCTTCAAGCCGGTCTCCCGCTTCTGGGACCGGATCAACCGCCCCGAGCAGCTCCCGTCCGCGCTGCTGGCCGCCATGCGGGTGCTCACCGACCCCGCCGAGACCGGCGCGGTGACGCTGGCGCTGCCGCAGGACGTCCAGGCGGAGGCGTTCGACTGGCCGGACGAGCTGTTCGCCCGCCGCGTGTGGCACGTTCCCCGGCCGCGCCCCGAGCGCGCCGCCCTGGCCAGGGCGGCCGAGCTGATCACCTCGGCCGAGCGCCCGCTGATCGTCGCGGGCGGCGGCGCGATCTACAGCGAGGCCACGGACGAGTTGCGCGCCTTCGCCGAGGCGCACGGCATCCCGGTCGCCGAGACCCAGGCGGGCAAGGGCGCGCTCCCCCACGGCCATCCCCTCGCGATGGGCGCCGTCGGCGCCACGGGCACCACCGCCGCCAACACCCTGGCCCGCGAGGCCGACGTGATCATCGGCGTGGGCACCCGCTACAGCGACTTCACCACCGCCTCCCGGACGATCTTCGCCCCCGGCGCGCGGTTCGTGAACGTCAACATCACCGGCTTCGACGCCGCCAAGCTGTCCGGCCTGCAACTGGTCGCCGACGCCCGCGAGGCACTGGCCGACCTGGGCCAGGCGTGCGCGGGATGGAGCACGCCACCCGCCTACCGCGCCCAGGCCGCCGAGCTCACCCGCGCCTGGGACGCCGCTGTCGACGCGGCGTACGCGCTGGAGGGCTCGCCGCTGCCGCAGTCGGCGGTGATCGGCGCGGTCAACGCGGCGGCCGGCGACGACGGCGTGGTCGTGTGCGCGGCCGGATCCATGCCCGGCGACCTGCACAAACTCTGGCGGCCCAGCGGCCCGGGCAGCTACCACGTCGAGTACGGCTACTCCTGCATGGGCTACGAGATCGCGGGCGGCCTGGGCGTCAAGATGGCGGCGCCCGAGCGCGAGGTGTTCGTGCTCGTGGGTGACGGCTCCTACCTCATGATGGCTCAGGAACTGGTCACGGCCGTCTCCGAGGGCATCAAGCTGATCGTCGTCCTGGTCGACAACTCCGGTTTCGCCTCCATCGGCCGCCTGTCCGAGAGCGTCGGCGCCGAGCGGCTCGGCACCTCCTACGCCCGCCGCGACGGCAACCCGCTCCCCGTCGACCTGGCCGCCAACGCGGCCAGCCTCGGCGCCTCGGTGCTGCGCCCCGAATCGGTCGCCGACCTGCGCAAGGCGCTCGACGCGGCCCGGTCGGCGACGGAGACCACCGTGATCCACGTAAGCACCGACCGGCTGGCGGACGACGCACCCTCGTCGGAGGCCTGGTGGGACGTGCCCGTGGCGCAGGTGGCGACGACGAGCGCCACCTACGCCGCGCGGGAGGCGTACGAGTCCGGCAAGCGCTCCCAGCGCCCGCACCTCGCCCCGCCGGCCTGACCTGGGTTGCCCCCGATCTTCCGAGGGAAGGCCTCTGACCAGGCACGATCGAGGGGTGGGGCATGGGGCCGTGGCGGTTGCTCGGGTGGTTCGCGGTCACGGCGGTGGCCCTGTTCTGCCTGTACCACGTGCGTACGGTGGCCATCTCCATCATCATCGGCGTGTTCCTGACCGCACTGCTGCTGCCCCCGGCCCGCTGGCTCAGGTCACGGGGGCTCAACAGGGCGGCGGCCACCGCGGTCACGTTCGTCGGCGGGCTGGTGGGAGTGCGCCTAGTTACGCTGGTCGAGGACTTCGGCGATGTCGGCCAGGAAGGAGTCGACGTCCGCGATCAGGTAGCCGGACCGGAACATCACGGTGGAGAACGTGGCCTCCCGCACCTCCTTCGCCGTGACCGGATAGTCGGTCGTGCCGCGCAGGGTGGCCACGATCCGGTCGAGGAAGGTGTCGATCTCGTCCTCGTTGTAGCCGGTGCCCATGCGTCCGGGACGGAAGGCCACCCGCTCGACGCGGGCGGCCTGGGTCTCGAACCATTCCTCCCGCAACATCTCGCTGGTGGGCTCGGCCATGGCCAGGCGTACGGGCCGCTTGGCCTGTGTCTCCAGCGCCACCACGAACGCTTCGAGCGCGAAGTCGACGGCGGTCTCCTGGTAGCCGCCGCGTTTGGTGCGGAACGTCGCGCCGCGCACCTCGTCGGCGGTGACGGGCTCCATGGTGTGCGAGCCCCTGCCGAGGGTCGACTCGATCCGCGCGATCAGGGCGTCGACTTCGGCGGGGTCATAGCCTGAACGCATGCCCATGACCCGCGGAAAGCGGTTCAAGCCTTACTCCTCTTGAGATGGCGCCGGGACCTCTATTTTGACATTTCCCGCGTGTTCACTGATGCGGTCTTTTATCACGACGATGCGCCCCCGCCTATACCGTTGCAGCACCATGCGTCTCTCCCACGTGTCCTTCCGCTACCGGCGACGCGATGCACTGATCATCGAAGACGCCGACGCCGAACTCTCCCCCGGCGATGTGATCGAGCTGACCGGGGTGAACGGAGCCGGCAAGTCGACCCTGCTCCGCCTCCTCGCGGGCCTGGCCCGGCCGAGCGCGGGCACGATCACCGGCCGCCCGGCGGTCGTCGGCTTCGCCCCCGACCGTTTTCCCACGGGTCAGCCTTTCACGGTGACGCACTAC
Source organism: Nonomuraea sp. B1E8 (assembly GCF_039871515.1). Lineage (NCBI taxonomy): Bacteria > Bacillati > Actinomycetota > Actinomycetes > Streptosporangiales > Streptosporangiaceae > Nonomuraea > Nonomuraea sp. B1E8. Next base: position 328,348 of record NZ_JBDPLS010000010.1, on the reverse strand, counting down.
CTGCGGCACATGTCGCGGGTGCGCGGCGGCGCCCGCTGGGAGCCGTGGGCGGAGCGCCTGGCCATGGGCCACCTGCTCGCTCTCCCGCTGGGCGAGCTGTCGAAGGGCAGCGCGCACAAGGTGGGGCTGGTCCAGGCGCTGATGGCCGAGCCGGGGCTGCTGATCCTCGACGAGCCGTTCGCCGGGCTCGACGCCGGCACGCGCGCGGCTCTGCCCGCGATCGCGGCCGAGGTGGCGGCCGGGGGCGGCATCGTCATCGCCAGCGACCACCAGGGCGGTCTGCGAGCCCTGCCCGGTGTCCGCCACTGGTCGATGGTCGCCGGCCGGCTCAAAGAGAGCACATCGCACGCCCCACCCGCAGTGAGCCAGGTCGCCACCACCGCGCAGGACGCCGCGGCCGCGCGGCGCTCAGGATGCTCTGGCGGCCCGGCCGAGCGAAGGCAGGCGACCGTGGAGGTGACGTTGCCGGCCGCCGACGTCCAGCGGTTCGTGGCCAGGATGCGCGGCGAGGGTTACCTGGCCCGCGAGATCGAGGAGAGCCGATGATCGCCCTGGCCGCCTTCCGCCTGGCCGCCTACGTCCGGTCCCACCGCGTCTACCAGGCGTTCCTGCTCGCCCTGGCCCTGCTCGCGATCCTCTACGGCAGCCGTGCCCCGAAGGGGGAGGAGACGTCCGTGCTCACCGACGGCGCCGTGCTGATCGTCCCGGTGCTGGCCTGGGCGGCCAGGAGCGTGCTCGACACCGAGCCCGACCGGCAGCGCGCGATGTCGGCGGTCCAGGCGGGCGGCCGGGGCAAGGAGGTGGCCGCGGGACTGATCGCGGCCTTCGCGGCGTGTGCCGGGCTCGCCGCGATCGCCTTGGGCTGGGCCCTGCTGCTCGGTGTGAGCGCCACCCCGCCGCGCGGGGTGCTGGTCGCCGTGATCGCGTTGTACGCCCTGGCCGCGCTGGCCGGAACGGCGCTGGGCGCGCTCACCAGCCGGGCGATCGTGCGCTCCCCCACCGTCTCGATCACCGTGCTGCTGCTCGGCTTCCTGGCGACGCTGCTGCTCAGCGCCTCATCCTTCTACTGGCTGACCGTGCCGCTGATCCCCTGGATGCGGGCCGCGAACGCCGGCGACCTGCTCGGCCGTTTCCCCGAGCTGGCCGCCCTCTCCCTGGCCTGGTGCCTGATCGGTCTGGCCGGCTATGCCTGGCGCCGCCTCAGGACGAGCTAGGTGCCGCCGGCATGTTCCTTGAGCCGGTGCCCATGAACGGGCCTGCGCTCACTCGGCGGCGGCGAGCTGCCCGCACGCGCCGTCGATCTCGCGCCCGCGGGTGTCGCGGACCGTCACGGGCACGCCGTGGAACTGCAGCCGTCGTACGAAGGCCCGCTCGTCCTCGGGCCGCGACGCCGTCCACTTGGAGCCAGGCGTGGGGTTGAGCGGGATCAGGTTGACGTGCACCAGTTTGTTCTTCACCAGCTTGCCGAGCAGGTCGGCCCGCCACTCCTGGTCGTTGATGTCCTTGATCAGGGCGTATTCGATCGAGACCCGCCGCTTGGTCCTGGCCGCGTACGCCCACGCCGCGTCGAGGACCTCGGCCACCTTCCACCGCGTGTTGATCGGCACGAGGGTGTCGCGCAACTCGTCGTCGGGCGCGTGCAGCGACAACGCCAGCGTGACCGGCAGCCCCTCGTCGGCGAGCTTGCCGATGGCAGGCACCAGCCCCACCGTGGAGACGGTGACGCCGCGCGCGGAGATGCCGAGGCCGTGCGGAGCGGGCTCCACCAGCCGCCGCACCGCGCCGATCACCTGCTTGTAGTTGGCCAGCGGCTCGCCCATGCCCATGAACACGACGTTGCTCACCCGGCCGGGGCCGCCCGGCACCTCGCCGGCGGCCAGGGCCCGAGCGCCGGAGACCACCTGCTCGACGATCTCGGCGGTGGACATGTTGCGGGTCAGGCCCGCCTGGCCGGTGGCGCAGAACGGGCAGTTCATGCCACAGCCGGCCTGCGACGACACGCACATCGTCACCCGGTCGGGATAGCGCATCAGCACCGACTCGACCAGCGCGCCGTCGAACAACCGCCACAACGTCTTACGGGTCGTGCCGCCGTCGGTGGCCATCTCCCTGACCGGCGTGAGCAGTTCGGGCAGCAGCGCGGACAGCTTCTCCCGGGACGCGGCCGGCAGATCGGTCATCGAGCCGACGTCGGTGGTCAGGCGCTCGAAGTAGTGGCGCGAGAGCTGGTCGGCACGGAACGCCTTCTCGCCCAGCTCGGTGACCGCGGCCCGCCGATCGGCCATCGACAGGTCGGCCAGGTGCCGTGCGGGCTTGGCTCGCCGGGGCGCGACGAAGGTGAGCTGGCCTGGGGGCTGGGACACGTTGCCGCCTTTGCTTGAGGGGTTGTCGGCCAGGGTAATGAACGTTGGGATAGGAGGTGGCATTCCTGGTGTTGGTTGGGCTCGCGTCGCGGTTGCCGCCCGATCTACAGTCATCTCGTATGGCGATTTTCCGGGCGGCAGCCGGCGAGGGTGGCGCCGAGGTGGTCCTCGCCGCGGGCAATCCGTACGGCAGCCGGACGCTCGTGGTCGAGCGTGATGAGGACTCCTCGGTAGCTTATCTGTGCTCGCCCGACGGCACGGTGCACGGCGCCGTGTGGCTGGCCAACCACCGCCCCGCCCCGCCCGTGGTCGACCTGGCCAGGATCAACGCCGGCCTGCCGCCGCTGATGCCGAGGGCCGGCACGCTGCACCCCGAGGGCCGCCGGCCGCTCGGGCAGCTCAGCGCGCTGTGGTTCGAGGAGGGCGACGGCGTGGCCCTCTACGAGGACGACGACCTGCTGGCGGTCATCCCCGGCTGGGCCGACATGAACCGGGGCATGCCCGGCTACGCGCGTGACGCGGTGGGCGAGTCGCCGTTCGCGTGGGCGCTGTCGGAGGCGCTCGAAGGTCTGCGCCCCCGCATCTCCAACGCCGAGTCCTACTGGCGCTGGCGGAACGGCGAGGGTTCATGGCCGTCGTTCCAGCAGTTCGTGATGGGCCACCTGGACCGCGCGCTCGGCCCGGCAGGCCGGTACTGGGACGCCGGCGGCGAGCGGCTGCCGACCGTGGGCATCACCGAGCGCCCGCCGCACCGCGATCGCGACTACACCGTCCTGTCGACGGTCGGGATGAGCTGCCAGCGCATGCCCACGGTGGAGCAGTGGATCGACAAGCCGGGCGCGTACGCCAGGATCGAGCTGGCCGTGGCCACCCGGGAGGATCCGAAGGACGCGGCGCTGCTGCTGGTGTGGTTGTCGCAATATCCGTGGCATTCGGTCACGTGGCTCGGCCACGGGCACACGGCGAAGTGGTATCACGAGCCCGCGACGTTCCCGCTGGGGCCGCAGTATTCGGGGGTGCTGATGATGCACAGCCCACCCCACATGCCCGACATGTCGGGGTTCGCGTTCGGGGGCGAGGCCGTACGGTGGCTCTGGCTGACCCCCGTCACGGCGCAGGCGCTGGAGACACACCGCTAGAAGAACAACGTCATCAGCAGCCAGGCCGGCACCAGCACCGTCACCAGCGAGTCGAGCCGGTCCATCAGACCGCCGTGGCCGGGCAGGATCGTGCCCAGATCCTTGATGCCGAGGTCCCGCTTGATCATCGATTCGATGAGATCACCCGCGGTCGCCAGCACCGCCGCGAGCCCGCCGATCAGCGCTCCCTGCCAGAGCTCGCCGCCGAGCAGCCACGTCACCAGCCAGCCGCCGACCGCCACGCACGCGACGAGCGACCCGGCGAAGCCCTCCCAGGTCTTCTTCGGGCTGATCACCGTCATCTGGTGGCGGCCGAACAACACCCCGGCGACGTAGCCGCCGATGTCGCTGGCGATGGTCACCGCGATGAAGATCAGCACCCGGTGGTCGCCGTCGTCCGGCTTGAGCAGCAGCGGCACGAACGCGGCAAGCAGGCAGGGGTAGAAGAGCGTGAACACCGACGCGGACGCGTCGCGTACGTAGCCCTCGGTGCCGTCACTGAACATCCGCCAGATCAGCAGGATGAGCGCGAACCCGGCGAACGCGGCCAGTAACCAGACGGAACCGCCCCAGTAGGCCGCCACCTGCATGGCCACCAGCCCGGCGAGCACGGGCGCGACCGGCACCTTGATGTCACGGGTCGCGAACGCCCTGATCAGCTCCACCGTGCCGACGCCGACGGCGCCCGCGACCACCACGAGGAACAGCTCTTTGACCGTGTAGAGGGTGCCGAGGACCAGCGCGCCCAGCACGACGCCCACCGCGATCGCGGCAGGCAGGTTCCTGCCGGTACGGCTGCCGCCGCTCGAGCTGGTGCCAGCCGTACTTTTTTCCACAGAGTTCTCCAAAGCCGCGGCCCCCGCCGTCCGGGCGAGGGCCGCAGAGTGCGTGCCCGCTGCCTTCGCCCCAGGGGCATGGGCCCACCGGAGGCGGCCCGCCGCCGGGCGCGCCGCTCAGACTTCGAGCAGTTCGGCTTCCTTGACCTTGAGCAGCTCGTCGATCTTGGCGACGTGCTTCTGGGTGATGTCGTCGAGCTCCTTCTCGGCCCGCCTGACCTCGTCCTCGCCCGCCTCGCCGTCCTTCATCATCTTGTCGAGGACCTCTTTGGCGGACCGGCGGATGTTGCGCACCGACACCTTGGCGTGCTCGCCCTTGTTCCTGGCGACCTTGATGTACTCCTTGCGGCGCTCCTCGGACAGCTCCGGGAACGTCACGCGGATCACCTGGCCGTCGTCGGTCGGGTTGACGCCGAGGTCGGAGTCGCGGATGGCCCTCTCGATGGCGGGCATGGAGCTCTTGTCGTAGGGCTGGATGAGCACCATGCGCGCCTCGGGCACGTGGAACGACGCCAGCTGCTGGATCGGCGTCGGCGTGCCGTAATATTCGGCGTTGATCTTGTTGAACATCGAAGGGGTGACCCGGCCCGTACGGATGCTCGCGAAGTCCTCCTTCGCGACAGACACGGCCTTGTCCATTTTGTCCTCGGCTTCGAGGAGGGTTTCGTCGATCACAGCGGCTCCCTGTCTTCTAGCTGGCGGTGTCGGGCTCGCTCGCTCATTTGCCTGCGGGACTGACCAGCGTGCCGATCTTCTCACCGCGGACGGCGCGCAGGATGTTGCCCTCGCCCATGAGGTCGAAGACCACGATCGGCAGATCGTTGTCCTTGCACAGGCTGATCGCGGTGGCGTCCATGACCGCGAGGTCGCGGAGCAGCACCTCGCCGTAGTCAAGGTGGTCGAATCTGACCGCATCCGGGTTCTTGCGGGGATCGGAATCGTAGATCCCGTCCACCTGTGTGCCCTTGAGCAGCGCCTCGGCGCCGATCTCGAGGGCCCGCTGGGACGCCGCGGTGTCGGTGGAGAAGAAGGGCGACCCGAGCCCGGCGCCGAAGATGACCACGCGCCCCTTCTCGAGATGCCTGATCGCGCGGCGCGGCAGGAACGGCTCGGCCACCTGCTGCATGGTGATGGCCGTCTGCACGCGTGTCTCCACGCCCCGCCGTTCGAGGAAGTCCTGCAGGGCCAGGCAGTTGATGACCGTGCCGAGCATGCCCATGTAGTCGGCCCTGGCCCGGTCGATGCCTCCTTGCGAGAGGGTGGCGCCGCGGAACATGTTGCCGCCGCCGACCACGACCGCGACCTGCACACCCTCCTGGACCGCCTCGGCGATCGAGTCGGCGAGGTGGTCGACGATCACCGGGTCGATGCCCAGCGGCTCGCTGCCGGCGAACGCCTCGCCGGACAACTTCAGCATCACCCGTTTCCACCGCAGCGGGTTAGGCGGGTGTGGAGACGAGGAAGCCGCCGTCCGTGGGGATTCGTGGGCTGGCTCCCGGTGTTCCTGCACGGCGGCGGCCTCCTTCGTTCGGCGGTTCGTTGAGCTGGCGGCTTGCCTAAGCCTAAGCCTGACCGACCTTGAAACGGACAAAGCCGAGGACCTCGACGCCGTTCTCCTCGGCGTACTTGCCCACGCTCTTCTTGCCGTCCTTGACGAAGGTCTGCTGGAGGAGGGTGAAGTCTTTGTACCAGCCGTTGACGCGGCCCTCGACGATCTTGCCGATCGCGGCCTCCGGCTTGCCCTCCTCGCGGGTCATCTCCTCGAAGAGCTTGCGCTCCTTCTCGACGACCTCGGCGGGCACGGAAGCCGCCTTGAGGTATTGCGGGGCCATCGCCGCGGCGTGCTGCGCGACGTCCTTGGCGACCTCGGCGTTGGGCTTGTCGAGCTGGACCAGCACGCCGACCGCAGGCGGCAGCGCCGGGTCGGTGCGGTGCATGTAGGCGCCGACGTAGCCGCCCTCCAGCACAGCGAACCGGCGGATCTCGATCTTCTCGCCGAGCGCGGCGTTGGCGGTGTCGAGGTGGTCCTTGACGGTCTTGCCGTCGAGCGAGGACTCCAGCAGCGCCGGCACGTCGGCGGGCCTGGTCTCGAGGATGTGCGCCACGACCTGGGCGGCCAGTTCCTGGAAGCGCTCGCCCTTCGCCACGAAGTCGGTCTCGCAGTTGAGCTCCAGGAGCGCGGCGGCGGAGTCGCCGTCCTGCTTGAGCGCGACGAGGCCGTTGGAGGCGGTGCGCGCCTCGCGCTTGCCCACGTCCTTGGCGCCCTTGAGGCGCAGCAGCTCGATGGCGCGGTCGAAGTCGCCGCCGGACTCCTCGAGCGCCTTCTTGCAGTCCATCATGCCGGCAGCGGTGATCTCGCGAAGCCGCTTGACGTCGGCCATGTTCACGGAAGCCATTGCTCTTATTCCTTGTGAAATTTCGTCGTCGTGGATCGGGTGGGCGCCGTGATCGGCGGCCCACCCCGGGGTCGGCACGGCGGGCGCGTGCCGTACAGGAACTCTGCCTCGCTCGGGGGCGCGCACCGGCCCGGCCCTACTGCTGCCTCGCCCGGTATGCTGCCCAGCCTCGCCGCGGCCTATCACCTGTGCGGGCCCGGCTTCGCCAGGCCGGGACGCGTCCCCGTCGGAGGGGACGCGTCCCTCGATCAGCTGTCAGGACTGCTGCTCGGGCTTGTCCTCGGCGGTGGCCGCGGGAGCGGTCTCGGCCTCGGGAGCGGCCTCGGCCGCGGGAGCGGCCTCGGCCGCGGGAGCGGTCTCGGCGGGAGCCTCGGCCGCAGCGGCCGGCTCGGCGGGAGCGGCCTCGGCCGGGGCCTCGGGAGCGGCGGCGGCGTCGGCCTCGCCCGCCGGACGCTCGCCGGTGCCCTGCTCGATGAGCTCGCGCTCCCACTCGGCCAGCGGCTCGGCGGCGGCCGGCTTCTCGTCACCGCGGGCGGCGCCGGAGCGGGCCATCAGACCGGCGGCGACACCGTCGGCGACGACCCGGGTCAGCAGCCCGACGGCGCGGATGGCGTCGTCGTTGCCCGGGATCGGGTAGTCGACCTCGTCGGGGTCGCAGTTGGTGTCGAGGATCGCGACGACAGGGATGCCGAGCTTCTTGGCCTCGCTGATCGCGATGTGCTCCTTCTTGGTGTCGACGACCCACACCGCGCTGGGCACGCGGCCCATGTCACGGATGCCGCCGAGCGTGCGCTCGAGCTTGTCCTTCTCACGCCGGCGCATGAGGAGCTCCTTCTTGGTGAGCCCCGAGGCGGCGACGTTGTCGAAGTCGAGCTCCTCGAGCTCCTTCAGGCGCTGCAGCCTCTTGTGCACGGTGGAGAAGTTGGTGAGCATGCCGCCCAGCCAGCGCTGGTTGACGTAGGGCATGCCGACCCGGGCCGCCTGCTCGGAGATCGCCTCCTGAGCCTGCTTCTTCGTGCCGATGAACAGGATCGTGCCGCCGTGGGCGACGGTCTCCTTCACGAAGTCGTAGGCGCGGTCGATGTAGGACAGCGACTTCTGCAGGTCGATGATGTAGATGCCGTTGCGCTCGGTGAAGATGAAGCGCTTCATCTTCGGGTTCCAGCGCCGGGTCTGGTGACCGAAGTGAACGCCGCTCTCGAGCAGCTGTCGCATGGTGACGACGGGGGCCATGTGCTGGTCCTCCAGGTCTGGGCGCCCTGCGGATGGGCGCGATTCTCGGTTGTGACGCGACAGCGCGTGTCTGCCGCCCTGATGCCCCGAAACCGCTCCAGCCGGGCGCCTGGCCCGGACCGATGGCGCGGTCCGCAATGAGGCATGCGAAGTCGGCCTGTGCCACAGGCCACCGGAAAGTCTACCTCCCACGCCGCCTCAGGCTGACCGCATGTGGTCGAACGGCACGGGTCAGCCCGGTTCCGCCTTCAGGTAGGCCAGTACGGCCATGACCCGGCGGTTGTGATCGTCGCTCGGCGGCAGTCCGAGCTTGGCGAAGATGTTGTTGGTGTGCTTGGCGACGGCCTTGTCCGTGACGAGCAGGCGGGCGGCGATCGCGGCGTTCGACAGGCCCTCGGCCATGAGCGCGAGCACCTCGCGCTCCCTGGGGGTCAGACGGCCCAGCGGTTCGTCGCGCTTCCTGCGGGTGAGCAACTGGCCGATCACCTCGGAGTCCATCGCCGTGCCTCCGGCCGCCACCCTGCGCACCGCCTCGACGAACTGCTCGACGTCGCCGATCCGGTCCTTCAGCAGGTAGCCGACCGCACCCGCCTGGTCGGACAGCAGCTCACGGGCGTAGAGCTGCTCGACGTACTGCGACAGGATCAGCACCGGCAGCCCCGGCCGGCGCCTGCGGGCCTCCAGCGCGACGCGCAGCCCCTCGTCGGTCAGGGTCGGCGGCAGCCGTACGTCGACCACGGCGACGTCGGGCCGGTGGCGAGTCAGCGCGCTGAGCAACATCGGCCCGTTGCCGACCGCCTCGACCACCTCGAACCCGGACGCCGACAGCAGGCGCACGAGCCCGTCCCTCAGGAGGGCGAGATCTTCTGCGATGACAACGCGCACGGTATCTCCACGATGAATTCGGTCGGCCCGCCGGCCGGGCTGCGGACGTCGAGCGTCCCGTCGAACGCCGACAGCCGGCGCCTGATGCCGTCGATGCCGGTGCCGCCCGGGTCGGCGCCGCCCCTCCCGTCGTCGCCCACGACCAGCCGCAGGACGCCTTTCGAGTGGCACAGCCGCACCCACGCGCGGTGGGCGCCGCTGTGCTTGGCCGCGTTCGTCAGGGCCTCGGCGGCGGCGAAGTAGACCGCGGACTCGACGGGCGCCTCCGGCCGGGAGGGCAGGTCGATGTCGACGTCCACCGTGAGGGGGACGTGCAGCGCGGCGGCCTCGAGTGCGCCGGCCAGGCCCCGGTCGGCCAGCACGGGAGGGTGGATGCCGTTCACCAGGTCGCGCAGGTCGGCCAGGGCCTGCCCGGCCGACTCCCACGCCTCCCCCACCAGCTCGCGAACCTGACCGGGATCGCTCGCCCGCCTGGCCAGGCCGAGGTTCATGCGCACCGAGACCAGCCTGGCCTGCGCGCCGTCGTGCAGGTCGCGTTCGATCCTGCGCAGCTCGGCCGCCTGCGCGCTCACCGCCGCGGCCCTCGACTCGGTCAGCTGCCTGACCCGGTCCGTGTCGCCGGGGCACAACAACAGCTCCGCCAGCCGCGCCTGCGTCCTGTGCAGGAGCGGGACGGCGGCCAGCGCGACGGCGACGATGGCGACGATCGCCAGCGACAGGGCGACCGTGAGCTGGGTGCTCGGCCGCACCGTCTGCAGCTTCCAGAGGACGGCGTCGGCCGACAGCACCCCGCCGACGACCAGCACGCCGCCGGGGCCGGTCACGGCCTGCACCGCGAGCCAGGCCGTCTCGCGGGCGTGAGCGCCCTCCCGCGACTCGCGTGCTCGAGCGTCCACCGGCGCCGCCGGCTCGTGGCCGAGCGCGCGGGCCGCCCAGGCCAGCTGGAACGTCGCCAGCGCGTGGACCATCGACCGCACCCCGGCCAGCGGGCGCACGCCGAGCCCGCCGATCGGGACCAGCGCCGCGCACCCGGCGAGCAGCAGGAGGAGCGCCCATGCCGCCACGCCGGCGGCGGCGTTCAGCAGCAGGCCGGCCACGGGCTCGGCCATGCGGCGCATCATGCTCACCCGAGCAGTCTGCCCGCTCCGCACGACCGGCGCGGTAGACCTGGGCCCACCATCATGGGTGGCCGAACTCCCCCGGCCCGGGGGACACAGGGCGATGGAGGCGGCGGCCCCGTTACGCGGAGGCTGGGCCTCATGATTGCAGTGACCGGCCTGACGATGCGGTACGGCGACGCCCTCGCGGTCGACGACCTGACCTTCGAGGTGCGGCCCGGCCTGGTGACCGGCTGCCTCGGCCCGAACGGCGCGGGCAAGTCCACCACGATGCGGGTGATCCTCGGCCTGGAGACGCCTGACGGCGGCACGGCCCTCGTGGGCGGACGCCCGTACGTCTCCTTCCGCCGTCCCCTGCGCGAGGTCGGCGCGCTCCTGGACGCGGGCGCGGTGCACGGCGGGCGTACCGCCGCCATGCACCTGCGCTGCCTGGCCCGCAGCAACCGCATCGGACGCGAGCGCGTCGGCGAGGTGCTGGAGCAGGTGGGCCTGGCCGAGGTCGCCGACCGGCGGATCGCCGGGTTCTCGCTGGGCATGCGGCAGCGGCTCGGCATCGCGGCCGCGCTGCTCGGGGACCCCGGGGTGCTGATGTTCGACGAGCCGATCAACGGGCTCGATCTCAAGGTCGCCGCCGCGGCCGACGTGATCAGTCCCGGCGCGGCCCCGGACTTCCCCAACTGGCAGCGCTTCGCCAGGTCCGTCGACCGCGCCGCGGCGGGCGACGCCTCAGGTTTCGCCGACCTCGTCGAGCAGGTCACGAAGAGCCTGAAGGTGCCGTCCTTCCGCGGCCAGAACGTCACTCACTGCACGGATGGGCTGGTGTACGCGGGCTACGAGGAGTTCCAGCGGCTCAAGGAGCTCGGTGAGCGGCTGTCGCCGAACTTCGCGGGCAACGAGCTCTGGCATCGGCTGGGGTGCGTCGGCTGGCCCTCGCCGATCATCAACCCCCCGGCCCCGATGCCCGCCGACCGGCTCCCGCCGATCCTCGGCGCGGGCACCTGGACCGACCACGCGGACGTCGCCACCGCCGCGGCCGGCGTGCCCGGCTCGGCCACGATCCGGTACGAGGGGCCGGGGCACGCGCTCTACCTGTCGGGCAACCAGTGCACGATCTCCCACGCCAACCGGTATCTCACGTACCTGCGCCTGCCTCCTGCCGGCACCACCTGCGCGCCTCCTCCCTCGTCGTGATCCTCGGCCCGGCGAGGTCGTCAGGGCGCGTCGTGGTCCTCGGCGGGCCGGCGAGGTCGTCAGGGCGCGTCGTGGTCCTCGGTGGGCAGGCCGGGGACCACCCGCTTCGCGACAGGGAACAGGCTGATCTGGGCCTCGGCGATCCTGGCTCCGCTCGGAGCTTCCTCCTGGCTGCGGAAGCGGGCGACGTACGGCTCGATCAGCTTCTTGATCTCCTCGTTGAGCCGGCCGAGTTCCTGGGCGTCGACCCTGATCCTGGTGCGGCTGAAACCGCTGGCGTAGCGCCACTCCTCCGTGTCGTCGTCGAGGTTGGCCCAGCTACGTTCCGCCTCCTCGTGGGCCTCCTTGTTGAACAGCGCGATCAACGACTTCTTCGCCTCGCGTACGTCCGGCGGGTCGCTGGGACTGACACCCACGCCGATCGGGGTGTCCACGACCTTCCACAATCGTTCCCTGCCGTCGCCGCGGGGCGGAGCGTCCTCGACGAAACCGTATTTGGCGAGCATGCGCAGGTGATAGCTGGCGGCGCTGGGCGTGATGCCCGCGTTCTCGGCCACCTCGGTGGCGGTGGCGCTGCCCTCGTCGGCCAGTCGGGTGAGGATCGCCAGCCGCGCCGAATGGGCCAGCGCCCGCATCGCCTTCGGATCGCTGAGCCAGCCAGGTTCCCGCGTCATGTGCCCACGGTACCTCTGTCCGTGAATATCTGAAAGGTTGCCTTCACAACTCTGAAGGATTAACTTCACATCTATGAAGGGAACCTTTCACACCCGGCGTGACCGTCGTGCCGCCGAGCGCCCAGCCGGGCTACCGCCCGGCCCGGACAGCCCGGCCACCGGGCCCGGGGCTCCTCCTCGTCCGTCCGGGCCCCATCTCGAAGCCGCCGCTCCTCTGCGCAAGCAGCGCGACTACCGCCTGCTCTGGACGGCCAGGACGGTCTCGATCACCGGATCAGAGGTGTCCAAGCTGGCCATCCCCCTGACCGCGGTGACCCTGCTGACCGCATCGCCCTCACAGATGGGCCTGCTGACCGCGGCCGCCTCGGTGCCCGCCCTGCTGTTCGGGCTGCAGTCAGGGGCGATCGCCGACCGGCTCGCGCGGCACCGTCCCCTGATGATCGGTTGCGAGCTCGTCTCCTGCGCGGCCGCCGCCACCGTACCCGTGGCCTGGTTACTGGGCGTGCTGAACGTCGCCTGGCTGATCATCGTGGCCCTCGTGATCGGCACGGCTGGAGTGCTGTTCAGAGCCGCTAACTTCCCCCACCTGGCGGCCGTCGTCCCCGCTGAGCAGCGCACCGAGGCGATGGCCGGCCTGCAGGCCTCCTACTCGGTGGCCTCCGTGAGCGGACCCGGACTGGCCGGGCTCCTGGTGCAGGTGCTCACGGCACCGCTGGCCGTCCTGGCGGAGGCGCTGTCGTTCCTGGCCTCGGCCCTGCTGCTGCGCTCCATCCGTACCCCGGAGCGGAACGAACCGGCCGCCTCCCGGGGGATGTGGCGCGACGTCAAGGAAGGACTGAAGGTCAGCGTCACCCATCCGGTCCTGCGCGCGCTGCTCGGCGCGGGCGTCACGATCAACTTCTTCGCGATGGCGTTCACGGCCGTCTACATGCTCTACATGGTGAACACCCTCGGCATCCCCAAGGGCCTGATCGGTGTCCTCATCGCGTTGAGCGGGGCGGGTGGCCTGCTGGGCGCCTGGCTCACGGCCCGCCTGTCCAAACGCTACGGCGAGAACCGGGTCCTGCTCGCCGCTGTCCTCTTCTTCCCCTCGGAGATCCTCGCAGTGGGACTGCTGACCGGCCCGCTGTGGTGGAAACTGTCGGTCCTGGCTGTGACGGGCACGCTCACGGGCGGCATCGTGGTGGCCTTCGCCACCTGCATGGGCGCGATCACCCTGAGCGAGACCACCGCCGAGTTGCGCGGCCGGGTCAACGCCACCATGACGTTCGCGGTGCAGGGCGTCCTCGCCCTCGGCGGTCTGCTCGGAGGCCTTCTCGCGGAGGCGATCGGGCTGCGTGCGGTCATCCTGGTCTGCGCCGCGGGGATCGCCCTGAGCACCGTGTGGATCTGGACGTCTCCGCTGCGTCCGCGCCGTACCAGGTTCAGGGCCTCGGGCGAGCCAGGCGCCGACCCGGCGCTCTCCTCGTCACTGAACGACCTCCTCAACTCCAAGCCCCAGGCCCACTGAACGACCCGCCGAGCAGCGTGGGCTCGCACCCCAAATCGGCACCCTGCCTGTGGACGACCCAGCGTCCTCCACAGAACGGCGTTCACCGACCCACCGCCAAGGCGCCGTAACCAAGACTCGCGCCATGAACGCCCACCCACCGACACACCGCCGCCCGCACCTCACCAGCACCGCCATCATCCGCACCGCCCTGACAGCCCTCACCACCACCCGCACCGCCCTGACGGCCGTCGTTTTCGCGGCCACCGTCCTCGCTGTCCCCGCGCCCGCAGCGGCGAGGGCCTCACCTCCTACATGGCGCTGGCCGCTGGACGGCCGCCCTCGCGTCATCCGTCGTTTCGCCCCGCCCCCGGAGCCCTGGCTGGCCGGTCACCGCGGTGTCGACCTGGCCGCCCCGGCAGCCGCCCCGGTGCTGGCGGCAGGCGCGGGCACGGTCCGATTCGCGGGACCGGTCGGAGGAAGGGGCGTGGTCACGGTCGAGCACGCAGGCGGCCTGCGCACGACGTACGTACCGGTCACGTCATCGGTGGCACAGGGCCAGTCCGTCGAGCAGGGAGCCGAGCTGGGCGTGCTCGAGTCGTCGACCGTTCACTGCCAGGAGCCGTGCCTCCATTGGGGTCTCCTCCACGACACCCGCTACCTCGACCCTCTCCTCCTCCTGGGCCACGCCCCCATCCGCCTTCTCCCCTTCTGGCAGGCGGACTCCACGGCAAGTCCTGAACCCCCAGGCCACCACGGTTCCCCGCCACCGTCAGACCTCCCCACCACGCCGCCACCGTCGGCGAGTTCAGGCACCGCTGCTCCACCGCAGGCGAGAGCGGCCGCGTTCGCCACTGTTCCTGCCGCGCGACCGGTCCACAAGGCACTGCCATCCACCACGCCCTCGCCGTTTCTGACGCGTTCGGCGTCAGCCACCCCACTCGTGAGCGCGATCGCCCTGGGCGCGCTACTGGGCGGGTTCCTTCTCCTCAGCCTCGCCACGACCGTACGCCGACGCCTGCGTTCCCGCCCCCGTCCCCGCCCTCGCTCTCGCCGACACGCCGCGCCACAGGGCCGCCACCGCAAGCAGCACCGCAGGAGAGGCACCCGCCGGCCGCACTGCGGTTGACCACGGACGACTGATGACCGGCACGGCCCTTATCCACAACCTCCCAGTAACCCACCCTGCCATCCCCAGAACCCCATTCGGCCGACCTCGCCCCACCCTCCATCCACGAGAGTCGGTGCCCGACAGCCAGACGGAGGTGGCACATGCCCGCGAACAAGAGACTCGACCTCGGCAGACAGGGCGAGCAGCTAGCCGTGACCTATCTGGAGGCACAAGGGATGAAAGTGATCGAGCGTAACTGGCGCTGCCGTGACGGCGAGATCGACGTCATCGCCGAAGAAGGCCCCAGCCTGATCGTGGTCGAGGTCAAGACACGATCGGGCACGTCCCACGGCACAGCCCTGGAAAGCGTGAGCCGGGCCAAGCTGGCCCGGCTCCACATGCTGGCGGCGAAATGGCTGGCCACGCAGCAACGCACCTTCGACACCGTGCGCGTCGACGTGATCGCTATCGAGCGCTTCGCCGGCGATTTCGCGCTGCGCCACGTACGGGGGGCGATCTGATGGCCGTGGCCCGCACCCGCAGCGTGGCCGTCGTCGGAGTCGCCGGGCGCACCGTCGAGGTCGAGGCCGACGTGGGCAACGGACTGGCGGGCATCCACCTCATCGGCCTTCCCGACACCGCACTCAGCGAGGCTCGTGACCGAGTCAGGTCGGCGGTCGTCAACAGCAGTTATCCCTGGCCCGATGCCCGCATCATCGTCAGTCTCTTCCCTGCCAGCCTGCCCAAACGCGGGTCCCAGTTCGATCTGGCCATAGCCGTGGCGATCCTGGGCGCGGCGGGAGTGATCCCTGCTGAGCGCATCGCGGAGCCGTTCTTCCTGGGTGAGCTCGGCCTCGACGGCCGCATCAGACCCGTGCGCGGCGTCCTCCCCTCGGTGCTCGGCGCCGCCGGACACGGTGGCGCCACGGTCGTCGTGCCGGCCGCCAACTCGGCCGAAGCGGCCCTGGTGCCCGACGTCAAGGTCGTTCCCATGTCCGGCCTGCGCCAGCTGGTCGAGTGGCTGCGCACCGGCGACGACCCGCCCGACGCCCGGACCGGCGACCTCGTGGAGCCTCAGAGGTCCGTCCCCACCCCCGCAGTCGACCTGTCTGACGTCGTCGGCCAGCCGGTGGCCCGCCGAGCCCTCGAAGTGTGCGCGGCAGGCGGCCACAACCTGTGGATGCTCGGCCCGCCCGGCACCGGCAAAACCCTGCTGGCCGAACGCCTCCCCACCCTCCTGCCGGATCTGGAGCTCGATCATGCCCTGGAGGTCACCGCCATCCATTCCGTCGCGGGTGTGCTGCCGCCCGACTCACCCCTGATGAGCAGGCCGCCGTTCGTCGCCCCGCACCACACGGCGACGTCCGCCGCGATCATCGGCGGCGGCAGCACGGTCGTGCGCCCAGGGGCGGTCTCCCTCGCTCACAGGGGCCTGTTGTTCATGGACGAGGCCCCCGAGTTCCCCCGCCATGTCCTCGACTCCCTGCGGCAACCGTTGGAGTCCGGCCGGGTGACGGTCTCCAGATCCGCGGGATCGGTCACATTCCCGGCCCGGTTCATGCTGGTCCTGGCCGCGAACCCCTGCCCCTGCGCCCAGGCCGACGACAGGAGCGAGACGTGTAAATGTTCCCCCACCACCAGACGCCGCTACCTCGGCAGGCTCTCAGGCCCGCTCCTTGACCGCATAGACATGAAGGTCACGGTCGTCCGCTCGTCAAGGCGCGAGCTCCTGGCCGACCGCCAGTTCGTGGAGACCAGCAAGACGGTGGCCGAACGCGTGCTGGTGGCCCGTGACCGAGCCGCCAAGCGCCTGGCCGGCAGCCCCTGGCGCACCAACGCCGAGATCCCCTCCTCCATGCTGCATGCCGACTACCGCCCAGGGGAGGCGGCCATGCGGTCCATGACGTCCTGCCTCGACTCCGGCATCCTCACCGCACGCGGCCTCGACCGGGTGGTCCGGGTCGCCTGGACCCTCGCCGATCTGGCAGGCAAGGACCGCCCGGAGGAGGACGAAGCCACCGGCGCCCTCAGTTTCTGGCTGGGAGTCACGTCGTGACACCGCCGAATCCGCACAACGGAGCCGCGATCGCCGCCGCGCCCCTTCCAGCTCGGACTTCCGGGTTCTTGAGAGGCCCTCCGGCCGGCCAGGGTCGACTGCAAGACCTCCGTACGCGCCCACCGCGTCCGAGCCCTGCGCCAGTTCTGGGCCGTCTCCGACGCCCCCGTCCCATCGTCCATCCCGCTCCACGAAGGCACCGTCAGCCCCATGCCATCCACTCCCGCCACCCCAGCGACCACGACGCCCCAGCCCTCTGCCTCCATTCCACCCATCCAGCCCACCCAGCAGTTCCACATCCAGGACACGAGTGCACAGACCTCTCCCATCCAGGAGGCTCCCACTGCGCCGGCTCCCAGCACGCCGGACGCCCGACCCCCACAAACCTGTCAACCCGCCGGGGACGGTGAGCGGGCCACGGTCGCCGTGACCCGACAATCAGGGCGGCAGGAGACAGACGAACTGGTGGCCAGGGCTGCTCTCATGCGCGCCGCCGACGTGGGTGACCCGGTCATGGGCCGCCTCGTCGCCCAGTACGGCGCATCGGAGGCGGCGGCAGCGATCCGTGCACGCGCCCTGCCACCCGACTTCGCCGCGCGGGAGGCCCAGCACGAGCGCCCGCCCGACCTGACCCGCCGGCTGAACGCCTGGTACGCCCGCCTGGCGACCGCCAAGCCCGCAGCCGACCTGGAAGCAGGCGAGAAGGCCGGAGCCAGGCTGATCATTCCCGGCAGCCCGGAATGGCCTACCCAGCTGGACCAGCTGGGGCCGAGCCGTCCCCTCGGGCTGTGGTTGCACGGCACGACCGACCTCCGCTTCGCGTGCCTCAAGTCCGTCGCCGTGGTCGGCGCCCGCGCCGCCACGTCATACGGTTCGCACATCGCGGCCCAGTTCGGTGTCGGTCTCAGCGAATCAGGCTGGACGGTCGTGTCAGGTGGCGCCTACGGCGTGGACGGGGCGGCCCACAGGGGAGCTCTGGCGTCGGATGCACCGACGGTGGCCGTTCTGGCCTGCGGCGTGGACGTCTGCTATCCGAGCAGTCACGACACCCTGTTCGCGGCCGTCAGGGAGCGGGGGGTCGTGATCAGCGAGTGCCCACCGGGCGTCCATCCCACCCGGGCACGCTTCCTCATCAGAAACCGTCTGATCGCCGCCCTGTCGAGAGGCACCGTGGTGGTGGAGGCGGCGTTGCGCAGCGGCGCGCTCAATACGGCCGCCCATGCGCTGTCCCTCAACAGGCACTTGGGGGCAGTGCCTGGCCCGATCACGTCGAGCATGTCGGCCGGCTGTCACCGGCTCCTTCGGGAGCGCAAAGCGGTGTGCGTGACGACCCCGGAGGAGATGATCGACCTCGTCGGCGTCATAGGCGACGACCTGGCCCCGCAGAGCCGGGTGGCCGCCGTTTCCAGGGACAAACTCAACGACTCCACCAAGAGGGTGCTGGACGCGGTCCCTGCCCGGGGCGGCGCCGGTCCAGCATCCATAGCGGTTGCTGCGGGAGTCGGCCTGGATGCGACCTTGAGCGCGCTGGGCGGCCTGGCAGCCGCAGGCTACATAGAACGCGCCGCCAGCGGCTGGCGCCTGCGCAAGCCGACAACGAGCTATCGCAAGGCTCCCGAATCAACTGCCCTGCAACCGCCGCTCGCCGCGGAAGCCGCCGAGCAGGCAGACGATCCTCCGTTTCCGGACCACCTGCCCCTCCCCCACCACGCGGCGGAGGGGACGGACGTCTGACGCCTCACGGTCCGCCTGACAGGCGTCGCGTCACCGGACCGCGGGCGGACATGGTGACGGCCACCGCGTGGTCCTTGGAGGGCCTGCATCAAGACCGTAGGAGAGCACCGCGATGGCCGCACACAACAGTCTGGCGTGTGTCCACCGGAAGGCGAAGAGAACCGCGCACCAGTGACTCCTACTTTTTGCTGACATAGTTGCGGATCACGACAATCGGTTGTCGAGGTTGCCTCTCGGCACATGAGGCGATGATGCGGGCAGTACGAAGCTCGCACCCACGACGGCGAAGGGAGTCGCCGGGCGCGGCACCCCGACCAGCGCCAAGCAAGGAGAACGCGGCATCATGACAGCGCAACCGGCTGCGATCGGCGCCGCGACATGACCGACCCGAAAGATGATGGTGACGTGGAAGACATGGCCCGGACTGACGGTGACGCGGCGGTGAGCAGGGACGACGTGCTGGCCGACTTCGGCCGGTATCTGCGGCTGGAGCGTGATCTGTCACCGCACACGGTCCGGGCTTACCTGACCGACATCACCTCTCTGCTCGATCACCTGGGCGGGCACCTCGCCTACCTGGACATCGGAGCTCTCAGGGAGTGGCTGGCCGGCCAGCATGAGGCGGGAAAGGCGCGGGCGACGCTGGCGCGCCGGACCGCCTGTGCTCGCACCTTCACCGCCTACTGTCACCGTCGCGGCTGGCTGTCCACGGACCCCGGATTGTTGCTGGGCACCGCCAGGACACCCCGGTCACTGCCGTCCGTGCTCGACCAGGAGCAGGCGCAGGCCGTGATGGACGTCCCCGCCACCGCGGAGCCGAAAGAACTGCGCGATCAGGCGTTGCTGGAGCTGTTGTACGCCACGGGTGTGCGGGTGAGCGAGCTGTGCGCGCTGGACGTCGACGATGTCGACCGTGACCGGAACGTCATCAGGGTTCTGGGCAAAGGGCGTAAGGAGCGTTCGGTGCCGTTCGGGCTGCCCGCTCTCCGAGCGCTGGACAGATGGTGTATTCACGGACGGCCGCTGTGGGCCCGGGCCAGGTCGGGGCTCGCGCTCTTTCTCGGGGTGCGCGGGGGCCGCATCGACGCGGGAACCGTGCGGCGGGTGGTGCACGCGCGACTGGCCCAGATCGATGGGGCGCCGGACATGGGGCCGCACGGTCTCCGGCACACCGCGGCGACGCACCTGCTGGAGGGCGGTGCGGACCTGCGTAGCGTTCAGGAGCTGCTCGGGCACGCGTCACTGAACACCACGCAGATCTACACCCACGTCTCTATCGAGCGTTTGCGGGCGGCCTACCGGCAAGCGCATCCCAGGGCCTGAGTGGGCTCACTGGCGTAACACCGGCAGGCTCCGGTACCCTCCGCGCGGTCACCCGGAGAAGCCCTCCTTGGGCATCTCCAGGTCTGCTTTGGCCAGTTCTTCGACGTTGACGTCCTTGAACGTGACGACCCGCACGTTCTTTACGAATCGGGCGGGCCGGTACATGTCCCACACCCAAGCGTCCTGCATCTTGACGTCGAAGAAGACGTCGCCGTTCTCCGCAGTGCGGACATCGAGATCGACCGAGTTGGTCAGATAGAACCGCCGCTCAGTCTCCACCACGTATGTGAACAAACCGACGACATCGCGGTATTCGCGGTAAAGCTGCAGCTCCATCTCGGTTTCGTACTTTTCGAGATCCTCTGCGCTCATCGCGGTCCTCCTGTCGTACCGGTCCCCCGGTTCGCCTGGTCAGGCAACCCCGGCCCCCATTTCATTTTCACCCATCCCCCTCGCCACCGTGACGAAGGAGTAACGGTGATCAGGACACGGACCATGCGTTTCCAGCGCCAGCCGGTGTCCTGGTGTGACATACCCCTTGTGCTCGGCGAAGCCGTACTGCGGGAAGCGCTCGTCCAGCGCGACCATCAGGCGATCCCTCGTCACCTTGGCCACGATCGACGCGGCCGCCACGCACGCGGCCACCTGATCCCCCTTCCAGACGGCGAGCGACGGCGCGGGCAACCCGGGCACCGGGAAACCGTCCGTCAGGATGTACTCAGGGTCACAGGACAACTGTGCGACAGCACGCCGCATTCCCGAGACGTTGCATTTGTGGAGACCTTTGGCGTCGATCTCCGTGGGCGGGATGGTCACGATGCCTACATCGGCGACGCGCACGATCGCGTCGTAGAGCCGTTCGCGCACCGCCGGAGCGAGCAGTTTCGAGTCGCCCAGGCCGTCGACCGGCTTGCGCAGGATGACGGCCGCGACCACGAGCGGCCCCGCGCACGCGCCACGGCCGGCCTCGTCGACACCCGCGATGGGGGTGAGGCCGCGGCGGGCGAGCGCCCGTTCGTAGGCGTAGAGTCCGGAATCTCGCCGGACGACGCTGGGGCGAGGGCGGAACGCAACTGTCATGACAGAGGCAGCGTACGCCTCATTCGCCGCAAACCGCGACCGGAAGCCGATCTACTTGACCTTGTCGAAAGCCTCGGGCTGAGAGAAGAGATAGCCCCGCGACAGCGGCCAATAGCGCACCACGGCCTTGCCGATCACCGCGTCTTCCGAGATGAACCCGCCACCCGGCTCCTCCATGTGCGCCCGTGAGTCGGCCGAGGCGCTGCGGTGGTCGCCCATCAGCCAGAGCTTGCCGGCCGGCACCTTGACGTCGAACTTATCGCCGGAAGCGTAATCGTCCGGGTAGAGGTAGGAGGACTCGTCAAGCGGCTTGCCGTTGATGGTGATGCGCTTGTCGGCGTCGCAACACTTGACGCGGTCGCCGCCGACCCCGATGACGCGCTTGATGGTGTCTTCGCCGTTCCAGCCCTTGAACACCACGATGTCGCCGCGCTCAGGCTTGCCAGAAAGCTTGTTGACGAAGATCCGGTCGTCAAGCTGCAGGGTGTTCTCCATCGACACGGACGGGATGTAGAACGACCCGACCACGAAGGCCTGCAGCAGCAGCGCGATGCCGACCCCCAGAACGAGCAGCAGCACCGTCTCGCGGAAGCTGCCCTTCTTTTTCTTCTCTTTGCCCACGCCCTCCGCCTTCTTGGTGACGGCCATCAGCGCTTCCTCCGCAGCCGGCGCCGAACCAGGACCAAGGGTACGGCCAGCCCGAACCCGGCGACCAGCGGTACGGACCCGCCGAGCGCGTGGAGCGCGGGTTGGGCGAACGTCTCGGGGATGTCTATCGAGCCGGCGCGGTCGAACGGCCACACGATCACGAACGCCCGTCCGATGACCTGGCCCACCGGAATGGACCCGCCGCCCGCGTCGCCGGTGTGGGCGCGGGAGTCGAGCGACACCGAGCGGTGGTCGCCCATCACCCACAGCCGCTCGGGCGGCACCGTGACGTCGAAGAACTTGTCAGAGGGCACGTTGCCTGGATAGAGGTAGCTCTCCTCGTTGATGGGCGTGCCGTTGACGGTGATGCGGCCTTTGGAGTCGCAGCACTTGACGTGGTCGCCGCCGATGCCGATGACCCGCTTGATGTAGTCCTTCTCGCCGGGGATGACGCCGAACGCCGTGCCGACCCAGCGGAAGAACGCCGCGACAGGGTTGGACGGCTCCTCCATCTGGAACTCGCCGTCCCAGGAATCGACGCCCGAGAAGACCACCACGTCACCGCGCTCGATGTCGCGCGTGTGGTAGACGAGCTTGTTGACGAGAACCCTGTCGTTGGTCAGCAGGGTGTTTTCCATCGACTCCGACGGAATGTAGAAGGCCTGGACCACAAAGGTTTTGATGATCAGGGCCAGCACCAGAGCGACAACGACAAGAACAGGAAGCTCTTTCCAGAACGACCCCTTCTTCTCCTTTTTTCCGCCCTTAGCCGGCTTCTGAGTCTCTTCGGCGACCACGTCCACCTCGTCCTCGACAGGGCGGCGCGCAGCGCCGTGCTCCTGGCTCTCGCTAGTCATCGCTGACGAGCCTAGATGATGTCCCGGCTCGACAAGCCTGGACCGACGTTACACCCACGCACGAGTCGCTCCACATAAAGGAAACGGCCCCGTAAAGCCGAAAGGCCCGCGCCGTAGCGCGGACCTCGGAAAGAGCAGGACCTACTTCGCGGGCGTCGTCTCGCGCTTCTCGCGGATGCGGGCGGCCTTGCCGCGCAGGTCACGCATGTAGTAGAGCTTCGCGCGGCGCACGTCGCCGCGGGAGACGAGCACGATCTTCTCGATGACGGGGCTGTGCACAGGGAAGGTGCGCTCGACGCCGACGCCATAGCTGACCTTGCGGACGGTGAAGGTCTCGCGGGCGCCGCTGCCCTGCCTGCGCAGCACGAAGCCCTTGAAGACCTGGATGCGGGAGCGGTTGCCTTCGACGACGCGTACGTGAACCTCGAGCGTGTCACCGGGGCGGAAATCCGGCACGTCGCTGCGCAGGGTCGCCTTCTCGAGCTCCTGGATCTTCGTGTGCATGAGAGCTGTCCTCAAGTCCTCGTGAGCACGCGGAGGTCCACCCGGCCATGGCTCGTGGCGGACACGCCTGCTGATGTGATGAAACCCAGGACCGTTTCCCGGGCATGACAGACCAACCACAACAGGTTGGCAGCGATTCAGTTTGCCATATCTTCCGGCTCGACGCGAAACGACAGCTCCTCGAGCAGTTTCCTGTCGTGCTTGTCGAGCGTCTCGGGGTCGAGCTCCGCCGCGAGTTCAGGCCGGTTTCGTACGGTACGGCGCAGCGCCTCGTCCCGGCGCCATCTCGCGATTTTTCCGTGATGTCCGGACAACAACACGTCGGGCACCTCGCGCCCCCGCCAGACGGGAGGCTTGGTGTAGACGGGCCCTTCGACGAGGTTGCGCATGGTCCCGGGGGCGAAGGAGTCGTCGACGGCCGACTGGGCGTTGCCGAGCACGCCCGGCAGCAGCCTGCCGACGGCCTCCACCATGACCAGCACCGCCACCTCGCCGCCGGCCAGCACGTAGTCGCCGATGCCGACCTCGTCGACCCGCAGCCGCTCGGAGTATTCCTCCACGACGCGCGAGTCGATCCCTTCGTAACGCCCGCACGCGAACAGCAGCCACGGCTCGCCCGCCAGCTCCTGCGCGAGCTCCTGGGTGAAGGGCCGCCCGCTCGGGGTCGGCACGACCATCCGCGGCGCGCCGTCACCGATCACGGAGTCGATGGCCTCGCCCCACACCTCGGGTTTCATGACCATGCCGGGACCCCCGCCGTAAGGGGTGTCGTCCACGGACTTGTGCACGTCGTGGGCCCAGTCGCGGAGCTGGTGCACGCGTACGTCGAGCGTGCCGCGCTCGCGCGCCTTGCCGATCAGCGAGACGTCGAGCGGCGCGAAGTATTCGGGGAAGATCGAGACGATGTCGATCCGCATCACAACAGGCCCTCCGGCGGATCGACGACCAGCCGTCCGGCCTCCACGTCGACCACGGGCACGAGGGCCTTGACGAACGGGATCAGCGCGTCGTCGGCACCGCGCCGGCGCACGACCAGAAGGTCCTGGCCGTGATGGAGCACATCGGTGATCTCGCCCACGGGCTCCCCAGAAGCGGTCTCGACCGCCAGTCCGATGAGCTGGTGGTCGTGGAACTCGTCGGGATCGTCGGGCGGCGGCACCTCGCCGGAGTCGATGACCAGCATGGTGTTGCGCAGATCTTCGGCCGCGTCGCGGCCGGCGACCCCGGCGAACGACACCAGCAGCATGCCCTTGTGCCAGCGGCGGCTCTCGACGACGAGCGGCCCCTTGCCGGCCGGATCGGTGGCGATCGACGTGCCGGGGGCGAAACGCAGCTCGGGATCGTCGGTGCGCACCTCCACGGTCACCTCACCGCGTACGCCGTGCGGACGGCCTATCCGGCCGACGACCAACTGCACGTGAATTCGCCCTTTCTCAACGCGAGCGCCCTCATCGGAAGGACCGATGAGGGCGCGCAAACCTGACGCTAACGGACTATTTCGTGCAGATCGAGCAGATCGACTCGCACGTACTTCCCGTCGGCCAGGGCGTTCACGACCGTGCGCAGCGCCTTGGCGGTGCGCCCGCCGCGTCCGATGACCTTCCCCAGGTCCTCGGGGTGCACCCGGACCTCCAGGACGCGCCCGCTGCGGATGCGGCGGGCGCGGACCCGGACATCGTCTGGATGTTCGACGATGCCCTTGACGAGGTGCTCGAGAGCCTCCTCGAGCACGTCAGGCCTCGCCCTCGGCCTGGGTCTCGGCGAGGGCCTCGGCCTCTTCCTTCTTCTTGGCCTTCTTCGGCGGCGTGGTGGCGGCCGTGCCGGTGTCGCCACCGGACAGCGCCTCCTTGGCCGCGGCCTCGTAAAGGGCGTGACGGTCAGGCGCGGGCTCGGCGACCTTGAGAGGCTCGGGGGCGGGCTCGCCCTTGAACTTCTGCCAGTCACCGGTGAGCTTGAGGAGCTTGAGCACCGGCTCGGTCGGCTGCGCGCCGACACCCAGCCAGTAGGCCGCACGCTCAGCGTCGATCACGATGCGCGAAGGGTTTTCCTTCGGGTGGTAAAGGCCGATCTCCTCGATCGCCCGGCCGTCACGCTTGGTGCGGCTGTCGGCGACGACGATGCGGTATTGAGCGTTGCGGATCATGCCGAGCCGCTTGAGCTTGATCTTGACTGCCACGGGTGTGGTCTCTCCTGCATTCGCATGTGGGTGAACGGCGCCTCGCCGAGTGGGGCACGACAGGACGACGCTCCAGGGACAGGCGTGTCCTGCGGGAGGTGAGAGGGCACCCGCCTGGTCACGATGTTCCAACATGTCATTCTGCCAGATCGACGACACTGCCCACGACCGTCGGCGGCACGTCGCCGCAAAGGGTCGGCAAGCTCCCGGCCTCACTTCCGTTACGACCCCATCGGCCCGGGTACGCCCCCATCCCGTGCCCATCACCACCCTCATCTGAGCGACCAGTGGACGGGGCTCGCGGGCGAAGCCCGAACCCTCACCGATGGGCCCGCCGGGCCTGGGTGTGCACCGGCGGGAGCGGGGTTATTTCTGGCCGGGGAGCCGGAGCTTGGAGGGGTCGAAGCCGGGCGGCAACTCCACCCCCGGGGGCAGTTTGCCGCCGAGGTTGCCGAGCACGCCGCCCTGCTTGGGCTCGGCGGGCGTCTCGGCGGAGGGCTTGCCCATGGCGGCCTTGCGAGGGTCGCCGCTGACGCGCCGCCCCTTCTTGGCCTTCTTCTGGGACTTGCCGCCCTTGCCGCGGCCGCCCCCGCCCGGCATGCCGGGCATGCCCATGCCGCCGGCCATCCGCTTCATCATCTTCTGGGCCTCGAAGAAGCGGGTCACCAGGTTGTTGACGGCGCTGACGGTGACGCCGGAGCCGGTGGCGATGCGGGCGCGGCGGGAACCGTTGATGATCTTGGGGTCCTGGCGCTCGGCCGGGGTCATCGAGCGGATGATGGCCGCGATGCGGTCGAGGTCGCGGTCGTCGATGGAGTTGATCTGGTCGCGCATCTGCCCCATGCCGGGCATCATGCCGAGCAGGTTTTTGATCGGCCCCATCTTCTGGACCATCTGCATCTGCTCGAGGAAGTCTTCGAGCGTGAAGCTCTCGCCCGAGGTGAGCTTGCCCGCCATCTTGGCGGCCTGCTCCTCGTCGAACGTCTTCTGGGCCTGCTCGATCAGGGTGAGGATGTCACCCATGTCGAGGATGCGGGAGGCCATCCGGTCGGGGTGGAAGGCGTCGAAGTCTTCCAGCTTCTCGCCCGTGGAGGCGAACATGATGGGCCGGCCGGTGATGTGCCTGACCGAGAGCGCCGCACCGCCGCGGGCGTCGCCGTCGAGCTTGGTCAGCACGACGCCGTCGAAGCCGACACCTTCCATGAACGCCTGCGCCGTCGTGACCGCGTCCTGGCCGATCATGGCGTCGACCACGAACAGGACCTCGTCGGGCTGGACCGCGTCGCGGATGTCGGCGGCCTGGCGCATCATCTCCTGGTCGATGCCGAGCCGGCCCGCGGTGTCGATGATGACGATGTCGTGCTGCAGGCGCCTGGCCTCGTCGATGGAGGTGCGGGCGACGCCGATCGGGTCGCCGACGCCGTTGCCCGGCTCGGGCGCGTAGACGGCGACCTCGGCGCGCTCGCCCACGACCTGGAGCTGCTGGACGGCGTTGGGGCGCTGGAGGTCGGCGGCGACCAGCATGGGCGCGTGCCCCTGCTCGCGCAGCCATCGGGCCAGCTTGCCCGCCAGTGTGGTCTTGCCCGCGCCCTGGAGGCCGGCGAGCATGATGATGGTCGGGGGCGTCTTGGCGAAACGGAGCCTGCGGGTCTCACCGCCGAGGATCCCGATCAGCTCGTCATTGACGATCTTGACGACCTGCTGCGCCGGGTTCAGCGCCTGGGAGACCTCTGCGCCGCGGGCGCGCTCTTTGACCTGGGCGACGAACGCCTTGACCACAGGGAGGGCGACGTCGGCCTCGAGCAGCGCGATGCGGATCTCACGGGTGGTGGCGTCGATGTCGGCATCGGACAGCCGCCCCTTGGATCGGAGGGAGGAGAAGACCGATGTCAACCGGTCGGATAGCGTCTCGAACACGTGGTTGGCCAGTCCTCGAAGCGAAGGTACGTCTAAGGGTCCAGCCTAGCCGCTCCGCTAGCCGCTCCAGCCGGGCACGGCCATCCGAACCGTGAGCGCGTGTTCGACCAGGTTGATCAGCGTGGCCTTCACGGAGTCCTTCGACCTGGCGTCGAGGCGCACCATCGGAATGTGCGGGGCCAGGGTCAGGGCGTCGCGGACCTCGGCGTCGCTGTGCGCGTACTGGCCGTCCCAGCCGTTCACTCCCACGATGAACGGCAGTTGCGCCTCCTCGAAGTAGTCGATGGCGGGGAAACTGTCGGCCAGACGCCGCGTGTCGACCAGCACCACCGCACCGATCGCACCCCGCACCAGGTCGTCCCACATGAACCAGAACCGATGCTGCCCGGGCGTCCCGAACAGATAAAGAATCAGATCACGGTCGAGCGAGACCCGGCCGAAGTCCATCGCCACGGTCGTCGTCGACTTCAACGGCGTCATACCCAGATCATCGATGCCCTTGGAGGCATCCGTCATGACGGCCTCCGTGGTCAACGGCATGATCTCCGACACCGCGCCGACGAACGTCGTCTTGCCCACCCCGAAACCCCCGGCCACGACGATCTTCGTCGAGGTCAAGCCCGGGCTAGAGCCTGCGAAGTCCACTGAGCACCCTTTCCAGCAGATTGACGTCCGGCCTACCCTCATCCAGCTGCGGTTGATGCACCCGGACCAGGCCCTCGGCGGCCATGTCAGCGATCAGAACACGCACCACGCCGAGCGGCATCCGCAGCAACGCCGAGACCTCGGCCACCGATCTGACCTGGAGGCACAGCTGGCTGATGGCTTTGTACTCGGGCGTGATGTGCGAGAACTCCCGGTGTTCGGCCGTGGCCGAGGAGACCAGGGCCTCCATCGCCAGCTTGACCCTGGGCGCGGTCCGCCCGCCCGTGACGGCGTAGGGCCGCACCGGCGAGGCCGGATCGGAGCTGGGGGGTTGCGGAGGGGGCGGGGGCTCCCAGCTGCCGCTGTTGTGAGAGTTCCAGCCGCCGCTGTTGGAGTTCCAGCCGCCGCTGTTCCATCGGGGGTCTGTCACCTACATCACCTGGTCTGGCTGGCGCGCAACTCCGCACGCACAGCCGGAGTCAGCACCTGACCGGCGCGATCCACCATCAGCGTCATCTGGTACGCCACCAACCCCATGTCACAATCCGGAGCCGCCAGCACCGCCAGACACGAACCATCACTGATCGACATGATCAGCATCAACCCACGCTGCATCTCCACAATTGTCTGATTGACCGCACCCCCCTCGAACACCCGCGCCGCACCCTGCGTCAAACTCACCAGACCCGACGCGATCGCCGCCAGCTGATCCGCCCGATCAGCCGGAAAACCCGACGACGCCGCAAGCGGCAACCCGTCGGACGAGACGACCACCGCGTGCGCGACCCCGGGAACTGAGTTGACGAAATCGGTGATTAACCAATCCACCCCGCGTGCCGACTGGCTCAGGTCACTCATGACCGCTCATCCCTGCTTTCAACACTCCTGGGGCCGGAGGGATACGTCCTGCCCTCGCTGATGTCATCACGTGCCGCCCGGAACCCCTGCTGGAAGCTGGAGAGCCGACTGCGCACCCGCTCCGGCGAGACCGCGGGCATCGGCGCGACGCCCTTAGGCGCGGAGACGGTGTCGGCGGAGCCGGGCACCAGGTTGGCCTTGGGCACCCTCTTGGGCAGCCCGGCGGCCGTCGCGCCGTCGCGTACGGGTTCGACGACGGCTTCGGCGGCGCTCCAGCCGGCGTCGGCCTTGGCGGAGCCCCAGGTGGCGCCGCTGTCAGGACCGTGTTCGAACCAGGCCGACTCGACCGAGGCGAAGATCGGCAGATATTCGTCCCCGGCGGAGGCGGGCTTCACGGCGGGCATCGGGCCCGTCGCGGCGGACTCGGTCTCGGGGAAGTCGTACCTTCCCGCGTCGGGGTCCGGTCTGCCGGCGTTCGCCCGGTCGCCGGTGGGCCGCTGCGGCAGCGGGTTGCTGCTGCTCATCCAGTTGCCGGGCGGGCTCGCGGGATTACGGGAGGGGACCCAGACGTCGGCGGTGTCGTAACCGCCGCCGTTGTTGCGCGGATCGGAGGGCCAGCCGGAGTCCGCGCTCCCCCGAGGGGAGAAGGAGGAGGGCTGCGAGGAGAACGACGGTTGCGACGGGAACGACGGCTCTGAGGGGAACGACGGGTGCCCGGGCCCCGGCTGGTAGCTTCCGCCCGCGCCCCACTGGGGGGCGGGCGGCTGCGCCGCGGGCTGGCGGGCTCCGAAGCTCTCGTCGAACGAGATGCTGTCCTGCTGGCCCATGCCGTTGTTCGCGGGGGTCGGGCCGTAGGCGGGGGCCTGCGAGCCCAGGAGCGCTTCCGGCATGAGGACCATGGCGGTCAGGCCGCCGGAGCCGTGGGGGCGCAGCTGCACCCGGATGCCGTGGCGGTGCGCCAGGCGGGCGACCACGAACAGGCCCATGCGCCGCGACACCGACACGTCCACGGTGGGGGCTTCCAGGAGGCGATCGTTGGCCTGGGCCAGTTCGTCGGGGGTCATGCCGATGCCGGAGTCGGTGATCGACAACATCACGCCGCCGCCGTCGATCCTGCTGCCCGACACCGTCACCCGCGTCTCACGCGGCGAGAACGACAGGGCGTTCTCCACCAGCTCCGCGATCAGGTGGATGACGTCGTTGACCGCCTGACCGGCCACCGACACCCCGTCGGGCACCTGCAACACGACCCGCTCGTAGTTCTCCACCTCCGACAGGGAGGCACGGGCGACGTCGACCAGCTTGACGGGTTTGCTCCAGCGGCGTGGCGGGTCCTGCCCCGCCAGCACCAGCAGGTTCTCACTGTTACGCCGCATACGCGTGGCCAGGTGGTCCAGCTTGAACAGGTTCCCGAGCCGCTGCTCGTCCTGCTCACCCTGCTCCAGACCGTCGATCAACGTGATCTGCCGCTCCACCAGCGTCTGACTACGCCGCGACAGGTTCACGAACATCGCGTTCACGTTGCTCCGCAGCCGCGCCTCCTCGCCCGCCAGCCGCACCGCCTCACGGTGCACCTCGTCGAACGCCCGCGCGACCTCACCGATCTCGTCGTTTGAGGCGACGCCGATCGGGGTCACGGGCCCGATCGAGTCTTCGCCGCTCTCGCGCAGCTGCTTGACGGTCTCCGGCAGGCGGCGGCCGGCGATGAACAGCGCTTCCCTGCGCAGCCTGCGCAGGGGGCCGCTCAGCGAGCGGGCCATGAAGACGGTGACCAGCAGCACGAGGAGGAGCAGAGCTGCGATCATGCCACCGACGATCACGGCGTTCTGCTGCTCCGCGCCTTCCAGGGTGCGGCTGCGCAGCACGATGGAGTCGGCCGTCTGCTGCTCGACGGAGCGCATCCCGTCGATGGTCTCGCTGATGGCGTCGAACCACGCCTTGCCGTCGCGGGTGAGGCCGAGCCTGCGGTCGCGCAGGGGCAGGCCGTCGTCCTGCAGGAGCAGGGCTCGGGCCAGCAGGACCTCGGCGCGGTCCACGGACCGGCCGCTGACGGAGTCGTCGTAAGCCTGGCGAAGCTGGAGGGAGACCTGCGACTTGAAGGTGGCGAGCTCGCTGTTCCGCTGGGCGCGGGCGGCGATGAAGGAGTCGAGCTCGGCCTTGCCGAACTCGCCGGTGGCCAGCGCGGCGACGAGCAGCGCGCGCTGGGTGGAGACGTACTGCTTGGCCCTGGCCAGGGCGGCGAAGCCGGACACGCTCGCGGACAGTTCCTTGTCGACCGCGCCCTGGTCGATCTTGTCGTTCAGCGAGAGGAGGTCGGAGATGGTCCGGTCGTAGAGCTCGATGACGGAGTTCACGTCGAGCTGGGAGGCGACCGCGGTCTCACGCGAGGTGGCGAGCTCGTTGAAGCGGTTCCAGATACGCAGGGCCTCGGGAGCCGCGGAGTTGTCGGAGGACATGAGGGACTCGATGCCCGGTGTGACCCCGGCGACGAGCTTGTCGACGTCCTTGTACTGGGTCGCGACGTCCCCGGGGACCTTCTCCCCGGCCTCGGCCTGGCGTCCCAGGGCGACGAACCGGGCGGTCAGGTCGCGTTCCCGCTCGATCTCGTGGGCGAGGGCGGTCAGCCGGCTCGCGAGCACGGCCACTTCGTTGACCTGGGCGTATTCACCGGCGGTGGCGATCGAGGTGGTGACGCGCAAGCCGCCGAACACGAGCGCGGCGAGGGTCGGGATGACGACGATGACCAGCAGCTTCGAGCGCACTCGCCAGTTGCGTAGGGAGAAGCGAGGCCCCGCCTGGCGTTTGTCGACCGCGTCCACGCCGTCCGGCTCGGACATCTCTGGCCCACGGGGGCCTTGTCGGGGGGCTTCTTCTGTTAAGCCCTGTTCGCCGCCCGTAGGGGGGACCACAGTCTTCACTTGCCTCCGCAACCTCTCCTCGGATGGCCTGGTGCACGTAGATCACGTCATTACGCATGTTTGCCATGTGACGCCGACGCACCCTTGGGGCGAGAGCTAATTGGAGCACATCTACCTGAGATCGGCCAATACCGCAAAGATCACAAGCAACACACGGCTCTGCATTTTACGCAATTCACCACGCCTGCCCCAGCAGTCCCAGGTCATGGACTCCAGATTTCCCGCTAAACGGACAAATCACCTCAAAATACCATATATGTGGATATATCTTGTTAATTTCCGGTGTTCCAGGTGACCTGGTAAACATGGCCTGCGCTAAGGTGCCAGCGTCGTTGAACACCCCGTTCGCACTCACCCCCCGGTTCAAAGGAGACCCGCAATGCGGTTCGGTGCATTAGGGCGTACTGCCCTGGTTGGGCTCGTGGCCACCCTCGTCATCACTGGGTGCTCCGGTTCTGACGACAAGGCCGAAGGCTCAGGCGCCGCCGCCGGTATGAAGACCGACCTGCTGATCGGCCAATATCCCGGCGCGGACTCGGCGCCGCTGTTCATCGCCATGGAACGAGGCTTCTTCAAGGAAGAAGGCCTCACCGTCAAGCAGGAGCCCATCCAGGCTCCGCAGCAGGTCCTGGGAAAACTTTCGAATGGCGCCATGGACGTCGTTCTCGGTAGCTACGCCACCATCCTGACGATCCAGGAACAGGGCACCGAGAAGTTCAAGTACATCGCCGACTCCTACCAAGGCGCGCAGGGCGCGTTCGGCATCATGGTGAAGAAGGACTCCCCCATCAAGAAGGTCGCCGACCTGAAGGGCAAGAAGGTCGGTGTCAACGCCTTGAAGGGTCTGGGCGTCCTCACCATGAACCCGCACTTCAAGGTCGCCGGTCTCGACCCCGACAAGGACCTCACGTACGTCGAGGTCCCGACGACCAACTGGCTCTCCTCGCTCGACAAGGGCGACGTGGACGCCGTCTGGATGACCGACCCCTACGTCAGCCAGGCGAAGAAGGAGCTCGGGGCCACCATGCTGGTGGACACGATGTCCGGCCCGACCGAGAGCCTGCCGATCACCGGCTGGGCCGCCACGGAGAAGTGGGTCGCCGACAACCCCAAGACGCTGGCGGCGTTCCAGCGGGCGATGGCCAAGGCCCAGAACATCGCGGCCACCGACCGTAGCGCGGTGACGAAGGTGCTGCCGACCTTCACCAAGATCCCGGCAGAGACCGCCGCCACGATCAACCTGGGCGCCTACCCGACCTCGCTGAGCGCGCAGCGCATCCAGCGCGTGGCGGACCTGATGCTCGACTCGGGCATGCTCAAGAAGGAGATGGACGTCAAGTCCATGATCTACACGGCTCCCACCCAGGGATGACAGCTACAGTCACTCCGGCGCGGCGCGAGCGGGCCCCGCTCGCCCGCGCCCGGCTGGTCAAGTACGCCCGCCACGCCGCAGGTGTGGCGGGCTTTCTGCTGATCTGGCAGGTTCTCGGCGCGTCGGGCGCCGTCAAATGGCTGCCTCCGGCCGTGGACACGCTGGCCAGGACCGTCGCGCTCGCCGTCGACCCGGAGTTCCTCGACCACCTGCTGGGCACGCTCACCGCCGCGGTCGTCGGGCTGCCGCTCGCCGTCCTGGTCGCGGTCCCGATCGGCCTGGTGCTGGGAACGGTCCCGGTGGTCGAGGAGATGACCCGGGTGTTCGTCGAATTCCTGCGGCCGATCCCGTCCGTGGCGCTGATCCCGCTGGCGCTGTTCTTCTTCCCTTCCGAGCTCAACGCCAAGGTCGCGCTCATCGTCTTCGCCGCGTCCTGGCCCATCCTGATCAACACCATGTACGCCATGCGTGACGTCGACCCGGTGAGCAAGGAGACGCTGCGCACGTTCGGGTTCGGCGCCGGAGCCGTGTTGTGGCGGGTGTCCCTGCCGAGCGCGGCGCCCTTCATCGCGACGGGAGTGCGGCTCGCCGCGTCCATCACGCTCATCCTGGCGATCAGCGTGGAGTACATCGTGGGCGGTTCGACCGGCATCGGCAGTTTCCTCATCCAGGCGAGCACGGGCATCGGCGCCGACGCCATGATCGACGTCCTGGCCGCCCTGCTGTGGGCGGGTTTCCTCGGGCTCGTCGTCAACACCGTGCTCGTACGGGCCGAGCGGCGTCTGTTCAGGTGGCGAACGACATGATGCGAACCTTGCTGAAGCGGCTGTGGCTGATCCCCGTCGTCCTCGGCGGCTGGGAGCTTCTGGCGCGCTCTCTCGACATCGCGTACCTGCCTGAGCCGACCCTGATCGTGACGCGGATGTACGAGATGTGGTTCTCCGGGCCGTACATCCTCACCGAAGAGGCCGTCGACAACTTCGTACCCAGCCTGGTCAGGGTGACGGGGTCGTGGGCCGTCGCCGTGGTCGTGGGCGTGGCGCTCGGCGTCGCGCTGGGCAGGACCGCCTGGCTGGCCGACGTCGTACAGCCGCTGGTCGAGTTCGCCCGGGCGGTGCCGCCGCCGGTCATGCTCCCCCTCTTCCTCGTGCTCTTCACGATGGGCACCCAGGTGCAGGTGGCGACGATCGTCTTCGGCATCATCTGGCCGATCCTGCTCAACTCCATCGACGGCGCACGCAGCGTCGACCGGCTGAAGGTCGAGACCGCCACCGTGTTCGGCGTGCCTGCCTCGCTCAGGCTCTTCCGCATCATCCTGCCCTCCGCGGCGCCGAAGATCTTCGCTGGCCTGCGCCTGAGCGTCTCGCTGGCGCTGATCCTCATGGTCATCTCCGAGCTCAAGGGCAGCACCGAGGGCATCGGCTACCTGCTCAGCCTGGCCAACAGCAACGCCGACATGCCGGCCATCTGGGCGGGCGTGCTGGTGCTCGGCGTGCTCGGCTTCGTACTCAACTCCCTGTTCCTCATGGTCGAGCGGCGCGTGCTGGCCTGGCACCGCGACGCCCACCGCATCGCTTAACCGCTTAGGAGAGACACTCCCCCGTGACCGAGCTGCTGCTGAAGAACGTGAAGGTCGTCACCCACGAGCACGACGAGCCCGTGGCGGCGGACATCGCCGTCGAGGACGGCCGCATCGTCCGGGTGGGGCCGGGGCTGACCGGAGCCGGCGAGGTGATCGACGGCGGCGGCAGGCTGGCCTTCCCCGGTGTCGTGGACGCCCACCAGCACTGGGGCATCTACAACCCGCTGCCCGAGGACACCGAGTCGGAGAGCCGGGCGAGCGCGCAGGGCGGCGTGACCACCGCGCTCACCTACATGCGGACCGGCCAGTACTACCTCAACAAGGGCGGCCCCTACGCCGAGTTCTTCCCCGAGGTGCTCAGGCAGGCCGAGGGCCGGGCCTACGTCGACTACGGATTCCACCTGGCGCCCATGTCGAGCGGGCACATCGACGAGCTGCCCGACCTGGTCGAGCGGTTCGGGGTGCCGTCGTTCAAGATCTTCATGTTCTACGGCGGGCACGGGCTGCACGGGCGCTCCGACGACCAGCGGGCGTTCCTCATGCTGCCGGAGGGCGAGCGCTACGACTACGCGCACTTCGAGTTCGTGATGCGCGGGGTGCAGGCGGCCAGGGAACGCCTGCCCGAGCTGGCCGGCGAGATCTCGTTGTCGCTGCACTGCGAGACGGCCGAGATCATGACCGCGTACACGAAGCTCGTCGAGGAGGCGGGAGACCTGAGCGGGCTGGCCGCCTACAGCGCCTCCCGCCCCCAGCACTCCGAAGGGCTGGCCGTCTTCATCGCCTCCTACCTCGCCCACGAGACGGGGCTGGCCAACGTCAACCTGCTGCACCTGTCGTCCCGCAAGGCCCTGGACGCGGCCGTCCGCATGGCGGCGACGTTCCCGCACATCGACTTCCGCCGCGAGGTCACGATCGGTCACCTGCTGGCCGACGTCGACACGGCCAGCGGACTCGGAGCGAAGGTGAACCCGCCGATCAGGCCGCGCGAGGACGTCGAGGCGCTGTGGGAGTACGTGCTCGACGGCACCGTGGACTGGGTGGTCAGCGACCACGCCTGCTGCCGCGACGAGCTCAAGTTCGGAGACCCGCGCGACGACGTCTTCGTGGCCAAGGCCGGGTTCGGCGGGGCGGAGTATCTGCTGCCCGGCCTGATCACCGAGGGCCGCCGCAGAGGCCTGCCGTACGGCAGGATCGCCGCGCTGACCTCCTGGAACCCCGCCAAGAGGTACGGTCTGCGCACCAAGGGCACGATCGCCCCCGGTTTCGACGCCGACATCTGCCTGGTCGACCCCGCGAGCACCTGGACGGTCCGGGCGCAGGACTCGGAGTCGACGCAGGAATATACGCCGTTCGAGGGTTTCGAGCTGACCGCCAAGGTGACGGACACGTTCGTGCGCGGCCACCACGTGCTGGACGCCGGCAAGGTCGTGGGCCGTCCGGTGGGACGCTACGTGTCCCGGCCGGCGTGACCCTTCACGCGCGCGTGCCCGTGGCGTAACGCACGGTGCGGGCCAGCAGGAAACCCTCCCGCGGCAACGACGCCTCCAGCGCGGCCCTGGCCTCGGGGCGCAGGGCCTCGGGGATGCTCTCCAGCGAGGCCCTGCGGGCGGCCGACCAGAGCCAGTCCCACACCTGCCCGGCCCCGACGGTCACCTCGAACACCACGTCCGCGCACTCGACGTCGCTCAGCCCGCCCTGCTCGAACAGCCCGGTCAGCTCCCCCGGCGCGCCCAGGGTGTGGTGGAACGGCGCGCTGCCCGCCCCCGTGGCGTAGGGCGCCAGCGCCCGCTCCACCAGCGCGAACAGCTCGGCCTCCGCGGGGCTCGACCGGACCAGCAGGCTGGCCGCCAGCCGCCCGCCCGGCCGCAGCAGCCCGGCCATGGAGCGCACGGCGGCGGGCGGGTCGGGCAGGAAGTAGAGCATCATCCCCGCCAGCACGATGTCGAACCGCTCGCCCGGCAGCAGGTCTTCTGCGTGCTCCGCGTCGCCGAGCACGACGGCCGCCTGGCTGAGGCCGTGGCGCTCCACCTCGGCGGTGGCGGCGGCCACCATCCCGGGTGCGAGGTCGAGACCGACGACCCGGCCGGTGGGGCCGACGGCCTGGGCGGCCGGCACGAGCGAGGCGCCGGTGCCGCATCCGGCGTCCAGCACGTGGTCGCCGGGGCCGGGGGCGGCGCGGCGTACGAGTTCGGCGGCGACGGGCGTGAAGAACGGCACACCGACGCGTTCGTAACTGCCGGACGCGCGGTCGAACACGCCGGCCATGTACTCCTTGGCATCCATCAGCTTTCTCGCAATCAGCAGGCACGCGGCCCGGGGGCGCCGTGCGGTGGGTCCGATGATCAGATGTGCCGGACCCGAGCTTGCCATGCCCATAGCTGATCGACAAAGGGCGAGTCAGACGAGATCGGCTACCGTAGGCTCGACGTCCTGACGACCCTCTGGGCACCCCCTTGTCCCCCAGAAAGGCAGAAGCGATGAAGCTGGCCAGGATACTAGCCGCGGGCATGGCGATCGCCCTCTCGCTGAGCGCGTGCGGAGGGGGCGGCGAGAGCGGTGACGGTGGCACAGCCGCTCCTGGAGGCTCGGCGGGCGGGCTGGAGAAGACCCAGCTGCTGGTCGGTGTGGTGCCGGTGCCGTCGTCGGCGCCGCTGTTCATCGCGGAGAAGCGCGGTTTCTTCAAGGAGGAGGGGCTGACCGTCAAGACGGAGATCATCCAGGCTCCGCAGGCGGTCATGCCGAAGATCCTCAACGGCAGCATGGACGCGTTCCTGACGAGCTACGTGTCACTGATGGCGATCAACGACTCCGGCGCGGCCACGCTCAAGCTCTTCCAGCACAGCCAGGAGGCCGCGCCCAACGTCGCGGGCGTCGTGGTGGCCGAGGGCTCGCCGATCAAGTCGGCCGCCGACCTCAAGGGCAGGACGGTCGCGGTCAACGTGCTGAAGGCGCTCGGGCAGACGCTGACCAACGCCCACCTGCAGGAGGCCGGGCTCAAGCCGGACGACGTCAAATACGTCCCGGTGCAGTTCGCCGACCAGATCAGCGCGCTGTCCTCGGGCAAGGTCGACGCCGCCTGGCTGGTCGAGCCGTTCCTGACCGCGGCGAAGAAGGACGGCGCCACCCAGATCATCGACACCACCGACGGCGTCACCGCCGGCGTGCCGATCGACGGCTGGGGTGTCACGGAAGACTGGCTGGCCAAGAACCCGAGGACCGCCGCCGCCTTCCACCGCGCCCTGGCCAAGGCCCAGCAGATCGCGGGCGAGGACCGCAAGGCCATCGACGAGGTCGTGCCGACGTACACGCAGATCCCGGCCGACGCGGCGGCGGCGATGACGCTCGGCACGTTCTCGCTCGAGGCCGACAGGGCCAGTGTGCAGAAGCTCGCCGACCTGCTGCACGGCTACGGCTACCTCAAGTCCAAGGTGGACGCGGCGCAGTTGTTCGCGCCGCTGGGCGGATGATCGACCGGCGGATCGCGCGGGCGGCGCTCGGCGTGCTCGGCGTGGCGGGTTTCCTCGCCGTCGCCGAGGCGGCCGGGCGCCTCGGGCTCGTCCCCGACGTGCTGCCGCATATGTCGCAGGTGCTGGTCACGGCGGCGCGGCTGCCGCTGGAAGCGCAGTTCAGGACCGACGTGCTGGCCACGCTGGAGGCGTGCGCGAGCGGGCTGGCGATCGCGATCGCGGTCGCCGTGCCCGCCGGGCTGCTGCTCGGGACGGTGCCGTTCGTGGAGCGGTCGGTACGCCCGCTGGTGGAGTTCCTGCGGCCGATCCCGTCGGTGTCGCTGATCCCCCTGGCCATGTTCCTGTTCCCGGTGAGCCACGACGCCAAGGTCGCGCTCATCGTCTACACCTGCTCGTGGCCGCTGCTGATCAACACGCTGTACGGCCTGGGCGACGTCGACCCGCTGGCCAAGGACACCCTGCGCAGCTTCGGCTTCGGGCCGCTGGCCGTGGCGCTGCGGGTGAGCCTGCCGAGCGCGGCGCCGTTCATCGCCACCGGCGTGCGCATCGCCGTGTCCGTCACCCTGATCGTGGCGGTGAGCGTGGAGTTGCTGGCTCCCGGCGGCGGCGGGATCGGCGCGTTCCAGTCGCTGGCGGGCAGCGCCAACCGGGCCGACCGCATGCTGGCCGCCCCGCTGTGGGCCGGGGTCGTCGGGCTGTCCGCCAACGTGCTGTTCACGTCCGCCGAGCGCCGCCTGTTCCGCTGGCACCGGGCGCGCGCGGGAGAGCCGTCATGACCGCCGCCGCCCGCCGGTTGGTGTGGTATTGGCTGCTGCCCGTGGCCGTGCTCGGCTGGGAGCTGGCCACCCGCTCGGCGGATGCCCCTTACTTCCCGCCGCCGTCGCGGATCGTCGTACGGCTGCACGAGATGTGGTTCTCGGGCCCGCCGTCGCGGGCGTTCCTCACCGACGAGGCCGTCGCCGACCTGCTGCCGAGCCTGGCCAGGTTGTTCGCCGGGTGGGCGGGGGCGTGCGCGGCGGGCGTGCTGATCGGCGTGGCGCTCGGCCGCTCGTGGCTGCTGTCGGCCCTGGTCGAGCCGCTGGTGCACTTCGGCCGCTCGGTGCCGCCGTCCGCGCTGGTGCTGGTGTTCCTGGTGCTGTTCAAGATCGGCACCCCGATGCAGCTGGCCTCCATCGTGTACGGCGTCATCTGGCCGGTGCTGATCAACTCCATGGACGGCGCCCGCCACGTCGACCGCCAGTACATCGAGACCGGCGTCGTCTACCGGCTGGGCCCCTGGCAGCGGCTCACCCGTGTCATCCTGCCCGCCGCCTCCCCGAAGATCTTCGCCGGGCTGCGGCTGAGCGTGTCGCTGGCGCTGATCATGATGGTGATCTCGGAGCTGGTCGGCAGCAGCGAGGGCATCGGGCACCGCATGCTGGAGGCGCAGAGCCAGTTCGACATCCCGGCGATGTGGGCGGCGATCGTGCTGCTGGGGCTGCTCGGCATCGCGCTCAACGCCGCGTTTTTGGGCGTCGAGCGGCTGGTGCTCTCCTGGCACCGCGGCGTCAGGGCCTAGCTTCGCCGTACAGCCGCTCGATCGCCTCGATCTGGCGGGCCGTGAACCAGGCCCGGTCGCGCGGCCCGGCCGCCAGGCCGCCGGGGCGCTCGCCGTCGTGGCGGGCATATTCCTCGGCCCACAGGCCGGTCTTCACGCGGCTGAGCAGGTTGCCCATCCCGGGGCGCCGCCGGTGCCGGCGCAGCGCCGTCAGGTCCAGCTCGGCGGCGGCCACCAGCGACTCGCCCGCACCCGCCCGCGCCAGCGCCCGGCCCTCGTGGTCGATCACCTCGGATCCGCCGTTGGTGGAGTCTCCGGGGATCGCGATGCCGGACAGGCCGCCGCTGTTGGCCGAGACGACGTAGGCGTGGT
Source organism: Nonomuraea sp. B1E8 (assembly GCF_039871515.1). Classification (NCBI taxonomy): domain Bacteria; kingdom Bacillati; phylum Actinomycetota; class Actinomycetes; order Streptosporangiales; family Streptosporangiaceae; genus Nonomuraea; species Nonomuraea sp. B1E8. The sequence continues at coordinate 288,867 of NZ_JBDPLS010000010.1, read as the reverse complement.
TCTCCACGGCCCTGGCGCGGCGGGCGATCGCCTTGGGCGTCAGCGCCGGCGAGGACGCCTCCGACGTGGGATGGCAGAAGACCTCGGCGCCGCGCAGGGCCAGCGCGCGGGCCAGCTCCGGCATGAGGACCTCCTCCGAGGCGAGCACCGCCAGGTTGCCGATCTCGGTGCGGGCCACCGGCAGCACCCCATCGATGCCGTAGACGTCGAGGTACCGCTCCCACACGTCGTACGGGGTCGGCGTGAACATCGAGTGCAGCCGGCGGTACCGCAGCACCGCCTCCCCCTGCGGGGAGAGGATCACCGACGCCTGGAAGTACAGCTCGGGGAAGTGCTCGTCGCGCTCGTACGCGTTCACGCACAGGAACAGCTCGTGCCGCGCGGCGATCTCCCCGAGCGCGCGGTATTCGGGGCCGCCGGGGTCGAGAGCGGCCCGTTCGCGCCACTCGGCGAAGCTCTCCCGCAGGGGGAAGCCGGTCAGCACGTATTCCGGCAACACCACCAGGCGCAGGCCGGGCCCGAGCCACGCCGCCGAGCCGCGGACCCGCTCGGCGATCCGCCCGACGGCGGCGGCGATCTCGGCCCGCGGATCGGCGGCCGCGTTGACGGCGCGGGTCTCCACCTGGAGGGCGAGCGCGGTGTAGGCGGTCATTCAGCCGACCCGCCGCTCGTTGATGAGGGTACGGCGCACGCACACGCCGTCGCGGATCCACTGCCAGACCCTGCTGCGGGTGTCGCCCGTCTCGCTCAGCACGATCAGCTCGAACAGCCGCAGGTCCTCCCCTTCCGCCTTGTACTGCCAGCGCAGGTAGATGGTGGACTCGTCCACCTCCCAGAACTCGCCCTTGAGCCGGTCGGTGTCGAACCCGCAGCGGCCGCCGCCGAGATGGCGGCCGGGGAACTCGTGCACCTCCACCCGGCCGTCGTCCCAGGTGTAGCGGTTGGTCTGGTGGTAGGCGGCGTCGCCGAGGATGGCGCAGGTCATCTCGACGCGGTGCCGGTCGAGCACGGCGCCGCCGGGGTCGACGTGCACGTACTCGCCCTCCCACCTGCCCTCGTGCCGCGCCAGCAGCGGCATGTCCTCGCGAAGTCCCACGCTCACTCCTTCTCCAGCGGGTGCCACCACGGGTCGGCGGCCGGCGACCGGTTCACCAGGAACGCCCGGCGGCGCACGAAGCGGCGGATCGAGGCGGCGCCCATGCGCGAGCGGCCCAGGCCGGACAGCCCGAACGAGTCCTTCGCGCCTTCGTGCACGAGGGCGGTCAGCGAGGCGTCGTTGACGCTGACCGCCCCAACGCGCAGCCGGGCGGCCACCTCCATGGCGTCCTGCTCCGAGGCGGCGAAGACGGCGGCCGACAGCCCGTAGACGGAGTCGTTGGCCAGGGCCACCGCCTCTTCGGCGCCGGCCACGGCCATGACCGGCAGCAGGGGGCCGAACGTCTCCTCCGTCATGACCCGCATCTCGTGGGTGACCCCGGACAACACCGTGGGCCGGCACCAGTGGCCGCCGCCGTGGCGTTCGATCTCCCCGCCTGTATGCACGATCGCGCCCCTGGCCGTCGCGTCGGCCAGCTGGGCGGCGATCACCTGCTCGTGTCCCGGCCGGATGAGGGGGCCTATCGGGCCGCCCTCGCATGTCAGCCCCACTCTGGCGGCCTTGCTCGCGAGCAGGTCGAGGAAGTCGTCGTGGACGTCGTGCTCGACGTAGACCCGCTCGATCGACTGGCAGGACTGCCCGGCGTTGGCGGTGCCGCCCCACAGGATCGCGGACGTGGCCCGGTCGAGGTCGGCGCCGGCCAGCACGATCGCCGGGTCCTTGCCGCCGAGTTCCAGGAACGCGGGCACGAACGCGCGGGCCGCCGCCTCGGCCACCCGCCGTCCTGTCTCGACGCTGCCGGTGAATACCACGGCGTCCACCATTCCCACCAGCGCCGCGCCGGTCTCGCCGTCGCCCTCGACCACCCTCAGCGGCAGCTCGGGAGGCACCAGCCGCATCAGCGGCTCGATGAACCGCGGCGTCATCTCGCTCGGCTTGACCAGCACGGAGCAGCCGGCCGCCAGCGCGGGAGCCGCGTCGATGAGGGCCATGAGCAGGGGGAGGTTCCACGGGCTGATCACGCCCACGAGATCGTAGGGGACCATGTCGCCGCCCACGACGATCCCCGGCGCCGACGCGGCGAACGGCTCGGGCGGCGCCAGCAGCGCGGGGGCCTCGCGGGCCCAGCGCCCGACCAGGTCCGCGGCGAGCCGCCGTTCCAGCGACGACTCCCCCACCCGCCCGGTGTCGGCCACCAGCGCGGCCAGCAGGTCGTCGTCGGCCGCCAGCGCGGCGGCGAACGCCGACAGGACCTTCTTCCTGTCCGCGCCCCGCCAGCCGCCGGCGCGCACGCGCAGCTCGGCCGCCAGGTCCGCCAGCCGCGCGGGCGTGGCGGGCATGAGCTCCCGCTCGGCCCAGCCGGTGAGCGGGTTGCGTACGGTGCTCATGACCGGCCGTTGGCGGCGCACCAGGCCGCCCAGGTGGTGGCGCCCTTGCCGAGCTGCTTGGTGTGGAAGGACGTCCAGGAGTTCTCGCTCGGGCCCGGCTCGGCGGGGGCGGAGGTGAAGCGCGGATGGTCCGCTTCGACCGCCGCGCGCAACCACGGCTCGACGTCGTCGTAGGAGTCGAGCGACCAGCCACGGGCGTGGTAGGTGAGCCCGCCGCGCACCTCGGTCTCCGCCAGGCACATGAACGGCGCCCACGGGCTGGTCCTGGCCCAGCTGACCTTGGTCTTCATCGCGCCGCGCGGGACGGTGCCGGGGACGGCGCGGGCGGCGACCTCGCGTGCGTCCACCGAGAAGTCGAACATCTCCTGCGCCGTGTAGACGCCGCCCACCAGGCCGAACCGCTCGCCGAGCGAGGCGCCCAGATCGGCGCGTACGGGGATGTCGCTGGTCCACACCGTCTCGTCGTGCAACCTCACCAGCGGGGGCCCCTGGAAGGAGGGCGTGATCGGGAACGGGCCGAAGTTGACCGCGTCGTTGTTGATGGGGACGACCGGGTACGTCCTGCCGTCGACCGGGTTCTTCCACTCGTGGACGATCCGCGCGGGGTCGGCGGGGTCGGTGTAGAACACGATCTCGCGCGAGAGCTGGTAGAGCTGGTTGGTGCCGGGCACCCGGTAGAGCCGCCGGATGTTGTAACCCTCGATGTTGAAGAGCTTCTGGCCGTGCCGCATGGCGGAGCCGAGGGTGTCGCCCGTGACGTCCGCGAAAACCGACCCCGAAATCCGGAAAACCATATCCTTGCCATCGGGCCGGCCGAAAGTCTGGAGCGAGAGCAGAGCACTTTTCCCGGTGACCGTTCTGAACACCGGACCGGGATGGGTCGGCGTCCCGGCCCCGGCATCCGCCGCCGCGCCGGGAATGGCGCCGCTCGCGAACAACAGGACGAGAGCAAAGGACGCCGTCAGTCTGCGTGTGAACATGGACGCTCCCCACCGAGAAAGCAGGACGACGCCTATTCTGATCATGCGCTCACCGGCATTGTCCAGCCGTGACTCCCCGCGGAATTCGGAGGTTCTTCCCTTTCGAGCACGGTGGAGCCGGGCCGCTCGCCGCGCGGGCGCGGCTGGAGCAGTCCGGCGCGGGCCATGTCCCGTCATGAGCCCTCCACCGGAGGCGTTCTCCACGGGCCGGGAGGCGGGGTGTTGCCCGTGCTGAGGTCGTCGCGCGCCGCGCGGACGCCCTGCTGGAAGCCGGCCAGGCGGTTGCGGACCCGGTCGGGCGAGATCCGGAGGATGGGGGCCACGCCCTTGGGAGTGGAGGCGCTGTCGGCGGTGCCGGGCACCAGGTTGGCCCTGGGCACGCGCTTGGGCAGGCCGGACGGGGTGACGCCGTCGCCGACCGGGCTGGCCGCGGCCTGCGCGGCGCTCCATCCGGCGTCCGCCCGGGGCGAGCTCCACACGTCGCTGCGGTTGCGGTCGAACCAGGCCGACTCCACGGCGGCGAAGATCGGCAGGTAGTCGTCCGCACCCCGCGCGGGCGGCCCCACCTGCAGCGGGTCGAATCCCGGTGATCCGGGCGGCGGGGCGGGGCCGTACGGACCGGGCGGGCCCGGCCAGGCCGGCGGCGGCGCGAGGTCCCCCGGTCCCGGGGCGTCCGAGGGGTCGGTGGCGAAGGACGGCCAGTTCGCGACCGCGGGCGTGGAGTAGGGCTCCGGCTCGGCGCCGGGCGTGACGTGCCGGGCCGCGGGCGTGCCGAAGGTGCCGCGCTCGGCGCCACGCGGGGTGTGAACCGCCGGCGTGCCGGAGTAGCCGGGCTCGGCACCGGGCGGGGTGTGAGCCGCGGGTACGCCGAACCGGCCGGGTCCGGAGCCGGGCGGGGTGTGCGGTCCGGGCGGGTGGGTGGTCCGGGGCGCGGGTGGAGAGGTGCTGGAGAAGGCGGGCGGTGGGGCGAAGAAGCCGGAGGGCCGGGCGGGCGAAGAAGGGAGGAAGGCCGGGGTGGCAAGGGCGGGGGTGGGCTGGGCCGGGCCCAGGTGGGAGTGGAGCAGGGAGCCGGGCAGGAGCACGATCGCGGTCAGGCCCGCCGCGTGCGAGCGCAGCCGCACCCGTACGCCGTGGCGCTGCGCCAGCCGGGCGACCACGAACAGCCCCATACGGCGGGAGACCGACACGTCCACCGTGGGCGCGCGGGCGAGCCGGGCGTTGGCCTGTTCGAGCTCGTCACGGGTCATGCCGATGCCGGTGTCGTCGATGGAGAGCATGAGCCCGCCGCTCTCCACGGTCCCGGTGGAGACGGTGACGCGGGTCTCGTACGGCGAGAAGGCCAGCGCGTTCTCGATCAGCTCCGCCAGCAGGTGGACGATGTCGTTGACCGCCTGTCCCGAGACGGCGACGCCGTCGGCGAGCTTGACCGCGACCCGCTCGGCCCCTTCGACCTCCGACAGCGCGGCGCGCACCACGTCGGCCAGGCCGACCGGCTCGTTCCACCGGCGGGGGGCGTCCTGCCCGGCCAGGACCAGCAGGTTGTCGTTGTTGCGCCGCATGCGCGTGGCCAGGTGGTCGAGGGTGAACAGGCCGGCCAGCCGCCGATCGTCCCGCTCGCCCTGCCCCAGCCCGTCGATGATCTGGAGCTGCCGCTGGACCAGGGTCTGGCTGCGCCTGGACAGGTTGACGAACATGGCGTTGACGTTGGCGCGCAGCCGGGACTCCTCGCCGGCCAGCCGGATGGCCTCGCGGTGCACCTCGTCGAACGCCCGGGCGACCTCGCCGATCTCGTCGCGGGAGTCGACTCCGATGGGCGCGGGCACGAGTCCCGTCTCGTCGCCGCGCTCGCGCAGCAGGCGGACCGTCTCGGGCAGGCGGGCGCCGGCGATGTGCAGGGCCTCGGTGCGGAGCCTGCGCAGCGGGCTGACCAGGGACCGGGCCATGATGGCCGTGACGATCAGGACCGCGAGCAGCAGCAGGAGGCTGTAGGCGGCGGCCAGGAGCGCGTCCTGGCGGGCGGCGTCCTTCATCGTCCTGCTGTGGACGTTGATCTCCTCGCCGAGCCGGCGCTGCATGGTCCAGATCCTGTTCACGGAGCCGCTGCTCGCCTCGAACCAGTGGTCGGCGTCGTCCTGGCGCTCCGGCTCGATGTCGACGCGGTTGCCGTCGGCGGCCTGGGCCAGCGCGCGCAGCCGGATCGCCTCGGCCCGGTCCACCAGGGCGCCGGTGACGGTGTCGTCGTACAACTGGCGCTGGTCCGGCGTGGCCACCGACCTGAACACGCTGACCTCGCTCTCCTGCCGCGCGCGGGCGGCGATGAACCGGTCGAGTTCGCCGCTCTGGAACCGCCCGGCGGCGGCCGCACCGGTGAGCAGGCCGCGCTGCTCGGAGGCGGCGTTGTACGCCCTGGACAGGGCGGAGAGCGCGGCCACGTCGCCGGCGAGCACCTCCTGGTCGCCTCCCTTGCCGATCTCGTCGTGGAACTGCGCGAGCACCGCGATGATCTGGGAGTACTTGGTGACGGTGGGCAGGGCGAGCAGGGCGGAGCCGAGCACGGTGTTGCGGGTGGCGGCGATCTCCGGCAGGCGGCTGAGCATCTGCCGGGTGAGGGTCGACGCGCTCTCGCCGTACGCGGGGGTGATGGTCGCGGCCTTTCTGCGGAACGCCTCGGCGGCGGCGTCCACGCGGCCGAACTGCGCGCGCAGCGGCTCCTCGCGTTCGGGGGTGCGGTCGGCGGCCACGTAGTGCACGGCGAGGTCGCGTTCCAGGGCCAGCTGGTGGGTCAGCTCGGTGACGGAGGCGCTGAGCTCGGATTTGTCCATGACGCGCTGGTATTGACCGGCCAGCGTCCACGACGTGATGACCTGCTGCGCGCCGACCACGATGCTCACTCCGGTCGGGATGACGATCAGGGCGATGAGCCGCGATCGTACCCGCCAGTCCCGGAACCGGAATTTGCGCCGTCCTTTTCCGCCGTTGCGGCCATGCGGCTTCGACGGTGAAGGCGGATGGGGACGGTGAACGTCCGCAGGCGATCGGTTGCTCACTGGTTCCACTCTCTGGCCTACATATACGCCGGCATCGGCACCTGATGCGCCCCCGAGACGAAGAGCAATTTCAACACACGCCAGGCAGGTTGCGCCAACCTTACAAATCACCTGACTGCCTGGAAATGATGACGTACTGCAAAACAACCCCCAGCGAAGCAGAGACGTCATGAAAGCCGGACAGCAACCGACAATCAGCGATGTTTCACTGAGCCGTGACTCAGCACCATTCATGGCATTAGCGACACTCCTGCTGTACGATCACCGCCTGCCGCCGCCTCCGGTTCCGTTTCCCGGCGTCCACTTCCCGGCGTTCACGGCGGCCTCGATGCCCCGGCCAAGGAGGACCATGCGATCCGGGCCCGCCCTCCGCGCCTGCGTGGCGCTCACCGCCGCAATCGTCCTCACCGCATGCGGCGGTGCCGACCCCGGACCGCCCTCAGGCAGTCAGCGGGGAGGCCTGGAGAAGACCGCGCTGACCATCGGCGTCAGCCCGACGCCCTCGTCGGCTCCGGTCTTCATCGCGGACCGCCGCGGGTTCTTCAAGGAGGAGGGCCTGACCGTCAGGACGGAGGTCATCCAGGCGCCGCAGGCCGTCATGCCGAAGATCCTCAACGGCACCATGGACATCTTCAAGGGCAGCTACGTGTCCCTGATCAACATCCAGGACAGCGGCGCGGCGAAGATCAAGATCCTGCACGACAGCCTGGCGGCCGCGCCGGGCATCGCGGGCGTCGTCGTCATGAACGACTCCCCGCTGCAGGGCCCGAAGGACCTCAAGGGCGCGACGATCGCCGTCAACTCGCTCGACAACCTGGGCACCATGTCGATGAGCGCCCACCTGAAGGCTTATGAGGTCGCCCCCGACCAGGTGAAGTTCGTCGTGGTGAACTTCGAGGCCCAGCTGGCCGCGCTCAAGGAGTCGCGGGTCGACGCCGCGTGGATGGTGGAGCCGTTCCTGTCGGCCGCCCAGCAGGCGGGCGCGCGGCTGCTGCTCGACACCAACACCGGCCCCACCGACGCGCTGCCGATCGACGGCTGGGCCGCGACGGAGGAGTGGACGGCCCGGCATCCGCGGACCGCCGCGGCCTTCCAGCGCGCCGTGTCCAGGGCGCAGCGCCTGGCCGCGACCGACCGCGCGGCGCTGGCCGAGGTCGTCCCGCTCTACACCCAGACCCCGAAGGAGGCGGTGATGACCATGGCGATGGGGACGTTCCCCACGTCGCTGAACGCCACGCGCATCCAGCGGGTGGCGGACCTGATGGACGAGTTCGGCTACCTGAAGTCGAAGGTCGACGTGGCCTCGATGGTCGTGCCCATGCCCGGGCGGTGACGCTCGCGCAAGCGGCTCAGCCGCCCCAGCCCGGCACGGCCATCCTGACCGACAGGGCGTGTTCGACCAGGTTGATCAGCGTGGCCTTCACGGAGTCCTTCGACCTGGCGTCGAGGCGCACCATCGGAATGTGCGGGGCCAGGGTCAGGGCGTCGCGGACCTCGGCGTCGCTGTGCGCGTACTGGCCGTCCCAGCCGTTCACTCCCACGATGAACGGCAGTTGCGCCTCCTCGAAGTAGTCGATGGCGGGGAAACTGTCGGCCAGACGCCGCGTGTCGACCAGCACCACCGCACCGATCGCACCCCGCACCAGGTCGTCCCACATGAACCAGAACCGATGCTGCCCGGGCGTCCCGAACAGATAAAGAATCAGATCACGGTCGAGCGAGACCCGGCCGAAGTCCATCGCCACGGTCGTCGTCGACTTCAACGGCGTCATACCCAGATCATCGATGCCTTTGGAGGCATCCGTCATGACGGCCTCCGTGGTCAACGGCATGATCTCCGACACCGCGCCGACGAACGTCGTCTTGCCCACCCCGAAACCTCCAGCCACCACGATCTTCGTCGAGGTGAGGCCGGGACTAGAGCCTGCGAAGTCCACTGAGCACCCTTTCGAGCAGATTGACGTCCGGCCTACCCTCATCCAGCTGTGGCTGGTGCACGCGGACCAGACCTTCGGCGGCCATGTCAGCGATCAGGACCCGTACGACGCCCAGGGGGATCCGCAGCAGGGCCGACACCTCCGCCACCGACCGGACCTGCCGGCACAGTTGGCTGATCGCCTGGTACTCCGGCGTGATGTGCGAGAACTCCCGCTGCTCGGCGGTCGCCGAGGACACGAGGGCCTCCATCGCCAGCTTGACGCGCGGCGCCGTCCGTCCGCCTGTCACCGCGTACGGGCGGACGGGCGACGCCGGGTCGGGACTCAGCGGCGACTGGGACTGGGGCTGAGGCGGAGGCACCCGGTCGCCGCTGTTCCATCGGGGGTCTGTCACCTACGTCACCTTGTCTGGCTGGCGCGCAGCTCCGCGCGCACAGCCGGAGTCAGCACCTGACCGGCGCGATCCACCATCAGCGTCATCTGGTACGCCACCAACCCCATGTCACAATCCGGAGCCGCCAGCACCGCCAGACACGAACCATCGCTGACCGACATGATCAGCATCAACCCACGCTGCATCTCCACGATCGTCTGATTGACCGCACCCCCCTCGAACACCCGCGCCGCACCCTGCGTCAAACTCACCAGACCCGACGCGATCGCCGCCAGCTGATCCGCCCGATCAGCCGGAAAACCCGACGACGCCGCAAGCGGCAACCCGTCGGACGAGACGACCACCGCGTGCGCGACCCCGGGAACGGTGCTGACGAAATCGGTGATCAGCCAGTCGACTCCGCGTGCCGCGTGACTCAGGTCTCTCATGCGTCCTCCTCCCTGTTGTCGTCCGCTGGGCCAGAGGGGAACGCCCTGCCCTCGCTGATGTCATCACGTGCCGCCCGGAACCCCTGCTGGAAGCTGGAGAGCCGGTTGCGGATCCGGTCCGGTGACACCGACGGCATCGGCGTCACCCCCTTCGGCGACGACGAGGTGTCCGCCGATCCGGGCACCAGGTTGGCCTTGGGCACCCGCTTGGGCAGCCCGGCGGCCGTCGATCCATTACGCACCGGCTCCACCACCGCTTCCGCCGCGCTCCAGCCTTCGTCCGCCTTGGACGGGCCCCAGCTCGCGCCGCTCCCGCCGCGGCCGAACCAGGCGGACTCGACCGCGGCGAAGATCGGCAGATAGTCGTCCCCGCCGGAGGCGGGCGGGGCTGCCGGGATGGACCCCGACGTGCCCGGATCCGGATCGTGGTGGTCGAACCCCGGCCGCTGCGGCGGCATCGTGTCGTTGCTCCAGCCGCCCGGCGGGCGCTCGGGCCCTGGCCGTCTGGGCAGGCCGCGGTCGCCGTTCAGCGCCGGGCCCCGGTGCGGGCCGCCCGGGTTCCACACGTCGGCCCCGTCGTAGCCGAGCGGCTCCTGCGGCCAGCCACCGGGCTCGGGCTGCCAGGGAGCCGACGGCGGCCAGTTGCCGCCCTGCTCCGGGTTCGACGGGAAGGACGGGTGGCCGGGGCCCAGCTGGTACGGGGGCTGCGGCCAGTCCACGGCCGGCGGGGCGGGATGCGGGCCGGAGTACGGCTCGTCCCTGGGCCCGCCGCTCGCCGCGCCCGCGAGGGCGGGAGGCTGGTTGCCGGAGAACGCGGAGGGCTGGTTGCCGGAGAGGGACGGCGTGCCGGTGAGGGGAGGCGCCTGCGTGCCCAGCATGTTCTCCGGGATCAGCACCATCGCGGTCAGCCCGCCGGAACTGTGCGGGCGCAGCTGCACCCGGATGCCGTGGCGGTGCGCCAGGCGGGCGACCACGAACAGACCCATGCGCCGCGACACCGACACGTCCACGGTCGGCGCGTCCGTCAGGCGATCGTTGGCCTGGGCCAGCTCCTCCTGCGTCATCCCGATGCCGGAGTCGGTGATCGACAACATCACGCCGCCGCCGTCGATCCTGCTGCCCGACACCGTCACCCGCGTCTCACGCGGCGAGAACGACAAAGCGTTCTCCACCAGCTCCGCGATCAGGTGGATGACGTCGTTGACCGCCTGACCGGCCACCGACACCCCGTCGGGCACCTGCAACACGACCCGCTCGTAGTTCTCCACCTCCGACAGGGAGGCACGCGCGACGTCGACCAGCTTGACCGGCTGGCTCCAGCGGCGTGGCGGGTCCTGCCCCGCCAGCACCAGCAGGTTCTCACTGTTACGCCGCATACGCGTGGCCAGGTGGTCCAGCTTGAACAGGTTCCCGAGCCGCTGCTCGTCCTGCTCACCCTGCTCCAGACCGTCGATCAACGTGATCTGCCGCTCCACCAGCGTCTGACTACGCCGCGACAGGTTCACGAACATCGCGTTCACGTTGCTCCGCAGCCGCGCCTCCTCGCCCGCCAGCCGCACCGCCTCACGGTGCACCTCGTCGAACGCCCGCGCGACCTCACCGATCTCGTCGTGCGTGTCCACGCCGATCGGGTCGACCGGCGGGACCGTTCCTTCCCCGCTTTCGCGCAGCTCGCGTACGGTGCCCGGCAGGCGGTTGCCCGCGATGTCGAGCGCCTCGCCGCGCAGCTTGCGCAGCGGCCTGATCAGCGAGCGGGCGATGAGCGAGATGATCGCGAGCACCACGAGCAGCAGCACCAGGATGAAGCCGCCGGAGATCAGCGCCGAGCGGTTGGCGCTCTCCTCCAGGGCCCTGGCACGCAGGATGACCGAGGAGGACAGCTCCTTCTCCACAGTGCGCAGCGCGTCGATCTTGCCGGTGCTGACCTCGACCCACGTGGCCGCGTCCTGGGCGGGCCGGCCACCGATGCTCAGCTCCTTGCCCTCGGCCGCCTGCGCCGTGGCCCGGAGTCTGAACAGGTCGGTCTGGTCGACGTCGTGGCCCACGACCGTGTTGCGGTAGAGCTCGAGCTGTTCGAGGTTGGCCAGGGTGGCGAACAGCGTCGTCTCGCTCTCCTCGCGCGACTTGGCGTCGGTGAGCGCGTCGAGCTCGCCGCTGTCGAAGCCCTTCCTGTCCAGCGCGCCGGCCAGGATGCCGCGCTGCTCGGACGCCTGCTCCTTGGCCCTGGCGATGGCGGCCCGCGAGCCGGCGCTGCGTGACACCTCGTCGTCCACCGCGACCTGGCCGACCTGGTCGTGGAACTGCAGCAGGGTCGCGATGATCTGCGAGTACTTCTGGATCATCGGCAGGGGCTGGATCTTCCCGTTGACCGCGGTGTCGCGTACCGTCCGGATCTCGTCGAGCCGGCGCAGCACCGGGCGTACGGCGTCGGCGTGGGTGTCCGTGATCGCCGCCGCCCGTTCCTTGGCCTCCTCGATGTGGCCGTTCACCGCGCTGTAGGTGGTGCGCAGCTGGGCTTCGCGGTTGTCGGGACGGCCCTGGGCGATGAAGAGCGCGGTCTCGTCGCGTTCGAAGGACAACTCGTGCGTGACGGTGCCGAGTTGCTGGCTGAACTCGGCGACCTCTCTGAGGGTCTGGTAGGTGTTGGCGTCACTGAGCGAGGTGATCACGTTCAGTCCGCCCAGCCCCACGGCCACGGCCGTGGGAACGACGATCAGCGCGACGAGCCGCGACCGTACGTGCCAGTTGCCCAATCCGAACCTTTTCGAGGTCGGCTGAGACAACCGTCGCTTCTCATGCCCGTGCGGCTCGCGGTCGGCGGAAGCTTCGGCGCTCTGCGTTCTCACTTGCCTTCGCAACCTCTCGCCTGGAGGGGGAATTCTCGGGGGCCGTGCAGGTTATTGCAGGTGGGGCAATATGTACGTCCAGATAAGCGCCATTTGAGCACAGGGGTCGCCAAGGGCCAACCACCACTAGTGCCCATATGGGGTGTTTATCCCTCAGTGTCCAGAAAATTCGACAGAATCGGTAGAGGGCCTCTCATCAGGCGAAACAGGCAATAGAGAACTGTCCGCGGGCCACCTCTTGACTCGCAGAAAAGATCGAATAGTATGCACCATCAGTTACTGATGTCTCGCGTACACCTCCAGCCCCAAAACGGACAAACATTCGGGCGCGTATCGGTCGCCAGAATTTCACGATAGAGCCCGAAACAGACATTGCAACCACAAGTGTTGTTCTCGCGATAATGACCGCTAATTTGGTGCTACGGTCGATCTCTGTTGTGCGTCAGGCACGCAGCCCCCCGGGAGCAGAAGCCCTCCGGTTCCCCCCTGGCTCCATCTGAAGGGAGTCCCTGACATGAGGCTTGGCCGTCCCGCCAGGACCGCCATCATCGGGATCGCTCTGATACTCGGTGTAGTCGCGTGCAGCACCGGCGGCTCAACAACCGCCGGCGCGCCATCGTCCGCATCCGCCAACGGCGGCCTGGAGAAGACGGAGATCAAGGTCGCCACCCTGCCCGCCATCGACAGCGCAGCCCTCTACGTGGCCATCGACCAGGGGCTCTTCGAGAAGGAGGGGCTGGAGGTCACCCCGCAGGTCGTCCAGGCCTCCCCCGAGGCCATCCCCATGATGCTGAACGGCGAGATCGACGCCATGTTCGGCAACTACGTCTCGATGTTCGCCGCCCACGACAAGGGCTCGCTCCAGCTGCGGATCCTGGCCGAGGGTTCGCGCGCCTCCCCCGACTCGCTGAGCATCATGGCGCTGCCCGACTCGCCCATCAAGGCGCCGAAAGACCTCGAAGGCAAGACGATCAACGTGAACGTCCTGCACAACTTCCAGGAGCTGGCGCTCACGCAGGTGCTCAAGGCCAACAACGTCGATCCGGCCACGATCAAATACGTGCAGGTGACGTTCCAGAACATCATGCCCTCCTGGAAGGGCGGCCAGATCGACGCCGCCTACCTCGGCGAGCCGATGGTCACCGCCGCCACGTCGTCCATGGGCGCCCGCAAGATCCTCGACCCCGCGTCCGGCCCAGCCGCGGAGTTCCCGATCTCCGGCTACGTCAGCACGCAGGAGTGGTACGACAAGAACCCCAAGGTCGCCGCGGCGTTCCAGCGGGCCATCCACAACGCGGGCAAGCTGATGGAGAACAACCGTGAGGTCGTGGCCAAGGTGCTGCCGACCTTCACGCAGATCAACGCCGCCACGGCGGCCACCGTCACCTTCCCCTACTTCTCCAGCAACGACAATCCGGTCCGCCTCCAGCGGGTGGCCGACTGGATGCTGGAGGCCAAGTGGCTGTCCAAGGCGATCGACGTGAAGACCCTCATGTCGCCCACCACGTCCGGGTGAGCGCCCAGACCCTGTCCCGTGCCCGTCCGGCGTCCACGGCCACCCGCTGGTCACGCCGGGCGGCCGGGGCGCTCGCCTTCGCCGCCCTGATCGAGCTGACGAGCCGGACAGGCCTGGCCGATCCGGAGTTCCTGCCCCCGGCCACGGAGATCGTCGGGCGGGCGGTCACGCTGATGGCCGATCCCGCCTTCCTCGGGCACGCCCTGACCAGCCTGCTCGCCTGGGCGATGGGGCTGGGCATCGCGGCGGCCATCGCGGTGCCGCTCGGCCTGCTGCTCGGCAGCGTCCCGATCGTCGACGCCGCGATGCGGTCGGTCGTGGAGTTCCTGCGGCCGATCCCGTCGGTGGCGCTCATCCCGCTGGTGGCCCTCGTCATCGGCACCGGGCTCCAGCTGCGCGTCACGCTGGTGGCCTACGCCTCGCTCTGGCCCATCCTCTACAACACGATGTACGGCCTGCGCGGTGTCGACCCGCTGGCCAAGGAGTCGCTCAGGTCGTACGGCTTCGGCCCGCCGGCGGTGCTGCTGCGCGTCTCGCTGCCGTCGTCGGCGCCCTTCATCACCACCGGGATCAGGCTGGCCGCCGGGGTGGCGCTCATCCTGACCGTCAGCACCGAGATCGTGGCCGGACGGGGTGAGGGCATCGGCGTGTTCATCTTCTTCGCCGGCATCGCCGTGCCCGCGCGGATGGCCGACATCCTGGCCGGCGTGTTCTGGGTCGGCCTGTTCGGAGTCGTGGTCAACGCGCTGCTGGTGGCCGCCGAGCGACGGGCGTTCCGCTGGCATCACGCGCAGTTGGGAGAGCGGCCATGAGGCGCGGAGGGCTGGGCACGGCGGCGTTCCGCTGGGTGGTGCTGCTCGTGCTCGTCCTGGTCTGGGAGGCGGCCACGCGGGTGGCGGGCAGCACGTTCTTCCCGCCGCCGAGCGCGATCGTGACCCGGATGCACGCCATGTGGTTCGCGGGCCCGCCGGATACGTTGTTCCTGACCGACGCGGCCGTGGAGAACATCCTGCCGAGCCTGGGCAGGATGGCCGCGGGGTTCGCGGGGGGCGCGCTGGCCGGGGTCGTGCTCGGGCTGGCGGTGGGGCTGTCCGCCAGGGCGTACGACTATCTCGACGGGGTGCTGCAGTTCCTGCGCGCGATCCCGCCGCCCGCGCTGGTCACCGTCTTCCTCGTGCTGTTCGGGTTCGGGCTGCGGATGCAGCTGGCGTTCATCATGTTCAGCATCGTGTGGCCGGTGCTGCTCAACACCGCCGACGGCGCACGCTCGGTCGAGCCGCTGCACCTGCAGACGAGCCAGGCGTTCCGGCTGTCGCGGGCCGAGCTGCTGTTGCGGGTGGTGGTGCCGTCCACGCTGCCCAAGATGTTCGCCGGGCTGCGGCTGGCCCTGTCGCTCTCGCTGATCGTCATGGTCTTCTCCGAGCTGCTGCCCGGCACCACCAACGGCATCGGCTTCCAGATCACCGACGCCTACTCGACGTTCGACCTGCCCGGCATCTGGGCCGGGATCGTGCTGCTGGGGGTGCTGGGATACTTGCTCAACGAGCTCTTCCTGGTCGCGGAGCGCCGGGTGCTCGGCTGGCACCACGCCGCCCAGCAACTGGCGGCTCCGTGAGCGTCCCCCATGGCGGTGGCGCCCGTGAAAGACTGAGATCACGTTCTCAATAGGTTACCTAACCGACATGTCCGGCAATTTACCCTCCGATAAAGTTGCTGTCCCCGGCTCCGCAAGAGCCGCCGTGCAATCCGCGGCCTCGCCCCCAAGGACATCCATTGCTCGAGATAGACAACCTCTCCCACGTTTACGGCGGCGGCAGCCCGAACGCGCACCACGCCATCGACGGGCTCAACCTGAGCGTCGCTGCGGGTGAGCTGCTGTGCATCGTCGGCCCCTCGGGGTGCGGGAAGTCGACGCTGCTGCGCTCGATCGCCGGCCTGATCAGCCCGACAGGTGGCGAGATCAGGGTCGAGGGCGACGTGGTGCAACAGACCCCCGACAACCTGGCCGTCGTCTTCCAGGACTACAGCCGCTCGTTGTTCCCGTGGATGTCGGTGGCCGACAACGTGGCACTGCCGCTGCGCCGCAAGAACATGGACAAGCGCCAGCGCCGCGAGGCCGCCCACGAGGCCCTGGAATCGGTCGGGCTGCAGGACGCGGGGCGCAAATATCCGTTCCAGCTCTCCGGCGGCATGCAGCAGCGGGTGGCGATCGCGCGTGCGCTGGCGTACCGGCCGACCCTGATGCTCATGGACGAGCCGTTCGGCTCGGTCGACGCCCAGACCCGCGAGGACCTGGAAGATCTGGTGCTCAAGGTGCGCGGCCACCACCAGATGACGATCGTGCTCATCACGCACGACATCGACGAGAGCGTCTACGTCGGCGACCGGGTGGTGGTGCTCTCCAAGGCCCCGGCGCACGTGGTGGGCGACCTCAAGGTGGACCTGCCCACGCCGCGCGACCAGATCTCCACCCGCGAGCACCCCGACTTCGTGCACCTGCGCGCCGAGGTCGGCCGCCTGGTCCGCGGCCACGCGACCGTGTGATCATCCGCACGTCCGCGCCCCTTCTGTCCGCAGCCACGCGGACTGCGACCATCCCTCTTCAGGGCCGCGTCCGGCCCTGGGGTCCGCAGCCACGTGGGCCGTGCGGAAAAACAGCATTCTTTACGGCTGGCGCCAAGGTCACCCTCACTCCAGGCAGGCGGGGCACCGTCGTGTTGCGGAGGGCCGGGGCTCACACGAGTTCCAGGCCGCCGTCGACGGTGAGGACCTGGCCGGTGATCCAGGTGGCGGTGGGGTCGGCGAGGTGC
Source organism: Nonomuraea sp. B1E8 (assembly GCF_039871515.1). NCBI lineage: Bacteria > Bacillati > Actinomycetota > Actinomycetes > Streptosporangiales > Streptosporangiaceae > Nonomuraea > Nonomuraea sp. B1E8. The sequence goes on along the minus strand of NZ_JBDPLS010000010.1, from coordinate 272,425 downwards.
ACGATCCAGGCGGCCACCTCGTCGGGCTCGCCACGGCGGCCGAGCGGGATGCGGGCGGCCTCGTCCTGCTTGATCTGCTCGACCGTGTCCTCGGGCAGCCCGGCGGCGGCCAGGGCCTCGCTCTCGGTCGGGCCGGGGGCCAGGGCGTTGACGCGGATGCCGTCGCGCGCGAGCTCCAGGGCCCAGCTGCGGGTCAGCTGCTCCAGGGCGGCCTTCGAGGCGGCGTAGTGGGCGGCGCCGGGCAGCGGGCGGTGCCCGTACGTGCTGGAGACGTTGACGATCGCGCCGCGGGCGGCCTTCAGGTGCGGCAGCGCGGCGCGGGCGAGCAGGCTGGGCGCGGTGACGTTGAGCGCGAACAGGTCTCCGACGCGCTCGGCGTCGGTGTCGGCCAGCGCCATCATGGCGGTGGCGCCGGCGCTGTTGACGAGCACGTCGAGACGCCCCCACCGCTCGATCGCCGCGCCGACGATCGTTTCCGGCGCGTGCTCGCCGCGGACGTCGGCGGCGCGGACGGCGATGCCGGGGTGCTGGTCCGCGGTCTCCCGCAGCACGTCGGCGCGGCGGCCCACCCCCAGCACGTGCGCTCCGGCGCGGGCGAAGGCGAGCGCGGCGGCGCGGCCGATCCCCGTGCCCGCCCCTGTCACGATCACCACTTTGCCTTCCATCCGGCCGCCTGGTCGATCGGTCACATCGTCCCCCCATGTTCGACGTTCGTGAAACGTCGAACAAGTTAGCATGGACGTATGCAGAAGGCACATCATCCCGAGTTGGGCGAGATCGCACTGACCGAGGTGATGGCCGCGCTGAGCGACCCGATCCGGGTCGGGCTGGTGCGCGTGCTGGCCGACGGCCGCGAGCGCGGCTGGGGGCAACTACGCGCACCGGTGGCCAAATCGACGCTCAGCCATCACCTGCGCGTGCTGCGCGACGCCGGGCTGACCCGCACCCGCCAGGAGGGCACCCGTTGTTACGTGACCCTGCGCGGCGACGACTTACAGGCCCGCTTCCCCGGCCTGCTCCAGGTCGTGCTCGCGGCGATGGAGATCGACGACGTGGGCTCCCAGGTCGGCCTGCGTGACGACGCCGATCGTTGACGCCCCGCCACACGCTTGCGGCGCTGTCGCGAGGCGAGTTACCGGTGGAGTCGGGGTTCTGACTGGTCCAGAGCCGGGGCAGCAAGCGGCCCGCCACCCCGGTCAGGCAAGGGTGGCGGGCCGTTGAGCCGGCTAGACCGGGCTGTGCATGCGGCGGGTCAGGGCGTGCTCGACCAGCGTGATCAATGTGCCCTTGACGGATTCGCGCTGCCGGGCGTCCAGCCGCACGATCGGGATGTGGCCGCCGATCGACAGCGCCTCGCGGATCTCCTCCTCCGCGTGCGCGAACTGGCCGTCCCAGCCGTTGATGCCGATCACGAAGGGCAGCTTGGCCTCTTCGAAGTAGTCGATGGCCGGGAAGCTGTCGGCCAGGCGGCGGGTGTCGACCAGCACCACCGCGCCGATGGCGCCGCGCACCAGGTCGTCCCACATGAACCAGAACCGGTGCTGCCCGGGCGTGCCGAACAGGTAGAGGATCAGGTCACGGTCGAGGGAGACCCGGCCGAAGTCCATCGCCACGGTCGTCGTCGTCTTGTTCGGTGTGAGCGAGACGTCGTCGACGTGCGCCGAGGCGTCCGTCATGACCGCTTCGGTGGTGAGCGGCAGGATCTCCGACACCGCACCCACGAACGTCGTCTTCCCCACGCCGAAGCCCCCGGCCACGACGATCTTCGTCGAGGTTAGGCCGGGGCTAGAGCCTGCGAAGTCCACTGAGCACCCTTTCGAGCAAGTTGAGGTCCGGCTTTCCCGCGTCCAGCGCAGGCTGGTGCACGCGGATCAGGCCCTCCGACGCCATGTCGGCGATCAACACCCGGACCACACCGAGAGGCTGGCGTAAAAGGGCGGAGATCTCGGCAACCGACCTGACGTTCCGGGTCAGCTGAATGATCGCCTGATACTCCGGACTAAGTAGGGAAATGTCTTGGTATTCCGATGTCACGGAGGACACCAGGGCCTCCATGGCGAACTTCATCCGCGGCGCGGTACGCCCCCCGGTCACGGCGTAGGGCCGTACCAGGGAACTCGGTTTCTGCGGACGGGGAACCGCCGGATGCGGCGGTGTACTATCACCAGCCCAACCCTGACCTGACACCATGATCTCCTGTCACCGCCCCCTAGCGGGGACGGGCCGCTTGCAGCTCCGCGCGCACTGCCGGAGTGAGCACCTGGCCCGCCCGCTCGACCAGCAGAGTCATCTGGTATGCCACCAGCCCCATGTCACAGTCTGGTGCGGCCAGCACAGCCAGGCAGGACCCATCGCTGATGGACATGATCATCAGGAGGCCCCGCTGCATTTCGATGACGGTCTGGGTCACCATACCGCCCTCGAAGACCCGAGCCGCTCCCTGGGTCAAACTGATCACGCCTGAGGCGACCGCGGCGAGCTGGTCGGCCCGGTCCTTGGGAAAACCCTCGGAAAAGGCCAGCGGCAGCCCGTCGGACGACACCACGACCGTGTGAGCGACGCCGGGCACGTTGTTCACGAAGTCCGTGATCAGCCAGCTGATCCCGCGCGCTCCCTGGCTCATTTCTCTCATTTGTCCTCCTCATTTTCTTCTCCGCGGGTGAACGCTCGGCCTTGCCGGACACCCTGCTGGAAGCTGGAGAGCCTGCTGCGCAACCGCTCAGGTGAGATCTGCGGCGCCGGTGATGTGGCCTGGGGCTCGGCGAGACCGGCCGTGCCGGGCACCAGGTTGGCCTTGGGGACGCGGCGGGGCAGCCCCGAAGCCGTCGTGCCGGCCTGCGCGGGCTGCGCGGCGGCCTGCGCGGCCTGGAAGCCGGTGTCCGCGGGCGAGGACCACGACGCGCCGGCGCCCGACTGCCCCGGCTTGCGCTGCGGCAGCTTGCCCGGCGTCTGCTGGGCGTGACCGGCGGGCGGCGGGTCCGCGGGCACCGCCGGGTTCACGGCGGTGGTCTCGGGCTCGGGCTCGGGCTGCGGCTCGTGACGAGGCAGCGCCTGCTCCGGATCCGGCCTGCGGAACCAGTCGGAGCCGACCGACGAGAAGATCGGCAGGAACTCCTCGCTCTGCTCCTCCATGGGCGAGTTGCGCACCGCGGGCAGCGGCCCGGTCATGTCCTGCGAGGAGTAGTCGCCCGGCCCGAACGGGTTGTAGCCGGGGTTCCCGTTCTGCTCGAACTGGTCGGCGGGCTTGGGCTCCTCCGAGAACGGCGAGTGGTACGACGGGTCGAACTGCGACTGCAGCCGGTCCTCCGCCTCGAACAACGACCTGCGCGGCAACGGGTCGGCGAACGACGACCACCGCGACTCCTCCTGCGGCTGCTGCTGCGGCGGCTCCGTCGCGAACGACGGCCAGCGCGGCTCGTCATCCTGCAGCGGCGGGGGCTGCTCGGCGAACGACGGCCACCGGTTCTCCGCGAACGGCTGCGACTCGGAGGAGGGCGGGGCCTCGTCCGAGAACGAGGGCCAGCGCTGCTCGCCGAACGGCGACGGCGTGGGCGGCGGCTCCTGGGCGAAGGACGGCCAGGCCGGCTCCTCCTGCGGTTGACCCGCGATCGGCGACGGCTGGTCGCCGAAGGCCGGCGGCTGCTCCCCGAACGCGGCCGGTTGTTGCTCGGGCTGCTCGCCGAAGGCGGCGGGCTGCTGCGGATCGCCGAACGACGGCCAGTTGCCGGTGCCCGGCGCGGGCAGCGACCCCGGCCACTGCGTGTCCACGACCTGCTCGGAACTCTCGCCCGAGGGCGCGCCGGAGCGGGAGCCCGATCCGTTCGTGGACGGCTGCCCGAACATGCTCGGGTCGAACGTCGTGAACGCTTCGTACTGGCCGCCCTGCTGCGGCGTGCCCGAGCCGTCGCTGATGAGCATGTCGGGCATCATGACGAGCGCGCTCAGACCGCCCGTCTCCCGCATGCTGAGCTGCACCCGGATGCCGTGGCGCAGGGCCAGGCGGCCGACCACGAACAGACCCATGCGCCGCGACACGGACACGTCGACGACGGGCGGGTTCGCCAGCCGCCAGTTGGCCTCGGCCAGCTCGTCCTGGCTCATGCCGATGCCCAGGTCGTTGATCGACACGAGCACGCCGCCCTCGACCGGCGAGCTGGTCACCTGGACCTTGCTCTCGCGGGGAGAGAACGAGATGGCGTTCTCGATCAGCTCGGCGAGCAGGTGGACGGCGTCGGTGACGGCCGGGCCGACGATGAGGGTGCCGGACGCGATCTGGATCTGGACGCGTTCGTAGTTCTCGACCTCGGAGAGCGAGGCGCGGGCGATGTCGACCAGCGGCACCGGCTCGCTCCACTTGCGCGCGGCCTCCTGTCCGGCGAGGACCAGGAGGTTCTCGCTGTTGCGGCGCATGCGGGTGGCCAGGTGGTCGAGGCGGAACAGGTTGGCGAGCCGCTGCTCGTCCTCCTCGCCCTGCTCCAGGCCCTCGATGAGCTGCAGCTGCCGCTCGACGAGAGTCTGGCTGCGCCGGGAGAGGTTGACGAACATGGAGTTGACGTTGGCACGCAGCTTGGCCTCGTCGCCGGCCAGCCGGATGGCCTCGCGGTGGACCTCGTCGAACGCCCGCGCCACTTCACCGATCTCGTCACGGGTGTTGATGCCGACCGACGGCATCTCGGGCACGTGGGCGCCCTCGCCGGACTCGCGCAGCAGGCGGACGGTCTCGGGCAGCCGGGTCGTGGCGACCTGGAGCGCTTCGGCGCGCAGCCGGCGCAGCGGGCGGACCAGCGAGCCGGCCACGCGGGTGGTGATGATCAGGACGAGGAGCAGCAGCACGAGGATCATCGCACCGGACATGATCGCGTTGCGCTGCTCGGTGTCGCTGAGGTCGCGGGTGCCGGCCACGATCTTGGTGGCCAGACCGTCCTCGACCTTGCGCATGGCGTTGCCGGTCGCGGTGGTGCTCTCGAACCAGCGCGTACGGTCGGCCCGCGTGGTGACGTCGAGGTCCCTGATCCGGTTGAGGGCGCGCACCTGGGCGAGCGCCCGCTGCCGCATGGCGTCGGCTTGGTCGACCTCCAGGCCTCGGAGGCCCTGGTGGTACGCCTCCAGGTCCGCCGGGTCGGCCTCCTGCTCGAAGGCGAGCTGCTCTGCCTGCTGCTTGTTCCAGGAGCCGAGGAACTCCGCCCAGTCGTCGCTGTCGAGCTCGCGCTGGACGAGCGTCACGAGGAGGATGATCTGCTGCCGCGACACCTCTTCCTTGGCCCGCTGGAGCGCGCCGAGCGCGGCCACGTCTCCCTGGAGGGAGTCGTCGGTGACGCCGTCGCCCATGCCGCCCTGGACCGACGAGAAGACGTCGATCATCGTGGTGTAGGTGCTGATGACGGCGCGCGGGGGCACGTTGCCGACCATGGAGGCGCGCAGGCTGTCGAGGCCGTCGAGCCAGCGGTTCATGCTTTCGACGCCCTCGCGGACGCGGGTCGAGTGGGTTGCGTCGATGGCCGAGGCCGCGTTGACGACGTCCTGCTTGGCCTTGTCGGTCGCCTGCCGCTGGGTCTTGACCTGGACGAGGCGCTGGGCCTTCCTGCGCTCGGCGATGTACCACGCGGTGAGCGTGCGTTCCTTGCCCAGCTCGTGGTTGAGCGCGCCGATGCGCTGCACCAGCTCGGCGACCTGGGTCAGCCGGCGGTATTCGGCGCTGGTGCCGATGGCGTCGGCCAGCTGGATGCCGGCGAGCAGCACACCCACGACCGTGGGGATGAGGATCAGCGCGACCAGCCTTGAGCGCACACGCCAGTTCCCCAGCCGGAACCATCCGCCTGTGTACTCCCCTGACCTCGTATGTCTGGGGTTATCCGTCCTCACTGACTCTCGCAACCTCTCGCCGGTACGTGCTCGAAAAAAATCAGACACGCGTGTGGCGCATGGGATTCTGTCCGGCTGGGTAATTGGAACACAACCCGTACCAGATCGGCCAACCGAACATATCCCATCAAACACGCCCAAAGCAGCACTTCGGGGCGTCTATCGCCGTACACGTTTTCAGGCGGGCCGGAACGAATCCCGCTCGGCCGGTGCCGCGTGCTTCACCATGAGGTGGCGCGTCACCGAATAGTCCTGCACCGCCTCCTGGCTCATGTCCTTGCCGAACCCGCTGCCCTTCACCCCGCCGTGCGGCGCCTCGCTGGCGATGGGCAGATGGTCGTTGACCCAGGTCACACCCACGTCGAGCCGATGCGACACGCGCATCGCCCGCGACACGTCGCGCGACCACACCGACGACGCCAGGCCGTATGTGGTGTCGTTGGCCAGCCTGACGGCCTCGTCCTCGCCCTCGAACGGCAGAGCGACCAGCACAGGACCGAAAAGCTCACCTTGGACGATCTCGCTGTCCTGACCGACCTCGCTGACAAGCGTAGGCGAATAGTAAAACCCCGGCCGGTCGATCGGCGACCCCCCGTGGAGAATCCGCCCGCCCGACCTCGAGACGAACCCGTGCACCCGGTCCCGGTGGGCCGCCGAGATCAGGGGGCCGATGTCGGTCGCCGGGTCCCACGGGTCGCCGACGGTGATATTGGCAAGAGTTGCCCGAATCGCCTCGACCGCGTCCGCGTACACCTCGCGGGCGACGTAGACGCGGGTGGCCGCCGTACAGTCCTGCCCGCTGTTGTACGTCGCCCCCATGGCCACGCCGTGAGCCATCTCGGCCAGATCGGCGTCCTCGAAGACCAGCGCCGGGGCCTTGCCGCCGAGCTCCAGATGGACCCGCTTGAGCGTGCCCGCCGCCCCGGCCATCACGGAGCGGCCGGTCTCCGTCGAGCCCGTGACGCTGACCATGTCGACTCCGGGGTCGGTGACGAGCGCCTGACCGACCTGCGCGCCTCCTGTGACCGCCTGGACGAGCCCTTCCGGCGCTCCCGCCTCGGCGAACAACTCCGCCAGCCGCAACGTCGTACGCGGCGTCTGAGGGGCGGGCTTGATCACCACCGCGTTGCCCGCGGCCACCGCCGGGCCGATCTTCCACACGGCCATGACGAAGGGGAAGTTCCATGGCGCGATCGACCCCACCACCCCGACGGGGCGGCGCAGCATGACCGAGGTGTAGCCGGGGCTGAACACGCCGGCGCCCGACCCTTCGAGCGAGCGGGCGGCGCCGGCGAAGAAGCGCAGGTTGTCGACGGCGAACGGCAGCTCTCCGTCTCTGAACACCGCGGCGGGCTTGCCCGTCTCCTCCACTTCGAGCCTGGTCAGCTCTTCGGCGTCGGCCTCCACCAGGTCGGCCAGCCGCAGCAGCAGGCGCTGGCGCTCGGCCGGAGTGGTCTGCGACCACGTCTCGAACGCCGCGCGCGCCGACCGTACGGCCGTCGCCACGCCCTCCACCGGCGTGTCCGGAATTTCGGCACACGGGAGTCCGGTGGCGGGGTTGATCAGTTCACGCATCGGAAGACTTCGCTCTCAGGGGTCGTGCTATTTGCCGAGCTGCTCGATCAGGTCGGCGGCCTTGCGCAGCCCGTCGCGGCGCCGGATCTCCTCGCCCGCGGCGGCCAGCCTCGCGCGCAGCTCGGTGTCGCCGAGCAGCCGCGCGACCGCCCCCTTCAGCTCGTCGTCGGTGAAGGTGTAGGTCGAAAGCCTGACACCATAGCCCAACTCATCCATTCTCTGGGCATTGTCGTACTGGTCCCAGAAGAGCGGCAGCAGGATCATCGGCTTGCCGAAGTGCAGCGCCTCGGTGGTCGTGTTGTTGCCGCCGTGAGTGATGACGAGGTCACACAGTGGGATGATCCTAGTCTGCGGAAGGAACTCCGCGCCCCACATGTTGGCCGGAAGATCGATCTCCTCGTGCAGCGGGCCCTTGGAGACGATGTACTGATGGGGGGTGTCGGCCAGCACGCCGATCACCCGCCGCATCAGCTCCACGTCGGACGAGCCGAGCGAGCCGAGCGAGAAGTAGATCAGCGAGCCCTCGCCACGCTGGAAGGGCAGCTCCCACTTCTCCTCCGTCTCGCGGACCGAGGAGTCGAGCCGGTGCCAGGTGCCGTCCAGCGGCCGGGCGTCGGCGTAGTCGGCCATCTCCGGATAGACGTAGAGGTTCAGGTCGCCGTTGTGCATGAAGTCGAGCTCGGGCAGCGGCTCGGTGCCCTGCCCGACGCACCACTCGTTCCAGGCGGTCCAGAGCTCGCGGTGGGTGCGGTCGTACTCCGCGCGGAAGGCCTCCCACTCCGAGCGGTCGCCGGCGGGCAACCCGGAGAAGACCGGCGCGACGTTCTCGCCGCGGACCTCGAGTGGATTGCAGGAGACGATGCGGACGAACTTCCTGCCCGCCGTGACCAGCGCCGGGAACGTGAGCACGTTGTCCTCGACGATGATGTCCGGCTGCACCCGCTCGATGATGGCCTTGAGCTGCGGCTCGCAGTATTTCGCGCCGTCGATCAGCTCGGCCCAGATGGGCTTGACGACGGTCTCGAGCTGCTCGCGGGTGCTCTTGCGGTATTCGGGCGCGGTCTCGCGGATGAAGTCCTTCCAGAACTGCCCGGGGTCCTGCTCCTCGGCGTCGTCGGGTGGGGGCGCGAGGTCGACCAGATCCTCCTCGAAGCCGAGTGCTTCGAGCTTGCCCTTCCACGACGCCTCGGCGGCGAAGACGACGCGGTGACCCCGGCGACGCAGGATGTCGCCGATGCCGATGCAGTTGTTGGTGGGACCGTAGGCGCTTTCAGGCATGAACAGGACGGTGAGAGACATCGAGACTCCGGAAGAGCTGAGCAATTTGAAGGGGAATTCAAAAACTCATCTAGCGTGAAGGTCAACTTACGGGCACTATGGTCACGGCCAACTGAACAGCAGCCGAACGGGTGAAGGTGGTGGGGGTGGCTCAGCGTAAAAGCCGGAGTGACCGGCGCATCGACTTGATCGAGGCCGCGCGCAGGGCCATCATCCGCCATGGCATCGACGGAGTACAACTCTCCCACGTGGCCGAGGAGGCCGGCCTGACCTCCGGAGCCGTGCTCTACCACTACCCCGACCTCAGCGAACTGCTGGTCGAGGCGCAGCACGCCGGCATGGAGCGCTTCTACGAGCAGCGGCTGCGCCGGCTCGCCGACTTCACCGATCCGGTGGAGAAGCTGGTCGTGACCATCAGGTCGGGGCTGCCGACCGGGCCGCTCGACCCCGACGTCCGCCTGCTCAACGAGCTGGGCGGGGCCGCGGGCCGCAACAGGGTCTACGGCGTGTTGCTCACCTCGCTCTATGACCGCCAGGTGTCGATGTACCAGGCGATCCTCGACACGGGGGCGGCGCTGGGGGTGTTCCGGCTGAGCGCCGACTCGCTGACGGTCGCGCGCAACCTCGTGGCGCTGGAGGACGCGTACGGCTACCGCATCACGGCCAGGCATCCGGTGATCGGCCCGGCCGAGGCGGCCGAACTGATCCTCTCCTACGCCCGGGCGGCCACGGGCAACGACCTGTCTCACTGATCGACCGCCATGATGACGGCGTCCTCGGCGTTCCAGCGCACCTTGACCTTGGCCCCGGCCTCCACCGCACTGGCGCCCTGGACGGCGACGAGCACCGGCTCGACCCGGCCCGGCACGTCCACGGAGATGTGCGACACGCCGCCGTAGAAGCTGACGTCGAGGACGCTGCCCCGCAGGCCCCCGGGCTCGCCCTCATCGACCAGCCTGACCCTCTCGGGGCGTACCGCGAGCAGTGCCTTGCCGCCCGCCGCGAGCTCGGCCATGGGCGTGCCCGCCAGCACGCCGAACTCCTCGCTCTCGAGCCCGTCGCCGCCGGCGACGCCCTCGAACAGGTTGTTGGCGCCGACGAAAGCGGCCACGAACGGCGACCGCGGCCGCTCGTACAGCGGGACGGGCTCGTCCACCTGGCACACCGTGCCGCTGTCGAAGACCGCGATGCGGTCGGCCAGCGACATGGCCTCCTCCTGGTCGTGCGTGACGACCACGAACGTGATGCCGACGTCGTGCTGCAGCCGCTTCAGCTCCAGCTGCATGTCGGCGCGGACCTTCTTGTCCAGGGCCGACAGCGGCTCGTCCAGCAGCAGCAGGCGCGGCCGCTTGACGATGGAACGGGCGAGCGCCACCCGCTGCCGCTGGCCGCCGGAGAGCTGGGCGGGCCTGCGCGAGGCGTGTGCGGTCAGCCCGACCGTCTCCAGCACCTCGCCGACGCGCTGCCTGATCTCCTGGCGGGGCAGGCGCTCCCGCTCCAGGCCGTAGGCGACGTTCTTGGCCACGGTCATGTGCGGGAACAGCGCGTACGACTGGAACATCAGGCTGATCGGCCTCCGGTTCGGCGGCAGGGCCAGCAGATCCTCCCCGTCGAGGGTGACCGTGCCCCGGTCGGGCGTCTCGAACCCGGCGATGATGCGCAGCAGCGTGGTCTTGCCGCACCCCGACGGCCCGAGCAGGGCGAAGAACTCGCCCTGGCCGATCTCCAGCGAGACGCCGTCGAGCGCGGTGACGTCGCCGAACCTGCGCGTGATCCCGTCAACCTTCAGCACGCCGTATCTCGTTTCTCATGGTCGAGTCCGCCTCACCTTGCACCTTGAGGTCCTCATGTGGTTCCCCCAGGTGTCCGGTTCGGCTCCCTCTCTCCGATTCTCGTCAGACGCTGGCCGGCGATCACCGCCACGAAGCTCACGAGGAGCAGGATCGCGGCCAGCGCGTTGATCTTGGGGGTCACGCCGAAACGGATCATCGAGTAGATGACGATCGGCAGCGTCGGCTCGGCGTTCCCGATCGTGAAGAAGGCGATCACGAACTCGTCGAGCGACAACGTGAACGCCAGCAGCGCCCCCGCCACGATGCCCGGCGCCAGCTGCGGCAACGTGATCTTCATGAACGTGACCACGTGTCCCGCGCCGAGGTCGCGCGAGGCCTCCTCCAGCGAGGTGTCGGCCCCGGACAGCCGGGTGCGCACCACCGCGGCCACGAACGCCATGGAGAACAGGGCGTGCGCGAGGACCACCGAGTAGTGGCCGAGCGTCAGCGCGATCACGCCGTAGAAGAGCAGCAGCCCGATCGCCAGAACCAGGTCGGGCAGCACCGCGGGCATCAGCGCGAGCGCGTCGAGGGCCTTGGACCGGGAGTGGCGGGCCAGGCCGACGGCCAGCAGCGTGCCCAGCACGGTCGCGATCGCGGTCGACCCCACGGCCACGATCAGCGTGTTGATCAGGCCGTTCCTGACGCGCTCGTCCGCGGCCAGCTCTCCATACCACTTGAGGCTGAAACCCTCATAGGTGTACGCCGATTCGCCGGCGTTGAACGACATGACGACGAGCACGACGATCGGCAGGTAGAGGAAGACGTACGTCACCCAGAGCGGGACGAACAGCAGCTTGGACCTACGCACGGCGCGCCACCCATGCCTGCGCCATCAGCAGCACCAGGAGCACCGCGATGAGCGCCAGCGCCAGCGTCGAGCCGAACGGCCAGTCGCGCGCCTTCAGGAACTGGTCGCGGATCAGGTTGCCGACCATGATCGACTTGTTGCCGCCCAGGATCTCGGGGATGACGAAGTTGCCGAAGCTCGGCACGAACACGAACAGGCAGCCGCTCAGCACGCCCGGGACCGTGAGCGGCAGCGTAACCTTCCGGAACGTGGTGAACGGCGAGGCGCCGAGGTTCGCCGACGCCTCTCTGAGCTGCGGGTCCAGCCGCTCGATCGCGGCGTACAGCGGCAGCACCATCAGCGGCAGGTACGAGTAGAGCAGCCCGGTGACGATCGCGCCCTGGTTGTAGAGCAGCTCGTACGGTCCGAGCCCGATCGCCGCCAGCCCGCTGTTGACCAGCCCGGGACCGCTGAGCAGGATGATCCACGCGTAGACGCGGATGATGAAGTTGGTCCAGAACGGCAGCACGATCGCGACCAGGGCGATCGTCTTCCACTTGGGTGACAGCCGCGCGATCGCGTAGGCCGTCGGATAGCCGATCAGCAGCGCGATGGCCGTCGTCAGGGCCGCGATGCGCAGCGAGCCGCCGACCACGCCCAGGTAGAGCGGGTCCATCAGGCGGGCGAAGTTCTCGGTGGTGAACTCGTACACGATGCCGCCGAAGCGCCCGCGCTGGAAGACGGTGTTGCTCAGCACCAGGGCCAGCGGCACCAGCAGCAGCACGACGAGGTAGGTCAGGCCCGGCGACAGGAACACGAACGCGCCCAGCCGGCGTCCGCGTGAAGGGGACGCCGGCCGGGCCTTGAGCTCAGAGGTCACCGCTGTTACGACTGCGCCGTGACTTCCGTCGACAGGCGGGTGTACTTCGTGGACGCCTGTCCGAGGTCGACGATCGACTCACCGTCGAGCAGCTCGTCCGGCTTGATGCCGAGCAGCGAGCCCTTGGGCACCTTCACGCGCTCCATGGCGGCCTTGTTGGGCACCTTGTAGTTGATGTTCTCGGCGGCCCAGCTGTGGTTCTCGGGGGCGAGGATGTAGTTGATGAGCGCGTGGGCGGCCTCCTTGTTCTTGGAGGACTTCATGATCACCATGGTGTCCACCCAGAGGTCGCTGCCCTCCTTCGGCACCTCGAACGCGATGTTGCCCTTCGGGTCGGTCGTCGGGCACCAGCCGTCCCACGCCTCGACCATGACGGCCTCGCCGGACTTCAGCTTGTCGCCGAAGGTCGTGTCGTCGTAGCCGAGCAGATGTGGCTTCTGGGCCACGAGGAGCTCCTTGGCCTTGGCGATCTCCTCGTCCTTGTCGGTGTTGACCGAGTAGCCGAGGGCCTTGAGCGCCGGCAGGGCCAGCCAGCGCTCGGTGGTCATCATGGTGACCTTCTTGTCTGCCCAGGCCGGCGGCTTGAGAAGATCGTTCCAACTGGTCGGCTTCTTCTTCACCAGGTCGGTCCGGTAACAGATGCCGGTCGTGCCCCAGGTGTAGGGCACGGAGATCTTGTTGCCCTTGTCGTGGGAGAGCTGGGTGGCCTCGGGGTAGAGGTTGGCCAGGTTGGGGATCAGCTCGGGGTGGATCGGCTCCAGCAGGCCCTGCTCGTTGAGCGCCTGGGCGTACTGGCCGGACACGAACGCCACGTCGACCCCGCTGTCACCGGAGGCGGTGAGCTTGGCCATCGCATCCTCGTTGGTGGCGTGCAGGGCGATCTTGATGTCCTTGACCTTGAGCTTGTCCTTGGCCCCCTTGGTGAACTCCTCGGGCAGGTAGCCGTCCCAGACGGTCACCTGGATCGACTGTTTGGTCAGGTCCGCGTTCGGCTTGAGGTCGTCGGCCGCCGCCGCGTTCGTGCCTTCTGGGCTTGTCGACGACTCACCGCCGCACGCCGCGACGGCAAGCGCGAGGCCGGCCACCGCGACGGTGGCCGGGAGACGACGGGTGAACCGGATACGGGACACGGCCGCTACTCCTTCTTGAATTTGCGGTGTTAGAGGGGTCGCGCGACCTTACCGGACACAGCGGACCAGATCAGGAGTGTTGCAGCAGATATCAACATGGGCAAGACTTTTTATGACATTGCTACCTGGAAGTTTGGCGATCGTGTTGAATTGGGATTCAATAGGGCCCCGGTTGATCTCTCTCGGTGAGAAGCCCCTCACCGGCCGAGATCGCGGGCTCACCACCGCGCTCGTGGGGCTGCTGGGCGAGGATCCGCCGCCGCCCTTCGCGGTGCGGCGCTTCCGCCCGCTGCCCACCTTCTCGTACGCCTCCGGGGATCTCCACACTGGGGCCCCAGGTGAGCGTGGTTTCGGCCCGCACGTGGACCAGACAAACTACTCCGTGGTCGTGGCCGAAAAGGTTGTTGTCAAGTGGCTGACCCCGCCGGCGCCCCTGCCGCATCCCGCCCCGGAACTCCTCGCCCATCTCGTTGAGGCGGGTTTCAACGACACCGCTCCTCCCTACGCGGCGCTGACCGCGGAGCTGGACGGCCGCGACCACCTCCTCGCCCTGGTCACGGGCTACCTGCCCGGGGCGCGCGACGGCTGGGAGTGGTGCGTCGACGAAGCCGCGTCGCCGGAGAGAGCCGGCGCCACCGCCTTCGCCACGCCGCTCGGCCGCCTGGCCGCCGACCTGCATCTCGCCCTCGCCACGCTGCCGCCGCCGCCCGGCGGGGCCGGTCCCGATCTGGCGGAGCGGGGGGCGGGCGCGCTCGCGCAGGCCCTGGAACTGACCGGCGGCGACGACGGCGAATGGCTGGCCACCAGGTCCGCCGCCCTCCGGCGCGACCTGGCCCCGCTGGACGTCTCCGCGACCGGCCCGCGCATCAGGATCCACGGCGACCTGCACGTCGGCCAGATCCTCCGGTGGGAGGGCGGGTACGCGGTGATCGATTTCGACGGCAACCCCACGGTCGCGGGCGCGGATCCGTACCAGCCGGCGGCCAGGGACGTCGCCCAGCTCACCACGAGCCTGGAGCACGTGGCGCAGGTGGCGATCAGGCGGCGGTCCACGCCGCCCGCCGAGGCCGCCGCGTGGGCGGCCGCCGCCCGCGCCGCCCTGCTGTCCGCCTACCGGGCCCGGCTGGCCGAGCGGGGCAGGCCCGACCTGCTGGACGACAGGCTGATCCGCCCGTTCGAGGTGGAGCAGGAGTGCCGGGAGCTCATCTACGCCGCCCGCCACCTGCCCCGCTGGCGCTACGCCCCCATGGGCGTCCTGCGCACCTGGTATCCCGAAGAGAACCCGGAGCAGGACCCCGAGCAGGACCCTGAGCAGAACTTCGAGCAGGACCCCGAGGAGAACGACGCGTGAATCCCGAGCTCTACCTGTCCGACCTGGAGGCCAAGCCGGAGGCGCTGCGGAGCCTGGCCCGCGCCCTGGCCGAGGAGAACCCGTTCCGCGCCCTGCCTCCCGGGGTCACGAGGGTGCTCTTCCTCGGCATGGGCAGCTCCCGTTACGCCGCCGGGGTGGCGGCCCTGCGCCTGCGCGCGGCGGGCGTCGACGCGTACGCCGACTACGCCTCCGCCGCCGCCACCTGGCCGGCGGGGCAGGACACCCTGGTCGTGCCGATCTCGGCCACCGGCGCCAGCGGGGAGACCCTCGACGCCACGGCCCGCTACGCGGGCGGCCCCTCCCCCGTCGCCGTGCTCACCAACACCCCTGGCTCGCCCCTCGCCGAGGCGGCCGACCTGGTGATCCCCATGCACGCGGGAGAGGAACGCGGCGGCGTCGCGTGCCGGACGTTCCAGCACACCCTGGCGCTCCTGCTGCTCATGGAGGCCACGCTCACCGGGCGGGACCGCGACGTCCCCGCCCTGGTGGAGCGGGCCGCCGAGGCCACCGCCGACCTGCTGGAACGCCGGGACGCCTGGCTCCCGCGGGCGCTGGAGCTGCTCGACGGCCCGCACGGCGTCTACACCGTCGCCCCCGCCGAGCGCCTGTCGTCGGCGGAGCAGTCGGCGCTGATGTTCCGCGAGGGCCCGCGCCGCCCGGCCGACGCGTGCGAGACGGGCGACTGGTCCCACGTGGACGTCTACCTCACCAAGACCCTCGACTACCGGGCCCTGCTCTACCCGGGTTCCCGCTACGACGACCAGGCCATGGACTGGGTACGCCTGCGGGGCTCGACCGTGCTGGCCGTCGGCGCGGAGGTGAAGGACGCCGCGGCCGCGATCCGCTACCGGCACGACGGCGACCCCGACGTGGCCCTGCTCACGGAGACCCTGGTGGCGGAGCTGGTGGCCGCCCACTGGTGGAGTGGACGGTAGGTCAGCCCGCGCGCACGGCCATGGCGTGTTCGACGAGCGTGATGAGGGTGTGCTTGACCGCCGGGCGCGCCCGCGCGTCCATGCGGACGATCGGCACGTTCGTCGAGAGCGTGAGCGCCTCCCGCACCTCGCTCTCAACGTGCGGGAACTCGCCGTTCCAGCCGTTCAGGCCGACCACGAACGGGATCCGCGCCTGCTCGAAGTAGTCGACGGCGGGGAAACTGTCGGCGAGCCTGCGGGAGTCGACCAGCACCACAGCGCCGATGGCCCCGCGCACCAGGTCGTCCCACATGAACCAGAACCGGTACTGGCCCGGCGTGCCGAACAGGTAGAGGATCAGGTCGTTCGCCAGGGAGAGCCGCCCGAAGTCCATGGCCACGGTGGTGGTGGTCTTGCCCGGCGTGTGGCCGAGGTCGTCGATGCCCGCCGACGCGTCCGTCATCACCGCCTCGGTCGTCAGCGGCAGGATCTCGGACACGGAGCTCACGAACGTGGTCTTGCCCACGCCGAACCCGCCCGCCACGACGATCTTCGTCGAGGTGAGCCGGCTAGAGCCTGCGAAGTCCACTCAGCACCCTTTCAAGCAGGTTCTTATCGGGTAATCCCGCGTTCAGCTGCGGCTGGTACACCCTGACCAGCCCGTCCGCCTCCATGTCGGCGACGAGCACCCGCGCCACTCCGAGCGGGACGCTCAGCAGCGCCGAGATCTCCGCCACGGACCGCACCTGCCGGCACAGCTCGCTGATCGCCCGGTATTCGCGGGTGTAGGTCGAACCGAGCCGGGCCGAGGTCGCCGACGACACCAGGGCTTCCATGGCCAGCTCGGTGCGCGGGGCGGTCCTTCCGCCGGTGACGGCGTACATGCGGACGAGCGAGCTGCGCTCGGGCTCCGGCTCGCCGTTATCCCACGATGCCACGGTCTACTCCCATCACCACGGACGCGCGGCGGACAGCTCCGCCCGTACGGCGGGCGTGAGCACCTGGCTCGCGCGCTCGACCAGGATCGTCATCTGGTAGGCGACCAGCCCCATGTCGCAGTCGGGTGCGGCCAGCACCGCCAGGCAGGATCCGTCGCTGATCGACATCACGAGCAGCAGCCCGTGCTCCATCTCGACGAGCGTCTGGGTGACCCCTCCACCCTCGAAGACCCGCGCCGATCCGTGCGTGAGGCTGACCAGGCCCGCCGCGATGGCGGCGAGCTGGTCGGCGCGGTCCTTGGGGAAGCCCCGCGAGTACGCCATGGGCAGCCCGTCGGCGGAGACCACGACGGCGTGCGCCACGCCGGGCACCTCTTCGACGAAGCCGGTGACCAGCCAGTTGACGTCTCTGGCGGCCTGGCTCAGCTCCTTCAAGAGTCCTCCTCGAGCTCGGCACGGCCCTTGCGCACGCCCTGCTGGTAGCTGGCCAGCCTGGAACGCAGCCGATCAGGGGACAGCGGTGGAGCGGGAGCGGGAGCGGGCGCCGGATTCGCGGTGCCCGGTACCAGATTCGCCTTCGGCGTCCTTTTCGGCAAGCCCGAGTTCGTGGTGCCGCTCTGGGCGGGCTCCGCGGCCGCGCCCGCGGCCTGCCATCCCTGGTCGGCGGGCGAGGTCCAGGAGGGATCGCGGTGGTCGGCGGTGGGGGCCGCCCTGCTGAACCAGCTGCTCTCCTCGACGGCGGTGAAGATCGGCAGGAACTCGTCCTGGGACGGCCCCGCCAGGCCGGGCGGCGGCTCGGCCGCCTGCGTGTACGGCGGCTGCTCGCCCGGATAGGTGTAGGGCGGCTGCTCTCCCAGGGTGGCCGGCCGGGTCGTCGGCGACGGGCCGAACCATGACGACGGCTCGGCCGCCACGGGTGCGGCGTCGAACGACGGATGCCCGGGCGGAGGGCCCGTGAGTGAGGCGGGCGGCGGTGTGTGCACGGGGGCGGCGAAGGAGTCGGCGGTTCCGAAGGACGGCGTACGCACCTGCGCCTGCCTGGGCACCTGGACCCGTGCCTGCGCGGGCATCGCGCTCGGCACCTCCGTGAGCAACATCGGCGGGACCAGCACCATGGCGGTCAGCCCGCCCACGTCCTGCGCCCGCAACTGGACCCTGATGGTGTGCCGCAGCGCCAGCCGGCCGACCACGAACAGGCCCATGCGCCGCGACACCGACACGTCCACGACCGGCGGATGGGCCAGCCGCCAGTTGGCCTCGGCCAGTTCGTCGGAGCTCATGCCGATCCCCTGGTCGGTGACCGACACCATCAGGCTGCCCTCGTCGAGGCGGCCGCTGGAGATGATGACCTTGGTGTCCCTGGAGGAGAAGGAGACGGCGTTCTCGACCAGCTCCGCGAGCAGGTGCACCACGTCGGTGACGGCCTGGCCGGCGATCGCGACGTCCGACTCGACCTGGATGCTGACCCGGTCGTAGCTCTCCACCTCGCCCAGCGCCGCCCGCACGATGTCCATCAGCTCGACCGGCTCGCTCCACTTGCGGGCGGCTTCCTGGCCGGCCAGGACGAGCAGGTTCTCGCTGTTGCGCCGCATGCGGGTGGCCAGGTGGTCGAGCTTGAACAGGTCGCCGAGCCGGGCGTCGTCGCGCTCTCCGCGCTCCAGCCGCTCGATCAGCGTGAGCTGCCGTTCGACGAGCGTCTGGCTGCGCCTGGACAGGTTGACGAACATGGCGTTGACGTTGGAGCGCAACCGCGCCTCGTCGCCCGCCAGCCGTACGGCCTCGCGGTGCACCTCGTCGAACGCGCGCGCGACCTCGCCCACCTCGTCCCTGGAGAAGATGCCGATGGGCGGCACCTCGGCGTCGACCGCGCCGTCGCGCGACTCCCGCAGGTGCTGCACGAAGTCGGGCAGCCGCCGGCCCGCGATCTCCAGCGCCTCGCTGCGCAGGCGGCGCAGGGGGCGTACGAGCGACCTGGCCACGCCGGTGGTGATCAGCAGCACGGCCACCAGCAGCGCGAGCACCGCGCCCGCGGTCACGAACGCCTTGCGCCGCTCGTCCGCGCTGAGCGCCTCGCTGCGGGCCACGATGCCCTCCGCCTGGCGCCGCTCGACCGTGCGCATGGAGTCGACGACCACGGCGGCGGCGTCGTGCCACTGCTTGGCGTCGTCGCGTTCGGCCTGGTCGAGCCCGCGCAGCGGCAGCTCGTTGGTGGCCCTGATCATCACCAGCTCGCGCAGGAACAACATGCGCTCGGCGGACCTGCCGTTGACGGTCTCGTCGAAGAAGCGGCGCTCGGCGGCGGTGGCCTCCTCGGCGAAGCCCCTGCGCTCGCTGGCCTCCTTGGACTGCTCGCCGAGGAACCGTTTGAGCTGGTCGGGGTCGAACGCCCCCTCGACCAGCACGATCGTGACCAGCGCCTGCTGGTAGGAGACGCTCTCCTTGGCCCGGGCGAGCGCGTCGAGCATGCGGGTCTGGCGGAACAGCTCGTCGTCGACGCTGCCCTTGACCAGCTCGTTGTGCACGGAGAGCAGGTCGGCGATCACGGTCGTGTAGAGCTCGACGGCCGGACCGGGCAGCAGGTCGGCGTCGAGCGCCTGCGCACGCAGGGTGCCCAGGTCGTTCAGGCGGCTGAGCAGGGTCTCGATCTGGTCCGCGGTGCGGCCGCTCACGTCGTTCAGCAGGGACTGCGCGAGTCCGCGCACCCTTCTGAGGGACAGGTCGGTCTGGTCCATCTGGGCGCGCACCGTGCCGAGCTCGCCCGCGGGCCGGTCACGCGCGATGTACCACGCGGTCCTGGCCCGTTCTGTGGACACCTGGTGGGTGAGTTCGCCCAGCTCCGCGGACATCCGGGCGAACTGGTTCGTACGGGCGTAGTCGCCGGCGGCGGAGGTCGAGGCGAGCACCTGGACACCGCCGAGCAGCACGGCGGCGGCCGTGGGGATGAGGATGAGCGCGACCAGGCGCGCCCGCACGCGCCAGTTGCGCAGCCGCCAGCGGCTCTCGCCGGCCTGCCTCTCGCCCAGCTGTGTACTCACCGAACGCACCTCGCCCGAATCGGCGTATATGAGGGGCATACGCCCCGGGGGAAATCAGCAAGTGCGGGTAATTGGAACACATCCCATACAGGACGGCCAACCGAACTTAACGCGACAAAAGTCGAGTCGTGTGACTCCTGAGGATAGAACTTGGGACACCATGCGTGAAGCACCCGGGCGAGAGATTAACCCACATCAAGATAGATGTCCGCTAATGAGTGGTTAGTACGTTTCGACGCATAACACGGAAGCCGCACCGTGATCTCTGGAGTGTCACAGCGTTGAGAATGTCGCTAATCACCACATATGTTGAGCCACGTCATAACGAGGAGGCGAGTGTGGGCGATTCTCACAGCGCGGCCATCACCGTCGACGGCCTATGGAAGATCTTCGGGCCCAAGGCGCAGAAAGTGCTGGACAGCGAGGACAGACATCTCGATCCCGCCGCGCTGAGAGAGAAGACCGGCTGCACCGCCGCGGTCAGGGACGTCGGTTTCGAGGTGCGCCCCGGCGAGGTGTTCGTGGTCATGGGCCTGTCCGGCAGCGGCAAGTCCACGCTCGTACGCTGCCTGACGCGGCTCGTCGAGCCCAGCGCCGGCGAGATCACCATCGGCGGCGAGGACATCGGCCGCGCCTCACCCGCCCGGCTCCGCGAGATCCGGCGGCACCAGGT
This sequence comes from Nonomuraea sp. B1E8, assembly GCF_039871515.1. Classification (NCBI taxonomy): domain Bacteria; kingdom Bacillati; phylum Actinomycetota; class Actinomycetes; order Streptosporangiales; family Streptosporangiaceae; genus Nonomuraea; species Nonomuraea sp. B1E8. The sequence goes on along the minus strand of NZ_JBDPLS010000010.1, from coordinate 252,146 downwards.
CAGCATGGTATTCCAGCACTTCGGCCTGCTGCCGCACCGCAAGGTGATCGACAACGTCGCGTACGGCCTGGAGATCCAGGGCACCCCCAGGGCCGCCAGGCACGAGCGGGCCGAGGAGATCCTCACCCTGGTCGGCCTCGACGGCCACGCCGGCGCCTACCCCGACCAGCTCTCCGGCGGCATGCAGCAGCGGGTCGGGCTGGCCCGCGCGCTGGCCGTGGACCCGCAGGTGATGTTGTTCGACGAGCCGTTCAGCGCGCTCGACCCGCTGATCAGGCGCGACATGCAGGCCGAGGTCATCCGCCTGCACCGGGAAGTCGGCAAGACGATGGTGTTCATCACGCACGATCTGTCGGAGGCGCTCAAGCTGGGCGAGCGGATCGCGATCATGCGGGCCGGCTCGATCGTGCAGCTCGGCACCGCGGAGGAGCTGGTGGGCGCGCCGGCCGACGACTACGTGGCCGACTTCGTCCGTGACGTGCCGAAAAGCCACGTGCTGACGCTGCGCCGGCTCTGCCGGCCCCCCGAGCCGGGCGAGTCGCTGGACGGGCCCGAGTTACCGGTCACCACGGTCATCAGGGACGCCATCGCCGCCTCCGCCGCCTCCGCCCACCCGATCAGGGCCGTGGACGGCGACGAGCTGGCGGGCGTCGTGGACCGGGTCGACCTGCTGTCCTTCCTGTCGGGCCAGGAGAGCCCCGTGCGAGCGGGCGCATGAGCAGCGCCACGACCGTCGGCGGGCCGGCCTGGCCCGGCCTGCCGAGGTGGGCGGTCCCCGCAGGGGCCGCGGCCCTGGTCGCGGCGGCGTACCTGGTCTTCCGCGACACGGCGACACTGCCGCACAACAGGGAGGCGGCGCCGTTCCTGGCCGTCACCGAGCTGCGCGAGTGGATCGACGACAACAGGAACGACAACCCGCTCTTCCTGTACTTCCTCAACTACATCAGGCTGTTCGTCGGCGGGCTCTACGACGCCTTCCACACCGTCCTGTTCGCGCTCGGCTGGCCCGGCATCACGGGCGTCATGGGTGCGCTGGGCTGGTTGTCCGGCGGCCGGCGGATCGCTGCGCTCGCGGTGGGCGGCGTGAGCGCGTTCGGCCTGCTCGGCCTCTGGGAGTCGAGCGTCGACACGCTGGCCCTGGTCGCGGTGGCGGTGCTGCTGTCGCTGGCCGTCGGCATCCCGCTGGGCGTGTGGGCCGGGCTCTCCGAGCGCGTGCGCAGGGTGCTGACGCCGGTCCTCGACGTCATGCAGATCATGCCGACGTTCGCGTACCTGGCGCCGCTCGCGCTGTTCTTCCACATCGGCGCGCCCGCCGGCGCCATCGCGACGATGATCTACGCGATCCCGCCCGCCATCCGCATCACCGCCCTCGCCATCTCGGAGGTCTCCCCCACGGCGGTCGAGGCGTCCGCCTCGCTGGGCGCCACGGGCCGGCAGACGTTGTTCAAGGTCTACCTGCCGCTGGCCAGGTCCACGATGGCGCTGGCGGTCAACCAGACGATCATGATGGCGCTGTCCATGGTCGTCATCGCGAACCTGATCTCGGCCCCCGGGCTGGGCGGCGACATCATCCGCGGCCTGTCGCGAGCCCAGGTCGGCATCATGCTCCCGGCGGGCGTGGCCGTGGTGATCATGGCGGTGATGCTCGACCGGATGACGATGGCCCTGTCCCGCCGGGACGCGCACGCCCGGACCTCACGGGTCGACCTGGCCGGGGCGGGGGCGCTGGCGCTGGCCGGGCTCGCGCTCATCCCCGTGCTGCCGCGCGCCTGGCCGGAGACCCTCACCGTCAACGTCGTGGCGGAGGTGAACGCCGCCGTCCGCTGGGCCGAGACGACCTGGTACCCGGTGACGACGTTCATCAGGGAAGCCACCACCCAGGCCCTGCTCAACCCGCTGCAGTCGCTGCTCACCTCGGCCCCGTGGTGGCTGGTGGCGCTCGCGGTGCTGGCGGCGGCCTGGCGGGTGAGCGGGCTGCGTCCCGCGCTGACGGCGCTGGCCTGCCTGCTGGCCATCGCGCTGCTCGGCCTGTGGGAGCACAGCATGATGACGATGAGCACGGTCGCCGTGGCGGTGCTCGTCACGCTGGCCATCGGCCTGCTGCTCGGGGTGGCCGCGGCCCGCTCGCCGCGCTTCTCGGCCGTGCAGCGGCCCATCCTCGACGCCGCGCAGACCATGCCCGCGTTCGTCTACCTGCTGCCGGCGCTGGCGCTCTTCGGCACCACCAGGTTCACCGCGATCTTCGCCTCCGTCATCTACGCGGTCCCGCCGGTCGTACGCCTGGTCGAGGACGGCATCAGAGCGGTGCCCGCCACGGTCGTCGAGGCCGCCGCCTCGGCGGGCTCGACCCCGGGTCAGCTGCTGTGGAAGGTGCAGCTGCCCATGGCGAGGAGGGCCATCCTGCTCGCGGCCAATCAGGGCATCGTGATGACGCTGGCCATGGTCGTCATCGGCGGCCTGGTCGGGGCGGGCGCGCTGGGCTACGACGTGGTCCTCGGCTTCTCCCAGCGGACCGACTTCGGCATGGGCTTCGTGGCGGGCATCGCCACGGTGCTCCTCGGAGTCATGCTCGACCGCATCACGCAGGGCGCCGACAGGCGCTCTTCCCCCCGAAAGAGGAAGTTCACATGAAGATTCGCCTGCTCGCAGGCCTTCTCGCCCTGGGGCTCACCGCGATGGGCTGCGGCGGAGCCACGGTCGACACCTCGACCAGCTCGGCCGCGCCGGAGGCCGGCGCCAGCGCCTCGGGCGCCTCCGCCGGCACGGTGAAGATCGCCATCAATCCGTGGGTCGGTTACGAGGCCAGCGCCAACGTGGTGGCGTACCTGCTGGAGAACGAGCTCGGCTACGAGGTCGAGCTGCCCGAGATCAAGGAGCAGCTGGCCTGGGAGGGCTTCGAGACCGGCGACGTCGACGTCATCATCGAGAACTGGGGTCACCCCGACCTGAAGAAGCAGTTCATCGAGGAGAAGAAGGTCGCCGTCGAGGCGGGCTCCACCGGCAACAAGGGCGTCATCGGCTGGTACATCCCCAAGTGGATGGCCGACGAGCACCCCGGCATCACCGACTGGAAGAACCTCAACAAGTACGCCGAGCTGTTCAAGACCTCCGAGTCGGGCGACAAGGGCCAGCTGCTGTTCGGCGACCCGTCGTACGTCAGCAACGAGGCGGCGCTGATCAAGAACCTCAAGCTCAACTACAAGATCGTCACCGGCGGTAGCGAGGCGGCCCTGATCAAGGGCGCCCAGCAGGCGCAGGCACAGAAGAAGCCGCTGTTGTTCTACTTCTGGGACCCGCACTGGCTGTTCAGCCAGACCGAGCTGGTCCGGGTCAACCTGCCGCCCCACACCGAGGGGTGCGACGCCGACCCGAAGAAGGTGGCCTGCGACTACCCGGAGATGGACCTCGACAAGATCGTCAGCAAGAAGTTCGCCGACACCGGCGGCAAGGCGTACGAGCTGATCAAGAACTTCAGCTGGACCAACGCGGACCAGAACGCGGTCGCCGACGACATGACCAACAACGGCATGACCGGCGAGGAGGCCGCCAAGAAGTGGGTCGAGGCCAACCCCGCCAAGTGGCAGGCGTGGATCCCCAAGTAGCCCCTCGATGACCCGGGTCCCGGCGCGCGGGACCCGGGCACGGAGACCTCTGATGCGAACGAAGACGCTCGTCGGGCCGCTGGTCGCGGCCCTGCTCCTGACGGCCTGCACCACCGGGGAGCCCGACTCGGCCACCGTGTCCAAGGGGACGGTCGCCATCGACGTCCACGCCTGGGTGGGCTACGAGGCCCAGGCGGCCGTGCTGGCGTATCTGCTGAAGCACGAGCTGGGATACGCGGTGAAGACGCGCAAGGCGGCGGAGGCACAATCCTGGAAGGACTTCGAATCCGGCAAGGTGGACGTGATCGTCGAGAACTGGGGGCACAACGATCTGAAGAAAGAGTTCATCGAGGAGAAGAAGGTCGCCCTGTCGGCCGGTCTCACGGGGAACAAGGGAGTGATCGGCTGGTACGTCCCCGAGTGGATGGCCAAGAAATACCCCGACATTACGGACTACCGAAACCTCAATAAATACGCACACCTCTTCCGCACCCCAAAGACGGGAAATGCCGGACAGATCCTGGACGGCGACCCGTCGTTCGTGACCAACGACGAGACACTCGTCAAGAACCTCAAGCTCAACTACAAAGTCGTCTACTCGGGCAGCGAGGAGGCGTTGATCAGGGCGGCCCAGTCCGCGACGAGGAATCGGACGCCCTTGCTCATGTATTTCTACGAACCGCAATGGCTGTTCACCAAGGTCAAACTCGTCAAGGTCGCGCTGCCCCCGTACGCGGTGGGCTGCGACGAGGTCCCGGCCAAGGTCGCCTGCGACTACCCGCCCTACCTGCTCGACAAGATCGTCAGCCGGCGGTTCGCGGAGACCGGCGGGCCGGCGTACGAGCTGGTCCGCAACTTCAGCTGGACCAACGACGACCAGAACACGGTGGCCAGCGACATGATCAACGAGAAGCTGACCGCCGAGCAGGCGGCCGAGCGATGGGTCGCCGAGAACAAGATCGTGTGGAAGGACTGGATTCCCCGTTGAGGTACGACTACGTCATCGTGGGCGGCGGCAGCGCGGGCTGCGCCCTGGCCAACCGGCTCAGCGCCGACCCCTCGACGTCCGTGCTGGTGCTGGAGGCGGGCAGGCCCGACTACCTGTGGGACGTGTTCATCCACATGCCCGCCGCGCTGATGTTCCCGATCGGCAGCCGCTTGTACGACTGGAAATACGAGTCCGAGCCCGAGCCGCACATGCACGGCCGCCGTGTCTACCACGCCCGCGGCAAGGTGCTGGGCGGCTCCAGCAGCATCAACGGCATGATCTTCCAGCGCGGCAACCCGCTCGACTACGAGCGCTGGGCCGCCGACCCCGGCATGGAGCGCTGGGACTACGCGCACTGCCTGCCCTACTTCAAGCGTATGGAGACCTGCCTGGCCGAGCCCGGCACGGACTTCCGCGGCGGCGACGGCCCGCTGAAGCTCGAACGCGGCCCGGCCCGCGGCCCGCTCTTCGAGGCGTTCTTCGAGGCCGTGCAGCAGGCCGGGCACCCGCTGACCGACGACGTGAACGGCTACCGCCAGGAGGGCTTCGCCGCCTTCGACCGCAACGTCCACCGCGGCCGCCGGCTCAGCGCGGCCCGCGCCTACCTGCACCCCGTACGCCGGCGGCGCAACCTCACGGTCAGAACCCGCGCGTTCGTGGAGCGCGTGCTCTTCGACGGCACCAGGGCCGTCGGCGTGCGGTGCGACGGCGAGCGCGTCGAGGCGGGCGAGGTCATCCTGAGCGCCGGCGCCGTCAACACCCCCCAGCTCCTGCAAGTGTCCGGCGTCGGCCCGCGTGACCTGCTGGAGCCCCTGGGCGTGAAGATGGTGCACGACCTTCCCGGCGTGGGCGAGAACCTGCAGGACCACCTGGAGGTCTACGTCCAGCACGGCTGCAGGCAGCCGGTCTCGCAACAACCGTCGCTGGCCAGATGGCGCAGGCCCTTCATCGGCGCCGACTGGCTCTTCCGCAGGAGCGGCCCAGGGGCCACCAACCACTTCGAGGCCGGCGGCTTCATCCGCTCGAACGACGACGTGGCGTACCCGAACCTGATGTTCCACTTCCTGCCGATCGCGGTGCGCTACGACGGCTCCGCCCCGGCCGGCGGCCACGGCTACCAGGTGCACATCGGCCCGATGTACTCCGACGCCAGGGGCTCGGTGCGGATCACGTCGGCCGACCCCCGCCAGAAGCCGGCCCTGCGCTTCAACTACCTCTCCACCGACCAGGACCGCCGCGAGTGGGTGGAGGCCGTCAGGCACGCCAGGACCATCCTGGCCCAGCCCGCCTGGGCCGACCTCGACGCCGGCGAGCTCTCCCCCGGCCCCGCCGTGCAGAGCGACCAGGAGATCCTCGACTGGGTGGCCAGGGACGCCGAGACCGCGCTCCACCCCTCCTGCACCTGCAAGATGGGCACCGACGAGACGGCGGTGGTGGACCCGGGGACGATGCGCGTCCACGGCCTCGACGGGCTGCGCGTGGTGGACGCCTCAGCGATGCCGTACGTCACCAACGGCAACATCTACGCCCCGGTCATGATGCTCGCCGAGAAGTCGGCCGACCTCATCCTCGGCAACACCCCCCTGACCCCGGAGCCCGTGGAGTTCTACCGCCACCCCCGACCGGCCTGACCCGCGCTTCCTGGCTCCGGATCGTCGTTGCGCAGGTGCGCGACCACGCCCGACATCACACATGACTGCCGTACGGTGTACCGTACGACGGTGACCGTCGAGTACTCGGGCAAGGGCGACCCGGCGCGCAGCCTGGCGCTGCTCTGGCGCACCGGCGAGCGGGCCAGCCGCAAGGGCAAGCCGGAGCTGAGCGTCGACCGCATCGTGCGGGCCGCCATCGAGGTGGCCGACGCGGAGGGCCTGCAGGCGCTGTCCATGCGCCGCGTGGCCGAGCGGCTGGGCGTCGGGACGATGTCGCTCTACACGTACGTGCCCGGCAAGCCGGAGCTGTTCGACGTCATGCTGGACACCGTCTACGGCGAGACCGCCAGGCCGGAGGACGTGCCCGGCGGCTGGCGGGGCCGGCTGGAGCAGATCGCCAGGGCGAACTGGGCACTCTACCTGCGCCACCCCTGGTTGCTGCAGGTGGCGACGAGCCGCCCGGTGCTCGGCCCGAACGTCACCGCGAAGTACGACTACGAGCTGCGCGCGATCGACGGGATCGGGCTGACGGACGTGGAGATGGACTCGGTGATCACCCTGATCACCGGGTTCGTGCACGGCACGGCCCGGGGCGCGGTGGAGGCCGCGCAGGCCGAGACCCGGACGGGCATGACCGACGAGCAGTGGTGGGCCGCGCACTCGCCCTTCCTCGGCAGGATCGCCGACGTCGACCGCTATCCCACGGCAACCCGGGTGGGGCAGGCGGTGGGGGAGGAGCTCAACGCCGCCTACAACCCCGAGCACGCCTTCGAGTTCGGCCTCCAGCGCGTGCTCGACGGCATCGAGGCGCTGGTGGACAGCAGGCAGGCGCCGGGCGACGCCCGCCCGTAGGCCGGCAGCGTGTCCACGAGCACTAGCGCACGGGCGCGGAGCGCAGCCGTACGACGTGCTCGACCAGCGAGATCAGGGTCGACTTGACCGCCTCGCGGTTGCGGGCGTCGGTGCGCACGATCGGCACCTGCGGCGCCAGCGCCAGCGCCTCCCTCACCTCCTGGTCGGAGTGCGGGAACTGGCCCTCCCAGCCGTTGATGCCGATCAGGAACGGCAGCTTGGCCTCTTCGAAGTAGTCGATGGCCGGGAAACTGTCGGCCAGGCGGCGCGTGTCGAGCAGCACCACCGCGCCGATCGCGCCGCGCACCAGGTCGTCCCACATGAACCAGAACCGGTGCTGCCCGGGCGTGCCGAACAGGTAGAGGATCAGGTCACGATCCAGCGACAGGCGGCCGAAGTCCATCGCCACGGTCGTGGTCTGCTTGTGGGGCGTCAGACCGAGGTCGTCGATGCCCGCGGACGCGTCGGTCATCACCGCTTCCGTCGTGAGCGGAAGGATCTCGGACACCGCCCCCACGAACGTCGTCTTGCCGACGCCGAACCCACCCGCGACGACGATCTTGGTCGACGTGAGGCCGGGGCTAGAGCCTGCGTAGTCCACTGAGCACCCTTTCGAGCATGTTGAGGTCTGGCTGTCCCTCGCTGAGGTGTGGCTGGTGCAGGCGGACAAGCCCTTCATCGGACATGTCCGCCACGAGCACCCTGGCGACACCCAGCGGGACACGGAGCAGGGCCGAGATCTCGGCGACCGACCGGAACGTCCTGCACAGCTGCATGATGGCCTCCTGCTCGGGGGTGAGCAGGGCCATCTCGTCGTCCGGGATCGACATCGACGAGATCAACGTCTCCATCGCGAGGTGATAGCGGGGCTCGGATCGTCCGCCGGTCACCGCGTAAGGGCGGAACAAGGGCTCGTCGTCCCCGGTCCCGTCAACGCCGTACACGACCCTCTCCCATCCGTTCCATCACATCACCGCGTCCTGGCCGCCTGAAGCTCCGCTCGCAGGGCCGGCGTGAGCGCCTGTCCCGCCCTGTCCACCAGCAACGTCATCTGATAGGCCACGAGCCCCATGTCGCAGTCGGGCGCGGCCAGCACCGTGAGCACGGAACCGTCGCTGATCGCCATGACCAGGAGCAGGCCACGCTGCATCTCGACGACGGTCTGCGTCACCGACCCGCCCTCGAAGACCCTGGACGCGCCGACCGTCAGGCTCAGCAGGCCCGCGGAGACCGCGGCGAGTTGGTCGGCCCTGTCAGGTGGGAAGCCCTCCGACGCCGCCAGGCACAGGCCGTCGGCTGAGACGACGACGGCGTGCGCCACACCTGGCGTGTTGCGGACGAAGTCGGTGATCAGCCAGTCGAAGCGATGTGCCTCATGGCTAAGGGTTGTCACGCATCCTCCCCAGCGGGACGCTTACTCACTCTTGTTCCTCCTGTCCACGTACTTCCTGGCGGGCCCGTCGCACACCTTGCTGGAAACCGGCCATCCGGCTGCGCATCCGGTCTGCGGAGACCGGATGCGCGGGCGCCGGCCGCGACGGCTGTTGCTGCTGTGCCGCCTGGCCGGCCGCCGTGCCGGGGACCAGATTCGCCTTGGGTGTGCGCTTCGGAAGCCCGGCGGCGGTGATCCCGCCGAGACTCGGCTCGCTCGCGGCGGCCGCCGCCTGCCAGCCGGCGTCAGCGGCCGTTCGCCACGCTTCCTCCCCAGAGCGTACGGCCTGCCCCGGCGTGGCATCGCCGCCGCCCTCCGCCTGCGCCGCCTGCTCCTCCGGCGGCCTGCGGAACCAGGCCGACTCCACCGACGCGAAGATCGGCAGGAACTCTTCCTGCTCCTGCCCCACCGGCGACACGTCGACCGAGGGGACCGGGTCCGGCCTGCGCACGTCGTTCGTGGAGTACGACGGCGGCGGCGTCTGGAACGCGCCATTTCCGGATGGCGGAGAGCCCTTGCTCGGGTACGACGGGTAGGTCCCCGAGTCGAACGAGGCCGGCTGCCTGCGGTAGGAACCGCCGTCGGTGTCGGCGGTGAAGCCGTTGACACCCGCCCTGCCGGGGTCGGACGGGTGCGTCCCGAACGCGGGCCTCGGAGCCTCCGGCGCGCTGTCGTACGTGCCGGGGCCGGGCCGGGGCGCTCCCGCGGCCCTGCCGTTGGCGCCCGGATGGAAGGAGCCCGGGTCGAAGGAGTCGAAGCTGCCCAACGACCGGAATGTCCCGTTCGGGGCGGGCTGACCCGCCTGACCGGGCACCGGCGCACCCGCCTGCCCCGGGGCGGCCGCGTGACCTGGCATGGTCCCCCCGCCGAACGCCGGCCGCTGCGGCAGCGGCTGCTGCGCGCCGTCGGCGATCAGCGCGGGCGGCAGCAGCACCATGGCGATCAGCCCCGCGCCCTCGCCCTTCCTGAGCTGCACCCTGATGCCGTGGCGCAGCGCCAGCCGGCCGACCACGAACAGGCCCATGCGCCGGGAGACCGACACGTCCACGACCGGGGGCTCGGCCAGGCGGCGGTTGGCCTCGGCCAGCTCCTCCTCGGTCATGCTGATGCCGGTGTCGGTCACCGACACCAGCGCGCCGCCGCCCTCGATGAGGCTGCTGGTCACCGTGACCTGGGAGTTGTTCGGAGAGAACTGGATGGCGTTCTCGACCAGCTCGGCGACCAGGTGGACCAGGTCGTTGGCGGCGCTGCCGACCACCGAGGTGGCGCGGTGCACCTTGACCTGGACACGCTCGTAGCCCTCGACCTCCGACAGCGCGGCGCGTACGACGTCGACCAGCTTGGCCGGCTGGCTGCGCCGGCGGGTGGCCTCGTGGCCGGCCAGGACCAGCAGGTTCTCGGAGTTGCGGCGCATGCGGGTGGCCAGGTGGTCGAGCTTGAACAGGTCGGCCAGCCGGCCGCCGTCCTGCTCGCCCTTCTCCAGGCCGTCGATCAGCGAGATCTGCCGCTCGACCAGCGTCTGGGTCCGGCGCGAGAGGTTGACGAACATCGAACTGATGTTGCTGCGCAGCTCGGCCTCCTCGCCCGCCAGCCGCACGGCCTGCCGGTGCACCTGGTCGAAGGCCCTGGCCACCTCACCGATCTCGTCGTTGCCCTCGACCTCGATGGGGCGTACCTCGCCCACGGAGCCTTCGCCGCTGACGCGCAGCCGCCGGACCACGTCGGGGAGCCGGAAGCCGGCGATCTCCAGGGCCTCGGTGCGCAGCCGGCGCAGCGGGCCGACCATGGACCGGGCGATGGCCACGGTGAGGAGCAGGACGAGCAGTAGCAGCGCCACGATGAGCACTCCCGCGGTGACCGCGTTGCGGATCTCGGCGCTGCGCAGTTCCTGGCTGCGCAGGCCGACCTTGCCCGCCAGGTCCTCCTCGATGCCGTGGAGCACGTCGATGGTGGTCGTGTTCTGCTTGAACCACTGCTCGCGGTCGCCCGTGGCGGAGATCAGGTTCTCGGTGATCCGCGCGCCCGGCGACCGGCCGCTGACCAGGGTGATCGCGCGTGCCTTGGTGAGCTGGACGTTGACGTACTCCTCGGTGCCGGTCAGCCGCCTGGACAGGGCGAGCCCGACATCGGGGCCGGCCTCCGCGCCGACGGCGGCGATGTCGCTCTGCTGGCGCGCGTTGGAGGCGATGAACGCCTCGACCTCGTCGGCGCCCACCCGCTGGGTGTTGTAGGAGGCCTCGAGCAGCTGGACGCGCTGCCGGGAGATCTCCTCCTTGGCCGACGCGAGCGCGCTCAGCGCGCGGAACTGGCCGATGATCTGCGAGTCGTCGGACAGCAGGCTCAGCTCGTCGTGCAGCCTGAGCAGGGTGTCGGTGAGGAAGTCGTAGCGGACGGGGTCGGTCTGGCCCTCTTCCCTGATCTGCGCCAGCCGGCTCAGGTCGTATCTCGCCTGCTCGGCGGCCTTGACGATGCGGGGACCGTAGGAGGCGTCCATCGTGTCGAGGTCGGACCGCACGGCCTTGACCAGCGTGTCGACGGCGGCCTTGCGCTGCTCCAGCCGGGCGGCGAGCTGCTTGCGCACGGCGCGGCCGGCGCCCGCCCATCCGGCGGTGTCACGCTCCAGCCCGATCGCCTGCACGAGGTCGCGGATGCGCCCGGACTGCTCGGCCCCGATGGCGGTGCGGTCGTAGACGCCGATGCTCTGGATCGACTCGGCCACGCGCGCTCCCCCGAGCACGACGCCGGCGATGGTGGGCACCAGGATGAGCGCGGTGAGCCGCCACCGCACGCGCCAGTTGCGCAAGCCAAAACGAGGCAGTGACCGCCGTCCGCGGTCCCGCTGCGCGGCTGGGCCGCCGCCGGAGTTCCCCGTAGTCACTGCTTCCGCTACCCCTCAATCGTCCCCTCAGTCAACGGGCCCTCAAGCCGTCCACAAGGTATCCGCAGCATCCGACTTACCAGGCATTTCGGACACCATTGTTACAAAGATGTCCGCGAGTCGTGTGCTGTTGGTTATCTCAGTGCGGCAAGCACGTGATCACGGACTTGAGCCCTCTGCGCGTCGCCGCCGAGGGAGCGACCGGCGCGATCCACTACGTAGAAGACGTCCACCGCCTCCGCGCCGAGAGTCTCCACGCGGGCGGCCCTCACGTCAAGACCGCACTCGCCGAACGCCCGCCCGATGCGCCACAGCAGCCCCGGCCTGTCATGGGCCCTGACTTCCACCACGGTGGCGGTCGCGGAAGCGTCGTCCACCAACGTCACGCGGGGTGGGGCGACGGGCACGCGAGGCGGCCTCATGGAGCGTGTACGGCGGGCCAGCCGCTGCTCGATGTCAAGACGCCCAGCAAGGACCAGACGGAGATCGGCCTCCAGCGTCGCGGGGTCGGGCGGCGAGCCGTACTCGGGGATGACGGAGAACTCGATCACGGCCGTGGACCCCGCGGAGGCGGCCGAGGCCGAGCGTACGACGAGCCGGTGCGCGGCGAGCACGCCCGCGGCGCTCCACAGCAGGCCCACCCGGTCGGGAGCGACGACCGTGACCGCTCCCCCGTTGACGCGCACGGCGCCGCCGCCGTGCCGGGCGAGCGCGGCCTGCTCGGCCGAGAGCACGGGCGGCCTGGGCGGGGGCGAGCCGGCGAGCACGGACCTGACGCGGCGTACGAGGTCGGCGACGAGCCCCGCCTTCCAGCCGTTCCACGCCGCCGGGCCGGTCGCGTTGCCGTCGGCGACCGCCAGCGCGGCCAGCAGGTCGAGGACCTCCCGCGTGCCGACCGTGGCCGCGACCTTCTCGATCGTGACCGGGTCGTCGAGGTCCCTGCGGGTGGCGGTCTCCGGCAGCAGCAGGTGGTGGCGGACGACGGTCGCGAGGGTCTCCACGTCGGATGGGGGCAGGCCGATGCGGGTGGCGATGTCGCGGACCACGACCTCGCCGGTCACCGAATGGTCGCCGGGCCACCCCTTGCCGATGTCGTGCAGCAGCGCCCCGATCAGCAGGAGATCGGGACGGGAGACCTCGCGGGTGTGGCTGGCGGCGTTCGCGGCGGCCTCGATCAGGTGCCGGTCGACCGTGAACCGGTGGATCGGGTTGCGCTGGGGACGGTGGCGTACGCGCTCCCAGTCAGGAAGCAGCTTGACAAGGATGCCCGCCTGGTCGAGCTCCTCCCACACGGGCACGGCGGCGCGGCCCGCGCCGAGGACCGACACCAGCGCGTCGCGCGCCTCCTCGGGCCACGGCACCGGCATCGGCGGCGACTGAGCAGCCAGAACGGACACCGTGGCAGGGGCGAGCGGCAACCCCGAGTCGGCCGCCGCGGCGGCGGCCCGCAACACCAGGACGGGGTCCTTGCGCGGGTCGATCCCCCGGGCGAGCACCACCTCACCGCCGTGCTCGACCACGCCGTCCGCCAACGGGCGGCGGCCCCGGGGAGCGGGGCCTGACAGGAACCTGTCAACGGTGCGCCAGGTGGCGTCGAACGCGTGGGAGATGGTGCGGCCCGCCTCGGCGAGCCTGCGCATCAGCGCCTCGGCGTCGAGCAGGCCGAGCAGCCCGGCCACCGCGTCCTGCTCCTGCAACACCAGCCGGTCGGTGCCACGGCCGGTGACGACGTGCAGCGCGTGCCGCACGTCGAGGATGAGCTCGTACGCCTCCCGCGCCCGGGGGCCTGGCGCCGAGGCGACCCAGGCGGCGGACACGGCCTGCATGGCCTGGACGTCGCGGAGCCCGCCGCGGCCGTCCCTCAGATCGGGTTCGAGGAGGAAGGCCAGCTCGCCGCTGGCGCGGGCCCGCTGGTCGGCGGCGGCGCGCAACTCGCCGAGCCGGCGCCGGGAATCGGCCCGCCACTCGGCGAGCACCGCCTCCCTGGCCTTGCGGGTCAGCTCGGGATCGCCCGCCACGTGCCGGGCCTGGATGAGACCGAGCACGGCCTTCAGGTCCTGGCGGGCGACGGTCACCGCCTCCTCGACCGTGCGGACCGAATGGTCGAGGTTGACCGCCGAATCCCAGATCGGATACCAGATCCGGTCGGCGATCCTGGCGACGTCGGCCCGCCCGTTGTGCAGCAGGACGAGGTCGAGGTCACTGCCGGGGGCCAGCTCGCCCCTGCCCAGGCTCCCGACGGCGACCAGGGAAACGTGCCGGCCGTCGCCGGCCGTACGGAAGAGATCCTTGAGCCAGCGGTCGGTGTCCGCGGCCCGCTCCTTGCGCGCCGCGGCGTACGAACGGGCCTCGCCCCTCACTCCTGCGCCCCCTTGCCGAGCTCCGCCCGGACCCCGTCGTCCGGGCGTCGCCTGGGTTTCCTCACAGGGCCTCCGGGCCCCTCTCTCCCGTGCGCACGCGGATGACGGTGTCCACGGGCACGGACCAGACCTTGCCGTCGCCGATCTTGCCGGTGTGCGCGGCCTTGACGATGACGTCGATCACGTCCTCGGTGTCGTCCTCTTCGGCGAGGACCTCGATCCTGACCTTCGGCACCAGGTCGACCTGGTATTCGGCGCCGCGGTAGACCTCGGTGTGGCCGCGCTGCCGGCCGTAGCCGCTCGCCTCGCTGACCGTCATGCCCTTGATGCCGAACTGCTCGAGGGCGGCCTTGACGTCATCCAGTTTGAAGGGCTTGATGATCGCCGTGATGAGCCTCATGCGTCCACCTTCTTCGTCGCGGGAGCCGTGACGGGGCCGTTGGGCGAGCTCACGCCGGAGGCGTGAACGGTGCCGAGGTCATAGCCGGTCTCGGCGTGGGTGGTGATGTCGACGCCGGTGACCTCGTCCTCGGTGGAGATGCGGAAGCCCATCGTCCTGTCGATGATCTTGCCGATGACCCAGGTGAGAATGAAGGAGTAGCCGCCGACCGCGACGGGACCGAGCACCTGCAGGCCCAGCTGGCCGAGGCCGCCGCCGTAGAACAGGCCCTCGCTCTGCTGCTCCAGGAAGGGGTAGGCGGCCAGGAAGCCCAGGGAGACGGCGCCGACCACGCCGCCGACGAGGTGCACGCCGACCACGTCGAGGGAGTCGTCGAAGCCGAGCCTGTACTTCAGGCCCACGGCGTAGGCGCAGATCGCGCCGGCCAGCAGGCCGATGACCATCGCCGCCCACGGGTCGACGAAACCGCAGGCAGGGGTGATGGCGACCAGACCGGCGACCGCGCCGGAGGCGGCGCCCAGGCTGGTGGCGTGCCCGTCGCGCAGCTTCTCCACGACGAGCCAGGCGCCCACGGCGACCGCGGTGGCGACCTGCGTGTTCAGGAAGGCCAGGCCCGCCGTGCCGTCGACCGCGAGCTCCGAGCCGGCGTTGAAGCCGAACCAGCCGAACCACAGCAGGGCGGCGCCGAGCAGCACCAGCGTCAGGTTGTGCGGCCGCATCGGCTCCTTGCGCCAGCCCTGCCGCTTGCCGAGCACGAGAGCGAGCGCGAGCGCCGCGGCTCCGGCGTTGATGTGCACGACGGTGCCGCCGGCGAAGTCCTCGATGCCCATGGTGTTGAGCCAGCCGGTGCCCCACACCCAGTGCGCGACCGGGAAGTAGACGACCGTGGCCCAGATGACGGTGAAGAGCATCCACGCCCCGAACTTCGCCCGGTCCGCGATCGCGCCGCTGATCAGCGCGACGGTGATGATGGCGAAGGTCATCTGGAACATGGAGAAGACGAGGCTCGGCATGCCGGTGCCGTCGTCCGCGGTGGCGGTGTCGACCAGGCTCTGCAGGCCCAGGGCGTCGAAGCCGCCGACGAAGGTGTTGAGGGCCGAGCTGGGGTTGTCGGTGAAGGCCAGCGAGTGCCCGAAGAGCATCCAGGTGATGGTGACGGTGACGATGGCGCCGAACGACATCATCATCATGTTCAGGACACTCTTGGCCCTGGTCATGCCCCCGTAGAAGAACGCGAGGCCCGGAGTCATCAACAGCACCAGTGCGGCGGCTGTGAGCATCCAGGCAGTCGTGCCGCTATCGATCTTCACGACGCGACCCTCCTTACATGTGACGTGTGGCCACAGCGTGTTCGGCCGGGGTTTCGTGGCTCGACCAGGTGTGTTTCACATTCGTGAATCTCGCCGCACGGGTGTTTCGCGTACGTTTCGGTCTTCTCACAGGCACGATTTCCGCACCGCACTATCAGGGCATGGGATACTTAGGCTTGCCTAACCTAACGATCAAGGAATGCCGATGCGTCTCCGCCTGGCCCTCGCCGCCGCGCTCTCCTTCGCCCTCGTCGCCTGCGGTAGTTCCACCTCCTCGCAGGAGACCGGTCCCACCCGGACCGTCGAACACGCCATGGGCGAGACCGAAGTGCCCATGACCCCCAAACGGGTGGTGGTGCTCGACACCGACAAGCTCGACACCATGATCTCGCTCGGCCTCACGCCCGTCGGCGCCGCGCAGGCCTCCCAGAACCAGACCTGGCCCGAATACCTCGGCCCCGCGCTCAAGTCCACCAAGGCGGTGGGCACCCTCCAGGAGCTGAACATCGAGGCCATCATGGCGCTGCGACCAGACCTCATCCTCGGCTCCAAGTTCCGGCAGGCCCCCTTCTACGACAAGCTCAGCAAGATCGCGCCCACCGTCTTCACCGAGCGCGTCGGCATCACCTGGAAGGAGAACTTCCTGCTCGACGCCGAGGCACTGGGCAAGAAGGAACAGGCCACGCGGCTGCTGTCGGACTACGAGGCACGGGCCGAACAGGTGGGGGCGAAGTTCTCGAAGCTGGAGGTGAGCATCGTGCGCTTCATGCCCACCGAGATCCGGATGTACGGGCCCGAGTCGTTCAGCGGCATCGTGCTGGGCGACGCGGCCATCCCGCGGCCCGAAGCGCAGCAGTTGGCCGGCCAGGACGACAAGCGCTTCGGCAAGCTCAGCCAGGAGAACATCGCCAAGGCCGACGGCGACGCGATCTTCTACAGCGCGTACGGCGAGGCCGCCGCCAAGTCACAGGCCACGGTCACCGCCGGACCCCTGTGGAAGAACCTCGAAGCCGTCACCTCGGGCAACGCCCACAACGTGGACGACGAGATCTGGATGACCGGCATCGGCGTCACGGCCGCCGGCAAGATCCTCGACGACCTGGACAAACACCTCGCCCCCCTTACGTGATCCGCCCTGACCTCGGACATCCCATCCTGGCACCAGACCGAAAGTCCTGGGCGCCATGGCCGTACGGGCATGGCGCCGTCCGGGTCCTCGCCGCACGCCGCCTGGCGCGCCGTGGTGTCGGAGAAGCCTTTGGGGAACCCCCTCGGGCCGGGCGCCGCACTGCGTGCCTCCGGCCCGCTGGACTCGCCGACGACCGGGGTCGTGATCAGGCGGCGGCGGTGGCCATCTTGCGGAGGCGGGCCAGCGCGTCGCGCTCGATGCGGCGGGCGCGGTCGCGGCCGATGCCGTAACGCTCACCGACCTCCGTGAGCGTGTGCTCGCGCCCGTCGAGCAGGCCGTAGCGCCAGCGCAACATCTCGCTGGTGACGCCCTCGAGCCCGGTCAGCCACTCGTTCAGCCGCTCCCGCTCCAGGATGTCGATGGCCTGCTGCTCGGGATCCGCCCACGTCTCGTCGGCGATCATGTCGCCGAGCTCGGTCTCGTCCTCGTCGCCCACCCCGAGCTGGAGCGAGACCGGATCTGACGCCCACCGCCGCAGCTCCCGCACCCGCTCGATCGGCAGGTCGAGGATCTCGGCGAGGTCGTCGTCGGTCGGCTCGGCGTCGAACTCCGCCAGGATGTCGCGCCGCACGCGCATCAACCGGGTCATCTGCTCGCCCGCGTGCGTGGGCAGCCGCACCGGCCGCGCCTGCTCGTGGATGGCCCGGCCCACCGACTGCCTGATCCACCACGTCGCGTAGGTGGAGAACTTGTAACCACGCCGGTAGTCGAACTTCTCCACGGCGCGGACCAGGCCGAGGTTTCCTTCCTGCACCAGATCGATGAGCGGCATCCCCCGGCCGGAGTATTTCCTGGCCACCGCCACCACCAGGCGCAGGTTGGCCTGGATGAACTCGTCTTTCGCCCGCTGGCCGGAAATGGCCAGGCGCTCCAGCTCCTCGTCCGCCGCGTCCCCGATGCGCGGCTCCGAGCCCCCGCTGTCGAGCAGCTGCTCGGCGAAGAGCCCCGCCTCTATCCGCTTGGCGAGCTCCACCTCTTCCTCCGCCGTGAGCAGCGGGACCCGGCCGATCTCGGCCAGATAGGTCCCCAGCAGGTCGCGGTCGGCGACATGCTGCTCTTGCGTGCGACTCCCCGTAGGCCTTGCCATCCCCAGGCACCTCGTTCCCGCAGCTGCGTTCCCTACCGGGCCAACGTCCGGCCACAGGCAAAGATTCCCTAAAGCACTACGCCGGAGGGAGGGTTCTGGATGTCCTCCTCAAGGAGGAGGCCGCCGTGAAACACCTGGTGGACAAGGGGAACGCCAGGTCGGTAAGCGAGGTGCACATAAGAGGGGGCATCGAGGATGACGAGGTCCGCGCGGGCTCCGCGCCGCAACCAGCCTACGTCCGTACGCCGGAGCGCGCGTGCCCCGCCGTACGTCGCCGCCCTGATCGCCTCCAGCGGCGTCATCCGCATCTCGCGCACGGCCAGCGCCACGCAGAACGCCATCGACGACGTGAACGACGACCCCGGGTTGCAGTCGGTCGCCAGCGCCACCGTCGCTCCCGCGTCGAGCAGCCGCCGCGCGTCCGGGTACGGCGACCGCGTGGAGAACTCCGCCCCCGGCAACAGCGTCGCCACGGTGCCGGAGGAGGCCAGCGCGTCCACGTCGGCCGGCGTGAGGTGGGTGCAGTGGTCGGCGGAGGCGGCGCCGATCTCGCAGGCGATCCGCACGCCCGGCCCCTCGGTCAGCTGGTTGGCGTGCACCCGCGCCCCGAGCCCCGCCTTCACGCCCGCCGTCAGGATCTCCCGCGTCTGGTCACCGTCGAACGCCCCGCGCTCGCAGAACACGTCCACCCACTTCGCGTAGGGGGCGCACGCTTCGAGCATCTCCCCGGCGACGAGCCGCACGTACGCGTCGGCGTCCACGCCGGAGGGCACCACGTGGGCGCCGAGGAAGGTGGTCTCGTCGGTCAGCACGGTGGCGATCTCCAGGCAGCGGCGCTCGTCCTCGACGGACAGGCCGTAGCCGCTCTTGATCTCCACGGTGGTCGTGCCCTGGGCGAGCATCTCGTTCACCAGGCCGAAGGCGCGGGTGGCCAGCTCGGCGTCGCCGGCCCCGCGGGTGGCGGCGACCGTGGTCCTGATGCCGCCTCCGGTGTAGGGCTCGCCGGACATGCGGGCCTGGAACTCGGCGGTCCTGTCGCCGGCGAAGACCAGGTGGGCGTGGCTGTCGACGAAGCCGGGGATGACGGCCCTGCCTCCGGCGTCCACGCGCTCGTCGGCGTCGGGCGCCCGGCTCGCGGGCCCGGTCCAGGCGACCTGGCCGTCGTCGATGACGAGTGCCGCGTCGGGGATCTCCTCGCGTTCCGGGTCGCCGGTGTACAGGAGCCCGATCCCGTCGATCAGCGTCGTGCCCGTCATGGGTTCCTCCTGAGTGGTCGGTCTTCGCGAAGGCGCCGATCTACGCAATCACCGCAGGGCGGCTCTCTGAGGGCGTCACCGGGGTCCGGTCCGGGCGGTCATCGCAGGGCGCCGATCGCCTCGGCGAGCATGGAGCCGACGTCGCCGAGCCGGTGGCGCCCGTCGGTGACCACGCGCCGGCCGCCGGAGACGACCGCGTGCACGTCGGCCGCCGTGGCCGCGTACACCACGGCCTCCAGCCCGCGCGCGCCCGCCGTGCGCACGGAGTCGAGCCGTACGGACACCAGGTCGGCCCACGCGCCCGGCACGAGCAGCCCCGCGCCGGGGAAGCCGAGCGAGGTGTGGCCCGTGACGGTGGCGGCGGCGAGGAGCTCGTCGGCGCGCCAGTGGCCACGCTGGTGGCTGGCCAGCCGCTCGTCCAGCTCGACCGCCCTGGCCTCCTCGAACAGGTCGACCACGGCGTGGCTGTCGGAGCCGAGCGTGATGGACGCCCCGCGGTCGGCAGCCGCCCTGGCCGGGCCGACGCCGTCGGCGAGGTCGCGTTCGGTGGTGGGGCACATGCAGACGTAGGAGCCCGACTGGCCGAGCAGCTCGATGTCCACGTCGGTCAGGTGGGTGGCGTGCACGGCGGTCGAGCGGGGCCCCAGCACCCCCCGCTCGTGCAGCACCTGGACGGGCGTGGCCGCGTACGTCTCGATGCACGCGGTGTTCTCCGCCTGCTGTTCCGAGACGTGCACGTGCAGGGGCGCCGCGTTGCGGTGGGAGAACTCGGCCACAACCGGCATCTGCTCGGGCGGCACCGCCCGCACCGAGTGGACGGCCGCGCCGATCTCCACGTCGGGCTGCCCTTCGTACGCCGCCGCCAGCTCCTCCGCCCTGGTGTCCCAACCTTCGGCGTCGCCGTCGGTGAAGCGCAGCTGCGTGCCGGCCAGGGGCACGCCGATGCCTCCGGACAGGTAGCAGGTGTCGAGCAGCGCGATGCGCAGACCGGCGTCGCGGGCGGCCTGGATGAGGGCGTGGCCCATCGCGTTGGGATCGTCGTAGGGACTGCCGTCCGCGGCGTGGTGCAGGTAGTGGAACTCGCCCACGCACGTCACCCCGGCCAGAGCCATCTCGGCGTAGACGGCCCTGGCCAGGCGGAGATAGGAGTCGGGGTCGAGCTTGGCGGCCACGGCGTACATCCGCTCGCGCCAGGTCCAGAAGTCGCCCTTGCCCTCCTGGGCGCTGCCGCGCAACGCGCGGTGGAAGGCGTGGGAGTGGGCGTTGGCCAGGCCGGGAATGGTGAGCCCCGCCAGCCGCTCGGCGGAGCCCGGCGGGCCCTGGCCGATGTGCGCGATCCTGGCGCCCTCGATCTCGATGAGCACGCCGTCGGTGACGCCCTCGGGCAGCCACGCCTGCTCGCACCAGTACACGCGGAAGGCTTCGCCACCCGCGGCCCCTCCGAAAGGCACAGCGTTCCGCTTCCCCATCAGGAGCTCGACTTCGTCTCGGTCAGCGACACAGATCCTCCAGCACGTTCGCGAGTGCCACGACTCCCGCCTCGCAGTCTGCCCGTTCGGCGTGCTCATCGGGCGAGTGGGACACGCCGGTGGGGTTCCTGACGAACACCATGGCGCTCGGGACGCCCGCCGTCGCCAGGATTCCCGCGTCGTGCCCGGCTCCTGTCGCCAGGATCGGCGTGGGCGTGTCGCCTCCTGCCACCCTGGCCAGCCGGTCCCTGAGTGCCACGTCGAAGTCGACGACCGGCGTCCACGACTCCTCCCGCACGTCCGCCGGCGCCTCGGCCGTCAGGTCCGCGACGAGGGCGCGTACGGCCGCCTCGTCGGCGCCGCGCGCGTCGAGCCAGGCCGAGACCAGGCCGGGGATCGCGTTGGCGTTGCCGGGCGAGACGCGGACCTTGCCCACCGTGGCCACCACGCCGTGCCGCGCCGCCAGCTCGCGCGCGGCCAGCACCATGCGGGCGAACGGCACCATCGGGTCGTCGCGGTCGGCCAGCCGGGTGGTGCCCGCGTGGTCGGCCCGGCCGCGGAAGTCGAACCGCCACCGCCCGTGCGGCCAGATCGCGTCGGCCACCCCCACGGGGCGGCCCTCCGTCACGAGGCCGCGGCCCTGCTCGACGTGGAGCTCGACGAACGTGCCGATCATGGCCAGCGTCTCGTCGTCACGCCCGATCGTGCGGGGGGTGCGCCCCGCCCTGGTCATGACGTCGGCCAGCGTGTCGCCGTCGTCGTCCTTGAGCCCGAGCGCCCGATCGGGCTCAAGGAGGCCGGTGAGCAGCCGCGACCCCATGCAGGGGACGCCGAACCTGGCGCCCTCCTCGTCGGTGAAGCAGGCGACCCCGACGGGCACGGCGGGGGTGACGCCGCGCGCCTTCAGCAGGTCGAGCGCGGCGAAGGCCGAGACGACGCCCAGCGGCCCGTCGTACGCGCCGCCCTGGCGCACCGAGTCGAGATGGCTGCCCGTGACCACGCCGGGCCGCCGCGGCGAGGGGTCGCCCCACCATCCCCACAGGTTGCCGTTGCGGTCTTCGCGCAGGTCGAGCCCCCTGCGCGCGGCCTCGCCCGCGAACCATTCGCGCAGCTCCAGGTCAGCGGGCGACCAGGCGTCTCTGATGTAGCCGCCGGTCGCCGGATCTCGTCCTACGTGCGCGAGTGGTTCAAGCATGCCCCCACTCTAGTGAATGGACCCATTCAACCCCGGGGCCGGATGGTCAGCTCGGTGAGGTGGGCATCGGAACCCGCGGTGACGGCGGCCAGCACCGCCCGCGCCACGCTCTCCGGGGTGAGGTAACGCTCCGGCTCGAAGTCCCCGCCCTCGAACTCGCGCACGCCGCGCTGCATGTCGGTGGCCGTACGGCCGGGGTAGACCGTGGTGACCCGCAACTCGGGCTCCTCCAGGCGCAGCGCGTCGGCGAGGGCCTTCAACGCGAACTTGCTGGCGGAGTAGGAGCCCCAGCTGGGGTTCACCCGCTGGCCCGCGCCCGAGTTGACGCAGACGACGTGGCCGCCGGCCCGCCTGAGCGCGGGCAGGAGCAGCCTGGTCAGCTCGGCGACGGCGACGACGTTGACGTCCATGGTCCTGCGCCACACGTCGGCGGGCTGGTCGGCGATCCGGCCCAGCTCGCTGATCCCGGCGCAGTGCACGAGCACGTCGAGCCTCTCGACGTGCTCGACGTCGGCCTGCGTGACCCGCGTCAGCTCCGCCGGCCACGGCCGCGCGCCGGGCAGCTCGGCCGCCATCGCGGCGAGCGCGGCCTTGTCACGGCCGCCGAGCAGGACGTCGTGCGTCGGGGCCAGGGCCCTGGCGACGGCCGCGCCGACGCCCCGGGAGGCGCCGGTGACCAGCGCCGTCGGTCGTTCACTCATGAGCTCAGCTTATTGACCGGGGCGCGCCGGACCGTCGGCCCGCCCGCAGCCATGGTTTCGCCGCGAAAAAGGGGAGATTCTGGGCGCCTTGTATGGCAAGATGCGTCAGCTCTCGATCGAAACGTTTCCGGTGCCCGGGAAAGCGCCACGGCGCCCCCGGCACGCGGGCGAGAAACTCCGTCCGGCCACAACCATGTCGCGAACCCGGCCCTGACCGGGGCCGGCAGGCGATCGGGCGGGTCGAGGCGGACGAGTTGCCCTGGAAGGAGCGGGAACCCCCCATGATCATTCAGGCAGACGGCCTGCGCAAGACGTTCACCACCAGGAGCAGGAAAGGCACACAGACCGTCGAGGCCGTACGCGGTGTCGGCTTGGAGGTGAAGAAGGGCGAGATCTTCGGCGTGCTCGGCCCCAACGGCGCCGGAAAGACCACCACGATCCGCATGCTCTCCACGTTGATCGCCCCCGACGCGGGCACGGCCGTCATCGCCGGCCACGATCTGCTCAAGGAGCCCGCCGCCGTCCGCCGCAACCTCGGCTACGTGAGCCAGGCCGGCGGGGTGGAGGACACCACGAGCGCCAGGGCCCAGATCATGATGGCCGCCAGGATCCACGACGTGGCCGATCCGAAGCGGGCCACGGCCGAGGTACTGGATCGCTTCGACCTGACCGAGATGGCCGACCGCCCTGGCCGTACGCTCTCCGGCGGCCAGAAGCGGCGCGTGGCCATCGCGATCGGGCTGGTGCACAGCCCGCCGCTGCTCTTCCTCGACGAGCCCACCACCGGCCTCGACCCGCAGAACCGCGCCAACCTGTGGGAGCGCATCAGGCAGTTGCGCGAGGCGGGCACGAGCGTGCTGCTCAGCACCCACTACCTCGACGAGGCCGACGCCCTGTGCGACCGGCTGATGATCGTCGACCACGGCGAGGTCGTGGCCGAGGGCACCCCCGGCGACCTCAAGCGGCAGGTGTCCGGCGACGTGATCACGCTCAGGGCGGACGACCTCGGCAGGGCCGCCGAGACGCTCGGGCCGCTGGCCCGCGAGACCCGCGTCGACGAGGACGTGCTGCGCGTCTACGTCGACGACGGCGAGCACACGCTGCCCGCGCTGCTGCGGGCGCTGGAGGAGCAGGGGGTCGGGCTGAGCTCGATCGCGCTCGACAGGTCCACCCTCGACGACGTCTTCCTGGCCAAGACCGGCCGCACCCTTCGTGACGCTGGAGCCGACTCATGATCCGCCACACCGTCCTGTTCACCGGCTACGAGTTGAAGAAGTCGTTCAGCAATCCCGTATGGCCGCTGTTCGGCATCATGCAGCCGGTGCTCTATCTGCTGATGTTCGCGCCGCTGCTGAAGACCATGAC
This sequence comes from Nonomuraea sp. B1E8, assembly GCF_039871515.1. Classification (NCBI taxonomy): domain Bacteria; kingdom Bacillati; phylum Actinomycetota; class Actinomycetes; order Streptosporangiales; family Streptosporangiaceae; genus Nonomuraea; species Nonomuraea sp. B1E8. Next base: position 228,410 of record NZ_JBDPLS010000010.1, on the reverse strand, counting down.
GCCGGGCGGCACCACCGTCGACGCGCTGCGCATGTTCACCCCGGCGTCGATGATGATGATCGCGGTGTTCGGTTCGTTGTTCTCCGGGTTCGGCCTGATCGCCGAGCTGCGCAACGGCTCGCTCGAGCGCTACGCCGTCAGCCCCGCGTGGCGGCCGGCCATCGTGCTCGGGCGGGTGGCCAAGGACATGGTCGTGCTGGTGTGCCAGGCGATCCTCGTGCTGGTCGTGGCGACCGCGATGGGCGTGCGCATCGGGGTCGTCGAGCTGGTGCTGGTGCTGCTGCTCATGGCGGCCACCGGGTTGTTCGCCTCGGGATTGTCGCAGGGGCTGGCGCTGACCGTGCGCGACGAGAACGGCATGTCGCAGACACTCAACCTGTTCATGTTGCCGATCATGCTGCTGGCCGGGTTGTTCGTGCCGATCTCGTTCGCGCCCGACTGGATGAAGGCGCTGGCCCCGATCAACCCGCTCTATCACGCGGTCGAGGCCGGGCGGGCGTTGTTCGCCGGGCGGCTGTCCGACCCGTCGATCCCGGTGGCGTTCGGGCTGTTCATCGTGCTGGCGGTGCTCACGACGATCTGGTCGATGCGCTCGCTACGCAGGATCGCCGGTTAGGAACGTGCCGGTCTCGTCGGTCATCCGTTCGTACTCCTCCAGGCGCGCCCGGGTGCGCAGCGGCGCCGCGTCGGCCATGGCCTCCACCAGGGCCATGGCCAGGGCGAGCGGCGCCGCGTGGGAGTCGAACACGAGGCGGTCGCCGACGGGGGCGTCCAGCACGATCTCCGCGGGGAAGTCTGGTCTGTCGGTGATGGCGGCGACCCGGAGCCCGAGCTTGCCCGCGTACTCCAGCGCCTGCACGACTTCGACCGGATATCTCGGCAGCACCACGGCCACCACCCACTCGGCTCCCGCCCGGCGGGCCGCGTGCAGCCCGTCGGCCAGCTCAGACCCGCCGTGCGTGAGCAGCCGCACGTCGGGGTGGATGCGGCGGGCGTAGTAGGCGAAGGTGGTGGCCAGCCCGCAGGAGACCCGCAGTCCCACCACGGGCAGCGGCTCGGTGGCGGCCAGCTGCTCCCCCAGCTCCTTGAGGGGGAAGGCCGGCAGCCGCTCCCTGACGAGCGCGAGGTTGCGGATCTCGGCGTCGACGGCGCCGCGCAGCAGGCTCTCCTGCGGCGCCTGCGGCCCGCCGCCCAGCACGAGCGGCCGCAGCGCCTGCCGCAGTTCGGGATATCCGGCGAACCCCAGCACCATGGCGAACCTCGTCACCGAGGGCTGGCTCACCCCGGCCCGCTCGGCCAGCTCGACGCTGGACAGGAAGATCGCCTCGTCGAGGTGCTCACTGAGATAGTGGGCGATCCTGCGCTGCACGGGCGACAACCGCCGGCCGTCCAGCAGCACGCTCAGCCCACCGTGATATCCGTCCGCCACGTCACCTCCAACGCCGCCCGCCCCGCGTTCTCATCCCTCACCCTGGTCACGGAGGGCTCAGGACTCCCGCATCGGGACGCGGACACCGCGGTCGGCGGCCACCCGCGCGGCCTCCTCGTAACCCGCGTCCACGTGCCGCATGACCCCGGTGCCCGGGTCGTTGGTCAGCACGCGGTCGAGCTTCTCCGCCGCCAGCGCGGTGCCGTCGGCCACCGTGACCTGGCCGGCGTGGATGGAGCGCCCGATGCCGACCCCGCCGCCGTGGTGGATGGACACCCAGGCGGCCCCCGAGGCGGTGTTGAGCATGGCGTTGAGCAGCGGCCAGTCCGCGATCGCGTCGGACCCGTCGGCCATGGACTCCGTCTCGCGGTAGGGGGAGGCCACCGACCCGCTGTCGAGGTGGTCGCGCCCGATCACGACGGGCGCCTTGAGCTCGCCGGACGCCACCATGTCGTTGAACCGCTCGCCCGCCAGGTTGCGCTCGCCGTAGCCCAGCCAGCAGATGCGCGCGGGCAGGCCCTGGAAGTGCACCTGCTCGCCGGCCTTTTTGATCCACCTGGCGAGCGCCTCGTTCTCCGGGAAGAGTTCCAGGATCGCCCGGTCGGTGGCGGCGATGTCCGCCGGGTCGCCGCTCAGCGCCGCCCACCGGAACGGGCCCTTGCCCGCGCAGAACAGCGGCCTGATGTACGCCGGCACGAACCCGGGGAAGTCGAACGCCCGCTCGTAACCGGCCAGCCGGGCCTCGCCGCGGATGGAGTTGCCGTAGTCGAACACCTCCGCGCCGGCGTCCTTGAAGCCCACCATGGCGCTCACGTGCCGGGCCATCGAGGCCCGCGCCCGCTCGGTGAACCCGGCCGGGTCCTTGTCGCGCTCGGCCGCCATGTCCTCGAAGGCCACCCCCTCCGGGAGGTACATCAGCGGGTCGTGGGCCGAGGTCTGGTCGGTGACGATGTCGATCTCCGCGCCGCGCGCCAGCAGGTCGGGCACCGCCTCCGCGGCGTTGGCCACCACCCCGATCGACAGCGGCCTGCGGGCGTCGCGCGCCTCGCAGGCCAGCCGCAGCGCCTCGTCCAGCGACTCCGCGGCCACGTCGAGGTAGCGGTGCTCGATGCGGCGGGTGACCGAGCGCGGGTCGCAGTCGACGCAGATGACCACGCCGCCGTTCATGGTGACGGCCAGCGGCTGGGCGCCGCCCATCCCGCCGAGCCCGGCCGTCAGCGTGATCGTCCCGGCCAGCGACCCGCCGAAGCGCCTGTCGGCGACCGCCGCGAACGTCTCGTACGTGCCCTGCAGGATGCCCTGCGTGCCGATGTAGATCCACGAGCCGGCGGTCATCTGCCCGTACATGGTGAGCCCGGCCGCCTCCAGCCGCCGGAACTCCTCCCAGTTCGCCCAGTCGGGCACCAGGTTGGAGTTGGCGATGAGCACCCGGGGCGCCCACTCGTGGGTGCGGAACACGCCCACGGGGCGCCCCGACTGCACCAGCAGCGTCTCGTCGCCCTCGAGCGTCGTCAGCGTCCTGACCAGCGCGTCGAACGACGGCCAGTCACGTGCGGCGCGGCCCGAGCCGCCGTAGACGACCAGCTGCTCGGGGTGCTCGGCGACCTCCGGGTCCAGGTTGTTCTGGAGCATGCGGAGCGCCGCCTCCTGCGGCCACCCCTTGGCGGTGATCGTCGTGCCTCGCGGCGCGCGCACGCTGCGGCTCATGGTGACCCTCCTGAATGAGAGCATTCATCAATGTCACCCGCAGACTACATCGGCTAGCTCACCAGGAACTGGGTGGCCGCCAGCTCGCGATAGAGGTCGTCCAGGCCGACCAGCTCGTCGTGCGTGCCGACCGCGCGCACCCCTCCGCCCTCCATGACCACGATCCGGTCGGCGTTGGTCACGGTGGACAGGCGGTGCGCGATGACGAGCACCGTGGTCTCCGCGGCCACCTCGGCGATGACCTCGCGCAGCCGCAGCTCGTTGACCGCGTCGAGCTGCGAGGTGGCCTCGTCGAGCAGCAGCAGCCTGGGCTTGCGCAGCAGCGCCCTGGCGATGGCGACGCGCTGCCGCTCGCCGCCGGACAGCAGCACCCCGCGGTGCCCGACCGCCGTCTCCAGCCCTTCGGGCAGCCTGGCCACCAGGTCGTCGAGCCGGGTGCGGGCGATCGCGCGGCGCAGTTCCTCGTCCGTGGCGTCCCTGGCGGCGAAGAGCAGGTTCTCCCGCAACGTGCCGGCCAGCACGGGGGCGTCCTGCTCGACGTAGCCCAGTGCGCCCCGCAGCTCGCCCAGCGGCCAGTCGCGGATGTCGCGGCCGCCGATCCTGATCGTGCCGCCCTGGTGGTCGTAGAAGCGTTCGAGCAGGGCGAACACCGTCGACTTCCCCGCCCCCGACGGCCCCACCAGCGCGGTCAGGCCGCCGGGCGGCACCTCGAAGGTGACCCCGTCGTGCACGATCGGCCGGTCGTCGCCGTACCGGAACACCACGTCCTCGAACGTCACCCCGACCGGCTCCACGCTGCCCTGGGCGACGCGGACCGGCTCGGCCGGTTCCGCCGGCAGCTCCTCGATCTCCTTGATCCGCTTGAGCGCGGCCAGCCCCTGCTGGAGCTGCACACCGCCCTGGACCAGCTGCCCGATCGGCGGCACGAGGTAGAACAGGTAGAGCAGGAACGCGATCAGCGACGACACCTCGAGCGTGCCGGAGGCCACCCTCGACCCGCCGACGCCCAGCACGCACAGGAACGCGATCTGCACCGCCATCCACGTCGCCACGCCCGCGAGCGACGTCCACCCGGCGACCTGCAGGCCCCTGTCACGGGCGCGCACCGCCGCCTCGCCCACCTCGGCGATCTCCCGCTCCTCCGCGCCGCTCGCCTTCACCGTCCTGTACGCCTGCAGCGCCCGGTCCAGCACGGCCCCCATCTCGCCCACGGCCTCCTGGGCGTGCGTCTGGGCCCGCTGGATCCTCGGCATGATCAACGCGACCAGCCCGCCGATCACCACCACCACGAGCAGCGTGATCAGCAGCAGCACGCCGTCCATGGCCGCCATCATGACGATGGCCCCGACCAGCATGAACGCCGCGCTCACCGACTCGACGATGCCGTTGGTCAGCACGGCGCGCAGCAGCGTCGTGTCGCTGGTCACCCGCGACATCAGGTCACCGGGCTTGAGCCGGTCGACGTCGGCGACCTTGAGGCGCAACATCCGGTCCACGAGCCCGCGCCTGGCGCCGAGCACGATGCCCTCGCCCGTGCGCTCCATCAGGTAACTGCCACCGGCCGACACGACCGCGCCCACCAGCACCGCGGCGGTGAGCCCTAACAGCGGCCCGGCCATCGACGTGTTCTGGCCGAACGCGTCGACGACGTACTTGGCCAGCAACGGCATCGCCAGACCCGCCACCGAGCCGATCAGGCCCAGCAGGCCGCCCAGGAACAGGACCTTCCTGTGCGGGCGTACGTAGGCGAGCAACTCCTTGATCACCGCAACCCCCTTCACGACATTTCTCGACTTTGCTCCAACGAACGGGAGCCTTCGATCGGCACCGATCCGCCAGCGTCAACTTAAATTGACGACCTTAGTATGTCAACTTCAGTTGACAGCTTCGCCGCGAGGAGGAGACGACCGGGGTGGGACATCGGATTTTCGCGACCTCGCGGGCGTTCTACGGCCTCAACCGCCCGCGCCGCGTGGACGGCAGATCGTGCCGCCCTGAGAGGAACTCCTGGAAGGCGATCTTGGCCTTGATCACCGGCCGCCGCCAGCGTTCCTCCCGGTGGATCGCCTTGGCCATCTTGCGCGGTGACTTGCCGGTGAAGAACCAGTGGGCCCAGGGCGAGCCGGGCCGCGCCAGGCGGAACGCGCCCACCAGCAGCATGGGCGGGATGAACAGCCCCGCCATCCCGGTCCAGATCTTGCCCTTGAGCAGGGTGACGACGGCCAGGGCCAGGTTGGCGATGATGAGCACGGCGGGGTTGACCAGGGTGCCGTAGTCCCAGGTGAGCGGGCGCAACCCCATGAGGAGCAGGCCGGTGACGGCGACCGCGATGAAGACGGCGTCCACCGAGGTGCGCCCCTCCTCCTCCCAGTAGACGTCGTGCAGGTGCAGGATCAGTGCGAACTCGTCCAGCACCAGCGCCGATCCGATGCCGAACACGCACGCCGCGGCCGCCGTGCCCACCTGCGACGCGGGCGGGACGATGAGGCCGGCGACCCCGCCGGCCATCATCAGCACGACGCCGAACACGACGTGGTGGATGTGCATCTCGCCCACGCTCACGTTGCGGAACCAGCCGATCTTCGCCCTGATCAGGCGGACGTTGATGCGCGTGGCGATGAAGGCGACGATGAGCGCCACGAAGTAACAGAACAGCGGCAGCCGTCCCGTGGCGACGATGGTGTGCTGAAACCAGTTCCCCATGATGCTGCAACTGATGCTACGAGCCCATGGGCCCTGATGGCGCGCAACCGGCGGCGACTCTCAGGCCAGAAACGCGCGCAGAAGGGCCGCCGTGCCCTCCAGGTGCTCGGCCACCGCCTGCCGGGCCGCGTCGGGGTCGCCCGCCAGGATGGCGTCGACGATGGCCTGGTGCTGCACGGCGGCGTGGTCGAGGTTGACCTGGAGCATGGGGATGGCGTTGAGCAGGTCGCTGACCCGCGAGCGCGCGTCCGCGCAGGTCGTGGCGAGCAGGGGTGAGCCCGTCAGCTCGGCGATCGACAGGTGGAAGGCGGTGTCGAGCCGGCGGTAGTCGTCGAGGCCGGCCTCGTTCACGTCGGCGAGCCGGCGTACGAGCAGCGCCCGCTGCTCCTCCGCCGGCCGGGACATCGCCAGCACCTGGGCCGCCCCGCACTCGACCGCCAGGCGGAAGGTGAGGGCGTCCGACAGGTCGGCCATGCCCATCTCCTCGACGGCCTCGCGCAGGTGGCCGGCGTCCGGCTGGGGCGGCGCGTACGTGACGAACGCGCCGCCGTACCGGCCTCTGCGCACGTCGAGGTAGCCCGCGTCGGACAGCGCCCGGATGGCCTCGCGCAGCGTCACCCTGCTGATGCCGAGCCTGACGGCCAGCTCGCGCTCGGGGGGAAGCTTGTCGCCCGGCGCGACCAGGCCGAGCTTGATGGCCTGGAGCAGGCGTTCCACGGTCTCCTCGAAGGCGTTGCCGGCCCGGACCGGGCGCAGCACCGTCATCAAACGCGCCGACTCGTCCAACGTGTCCTCAGGTCTTGACAAGGGATCCCGCCATACACATCAATGGTCTAAGACTAGCCCAATCAACGGGGACGCGTGTCAGCGCAGATCGGAGCGGCGTAGCGTGAGCGAGGGAGCGAGCACCGGATACCTTTCCGTCAGCGAGCTGCGCGACGAGGTGGCGTCCGGGCGGATCGACACCGTGCTGCTCGCGATCGCCGACATGCAGGGCAGGTTGCAGGGCAAGAGGCTGTCCGCACGCTATTTCCTCGACGAGGTGCTGCACCACGGCTCCGAGGGGTGCAACTACCTGCTCGCGGTCGACGTGGACATGAACACCGTCTCCGGCTACGCGATGTCGTCCTGGGAGCGCGGATACGGCGACTTCGTGATGAGACCCGACCTGACGACGTTGCGCCGGGTGCCGTGGCAGGAGGGCACCGCCCTGCTGATGGCCGACCTGACGTGGGAGGACGGCGGCGACGTGCCGCCCTCGCCGCGCCAGATCCTGCGCAGGCAGCTGGCCCGCCTCGCGGAGCGCGGGCTGGCCGCGTACGTCGGCACCGAGTTGGAGTTCTGCGTCTACGACGACACCTACGAGCAGGCGTGGCAGCGCGGCTACCGCGACATGTCGCCCGCCAACCTCTACAACGTCGACTACTCGCTGCTGGGGACCGCCCGCATCGAGCCCCTGCTCAGGCGGATCAGGCGGGACATGGAGGGCGCCGGGCTCTACGTCGAGTCCGCGAAGGGCGAGTGCAACCTGGGCCAGCACGAGATCGCCTTCCGCTACGCCGAGGCGCTGAAGACCTGCGACAACCACGCCATCTACAAGAACGGCGCCAAGGAGATCGCCGCCCAGGAGGGCAAGTCGATCACCTTCATGGCCAAGCCGAACCAGCGCGAGGGCAACTCCTGCCACATCCACATCTCGCTCAGGAGCCTCGACGGCGACCCCGTCATGGCCGGGCCGGGGCCGTACGGGCTCTCGCAGCTCGGCGCCCGCTTCATCGCCGGGCAGCAGGCCTGCCTGCGCGAGCTCACCCTGCTGTACGCCCCCAACATCAACTCCTACAAGCGTTACACGCCGGGCAGCTTCGCCCCCACGGCGATCAAGTGGGGTGTCGACAACCGCACCTGCGCGCTCAGGCTCGTCGGCCACGGGCCGTCGCTGCGGATCGAGAACCGCGTGCCGGGCGGCGACGTCAACCCGTACCTGGCGGTGGCGGGGCTGGTGGCGGCCGGGCTGCACGGCATCGACAACGAGCTGCCGCTGGAGGACGCGTTCGAGGGCAACGCCTACGACTCGGGCGCGGAGACCGTGCCGCACACGCTGCGCGACGCGCTCCCCCTGTTCGAGGGGTCGAAGCTGGCGCGCGAGGCGTTCGGCGAGGACGTCGTCGAGCACTACGCGAACAACGCGCGCGTGGAGCTGGCGGCGTTCGACGCGGCGGTGACGGACTGGGAGATGTTCCGTGGTTTCGAGCGAATGTGACGGGTGACCGATGAAGATCGTCAATCCGGCGACGGAGGACGTCATCGCCGACGTCGAACTCGCCGACGCGGCCGAGATCGACCGGGCGGTGGAGCGGGCCAGGAAGGCGTACGCCGCCTGGCGGCAGGTGGCGCCCGGTGACCGGGCGCGGCTGCTGAGGAGGTTCGCCGACCTGGTGGGCGAGCACGGCGAGGAGCTGGCGCGGCTGGAGCTGGCCAACGCCGGGCACCCGATCGGCAACGCCCGCTGGGAGGCGGGCGCCGTACGCGACGTGCTGCACTTCTACGCCGGGGCGCCCGAGCGCGACCACGGCAAGCAGATCCCGGTGCCCGGCGGCGTGGATGTGACCTTCCAGGAGCCGCTGGGCGTGGTGGGCGTCATCGTGCCGTGGAACTTCCCCATGCTGATCATGTCGTGGGGGGTGGCCCCGGCGCTGGCGGCCGGCAACACGGTGATCGTCAAGCCGGCCGAGTGGACTCCGCTGACCGCGCTGAGGCTGGCCGAGCTGGCCCTGGCGGCGGGCCTGCCCGAGGGAGTGCTCCAGGTGTTGCCCGGGGCGGGGGAGGTCGCGGGCGCCCGGCTGGTGGAGCACCCCGACGTGGCCAAGATCGTGTTCACCGGTTCGACCGAGGTGGGCAAGGAGATCGCGGCCAAGGCGGCGGCCCAGGTCAAGCGGGTCACGCTGGAGCTAGGCGGCAAGTCCGCAAATATCATCTTTGCGGACGCCGATCTCGACAGAGCGGCACAAGCGGCCCCCTACGCGGTCTTCGACAACGCCGGACAGGACTGCTGCGCCAGGTCCCGGCTGCTCGTCCAGGCAAGCGTGTACGACGCCTTCATGGAGCGCCTCTCCGAGGCCGTACGCGGCGTCGTCGTCGGCGACCCCCGCGACGAGAGCACCGAGATGGGCCCGCTGATCAGCGCCGAGCACCTCGACCGCGTGCGCGGCTTCGTCCAGGACGGCGCCCCCTACCTCCAGGGGTCGTGCCCCGGCGGCAAGGGCTACTGGTTCCCGCCGACCGTGCTCACCCCGGACGTCACCGACCGTGCGTTCACCGAAGAGATCTTCGGGCCGGTCGTGTCGGTGGCGCCCTTCGAGGACGAGGCGGACGCCGTACGCATCGCCAACGACACCCCCTACGGGCTGAGCGGCTCCATCTGGACCCGCGACGTCGGGCGCGCGCTCCGCGTGTCCAGAGCGGTCGAGGCGGGCGCCCTGTCGGTGAACTCCAACGCGTCGGTCCGCTACTGGACCCCGTTCGGCGGGTTCAAGCAGTCAGGGCTGGGCCGGGAGCTCGGCCCCGACGCCCTGGCGGCGTTCACGGAGACCAAGAACGTCTTCATCTCCTGGGAGTGAGGCAGCACGTGAAGAGACTGCAGGATCGGGTGGCTGTGATCACCGGCGCGGGCGGCGGCATCGGGCTGGCCACCGCGCGCAGGTTCGCCGAAGAGGGCGCCAGGGTGGTCTGCGCCGACCTCGACGAGGAGGCGGGCGTCAAGGCCGCGAACGAGGTCGGCGGCCTGTTCGCGCGCGTCGACGTGGCCGACGAGGACGACGTCGCCCGGATGTTCCGTACGGCGTTCGACACCTACGGCAGCGTGGACATCGCCTTCAACAACGCCGGCATCTCGCCGCCCGACGACGACTCGATCCTGGAGACCGGCATCGACGCGTGGCGCCGCGTCCAGGACGTGAACCTGACCAGCGTCTACCTGTGCTGCAAGCACGCCATCCCGTACATGCGGCGCCAGGGCAAGGGCTCGATCATCAACACCGCGTCGTTCGTGGCCGTCATGGGCTCGGCGACCTCGCAGATCTCCTACACGGCGTCCAAGGGCGGGGTGCTGGCGATGTCGCGCGAGCTGGGCGTGCAGTTCGCCCGCGAGGGCATCCGGGTGAACGCGCTGTGCCCAGGGCCGGTGAACACGCCGCTGCTGCGGGAGTTGTTCGCGAAAGACCCCGAGCGGGCGCAGCGGCGTCTGGTGCACGTCCCGGTCGGGCGCTTCGCCGAGGCGTCGGAGATCGCGGCGGCGGTCGCGTTCCTGGCCAGCGACGACGCGTCGTTCATCACGGGCAGCGAGTTCCTGGTGGACGGCGGCATCTCCGGCGCCTACGTCACGCCGCTCTAGGAGGTCATCGTGCGACGTCCCGTCATCGGGGTCACGTGTTACGTGGAGCCGGCGACGTTCACGGTCTGGCAGGACATGCCGGTCGCGCTCCTGCCGTACATGTACGTCGAGCAGGTCGTCCGGGCCGGCGGCCAGCCGGTCGTGCTGCCGCCCGCGGGGGACGCCGCGCAGGTGGTGAGCCGCCTCGACGGGCTCGTCCTGGCCGGGGGCGGCGACATCGATCCGGCGAGGTACGGCGAGACGCCGGAGGAGCGTACCGGCTATATCCGCAAATTTCGTGACCAGGCCGAGTTCGCCGTGCTGGCCGCAGCCCTCGACGCCGGACTACCCTTCCTCGGCATCTGCCGGGGCCTCCAGGTGCTCAACGTGGCCCTCGGCGGCACCCTCCACCAGCACCTGCCCGACGTGGTCGGCCACACGGGCCACTCCCCCGCGCCCGGACGTTTCGGTCACCTGCCCATCACCCCCGTCCCCGGCACCCGGCTGGCCAAGGCGCTGGGCACGGCGCCCGTGACGGTGCCGCACTATCACCACCAGGCCGTCGACCGGCTCGCCCCCGGCCTCACCGTGACCGCGACCGCCGCCGACGGCACCGTCGAAGGGGTGGAGCTGGACTCGGGACCGTTCACCGTTGCGGCGCAGTGGCATCCGGAGGCGGCCGAGGACCACGCCCTCTTCGAGGCCCTGGTGGCCGCCTGCTGACGAGCGAACGCGACAAGACCCCCAAATCACTACTAGGCTGGCGGGACACACCAGCAAACCGTGCGGGAGAGCACCCTGACAGCCGGTCAGGGTCCCTGAAGGAGCAAGCCCTCCCCGCGAACCTCTCAAGGCAAAGGACCGCACGGCTGACCAGGAGCACGTCTCCTCGGAAGGTGACCTCTGGAAAGCAGGCCCGCAGGGCCTCGCCGAAGGTGAAAGTCCGGCAAAACTCGGGCGAAGCTCTCAGGCATCGATGACAGAGGGGGAGGATGCTGGCATCCAATCCTGTCCTGAGGTGCGATAAATGTCCCGACCTACTCCGCTACGAGACGTGCACGAAAGCCTCGGCGCGACGCTGACCGACTTCGCGGGCTGGCTCATGCCACTCCGGTACGGGAGCGAGTCCGCGGAGCACAGGGCCGTCCGCGAGGCCGCCGGGCTGTTCGACCTCTCGCACATGGGCGAGATCTTCGTGACCGGGCCGCAGACCGCCGCCGCGCTGGACTACGCGCTGGTCGGCAACATGTCGGCCGTGGCGCCCGGACGAGCGAGATACACCATGATCGTCAACGAGCGGGGCGGGGTGCTGGACGACCTCATCGTCTACCGGCTCGGGGACGAGGAGTTCATGGTCGTCGCGAACGCCTCGAACTACGAGAAGGTCGCCGGCGAGCTGGAGAGCCGCTCCAAGGCGTACGACGCCGTGGTCGACGACCGTTCGCAGCAGTACGCGCTGATCGCCGTCCAGGGACCCCGCTCCCAGGAGATCCTCGCCACGCTCACCGACGCCGACCTGGCCGGGCTCAAGTACTACGCGGGCCTGCCAGGGCTGGTCGACGGGCGGCAGGCGCTCATCGCGCGCACCGGCTACACCGGCGAGGACGGGTTCGAGCTGTTCGTGGCCGTCCAGGACGCGGTGCCGCTCTGGCACGCGCTCGTGGCCGCGGGCGAGCCGTACGGGCTCAAGCCCGCCGGACTGTCCAGCCGCGACACGCTCAGACTCGAAGCCGGCATGCCCCTGTACGGCAACGAGCTGAGCGCCGAGCTGACCCCGTTCGACGCGGGGCTGGGCAGGGTGGTGAAATTCGACAAGCCGGGCGACTTCGTCGGCAGGTCGGCGCTCGAGGCGGTCAAGGACGATCCGCCGCGGCGCCGTCTCGTCGGTCTGGTCGCCCGGGGCCGCCGGGTGCCGCGCCACGGCTACCCGGTCACCAAGGACGGCGCCGTCGTCGGCGAGGTCACCAGCGGTGCGCCCTCCCAGACCCTGGGCAAGCCCATCGCGCTGGCCTACGTGGACACCGGCGCCGACTCAGGCCTGGCTGTGGACATCCGGGGCAGCCATGAACCCATGGACCTGGTCGAGCTGCCCTTTTACAGGAGGAACAAGTGAGCAACATCCCTGACGACCTGAGCTACACCAAGGAACACGAGTGGGTTTCCGGGGTCGAGGACGGCCTCACCGTGACCGTCGGCATCACGGCCTACGCCGCCGACGCCCTTGGTGACGTCGTCTTCGTGCAGCTCCCCGAGATCGGTTCGATCACCGAGCCGGGCGACTCCGTCGGCGAGGTCGAGTCGACCAAGTCGGTCAGCGAGATCTACACGCCCGTCGGCGGCGAGATCGTCGAGGTCAACCAGGCCATCGTGGACGACCCGAGCCTGGCCAACAGCGACCCGTACGGCGAGGGCTGGATGTTCCGGGTGCGCATGGAGGGCGACCCGGAGGACCTGCTCTCCGCCGAGGAGTACGCCGCGCTCACCTCGGGCGAGTCCTGACCCTGCCGGGTCTCATCGGCTGACGCCGGGGCCCGCGTCCGGGCCCCGGCACTCATGAAGGGCGCGTCATCAATGGCGATCAGCGTCTTCGATCTCTTCAAGATCGGCATCGGGCCGTCGAGCTCCCACACGGGAGGCCCGATGGCCGCGGCCCACAAGTTCGCCCGCGGCCTGCACGAGGACGGCCTGCTGCCGCGCGTGGCCCGGGTGGAGGCCATCCTGTACGGCTCGCTCGGCCTGACCGGAAAGGGCCACGGCAGCGACAAGGCGGTCCTGCTGGGCCTGTCCGGCGAGAAGCCCGAACTGGTCGACGTGGACACCATCGAAGGGCGCCTGGCCGAGATGCGCGAGTCGGGCGGCGTCCGGCTGTACGGCACGCACGAGATCCCCTTCGTCGTCGGCCAGGACCTCGTCTTCGAGCGCAAGATCTCGCTGCCCGAGCACCCGAACGGCATGCGCTTCACCGCCTACGACGCGGCGGGTGAGCGGCTCAGGGAGAAGGTCTACTTCTCGGTCGGCGGCGGCTTCGTCGTGGACGAGAAGGCCACCGGCGCCGACCGCATCAAGCCGGACGACACCGTCCTGCCCTACCCCTTCACCACCGGGGAAGAGCTGCTCAAGCACTGCACGAACACCGGTCTGTCGATGTCCGCGCTCATGCTGGAGAACGAGAAGGCGTTCGGGCGCACCGAGGAGGAGGTCCGCGCGGAGCTGCTGCACCTCTGGCAGGTGATGTCGGAGTGCGTGCGCCGGGGCATCTCGAAGGAGGGCGTCCTGCCCGGCGGGCTCAAGGTCAGGCGCCGCGCCAACCAGCTGCACCGCCGCCTGCAGTCCGAGCCGGCCGAGAAGGACCCGCTGCAGGCCATGGACTGGGTGACGTTGTTCGCGCTGGCGGTCAACGAGGAGAACGCCGCCGGCGGCCGCATCGTCACCGCCCCCACCAACGGGGCCGCCGGCATCATTCCGGCGGTCCTGACGTACTACACCCGCTTCGTGCCCCACGCGGACGAGGACGGCGTGGTCCGCTTCCTGCTCACGGCCGGCGCGATCGGCGTGCTGTTCAAGGAGAACGCCTCGATCTCGGGCGCCGAGGTGGGCTGCCAGGGCGAGGTCGGCTCCGCCTGCTCCATGGCCTCGGCAGGCCTCACGGAGGCGCTCGGAGGCACCCCGGAGCAGGTCGAGAACGCCGCCGAGATCGGCATCGAGCACAACCTGGGGCTGACCTGCGACCCGATCGGCGGGCTGGTGCAGATCCCGTGCATCGAGCGGAACGCGGTCGCCTCCAACAAGGCCATCACGGCGGCCAGGATCGCCCTGCGCGGCGACGGCCGCCACTTCGTGGCCCTGGACAAGGCGATCAAGACGATGCGCGACACCGGCCGCGACATGCTCGACAAGTACAAGGAGACCTCACGCGGCGGCCTGGCCGTCAACGTGATCGAGTGCTGACCACCATCGAGTGGTTCCATAACGTTGTACGACTCGACAGGAGGAGACGTGTCCATCACCGCCGGCGAGGCGCGACGTCGCCTCCTTCCGCTCATCGAAGAGGTCAACAACGACCGCACTGCCGTGGAAATCGTCTCCAAGAGCGGCAACGCCTACCTCGTGGCTGCGGAGGAATACGAAGCACTCCAGGAGACGGCATATCTGCTCCGCTCCCCCGCCAACGCACGCCGGCTGATGGGGTCTTATCACGAGGCGGTCACAAGTCGCCACGAGCCGCACGAACTGCTGGACGACGAGGCAACCCGGTGAAGGTGGCGTTGCAGGCCCGCTACCACTACGACTAGAGGGCACGTGGATGACGATTGTCGCGTTGGTCGAAAATGCCGGGCCAGTTCGCTTGTGCGGGCGGGGGGATTCGAACCCCCACGGTGTCTCCACCAACAAGACCTAAACCTGCCGCGTATGCCATTTCGCCACGCCCGCGTAGTCCCCGCCGAAAGCGGGCTTCAGACAGTTTAGCGCTCTGGGTGAGGACGACGCGCATCCGTGATGAACGCCGGCCGGAGAAGGGCAGGGGAACGGCACGGGCCCTTTCCGCAGGGCCCGCGAACCGGCTCAGGCCAGGCCCAGCTTCTTCTTCAACGAGGCCACGTGCCCCGTCGCCTTCACGTTGTAGAGCGCCTGCTCCACCTTCCCGTCGCCGTCGATGACGAACGTCGAGCGGATGACCCCCACGATCTCCTTGCCGTACAACTTCTTGGGGCCATAGGCGGCGTACGCCTTGTGCACGACGAGGTCGGGATCGGAGAGCAGCGGGAAGGTCAGCGCGTCACGCTCGACGAACTTGGCCAGCTTTTCCGGTTTGTCCTTCGACACGCCGAGGACCACGAAACCCTCGGCGGTCAACTGGCTGAGGTTGTCACGGAAATCGCAGGCCTGCTTGGTGCAGCCGGGCGTCATCGCGGCGGGGTAGAAATAGAGGATCACCCGCTTGCCGCGGTGGTCGCCGAGGCAAACGGTGGTTCCGTCGGCGGCGGGTAGCACGAACTCGGGCGCAGCGTCGCCGGGCGCGAGCTTGGTCTCTGTCATGGGCCCTCCTCGGTTCTTCCCGCAAACCTACCGGCCTGGCCACCGTGCCGTACGGCCCGCCGACCTGACAGACTGATCACGACCACTACGGCCGCAGCCCGCACGGCACACGAAACGGCCGCGACCACGCGTACGGCCGGAAGGAGACGCCGTGACTCCTCCGCTCCCTGAAGGAAGCGGCTTCTCGCTAAGCCGCTTGCGCAGCCTGGCGAAGGGCAAGCCCTGCCCTCAAGATGTTGACCGCCGCATTCACGTCGGCGTGCGCGGCATGCCCGCACGCCGTACAGGCGAACCCGGCTTGGGTGAGGCGGTTGTCCTTCGCGCTGTGCCCGCAGCGGGCGCAGGTGCGGGAGGTGCCGGCGGGGTTCACCGCGATCAGCTTGCGACCGGCGCTTTCAGCCTTGTGCGCGAGGATCGTCAGGAACACCCCCCAGCCCGCGTCCAGGATGCTCCGGTTGAGGCCGGACTTGGCGGCGACATTCCGGCCGGGAGCTTCGATCCTGCCGGACGCCGAGCGGGTCATGTTCGCGATCCGCAGGTCCTCGTGCACGATCACGTCATAGGCGCGGACCAGGGCAAGCGCGGCCTTGTGCGCGCCGTCCAGACGTTGCCTGCGCACCTTGGCGTGCAACGCGGCCACGCGGGCCACCGCCTTACGCCGCCGCTTGGACCCCCGCCTCTTCCGGGCCAGAACCCGCTGCGCGGCGGCCAGCCGGTCAGCGGACGCGGCCAGGTGACGGGGGTTGCTCAGATGCTGTCCGTCGCTGGTCGTGACGAGCGACGCCACGCCCATGTCGATCCCCGCGACCGCGCCGGTGACGGGGAAGGACTCGGCGGGCACGTCGTCGCACGACAGGACCACGAACCAGCGGCAGCCCTCGCGCTTGACGCTGATCGTCTTCACCTGGCCGCGCACGGTCCGGTGCCGGTGGACGCGGACGTGCCCGACACCCTGGAGGCGCACGTAGGTCGTGGTGGGGTGGCCGGGCTGGGAGTCCCACCGGCAGCCGTCGCCGTCCTTCGGCCACTCGACCGTGTCGAACCGGCCGCGCCCCTTGAAACGCGGGAAGCCCGGGGTGCGACCCTCGCGGACCCGCTTGAAGAACGCGCGAAACGCCTTGTCGAGCCGTCGCAGGGTGGCCTGCTGGGCGGAGAACGACCAACGCGCCTGCCCGTCCGGGTCGTCGGCGCGGATGTGTTTCAGCTCGGCCGACTGATCGCCGTAGCGGACGCTCACGCCCGCCCTGGCGTAGGCGGTGCGGCGGTGCTCCAGAGCGGCGTTGTAGAGCGTGCGGTGGTCTTCCAGGCACGCCGCCAGTGCCGCCGCCTGCCGGGCGGTGGGGCGCAGCAGGAATCTGAACGACCTGCGCACACCCCACCCCCCATCACGTTCGGTAACGACACCACCACGATATCGGCTGGCGCCGACAAAACCAGGAAGGACATCCGTGATGCGCAGATGTGACAGGTCAGGGCACGATCGGGCCTTGACGGCCCTCCCGCTCCCGATTTTCCCGTTGCCTCAAGGCGACGGTCCCCTCGGGAGGATCTGATGGCTGACACCGATCCCGACGAGTTGGAGCGGCGGATCGCGCGGACGCGCGCCGAGTTGGCGCAGACGGTCGACGCCATTGCCGACCGGGTGAGCCCCAAGCGGGTCGCCGAACGCACGGTGACCGACGTCAAGAGCAGGGCGGGGCACTTCGTGGCGTCCGTGGGCGACGCGCTCGGGGTGGCGCCGCGACCGGCCGGCCACGTCGACGATGCCGAGCGGGCGTGGGACGATGAGCGGCCCGACCTCGGTCCTGTCCTCATCGGGGTCGGGGCGGTGCTGGTCGTGGGGGCGGCCCTCGTGCTCTGGCGCCGCCGGCGGCGGCAGCGCGCCTGACGCTCCGTACACCGGCCGGGCACGCCCGGCGCGCGTGACGCCGGAGGTCAGAGGAAGGTCTTGCCCTCGCCTCTGTACGTCGGCACCGATCCGGCCAGGGTGTCCCCGTCGACGAGGTGGAGCGTGTCGAACCGCTCGCACATCTCGCCCGCCTTGGCGTGCCTGAACCACACCCGGTCGCCGATCCGCAGGTCCTCGGCGGCCTGGCCGAGCAGCGGCGTCTGCACCTCCCCCGCGCCTTCGTCCGGGGAGAAGCGCAGCCCCGCCGGCAGGTAGGGCTGCGGCAGGCGGCTCCTGCCGGCCGCCCCCGAGGCCGGATAGCCGCCCCCGAGAACGGTGACGATGTCCGGAGCCGGGCGGCGTACGACCGGCAGGGCGAAGAGGGCCGCCGGATGGCCGGTGAAGCCGCGGTAGAAGTCGAACAACCTCGGGTGGAAGAGTCCGGATCCCGCCGTCACCTCCGTGACGGCCTTCTCGCGTACGGTGCGCTCGATGGAGCCGGTGCCGCCGCCGTTGACGAATTCGAGGTCGGCGACCCGGCGGACGGCGTTCACGACGCGGCCGCGCCTGACGATGAGCTCCCGGGCGGAGCACGCCTGCATGATTCTGACGGCACGGGTGAGCAGGGCGTTGCCCGGAGCGTCGTCGCCGACTCCGGCGATCTGGGCCTCGTACGCCAGCAGCCCGGCCAGGCGGAGCCCCGGGCGGCGTTCGGCGATGGCGGCGGCCAAGTCGGCGGCCTGCTCGGGCTCGCGGATCGGGGAGCGCAGGGCTCCCGCCCGGAATCTCCCGCCCAGGGCGACGTAGCCGGCGTCGATGTCGAGGCAGATCCGGAGCTCGGCCCGAGGACGCACCCCTTCCACGGCCGCCTCGATGAAGTCGAGGTGCGCGAGCGAGTCGACGGTCACGGTGACGCGCCCGGCCGCGACCGCGTCGCCGGCCAGTTCGGCGAGCGCGTGCCGGTCGGCCGTCGGGTAGGCGACGAGGACGTCCGCGCACCCGTGCCGGGCCAGCCACAGCGCCTCGGGCAGGGTGAAGGCCATGACGCCCTGGAAACCGTCCATGGCCAGGACGCGTTCGAGCAGCGGCCGGCTGCGCAGCGACTTGCTCGCCACCCGGATCGGTTTGCCCGCCGCCCGGCGGACGAGGTCGGCCGCGTTGGCCCGCATGGCCGCCAGGTCGAGGATCGCGAACGGAGGCTCAAGCGCCGCAGTGGCGCGATCATAGCGCTGGCGGGCATCCATACCAGCAGCGTAACGACATATCAGGCAAATGAATATGAGCGGCTTTCATATTAGTCCTCGTCCCCGTAATGATCGGGCAAATCGGCGGCGAGGGCGCGGTTCAGGCCATGCGGCTCCCCTGTACTTCTGTCCTTGTGATGACCACGCTTCAGCAGATACTGCCCGGCGCCGCCGCCACCCCACGGCTCACCGGACTGCGCAGGGCGAACAGGGCACTCAGGCCGGCCCGGACCGTCCCAGGGGCCGTCGTGGCGATCGCACTGACCGCCGGGATGGGCCTGACCACCGCGGAGCTGGTGTCGGGACTGCTCGGTGCGCCGCTCGGCTGGGTGCCGGTGAACGAGGTGGTGGAGCTGGCGGGCAGGACCACGTGGCCGAAGGTGTCCACCGCCGCCCTGGTCGTGGCCGTCGCCGGCGTGCTGATGGTGCTGCTGGCCGTCGTGCCGGGCACGTCCAGGCTGGTCGCGGTGGAGACGTCCGACCCGCTGATCGTCATCGGCATCACCCGCTCGGGCCTGCGCCGTACGCTCGCCGCCGCGGCCCAGCAGGTGGCGGGCGTGGACAAGGCCCGGGTACGCCTCCGCAGGCGCACCATCGAGGTCACCGTCGTGACCGACGCGGAGAGCACCGGGGCGATGCTCAGGCAGGTCGGCACCGCGGTGGGCGACCGGCTGGCGGGCGTGGGCACGCTCGGCACCGGCGAGGTCGTGGTCCGGCTGCGCAGGAAGGAGCTGTGATGCGGCAGTACGCCGGCAACCGGGTCGGGCTGGCCGTCGTGGGCACCGTGCTGGCCGGGCTGGGCGCGTACGCGTGGCTGCGCGGCGAGGGCCGCCTGTCCGAGCTGCCGCCCAAGGCGAAGGTCCTGCCGGCGCAGCTCCACCGGACGCTGGCCGAGGAGCCGTGGAGCATGTGGCTGCTGGCCTTCGCCCTGCTGCTCCTGTCGCTGGTCTCGCTGCGCTGGCTGCTGCTCTGTCTGGGCTGGGGCCGCCGCGGCACGCCCAACGGCACGGGCACCGCCATGTTGTTCGTCGGGCTGAAGAACGTGGAGGGCCTGGGCAAGGCCAAGGTGCGGGTCGGCGATGACGGCCTGCGGATCAGCGTGACCTGCCCGTCGGAGGCGGACATGGGCGCGGTGGTGGGCAAGCTCGACCAGGACATCGTGGGGCGCATCCGGCGCGAGGTCCGCGACGACGAGATGAGCACCGTGGTCAGCCTGCACGTTCGCCGTTAGGAGCGGGGCGGGCCTACTGGGTCGCGCGGCGTTTCCTCACCGCCGCGCGACCCGGGCATCATGATCATGATTCACACGATCTCCCTTTACTCACCCACAAGGGGCGCTCCCGATCACCCAGTATGCCCGGTCGCGCGTAAGCCGAGCGTAAGCGCCTGTGACGTCAGACCTGGGTCGTACTCGCACTTCACCCTTCAGGCTGACCAGGACCCCACTATAGGTACATATCGTGAGGATGTGTTCGGGAGCGTAAAGGCGTGGTCAAGGCGCCACGAGAAGGTGGCCGCCGTCCTGCGGGTGGCGCCGCTCGCCGCGGTGTGCCTGCTGACGTCGATACTGTACGCGAGCCGCGGCACCCCGGACGGCGGCGTCGACCCCGGCGTGATCTGGTACGTGGGCGTCTCCGTGGCGCTGCTCGTGCCGCTCGCGTGGCGCGACAGGCCACGCCTGTCCTTCGCCGTCATCGCCCTCGTCAGCTTCGGCCAGTGGCTGGCGGACCTCGGCCCGGTGCCCGCCAACGTGGCGGTGCTGATCGCCCTCTGGGGCGTGGCCTACCGGTGCTCGTTCCGCTGGGCGCTGGCGGCGCTCCTCGTGGCGGAGGTCGGGGTGCTGCTGGTGCTGATCAACTGGCTGGTGCCCACGTTCGGCATGTTCTTCAGCGGCTCGATCCTCGTGGTGACGATCTGGCTGACCGGCCTGTACGCCAGGACGCGCAGGCACTATCTCGAAGGGCTGGAGGAACGCGCCGAGCGGGCCGAACGCGAGCGGGACCAGCAGGCCAGGATGGTGGCCGGCGCCGAGCGCGCCAGGATCGCCAGGGAGCTGCACGACGTCGTGGCGCACAACGTCAGCGTGATGGTGGTGCAGGCCGACGGGGCGGGCTACGCCCTCGACCACGATCCCGAGCAGGCCCGCCTGGCCGTCACGACCATTTCCAGGACAGGCAGGGCCGCCCTCGCCGAGATGCGCAAACTGGTCGGGGTCCTGCGCGAGAACGAGAGCGCGGCGACCGACTACACCCCGCAGCCCGGCCTGGACGGGTTGGAGAAGATGGTGCGCGAATCGGCCGTGCCCGCCCGGCTGCGCATCGCCGGGAGCCCCGCCGACCTGCCCGAGGGCCAGCAGCTCGCGGTCTACCGCATCGTGCAGGAGGCGCTGACCAACGCGCTCAAACACGGCGGACCCGGCGTGCGGGCGGACGTGGAGATCGACTTCACCGGCCCCGACCTGCTCGTACGCGTGACCGACGACGGCCGGGGCGCGGCGGCGCCCAGGAGCCATGACGGGCACGGCCTGATCGGCATGCGCGAGCGCGCCGGCATGTACGGCGGCGCGGTCTCGGCCGCCCCCCTGCAGGGCGGCGGCTTCGAGGTGCTGGCCCGGTTGCCCATGGCGGAAGCGGCGTACGGGGAGGCGGCCGGGTGATACGCGTGATGCTCGTCGACGACCAGGAGTTGCTGCGGGCCGGGTTCAGGATGGTGCTGGGGGCGCAGCCCGACATCGAGGTCGTGGCGGAGGCCGGCGACGGCGTCACCGCGCTGGAGGTCCTCGAGTCCACCGAGGTCGACGTCGTGCTCATGGACGTGCGCATGCCCCGCATGGACGGCGTCGAGGCCACCCTGCTCATCGAGGGGGCGAAGGTGCTGATCCTCACCACGTTCGACCTCGACGAGTACGCGTTCGCGGCGATCAGGGCGGGCGCCGCCGGGTTCCTGCTGAAGGACGTGCCGCCGGCCGACCTGGTCGACGCCATCAGGCTCGTGCACGCAGGCGACGCCGCGGTCTCGCCGCGCACGTTGCGGCGGATGCTGGACACGTTCGCCGCCCAGCTCCCGAGCCAGGCGCCGGCGGCGGCGGACGACCTGACGCCGCGCGAGCGCGAGGTGCTGCTCATGGTGGCGCGCGGCCTGTCCAACGGGGAGATAGCGGCCGGGCTGGAGGTCGCGGAGGCGACGGTGAAGACGCACCTCGGCCGGGTGCTGGCCAAGCTGGGCCTGCGGGATCGGGCGCAGGTGGTGGTGTACGCGTACGAGGCCGGGCTGGTGGTGCCCTCCCATCGGCCGAAAGGCTGACCGGGGTCATCTGGGGGCGCACCTGAAGTCCCTCCTCAGGGCCCATGGATACCGGAATCTCCGCCCCTAGCGTTGGTCGCGTTCAAGCCCGCGCCCCCAGGGAGAAGGAGTGACGGTGACGCTCACCGAACGCCGAGCCGCGACCGCTGTCGTGGCCACGGAGCTGACCAAGGTGTACGGCCGGGGCGACGCCCGGGTGCACGCCCTGCGCGAGGTGAGCGTGGCCTTCGCCACCGGGGCGTTCACCGCCATCATGGGCCCGTCGGGCTCGGGCAAGTCCACGCTGATGCACTGCCTGGCCGGTCTCGACACGGCCACGTCGGGCACCGTGCACCTCGGCGACGTGGAGCTGACCGGGCTGTCCGACCGGCAGCTCACCCTGCTGCGCCGCGAGAGGATCGGGTTCGTCTTCCAGGCGTTCAACCTGCTGCCGACGCTGACCGCCGAGCAGAACATCCGCCTGCCCCTGGAGATCGCCGCCCGCCAGGCCGATCAGGCGCTGTTCGACCGGGTCATCGAGACCGTCGGGCTGACGGACCGGCTCTCGCACCGGCCGACGGAGCTGTCCGGCGGCCAGCAGCAGCGTGTGGCCGTGGCCAGGGCGCTCATCAGCAAGCCGCAGGTGATCTTCGCCGACGAGCCGACGGGGAACCTGGACTCCCGCGGCGGCGCCGAGATCCTGTCGTTCCTGCGCACGTCGGTGCGCGAGCTAGGCCAGACCATCGTCATGGTCACGCACGATCCGGTCGCGGCGTCGTACGCCGACCGCGTGGTGTTCCTGCGCGACGGCGAGCTGGTCACCGAGATCGCCGCCCCGACGCCGCAGACCGTGCTGGACACGCTCGTGAAGCTGGAGGCGTGAGGTGCTGAAGACGGCTCTGGCCGGGCTACGCGCCCACACGCTCCGGCTGCTGCTCACCTCGCTGGCGATCATGCTGGGCGTGGGGTTCATCGCGGGCACGTTCGTGCTGAACGACACCATCGAGGCGGGTTTCGCCCAGCGGGTCACCGCCGACGCGGGCAAGGTGGACGTCGCCGTCCTGCCCGAGGGCGCCGGCTCCGTGCTGCCCGAGCGCGTGCTGGAGCGGATCCGCGCCCTGGACGGCGTGACGGAGGCGGAGGGCCTGGTCCGCGGCCCCGCGCCGCTGCTCGGCAAGGACGGCAAGACCGTCGGAGACCTGCCCACCACGGCGATCTCGATCGTCACCGGCCCGCTCGACCGCGCCGACATCGTCGCCGGCACCGGGCCCGGCACCGACGACAGGGCCGCCGTGCTCGACGAGAACACCGCCAAGGCCCACGGCTTCCGGCTCGGCGACACCATCACCGTGCTCGACGCCGGCAAGGCCGAGCACCGGTTCAAGCTCGTCGGCCTCCTCGACACCGGCGTGGACCAGGACCTGTCCATCACCGGCGCGGTCGGCTTCACCACGGCCACCGCGCAGCGCATGACGGACGCCAAGGGCTACCGCGAGATCGACGTCGCGGGCACGGCCCCCGGGCTCAAGCAGGCCGTCGCGGAGGCCGTCGGCGGCGCGTACACCGTCAAGACCGGCGACGAGCTGGCCGCCGACCTGGCCCGTGCGGCCGGGGTCGAGACACAGATGTTCACGCTGGGCCTGCTGCTGTTCGGGGCCGTGGCCATGATGGTGGCCGCCCTGGTCATCTACAACACGTTCAACATCCTCGTCGCCCAGCGCACCAGGGAGATGGCGCTGCTGCGGTGCATCGGCGCCACGCGGGGGCAGGTGTTCGGCTCGATCCTGCTGGAGTCGGCCGTCGTGGGCGCGCTCGCCTCCGCGCTGGGCCTGCTGCTCGGGTACGGCCTGGCCGTGCTCACGCTGGCGGTGCTCGCCGCGGTCGACGCCCCGCTGCCCACCGACGCCGCCGTCACGCTCTCACCGGTCACCATGGCGACAGGGCTGGCCGTCGGCCTGGTGGTCACGGTGTGCGCGGCCCTGCTGCCCGCCAGGTCCGCCACCCGCGTACCACCGGTCGCGGCGCTGCGCACCCAGCCCGAGGAGCAGACGTTCCGTGCGGGCCTGCTGCGCGGGCTCTTCGCCGCCTTCTTCCTGGTGGCCGGGATCGGCACCACCGCCGTCGGCGTGTTCGTGCTCGAACCCGGCCGGGAAATCTCGCTGCTCGTCGTGATGGGCGGTGGCACGCTGACGTTCCCGGCCGTACTGATCTTCGGCCCGGTGCTGGTCAGGCCGCTGAGCGCGCTGATCGGCTGGATCCCCGGCAAGCTGTTCGGGGTGCCGGGGCGCCTGGCCGTCGGCAACTCGGGACGCAACCCGAAACGCGCCGCGACCACCACGGCCGCCTTGACGATCGGGGTGACGCTCATGACACTGATCTCAGTGGTCACCGCGTCCACCCGGCTGACGATGACGGCCAAGCTCGACGAGCAGTTCCCCATCGACTACGTCCTGATGGACCAGGAGCGCGACTCCGTCATCCCGAGGTCCATGGCCGAGAGCCTGCGAGGCGCGCCGGAGCTGGCTTCCGTGCTGCAGATCCGGCAGGCCGAAGCCACGATCGACGGCCGGCACGTGATCGCCGGCACGTACCGCGGGCCCGTCGAGCCCAACGCCATCGCCGGCTCCATGACGGGCTTCGGCGCCGGCCGGGTCGCGCTGCGCGACAGCGTGGCCGAGGACCTGGGCGTGCGGGTCGGCGACTCGGTACGACTCAAGACCACGAAGGCCGGTACGGTGCCGCTGAAGGTGGTCGCGCTGCTCGACGGGAACCAGTCGGCGTTGCCGTCGGTCACCGTGGCGGAGAACGCCTTCGACACCTATTTCGGCGTGATGCCCGACGCTCGGGTGATGATCCGCATCGGCGACGGCGTGCCCCCCGACCAGGCGCGCAAGGTCGTCGACGCGGCCGCGGCGCCCTATCCGAGCGTGAAGGTGTCGAGCTCGACAGAAGTGCGCGGCCAGTTCGACGAGACGCTGGAGATGCTCCTCATGATCATCACCGGCCTGCTGGGCCTGGCGATCCTCATCTCGCTGCTGGGCATCGCCAACACCCTGTCGCTGTCGGTACACGAGCGCACCAGGGAGACGGCCCTGCTACGGGCGCTGGGGCTGACCCGGCGGCAGCTGCGCGCGATGGTGTCGGTCGAGGCGCTGGTGCTCGGGCTGATCGGGGCGCTGGTGGGGGTCGTGCTCGGAGGCGTCTTCGGATGGGCCGCGATCAAGGCCATGCTGGACGGCGCCGTCTTCTCGGTGCCGGCGGGACAGATCGCCCTGTTCGTGGTGCTCTCGGGTGTGGCCGGGGTGCTGGCCTCCGTCCTACCCGCCCGCCGCGCCGCCCGCGCGTCAATAACCGGCTCCCTCGCCACCGGCTGACCCCCGGGCCGTCACTGCCCCGGGCGGGACGCTGGTCACGTGCTCAAGGCGGTGGAGCTGGGTCCACCTCCCAGGTGGCGATTTCCCACCCCGGGAGGTGGGCCGGCACCCATGGAGGCCGGCCCTCCGGACCGCGAGGCTGGGCAGGCCCGATCGGAACCTGCCGATCGTGCCCGGCCAAGCCAAGGAGAGCGGGACGTGATCGAAGTGAGGGGACTGAGCATGCGGTACGGCCGCACGCTCGCCGTGGACGACCTGACCTGCACGGTGAAACCAGGGCTGGTGACCGGGTTCCTGGGACCGAACGGCGCCGGCAAGTCCACGACCATGCGGGCCGTACTCGGGCTGGAGGTCCCCGCTTCGGGTGAGGCGCTGGTGAACGGGCGACCGTACGCGTCGCTGCGCCGGCCCATGCGCACGATGGGGGCGCTGCTGGACGCCGGGGCGGTGCACGGCGGCCGCTCGGCCCGCGACCATCTCGGCTGCCTGGCGCGCAGCAACGGCATCGGCCGCGCCCGCGTGACCGCCGTCCTCGATCAGGTCGGCCTGACAGACGTCGCCGGCAAGCGGATCGGCGGGTTCTCCCTCGGCATGAAGCAGCGGCTGGGCATGGCGGCGGCGCTGCTCGGGGACCCGCCGGTGCTGATGTTCGACGAGCCGCTGAACGGACTGGACCCTGAGGGCATCCGCTGGCTCCGCGGCCTGCTGCGCTCGCTGGCGGACGAGGGCCGTACCGTGCTGCTGTCCAGCCACCTGATGAACGAGATGGCACTCACCGCCGAGCACGTCATCGTCATCGGACGGGGCCGACTGATCGCTGACACCGCCATGGACGCCCTGGCCGGGCACTTCAAGGGCGACGTGCTGGTCCGCACGCGTCACCCAGAGCAGCTCACCGCCATCATGCGCACGCACGGGGCGACGGTGGTGGCCGAGGACGACGGCGCCCGGTCCGTTGGCCTGTCCGTCCGTGGCCTGGACGCGGCCGAGATCGGCGTGATGGCGCTGTCCGCGGGGATCGCGCTAATGGAGCTGTCTCCGCGCGACGCGTCCCTGGAGGAGGCGTTCATGCGGCTCACGGAGGACAGCACCGAGTACAGAAGCGAGAGCGGGACCGCTCCGAAGGAGGCCGTGCGATGATCGACGTCATCGCTTCCGAGTGGCTGAAGCTCCGCTCGCTCCGCTCGAACGTCTATGTGCTGGCCTGCTCGGTGGCGGCCGTCCTGGCCTGCGCCGGGATAGCGTTCATGATCGGCCGCGGGTTCGACGACCAGACGTTGGACGAGAAAATGGCCTTCCCCGGCAACGGGGACGGCATCGGCAACGGGATCGCGGTCGCCTACTTCGTGTTCGCCGTGCTGGGTGCGCTGGCGATCACCTCGGAACACAGCACCGGGATGATCCAGACGAGCCTGGTGGCCGTGCCGCGCAGGCGGATGCTCCTGCTGGCCAAGGTGCCGGGCCTGGCCGCGGTCGTGCTGGTGGCGGGCCAGGTTCTGGCGTTCGTCATGCACGCGGCCTCCATGGCGGCGCTCGGCGACCGAGCCGGGCAACTGCTCCGCGAAGGGGTGACGCTGGGCACGCCGCTGTCGGAGCCGGGCGTGCTCGCCTCGGTGATCGTCGCCGGGCTGTCGATGGCCGCGGTCGCGCTGGTCGGGCTCGGCGTCGGGGCCGCCGTCCGCTCCACCCCGGGCGCGCTGGTCGTGCTGACGGTGCTCATCGTGGTGCTGCCGGTGGTGGCCAAGACGCTGCCCATGCCGCTGCGCGCACAGGCCGGCTCCTTCATGATCGAGAACCTGCCGCTCCAGATCGCGGGCGTCGGGGGCGGGATCCTGCCGCCCGCCGCGGCGGCGGGGCTGCTTGTCGCGTACGTGCTCGCCGCGCTGACCGCGGGCGCCACGATGATCACGATGGCCGGGCACCGGATCAAGGTGCTGGCGATCGGCCTGGCCGCGGCCGTCCTGGTCTCGGGTGTGCCTGCCGCCGCGGCGAGTTCGCCGGGCCCCTCATCGAGGCTGGCCTGGGCGGTTTGCGCGGACAAGACCCTCGTCAAGGAGCTGCGCTGCGCCTCGGTCGAGGTGCCCGTGAACTGGGCCGAGCCGTCCGGACGGAAGATCGATCTGACCGTCGGCCTGCTCCCGGCCACCGGCGCCCAGCGCAGGATGGGCACGGTGTTCGCGATCCCCGGCGGGCCGGGCGGCTCGGGCGTGGAGGACCTGAGCAACAACGCGGGCAGCTTCGCCGAACTGCGCGATCGGTTCGACGTGGTCAGCGTCGAGCCCCGCAACACCGTCGACAAGGGCGTGCTGTCGTTCGACTGCCTGTTCTCCGGCCCGTGGATCGCCTTGCCCGCCACCCGCGCCGAGTACGCCGAGCTGGGCAGGCGCAACCGGGCGGCGGCTCAGCGATGCCGCAGCGCCGACCCCGAGTTCTTCGACCACATGGACTCCGCCTCCGTGGCGCGGGACATGGAGGCGATCCGCGTCGCTCTGGGAGAGGAGAAACTGAGCTTCATCGCCAACTCCTACGGAGGCAGACCCGGGATCGAATACTCCCGGCTGTTCCCCGGCCGGGTGCGCGCGATGGTGTTCGACGGCGCGGTCAACCCGTACGCGCACCGTGCGCAGAGCAGGCTCCCCCACGAGAAGTCCTTCACCCGCTTCGCCGCCTGGTGCGCGGCGAACACCACCTGCGCGCTGCACGGCCAGGACGTCGGCGAGGTCTGGAGGGCGCTGGTGGCGCGGGCCGACCGGGTCCCGGTGCCGGTCAGAGGCGAATCGCCGGCGGCCGCCTACAGCGGGTTCGACATCAAGGAGGCCGCCGCCCCCAGCATCATCTCGCCAGGTGAGGAGCCCGACCTCCCCCGATGGACGGAGCTTGCCGAGGCGATCAAGCGGGCCGTCGACGGTGACGCCTCAGGGTTCGCCGACTACGTCCGGCAGGCCAGGAAAAGCCCGAAGGTGCCCTCGTCCACCGGGATGAACATGACCCACTGCCTCGACGGCATCGTCTTCCGCGACTATGAGGAGTACCGGAAGAGGCGCCGCGAAGGTGAGCGCCTGCTGCCCAACATCGCCGGGACCGAGCTCTGGCACCCGCTCGGCTGTGTCGGCTGGCCGACCCCCGTCACCAATCCGCCCGGGCCGCTGCCCGCCGAGGAACTGCCGCCCTACCTGGGTGTCGGCTCCTGGACGGACTACGGCAGGAGCGCGGACATCGTACGGCGGGTACCGGGCTCGGCGGCGGTCCAGTACCAGGGACACGGCCACGGCCTCTACAACGCCGGGAACTCCTGCATCATCGGCCACGTCAACCGCTATCTGATCAGCCTGCGCCTCCCCGCGCAGGGCACCGTGTGCCCCAAGACCGTCACCTGACGGCCGCCCGGGTCTCAGCGGGGTCTGCGGCCGGGCCACAGCTCGGCCACCGTCTCCGGGTCGAGGAGCGGCCGGGCCACCACCTCGCCGGTGGCCCGGTCGATCACGATGCACCCGCCACCCACGACGTCCGGCAGCCTGGCGGGATCGTCGGGGTCGAGATCTCGCACCCACGCGACGTAACCCGCGTCGAACGCGTACACCCCCACCGGCACCGCCGCATCGAGCGGGAGCACCCCGTTGAAGTACTCCTCCGCCAGCGACCTGGCCTGGTCCAGGTTCATCGCGGCCGCCCCTGCCGGTCGAGCACCAGGCAGAACACCCCGGTCACCGTCGTGTACGGCGGCTCGACGGACATGTGCCCCCGTTGCGCGTCGATCCAGATCACCTCGCCGTCGGCGTTGACCGCGTTCCAGGCGTGGGAGCCGCCGCCTGGCCAGCGCACCACGATGACGGCGCTCGCGCCGTGCCCGGCGTCGAGCAGCCGCCGGGCGATCAGCGGGTAGGCGTGCCGCCCTTGCCCCGCGTACTGCAGGCGGTGGCCCGCCCACCGCTCGATCCTGGCCGTGCTTCCCCGCTCGCCGGTCAGCACCGGCCGGCCGATCGTGTCGTACTCGGGCAGCCGGGGCGCTGCCGTCGCGGGCTCGCCGTGCCAGGTGGACAGCACGGCGAGCGCGCAGTCGGCGGCGTTGGAGGCTCTGAACGGGTCGTCGGCGGGCCCGCCGCCGTTGATCAGCCGCACCCAGGTGCCGCGCGGGTCGGGGAAGCGGGCGCCGGGCTGCAGCGACTCGGCGAGGTCCCGCTCGACCTGCGGGTCCGGCCTGGCCAGCCCGCCCGGCACGCCGTACGGCCGGCAGTCGGCGAGCCTGGGCGGCCGCCGCGGCCGATCGAACCAGTCGACCTCCACCGGCTCCGAGACCTCAGCGGGCGCACCGAGGTCCGTGGGCCCTCCCAGCTCCGCGAGCTCCCACTGCTGCCTTGAGCGCGCGGGCCCTTCCGGCTCCCTCAGCGTCCCGGGCCTCACGGGCTCCCTGAGCGCCCCGGCCTCGCTGGACTGCGCGGCCTCCTTCAGCAACCCGGGACCCCTTGACTGCGCCGACTCCCCGGGCCCCCTGGACTGCGCGGGTCCTGCGGGCATCCTGGGCCCACCGGGCTGCGCGGGCCGTCCTGGATCGGGGGTGGTGGGGCTGAGGGGTTGGCCGTCCGGGGCGGCCTGGTGCGCGGGGATGGAGCCGCCGTCAGGGGGCTCCTCGGCGGCCCGCTCGTAGTCGAGCCACCGCACCCCTTCGGCCACCACAGGGTCGTAACGCCCCTCTGGAAGGACCCACCGGACACTCGGCTTGCGCTCGCGGAACACGGCCTGCCTCCTGTCATGCTCGACGACCGATCGTAGAGGCGTCACCACGGCAGGGAGGTGAAGTCAGGCAGATTGACCGCCAGAGTTCCCCTCTCTACCTGGGCAAACAGCGCAAACCCCGACACGGATCAGACGACGTTCACCGTGATCGTGTGCCAGCCCGTCGCGCCGTCCGGCGCCACCGGCGCGAGTTCGCCGGTCTGGGTGTAGCCGGACGCGTCCGTCGCGCGCACCTCGATGCGGTGCTCGCCCGGCCGGGCGTCCCAGTCGATCGACCACTGCCGCCAGGTGTCCGGCCCGGGCACCTCGGCCAGCTTCGCCTGCCTCCACTCACCGCCGTCGAACCGCACCTCCACGGCGTCCACCCCCGTGTGCTGCGCCCACGCCACCCCGGCGACCGTGTTCCGCCCCGGCTTCAACGTGTCCGCGGGCTTCGGCACGTCGATGCGCGACTGCGTCTTGATCGGGCCCTTGGCCGACCATCCGCGGGGCGTCCAGTACGCCTCGTCCCTGTCGAACCGGGTCACCTTGATGTCCACGACCCACTTGGTGGCCGAGACGTACCCGTACAGGCCCGGCACCACCTGGCGCACGGGGAACCCGTGGTCGACGGGGAGCACCTCGCCGTTCATCGCGACCGCGAACAGCGCGTCGCGCCCGTCCATCACCACGTCCACCGGGGTGCCGCAGGTGAAGCCGTCCGCGGAGGTGGACAGGAGCATGTCGGCACCGGATCGGAGCCCGGCCTGGCGCAGCACCTCGGCCATGCGTACGCCCAGCCACCGGGCGTTGCCGGCCAGCGAGCCGCCGACCTCGTTGGAGACGCAGGTGAGCGTGACGTCAGCCTCGGTGAGCGGCATCTTCAGCAGGTCCGCGTAGGTGATCTCGACGGGCCGGTCGACCATGCCGTGGATGCGCAGCGTCCAGTCGCGGGGATCGACCTGGGGGACGACGAGCGCGGTGTCGACCCGGTAGAAGTCCTTGTTGGGCGTGATGAACGGCGACAGCCCGCCGATGCGCAGGTCCGCGCCGGCCGGGATCGGCCTGGCCGGGGTCGCGGGCCCGGGCAGCGCCACCCCGGCCCGCGCGGTGTCGACCATCTGCCGCCCCCCGAGGGTCTGCCCGAGCAGGTAGGCGGCCCCGGCCGCCACCGCGCCGCCCGCCGCGCCGGTCAGCAACCGGCGGCGGTCGAACGCCGGCGGCTCCCCCGCGACCCACATGACGGCGGGCCGCTCCACAGCTCCCCCGCCACCACTCGCGGAGCCGCTCTCCCTGCTGCTCTCCCTGCCGCTCTCCGGGCCGCTCTCCGGGCCGCTCTCCGGGCCGCTCTCCGGGCCGCTCTCCGGGCCGCTCTCCGGGCCGCTCTCCGGGCCGCTCTCCCTGCCGCTCTCCCTGCCGCTCTCCCTGCCGCTCTCCCTGCCGCTCTCCCTGCCGCTCTCCCTGCCGCTCTCCCTGCCGCTCTCCGGGCCGGCTTCGCCGGCGGCCGGGGCGCCGACCTCGGCGGGTTGCAGGGGCGGCCGGGCGTCGATCCCGTGGAAGGGGTCGCCGTCGCCGATCGCCCGGCGTACGAGCCAGGCCAGAGCCCAGGCGCCCGCGCCCACGCCGGCCAGGGTCGGAAGCGTGTCGAGCACCCCCGCCTCCGGCCGGGTCAGCACCGCCAGCAGCCCCACCACACCGAACACGGCCAGCCCCGCGAAGCCGTAGGAGAGCCGGCGCAGGGCCAGCATCCCGATGAGCGGCGCGACCCCGAAGAGCACCACCACCAGCACGCCGCCGACGAGAACGGCCTTGTCGCTCTCGCCGAACGTCCTGATCGCGAATTCCTTGACCGGCGCCGGCGTCAGATCGACCGTCGCATCGCCCACGGCGAGCACGGGAGACGTCTCAGGACCGACGAACGCGGCCACGAGCTGCGCGATCCCGAGAGCCACGCCCCCCGCGACCAGCCCCAGCAAAGCCCTGGCCCAGGCGGGCACCACCGTTTTCCTCTGCACGTCTCGACGGTACGCCGCCCCGCCCCCGGCGGTTCTTACACGGTGGTTACGAGCCGAGCAGCTCGCGCACGATCGGGGTCAGCGCGCGGAAGGCCCGCCCCCGGTGGCTGATCGCGTCTTTCTCGTCGGGCGACATCTCAGCGGTCGTGCGGTCGTCACCGTCGGGCACGAGGATCGGGTCGTAGCCGAACCCGTTACTGCCGCGCGGCGTGGTGACGAGCCGCCCCGGCAGGACGCCCTCGACCACCCGCGACTCCCCCGACGGCAGCGCCAGCGCGGCGGCGCAGGCGAAGTGGGCGGTCAGCCGGTCGGCGGGCACGTCGGACAGCTGGGCCAGCAGCAGGTCGAGGTTGGCCTGGTCGTCGCCGTGCCGGCCCGACCAGCGGGCGGAGAACACGCCCGGCATGCCGTTGAGCACGTCGACGCAGAGCCCCGAATCGTCGGCGACCGCCGGCAGCCCGGAGCCCTGGGCGACGGCATGCGCCTTGAGCAGGGCGTTCTCCTCGAACGTGACGCCGGTCTCGGCGACCTCTCCGATCTCGGGGAACGCCTCCAGCCCGACGATCTCGAAACCGGCCAGGATGCGGCGCAGCTCCGCGATCTTGCCCGCGTTGCGGGTGGCCAGCACGATCTTCATGACTCCAGCGCCTCCTGCTGGATGAGCGTGAGCTCCTCGCAGCCCGCCACGGCCAGGTCGAGCAGCTGGTCGAGCGCCGCGCGGTCGAACGGCGCGCCCTCGGCCGTGCCCTGCACCTCGACGAAGCTGCCCTCGCCGGTCATCACGACGTTCATGTCGGTCTCGGCGGCGACGTCTTCGGTGTAGCAGAGGTCGAGCATCGGCACCGAGCCGACCACGCCGACGGAGACGGCCGCGACGGAGCCGATCAGCGGGTCGCCCGGGCACATCTTGCGCCCGCGCATCCACGCCACCGCGTCGGCCAGCGCGACGTAGGCGCCGGTGATGGCGGCGGTGCGGGTGCCGCCGTCGGCCTGCAGCACGTCACAGTCGAGCAGAATGGAGTTTTCCCCCAACGCTTTGTAATCGACGCAAGCGCGGAGCGAACGGCCGATCAACCGCGATATCTCGTGGGTCCTGCCACCGATTTTTCCCCGAACCGATTCACGATCGTTACGAGTATTGGTCGCCCGGGGCAACATGGCATATTCGGCCGTAACCCACCCCTGCCCGCTGCCGCGGCGCCAGCGGGGCACGCTGTCCTGGACGGAGGCCGCGCACAACACCCTGGTGCCGCCGAATTCGACGAGCACGGATCCTTCGGCATGGGTGAGCCATTGCCTCGTGATGGTTATGGGACGTAGCTGGTCAGGGTTGCGGCCATCCTGTCGCGACATGCAGATCACCCTATCTCCGCGACACGACGCTCTTGACCAAATGTGTCCGACACATGGATCCTTACGCAATGACAACGGGGGTGTTGCGAAACCCTGACTTCCTACGGTTCCTCGGTTCTCACGTCGCCAACGAACTCGGCGCGAATATCTCGCGGGTGGCGCTACCGCTGGTGGCCGTGCTGGCATTGCACGCCGGCCCCACTGAGGTCGGCCTGCTGTCGGCGTTGCAGACAACGGCGTTCCTTCTGATCGGCCTGCCCGCGGGGGTGTGGGTCGACCGGATGCGCAGGCGCCGCGTGCTCATGGCCGCCGATCTGGCCAGGTTCCTGCTGCTGGGCAGCATTCCCGTCGCGGCCGAGCTGGGGATCCTGACGATCGAGATGATGTTCCTGGTGGCGCTGCTGGTCGGCGCGGCCCAGGTCTTCAACGACGTGGCCGACCGCACGTACCTGCCCGATCTGATCAGCACCGCGCAGCTCGGCGACGCCAACTCCAAGCTGGAGGTCGTGCGCTCCAGCGGGTCGCTGTCGGGCCCGGCCATCGGCGGCGCGCTCGTGCAGTTGCTGGGGGCGTCGCGCACGCTGGCCGCCACCGCGCTCGGCGCGCTCGCCTCGGTGCTCCTCCTGAGCCGGATCAAGGCGCCGGACAAGCCGCCCGCGGCCACCGAGCCCACGCCGCTGATGCGCGGCATCCGCGAGGGCCTCGCGTACGTCTGGGACGACCGGCTGATGCGCACGTTCGTGATCACGTCGGCGGCCATGAACCTCTTCGTGAGCGCTGTCCTCGGCCAGTCGGTGTTGTTCCTGGCCGACGAGGTCATGCTCGAGCCCGGCCTCATCGGCGTGCTGCTCATGTCGGGCGGCATCGGCGGCCTGATGGGCGGCCTCAGCGGCGGCTGGTTGTCCAGGAAGTACGGCACCGCGCGGATGACCTGGCTGGCCGTCACCATCGGCTCGCCCTTCGGCCTGCTGTTACCGATGACGCAGCCCGACTGGCGGGCGGTGTTCTTCGCGATCACCTCGATCGGCCTGTCGTGGAGCTCGGTCCTGCTGAACGTCGGCCAGGTCACCTACCGGCAGACCGTGACCCCCGAGCACGTCCTCGGCCGGGTCAACGCGTCGGTGCGGTTCATGACCTGGGGCATGATGCCGCTGGGCGCGCTGCTCGGCGGCCTCGTGGCCCAGCAGATCGGCGTGCGGCAGGCCCTGTGGGTGTTCATGGGGGGCAGGCTGCTGGCGTTCCTGCCGTTGCTGTTCTCGCCGCTGCCGCGCATGCGCGACTTCGACGAGGTTCAGGCCAGGTCGTAGACGGCGCCGCTGCGGGCCAGCTCGAGCGGGCCGCCGTAGCCGCCTTCCGAAGCCTCCCTCAGCACGGTCGCCTGGTCGTTCCACGGGACGAGGTGGGTGAGCACGAGGCGGCCGACATCGGCCTTGGCGGCGTGCTCGGCCGCCTGCCGGCCGGTCAGGTGCAGGCCGGGCGGCAGTCCCGGGCGCTCGACGAACGACGCCTCGCACAGCAGCAGGTCGGCGCCCGCGGCCAGCTTCACCAGCTCGCTCGACTCGCCGGTGTCGCCGGAGTAGGCCACGGACCTGCCGCCGCCGGTCACCCGGAAGCCGTACGCCTCGACCGGGTGGTTGACCAGGCCGGCGGTCAGGGTGAACGGCCCGATCTCGAACGTTCCAGGCTCCAGCGGCACGAAGTCGAAGGCGGTCTCGAGGCCGGGCTCGTCCGGCATGCCGTACGCGGCCGCCAGCCGGCGCGGTGCGTCCGCGGGGGCGTAGATCGGCACGATCGGGTACGGCGCGGCCGGCCCGTACGTGCGGACCACGTGGTAGCCGCAGACGTCGAGGCAGTGGTCGGCGTGCAGATGGGTCAGGCAGATGGCGTCCACGTCATACAGGCCGATGTGGCGCTGGAGCGCGCCGAGCGAGCCGCTGCCGAAGTCGAGCAACATCCTGAACCCGTCCGCCTCGATCAGGTAGCAGGACGCGGGACTGTCGGGGCCGGGATAGCTTCCCGAGCAGCCGACGATGGTCACCTTCATGTGGGCTCCTTCCCAGTGCGACGCTCCGCGTCGCGGCTCGGCCCCTCGATCCCGGCGTCTTCCCTCGGCACGCCGGCGGCTGTGCTCCCGCCGCCGCGAAGGCCGGACACGGATGCGGCCGAGTGGCCGTTCGAGGTGGTACCCCCCAGCGGTGCGACTTCGACCGCGTCGATCTCCGGCCCCAGGAAGCGCTGCCCGAGCCGGGCGAAGAGCAGGGTGTCGCCGGTGGCGCGGAAGCGGTGCCGGGGGGTGGCCTCGCCTCCCGCCGCCAGGCCGCGGTCGTGCAGGATCCGGTAGACGTCCTTGGCCGTCTCCTCGGCGCTGGAGACCAGCGTGACGCCGTCGCCGGCGACGTAGGAGATCGCACCGGTGAGCAGGGGGTAGTGGGTGCAGCCGAGGATGAGGGTGTCGCACCCGGCGGCCCTGATGGGCTCCAGGTAGTCGCGCACGACCTCGATGAGCTCGTCGCTCATCGTCTCCCCTCGCTCGACGTACTCCACGAGGCGCGGGGCGGCCACGCCGGTGAGCTGCACGTCGGGCGCCGCGGTGAAGGCGTCGTGATAGGCCATCGATTCGATGGTGGCCCTCGTGGCGATCACGCCGACCCTGCCGGTGCGGGTGGCGCGCACAGCCCTCCTGGTGGCCGGCTGGATCACCTCGACGACCGGGACGTCATAGCGCTCGCGCGCGTCGCGCAGCACGGCGGCGCTGGCGCTGTTGCACGCGATGACGAGCATCTTGACGTCGTGCTCGACGAGGTGGTCCATGACCTCCAGGGCGTAGGCGCGGACCTCCGCGATGCTCTTCGGCCCGTACGGCTGGCGGGCCGTGTCGGCCACGTACGTGATCGACTCGGAGGGCAGCTGGTCGATGATCGCGCGGGCGACCGTCAGGCCGCCGACCCCGCTGTCGAAGATCCCAATACTCGCGTCCGGCACGCCTTCGAGGGTAGGCGACCTGCCCGATCAACTCTGCGTAAGAATGCTCACAGTCGCGCGCCGCGCTCGCTCATTTGGCAAACATGGTCGTGATGTGGTGGCGCCTTGGTCACGACCACTCGCTCATCCCCTGCCGACGCGGGCCAGCTGGCGCGACTGGGCCACGAGCCGGCCGGTCGAGTCGCGCACCTCCGCCTCCTCGTCGAACCAGCCGTCGGAGACGAGCCGGCCGCCGCAGAGCACGGTGAGCCAGCCCGGCGCCGGCAGGGCGCGCAGGTGCAGGGTGAGGTCCACGGTGGGCGCCCAGCCGCGCGCGCCCGCGGAGAACACCACGGGCGGCAGCGCGTCCACGGCCAGCGCCAGCACGTACGGGTCGGGGTCCTGCGGCTCGGCCATCCTGAAGTAGGCCCGCGACTCGGGTCTGCCGCTGGGCTCGCCCTTCAGCCAGCCGACCGTGGGCGGGTCGAAGAGCACCTCCATCTGGGCGTTCAGCATCATGCCCGACTCGGGTCTGGGGTCGGGGAGCGCGACGCAGTCGTCGATGCTCGGCATGGCGCAGGCCGGTTCGCCGGCGTAGACGGGCTCGGCGCCGTGCAGGGTGGCCGTCGTGATCGAGCTCGCGATCTGCGCGACGCCGTCCTGCACGAGCGTGGCCCTGGCGAAGGCGGCCGTCCTGCCCGCTTTGAGAGGCTCTATCTTGACCTGGGCGGGGCCGGGGACCGGCGCCTTCAGGAACTGCGCGCTCGTGGTCACGGGATGGTCGAACGGCGAGGCCTCCACGGCCGCACGCATGATCACGGCCAGCAGGTAGCCGCCGTTGAGCGGGCCGCCGATCCCGTATCCGGGGTCGAGGCACACGTCGTAGGTGTTGTCGTCGACCCTGATCGCCTGCGTCGCCTCGTCGAACTTCGTCATCCGCACCCACCTCGTATGGAACTTAGTTCTAGTGCTTCCACACTCTAGCGGCGTGGCGGGGAGACGTACCGCTGCGAAAGGGTCCAACCGGGTGCGAAGTCGTACTTCAGCGCATTGCAAGCGGCGGTCTACCAACATCAGCTACCTTCACTGTGGCCATAAGTCCACTTTGTGAGTTGAGTGATGTCTGTGAATAATCCCCCGTCTGGCCAGGACCCTGACCGGACCACGGCATACAACTGGAACCAGGGGCAGCAGCCGGTGAACCCCCCGACGATGCCGATGTCACAGGGTGAGCCGTACCCACCGCAGCAGCCTTACGGCCAGCAGGCCCAGGGGGGCTATGGCCAGCAGCCCCAGCACGGATGGCAGCAGCAGCAGGCGTACGGGCAGCAGCCCTCCTACGGGCAGCAGCCCTCCTACGGGCAGCAGCCACAGCAACCCCAGCAGCAGTGGCAGCAGGGCGGCTGGCAACAGCAGCAGCCCCAGCAGGGGTGGCAGCAGGAGCAGGGCCGGCAGCAGCAGAACCAGCACGCGCAGGGCGGCTGGCAGCAGCAGGGCCCCGAAGGCTTCGGCCCCGCCGAGCCGGCCAAGAAGGGCCCCAAGACTTGGATCATCGCCGTCGCCGCCGCGCTCGCGGTGGTGCTGCTCGGCGGCGGCGCCGTGTGGGCCGTGGGCGCCATCGGCGGTGGCGGCACCCAGCCGCACGAGGTGCTGCCCGCCGACAGCATCGCCTACGCCAGGCTCGACCTCGACCCTGCGGCCAACCAGAAGGTGGCGCTGTTCCAGCTGGCCAGGAAGTTCACCGTCACCAAGGACACCTTCTCCGGCGAGGACCCGCGCCAGGCGCTGTTCGACACGATCACCAAGGACGACGACTCCAAGGTCGACTTCGCCAAGGACGTCGACCCGTGGCTGGGCAGCAGGATCGGCTTCGCCGCCGTCCCCTCCGGCAAGGACGAGCCCGACTTCGCGGTGGCCGTCCAGATCACGGACGAGGAGCAGGCGAAGGCCGGCATCGCCAAGCTGATGGAGGGCGACAAGTACGGCATCGCCTTCCGCGAGGA
The DNA here is from genome assembly GCF_039871515.1 of Nonomuraea sp. B1E8. Taxonomy (NCBI): domain Bacteria; kingdom Bacillati; phylum Actinomycetota; class Actinomycetes; order Streptosporangiales; family Streptosporangiaceae; genus Nonomuraea; species Nonomuraea sp. B1E8. The sequence continues at coordinate 190,332 of NZ_JBDPLS010000010.1, read as the reverse complement.
CTACGCGCTCCTCACACCCACGCAGGAGCTCGCCGACAAGTACGCGCAGGCCGAAGGCAGCCTGGGCGACAACACCGCCTTCGACGACGACATGGCCGCCGTCGGCGAGCAGGGTGTGCTGTCGTTCTGGACCCACATCGGCGGCATCGCGCAGGCGGCCAAGAAGGAGCTGACCGCCGAGCAGGCCGCGGCCATCGAGCAGGTGAAGGACACCAGGTTCTCCGGCGCCCTCCGCTTCGACAGCGCCTACGTCGAGCTCGCCGGCATCGTCAGCGGCGCCAAGGGCATGGTGCCCGAGGGCGAGCTGCCCCTGGCCAACCTGGGCAGCCTGCCTGCGACCACGGCCGGCGCCCTGTCGGTCTCCGGCCTCGACCAGGTCGTCACCAAGAACTGGGCCACCATCGAGAAGCAGGCCACGGCCACCGGCGCCGCCCAGGTCCAGCAGATGCTCGCCCAGGTCAGGACCCGCTTCGGGCTGGAGCTGCCGGGCGACCTCGCGACGCTCTTCGGCAAGAACTTCACGTTCGCGGTCGACAGCGAGGGCCTGGACACCAACCAGTTCAAGGGCGGCGTACGCATCGCCACCGACCCGGCCAGGGCCCAGGCGATCTTCGACAAGATCCAGCAGGCGATGGCCTCCGGCGGGCAGGGCGCCCCGCAGGTCGCCAAGGTCGCCGGCGACGGCGTCTTCACCGTGGCGACGACGGACGACTACGCCAAGAAGCTGGCCGAAGAGGGCACGCTGGGCGACTCGGAGACGTTCCAGACCGCGATCGCCAACCCGGACGAGGCCAACGCGGCGCTCTTCGTCGACCTCGACAAGATCGAGAACCTGTACCTGAACTCCATGCAGGGCGACGACAAGGCCAACGCGCAGGTGCTCAGGGCCGTCGGCATGAGCACGTCGATCACCGACAGCACGGCGACGTTCTCGCTGCGGGTGCTGTTCAACTAGACGCCGGGACGAGAGAGCCAGACACGCCACGAGGGCGGCCGGTCAGCGAACCGGCCGCCCTCGTGCTTCCGCGAACACTGCCGCGGCCTCCTGGCTGGGCGTCACAGCCCAACCGGCGGTCACGCCCAGAGCTGGCCTTCGAGGCGGTCCTCCGCCTCCTCGAGCGTGCCTTCGTACGCGCCCGTGGACAGGTATTTCCAGCCGCCGTCGGCCACCACGAAGGCGATGTCGGCGCGCTCGCCCGCCTTGACCGCCTTCTTGGCCACGCCCAGCGCCGCGTGCAGCGCCGCACCGGTCGAGACCCCGGCGAAGATGCCTTCGGAGGCCAGCAGCTCGCGGGTGCGCCGCAGCGCGTCGGCCGAGCCGACCGAGAAGCGCGTGGTCAGCACGGACTCGTCGTAGAGCTCGGGGATGAAGCCCTCGTCCACGTTGCGCAGGCCGTAGACCAGCTCGCCGTAACGCGGCTCGGCGGCGACGATCTGCACGTCGGGCACCCGCTCGCGCAGGAACCGCCCGACCCCCATCAGCGTGCCCGTCGTGCCGAGCCCGGCCACGAAGTGCGTGACGGTGGGCAGGTCCGCCAGGATCTCCGGGCCCGTGGACTCGTAGTGGGAGCGCCAGTTGGCGGGGTTGCCGTACTGGTAGAGCATCACCCACGACGGGTTCTTCGCGGCCAGTTCCTTGGCCACGCGCACGGCCTCGTTGGAGCCGCCCGCGGCGGGCGATGAGATGATCTCGGCGCCCCACATGCGCAGCAGCTGGCGGCGCTCCTCCGAGGTGTTCTCCGGCATCACGCAGATCAGGTTGTAGCCCTTGAGCTTGGCCGACATGGCCAGCGAGATGCCGGTGTTGCCGCTGGTGGGCTCGAGAATCGTGCAGCCGGGCGTGAGCCGCCCGTCCTTCTCGGCCTCCTGGATCATCCAGAGCGCCGGACGGTCCTTGATCGACCCGGTCGGGTTGCGGTCTTCGAGCTTGGCCCAGATCCGCACGTCGGCGGCGGGTGACAACCTCGGCAGCCCCACCAGAGGCGTGCGGCCGACCGAGTCGATCAATGAGTCGAAACGCATGTCACCCACCGGCGACGGCGGGAAGCACGGTCACCGTGTCGCCGTCGGACAGCGGCGTGCCCAGGCCGCCCAGGAAACGTACGTCCTCGTCGTTGAGGTAGACGTTGACGAAGCGGCGCAGCGCGCCCTGGTCGACCAGGCGGTCCTTGATGCCGGGGTGGCGCGACTCGAGATTGCTGATCAGCTCGTCGAGCGTGGCGCCCTCGGCGTCGACGGCCTTGGCGCCGTCGGTGTAGTTGCGCAGGATGGTCGGAATGCGAACCTCGATGGCCATCGCGGTCAGTCTCCTCAGGTCAGTCGTCGTCCCATCGGCAGCAACGCCGACGGCAGGATGCGGATTCCGGGGAAGTTCCACCAGGAGATCGGCTCGCCGGACCGCCGTGCCCCTCAGGGCCGTGACGGCAGCCCGCGCAGCGGATCGCTCACGGACAGTCGTAGACGACGACAGCCGCGGTGTGCGCGAAGAGGAAGCTCTGCACCTGCCGGACCATCATGGGATGAACCTTACCTCTTCCTCGGTGATGACGCCTTCGAGGATGCGGTAGGAGCGGAACTCCACCTCGGTGTCGTCCTTGGTGGAGACCAGGACGTAGTGGGCGTTCGGCTCGGAGGCGTAGGACACGTCGGTGCGCGACGGGTAGGCCTCGGTGGCGGTGTGGGAGTGGTAGACCACGACGGGCTCCTCGTCGCGCTCGTCCATCTCCTTCCAGACCTTGAACTGCTCCATCGAGTCGAAGCGGTAGAAAGTCGGCGAACGCTCGGCGTTCTCCATCGGGATGAACCGCTCGGGCACGCCGCCCCGGCCCGCGATGACACCACACGCCTCGTCGGGATGATCGGCGCGAGCATGCGCGACGATCTTGTCCGCGAGTTCCTGCGAGATCGACAGCATGCCCCGGAAGCTACCAGAGGGCCCGGACCAGGCTGTCCTGCAGGTAGGTCAGCCAGTCGTAGGTGACGTAGGCCGGGTAGCGGGGATCGTCTTCCGACATCATCGCGATCTCGTCGTGAACCTCCTCGGTCACGTCGAGCTTGATGCCGAGCGTCAGGCGCACGTCGTTGAGCGAGCGCAGCCACGCCTGGGCCTGCTCGGCCGTGAGCTCGGCGTGGCCCGCCTCGGCGGTGTCGAAGACGGTCCGCGCGTCCGCCCGCTTGCCGTCGCGCAGCGTCGCCTCGGTGTAGCGGCGGAACTCCGCGGAGTCCTTCTCGTCCTCGTACGCCGACGGGAACAACCTGGCCAGCACCGGATCGGACGGCACCGCCGTGTCACCGATCCCGAGCGCCCGCTCCAGCGGGTCGTCGCTCGTCTGCCCCGGAGAGACGATGCCGAGCATCATCGACACGAGCGAGCGCAGCAGCGAGACCTCCGCGGCCTCGAAGACCGCGATGACGCCGCCGTTCCTGCCCGGCTTGAACCCCGAACTCACCCGTGCCGCCTCACTTGACCGAATCCGGCTGGACCGTCGCCCACAGGCCGTAGGAGTGGAGAATCTGCACATCGCGTTCCATCTCTTCACGCGTGCCACTGGACACGACGGCCTTGCCCTTGTGGTGGACGTCCAGCATGAGCTTCTCGGCCTTCTCCCTGGTATAGCCGAAGACCGTTTGGAAGACATAGGTCACGTAGGACATGAGGTTGACCGGGTCGTTCCAGACGATGGTCACCCAAGGCAGATCGGGTCGGACGTCCGATGACGGACGCTCAACGGCGATTGGAGCGGTGCTACCCACATCCCCGAGTCTGCCCTATCTGGGCCGTAGTCTTCGACTCGTGACAATGACCATGAGCACCGCGTTGCTCACAGATCACTATGAGCTGACGATGCTGCAGGCGGCCCTGCGAAGCGGCGCGGCGCACCGGCGCGCCGTCTTCGAGGTGTTCGCCAGGCACCTGCCAGGCGGGCGGCGTTACGGGGTTGTCGCTGGAACGGGACGTGTCCTGGACGAGCTTGAACGCTTCCGCTTCGGTGACGAAGAACTCACCTACCTGCGCGAGCGCCGGGTCGTCGACGAGTCCACTCTGGCGTTTCTCGCCGATTACCGGTTTTCGGGAAACATCTACGGCTATCGCGAGGGCGAACTCTACTTCCCCGCCTCCCCCATCATGATCGTCGAGGGCACCTTCGCCGAGGCCGTGCTCCTCGAAACGATCGCGCTGTCCATCCTCAACCACGACTGCGCCATCGCCTCCGCCGCCTCCCGCATGGTCAACGCCGCGGGCAAGCGTCCCCTCATCGAGATGGGCTCGCGCCGCACGCACGAAAGCGCCGCGGTGGCCTCCGCGCGGGCCGCGTACATCGCCGGGTTCGCCTCGACCTCCAACCTGATGGCCGGCCGCGTGTACGGCGTCCCCACGGCCGGCACGGCGGCGCACGCGTTCACCCTGCTGCACGACTCGGAGCGTGACGCGTTCGAGGCCCAGATCGCCTCACTCGGGCCGGAGACGACGCTGCTGGTGGACACGTACGACGTGGCCGAGGCCGTCCGCACGGCCGTCGAGCTGGCCGGACCCAAGCTCGGGGCGGTCCGCATCGACTCCGGCGACCTGGCGGCGGCCGCGCAGGAGGTGCGCGAGCAACTGGACGCGCTCGGGGCGTTCAACACCCGCATCCTCGTCACCTCCGACCTCGACGAGTACGCCATCGCCGCCCTGGCCGCCGCCCCGGTGGACGGCTACGGCGTCGGCACCTCCCTCGTGACCGGGTCGGGCGTGCCCACGGCGGCGCTGGTGTACAAGCTGGTGGCCCGGGAGACGGCCGCGGGCAGGCTGGAGGCCGTGGCCAAGCGCTCGGTGGGCAAGCCGTCGCGCGGGGGCCGCAAGGAGGCGTACCGGCTCTTCGACGAGAGGGGCCACTGCGACACCGAGCTGATCACGACCGGCGGGCTCACCCCTGAAGGCGGCATCCCCCTGCTGCACGAGCTGGTGCGCGACGGCGAGGTCGTCGGCGGGGAGCCCCTGTCCGCCGCCCGCGAACGTCACGCGAAGGCCGTCACCACCCTCCCCCTGGACGCCCTCCACCTCGGCAGGGGCTATGCGGCGATCCCCACCGAATTCGCCTGACGTATCGTGGCCCGTATGGGCAGCGCGCTGATCATCGTCGACGTGCAGAACGACTTCTGCGAGGGCGGCAGCCTGGCCGTCACCGGCGGCTCGCAGGTGGCGGGGGCGATCACCCGTCACGTGGCCGACCACCCCTACGACCATGTGGTGGCCACCCGCGACCACCACATCTCGCCCGGCGAGCACTTCTCCGACACCCCCGACTACGCCTCCACCTGGCCCGCCCACTGCGTCGCCGGCACGCCCGGCGCCGACTTCCACCAGGCCCTCGGCCTGTCGGAAGTGGACGAGGTGTTCAGCAAGGGCGCCTACGACGCGGCGTACAGCGGGTTCGAGGGCACCTCACGCGACGGGGTGCCGCTGCTGGAGTGGCTCGAGGAACGTGGGGTGCGCCAGGTCGACGTGGCGGGCATCGCCACCGACCACTGCGTGCGCGCCACCGCCCTCGACGCGCTCCGACACGGGCTGGAGGTGCGGGTGCTGCTCGACCTCACGGCGGGCGTGGCACCGGCGACCACGGAGGCGGCGCTGGCGGAGCTGAAGGCCGCCGGCGCCACCCTGCGCGGGACGCCCGTACTGGGCTGACCTGGGCCGGTCAGTTCGCGTCGGCGGGAAGCACCGTGAAGGCGGCCTTGTCGACGGCGGCGAGTGCACCACTCGTGTCGAGGATGAGCATCAGTCGAGCCCATCCCTTCCGAACCCTCGCGCCAGGACGTCGTCGACGCTTCCAGCGAAGCTCGGGTCGCCGCTGTCGAACAGCGGGAGTCTGGGACGGGGTCGTTCGCCGACGATCTCCTCGGCGAGAGCGCGTGTGACCGCCTCGCGAATGTAGTCCCCTTCGGACATCTCGTGCGCGCGGGCCGCCTCGGCGACCCGGCTCAGGACGTCCTCGGGCAGGTACAGGCTCACTTCAGGCACCTCTCCACAGTAACCCGGCACCCCTGCGGCACCGGTGATCACGAAGAGTACTCACACGGCGACGCTACGGTCATGTGAAGGTCAACGCCCGCCGGAGAGAACCTCATACGGCGAGGGAGAGATCTTCACCCGCGCGACAGATTCTCAGCCCCGGGCCAGCCGCAGGGCGTCGTCGGTGTGGTCGAAGACCTCGAAGGCGTGCCGGAGACCGGTGATCGACAACACCCGCTCCATCACCCCCTGCACCCCTCCGAGCAGCAGCCTGGTGTCCCTGGCCTCGCAGCGCTGCAGGACCTCGACGAGTTCGTTCATGCCCATCGAGTCGCAGAACCAGACCGCGCTCAGATCCATGACCAGGAACGGCTTCGGGGGCAGCTCCCACACGCGCTGCAGGTGCTCTCTCAGCACCGGCAGCCCGTTGACGTCGAGTTCGCCTTCGAGTCTGATGATGACGACGGCGCTGCGAGAGAGGCCGGAAGTGACGATCAGCGTCGACCTACCGGTGGCCTCAGACGACATGGGCGAAGCCCTTCTGCATATCCCAAGACAGCCAATCGTGGTTGTTGCCGCTTGAGTCGAGCTTCTAACAGAAGGCCACTGCTCTGTGTCCAAACACACAGAGTCACTCAGCGTGACCGCGCCCGCGGCGGCGCGGCCGGCGCGCGCGCAGCGCAGGGGGCGGTGCGCCGCGCGCGGTGACCGCCTCAGGTCGCTCCGAAGGTGATCAGGTAGGCGAGGGCGAGGACGGAGAGGACCACGAGCAGGGCGCTCGTGCCGCTGATCACCATGATCAGGCGCGTACGCTTGAGCAGCCCGCGGATCGCGGCCAGCGTCAGCGTGATCATGGTTGCCAGCATGAAGAGGGACATGGTCCGGGAATCGGATGACATGGGCGTGGCCACCGAGAGGTGGAGGACTAGTGTGGTCATGAAGGTTTCCCTGGTGCGGAGACGCGCTCTGACAAGAAATCCGGGATCGCGGGCCACCCCTTCGCTGTCGCCTCAGGGTGCCTGCGCTCGTTTTCCGCGCGGGATGCCGCTCTGGCCTGGTACGGCTCATGGAAATCGGGCCGCGATACCACCTCCACCTCTATTCAGTAAACTTCAGCTTCGATTAACTGAATCTCTCTATGCAGAGATTTACCCACTCTGAACCCACACATTCCCCCTTGGCAGCCACGGAGCTGTGGCTAGACTGGTGCTTCCTGTGCGATCCGTTTGCGCACGTAGTCTGGTTGTGCTGCCCTAGCTGCGACTTCTTCACCGACTTCGCCGTCAGGGCCTATATTCACTGAAGTTCACTTGAATGAGGCTTGGCATGAGCGGTGACGAATCCGCGCGGACCGCGCTGGCGCGCCGGCTGCGCGAGCTCCGCGACAGCCGATGGCCCGGCCTGCGGGTCACCCAGGCACAGTTGCGCGACGCGTTCGGGGTCAGCGTTCCGCTGATCTCGTCGTGGGAGTCGACCCACCTGGTCAAGATTCCGCCCGTGCACCGCCTCGAGAAGTACGCCGCGTTCTTCGCCACCAGGCGATCGCTGGCCAACGGGCACGCCCGCGTGCTCCCGCTGTCGGACATGACGGCCGAGGAACTGGCGGAGCACCGCGCCCTGCTCGACGAGCTCATCCGGCTGCGCAAGAAGGCGCTGCGCTTCCAGGGCGCCGAGAGCTCCGACCCGGCGCCGGACGCCCTCCATGGAGGGCCGTGGCACTTCGCCGACGGCGAGCCGATCACGATCATCTGCTCGCAGATCCCCCACGACGAGCGGGAGAAGATCACCTACGCGGACCCGTCGAGCCCCGACTACATCGAGCTCTACAAATACTCCGATCTTGACTCCCTGTTCGAGCTGTGGGGCCATGTCAGAGCCGCCAACCCGCACAGCCTCGTGACGCTGCGCGCGACGGAGGACCTTCGCGCCGACGACCTCACCACCCACGTGGTGCTCCTGGGCGGCGTCGACTACAACGAGGTCACCGCGTACATGCTCTCGCGGATCGAGCTCCCGGTGCGGCAGGTGCCCGACTGGGAGGGCGAGAGGGGGCCGTACTTCGAGGTCGACGAGGGCGGCGAAACGCACAGGCACTACACCGTCACCAGCGGCTCAGGCGATGGTGTACGGCTCACAGAGGATGTCGGCTTCTTCTACCGTGGCGTCAACCCGGACAACACCAGCCACACCTTGACCATCTGCAACGGCATGCACTCGCGAGGCGTCTACGGCGTGGTGCGGGCGCTCACGGACGCACGCTTTCGCGACCGCAACACCGCCTATCTGCGTGACCGGTTCCGCGACGCGGAGGCGTACAGCATCCTCACGAGGGTCAGGGTGCAGGGCCGCGTCGCCGTCACACCCGACTGGACGGTCGCCTCGTACCGGCTACACGAATGGCCGGGGCCCGTCCGTGGAGCATGAGAGAGCACAGGCCGGCACGGAGCATCATCACGGCTCCCACAGGCATCTGGTCGACCTGTACCGCGAGCACGCGGAGTCCGGGACCGTCGACGCGATCGTCGTACCGACGATCCGGCATCCGAGCTGGCTCGGCCACGCGATCCGCCTGGCCGTCGCGCTGGGCTGCCCGCTGGTGACGCTGCACAGCCGCAGGTGGAGCCGCCCGGACGAGGCTGCGGCGCTCCTGCTGCCGACCGGCGTGGACTACATCGTGATCGACGTCGACGACACGGCCCGGCTCAACCTGCCGGATTTCGCAACCTCCGCGCTGGTGAAGGGCACGCCGTTCCACCGCGCGACCGATCTCAGCGCCAAACGCAACACCGGGCTGCTCCTCTCCCGCCTGATGGGCTGGCGGCGGGTCGTCTTCCTGGACGACGACATCGTGGTCGGAGGGCACAAGGAGGTCGCGGCGGCGGCGGCCCTGCTCGACGACTACGATGCCGTGGGCATGCACATCGGCGGTTATCCGGACAACTCTGTGGTGTGCCACGCGCATCGGCTCACCGGCGGCGACCAGGACTCGTTCGTGGGCGGCGGCGCCCTCGCCGTCGAGACCACCCGCAGGCCGTCGTTCTTCCCGAACATCTACAACGAGGACTGGTTCTACCTGCTGGGCGAGACGTCGCTGCGCCGGCTCGCGGTGACGGGCATGGTGACCCAGCGCCCGTACAACCCGTTCGACCGGCCCGTCCGCGCCCGTGACCAGGAGCTCGGCGACGTGCTGGCGGAGGGCGTCTACTGGCTTCTCGACGGCGACGGGGCGAGCTGGGCGGCCGCCACCCGGCCGGCGCACTGGAGGAGTTTCCTGGCCAGGCGCAGGGCGTTCATCGAGGACGTGCTGCGCCGCGTCAGACGGCGGCCCGGCTCCACCGACCGCACCGCCATGGAGGAGTCGCTGCTCGCCGCGCTCGGCCGGCTCAAGCTGATCACCCCCGGCTTCTGCGTCTCCTACCTGCTGGCGTGGAAGGCGGACCGCCATCGCTGGGCCGGCCATCTGGCCGGGATCCCGCAGCTCGAATCAAGCGTGGCGGACGCCATGAAGTGGGTGGTCAGGCCGGGGGCCAAGCCGTTGCGCTGGTGGGCGTCCCGGTAAACGCCTGTTGATTCAGGGGAGCGGCATCCGGGAATCTGTGGTCCGTGGGGGCCTCCGAAATTCGCAAAGCCATCCATACTGACCTCCCTGCCATGGTCCGGTCCCTCGGCCAGGAGGCCTATTTCGCCGACCGGCTGGGCAGGCAGGACACCGGCCACGGGCTCCTGCTCGTCGCATGGGACGGGCAGGAGGCGGTGGGCGACGTGTACGTCTGGCTGGCCCCGGCGGAGGAGCCCGAGTTACGCACCCATCTACCGGGCGTGGCCCTGCTCACCCACCTGGAGGTCGTGCCCTGGCGGCGCAAGCAGGGCATCGGGACCGAACTGCTGTGGGCGGCCGAGGACCGGCTCGCCGCCCTGGGCCACGAACGGGTCGCCCTGGGCGTCGGGCTGGACAACGAGGACGCGCAGCGGCTCTACCTGCGTCTCGGATACGCCGAATGGCCGTACGGGCAGGTCGCCACGACAGAGGTCGTCTACCACCCGGACGGCCGGCGCGAGCTCCGGCCCGAGCGGTGCCGCATCATGGTCAGACGCCTCGCCGCGTCAGCTGAGCCGCCTGCCAGAGACGGCGAACGAAGCCCTCCCGTCGGGTGAAGACGGCGTCTCCACCACGACGGGAGGTCATCCCGTCGGGCCGGCACGTCACCGGCCTCCTGACCGGTGCTCCTAGCGCCGCTGGGTGGCCCAGCGGCGGATGGTGGCGATGCGCTCCTGGATCTGCTCGGCGGTCGCCTGGGCGATCGGCGGGCCACCGCAGGCGCGGCGCAGCTCCGAGTGGATGACCCCGTGCGGCTGGCCCGTGCGGTGGTTCCACGCGCCGACCAGGCCGTTGAGCTCGCGCCGCAGCTCGGCGATCTGCTCGTGGGGCGCCAGCGTCTGCCGCGGCTCGTCGGCCGGCTGCTTGCGCTTGGCGGCCTGCTGGTCGGACTGGCGTTTACGCAGGAGCGTGGCCACCTGGTCGGGCTCGAGCAGGCCGGGCAGGCCGAGAAAGTCTTCTTCCTCGGCCGAGCCGAGCTCGGCCCCCGTGCCGAACTCACCGCCGTCGAACAACACCCGGTCGAACGTGGCCGACGTCTGCATCGTCTCGAACGGCAGCTCGTCGCCCAGGACGTCGGGGTTGTCCTTCTCGCGGTTGGCCTGTTCGAGGAGGGTGTCGTCGAGGCCGTCCTCCGGCGGCCGCTTGTTGAGGACGTGGTCGCGCTCGGCCTCCATCTCGTTGGCCAGGCCCATGAGCGTGGGCACCGAGGGAAGGAAGACGGACGCGGTCTCGCCGCGCTTGCGGGCGCGGACGAACCGGCCCACGGCCTGCGCGAAGAAGAGCGGGGTCGAGGTCGAGGTGGCGTAGACGCCCACGCACAGGCGGGGGATGTCGACGCCCTCGGACACCATGCGCACGGCCACCAGCCAGCGGTCCTCGGACGCGGCGAACTGCTTGATCTTCTTCGACGCGCCGGGGTCGTCGGAGAGGACCACGGTGGCCCCCTCGCCGCTGATGGTGCGCAGGTGGCGGGCGTAGGCGCGGGCGGTCTCGTGATCGGTGGCGATGACCAGGCCGCCGGCGTCGGGGACGCCCCTGCGCACCTCGGTGAGACGGCGGTCTGCGGCCTGCATGACCTGGCGGATCCAGTCGCCCTTCGGATCGAGCGCGGCCCGCCACGCCTGGGAGAGCTGGTCCTTGGTGAGCGGGGTGCCCAGGGTCGCGGCGATCTCGTCGCCGGCCCGCGTGCGCCACTTCATCTCGCCGGAGTAGGCCAGGAAGATGACCGGGCGCACGACCCCGTCGTCGAGGGCGGGGCCGTAGCCGTAGGAGTAGTCGGCGACGCTGCGCTTGAGGCCCTCAGCGTCCTCCTCGTAGGCGACGAACGGGATGGGGTTGTCGTCGGACCTGAACGGGGTGCCGGTGAGCTGGAGCCGCCGCGTGGCGGGCTCGAACGCCTCGCGCACGCCGTCGCCCCACGACTTGGCGTCGCCCGCGTGGTGGATCTCGTCGAAGATCACCAGGGTCTTGCGCGCCTCGGTGCGCGCCCGGTGCAGCGCCGGGTGCATGGCGACCTGCGCGTAGGTCACAGCGACCCCGGTGTAGTCGCGCGACGTGGCGCCCTGGCTGTTCTTGAACTCGGGGTCGATGTTGATGCCCACCCGCCCGGCCGCGTCGGCCCACTGGCGCTTGAGGTGCTCGGTGGGCGTCACGATGGTGACCGCTCTGATCACCCCGTTGGCGAGCAGTTCGCTGGCGATGCGCAGGGCGTAGGTCGTCTTGCCCGCGCCCGGGGTCGCCACGGTGAGGAAGTCGCGCGGCTCTCGCCTGAAGTAGAGGTCGAACGCCTCCTGCTGCCACGCGCGCAGCTTGGGGGCGGTGCCCCAGGCTGCTCGGTCGGGATAGGAAGGCGAAAGGTGGGACGCGGCGAAGGTGCTCACCGCATCACCTCTGGGGTTGGTGTGCTTCGCTTTCTCACAGTGACCCTAGAGTAATCGGGCCCACCGACAAGACGTGCCGTGCGCCGGGGATTCTGGCCAAGGTGATCCTCACGTGTTAGAGGGCGGGCGGGCTCTCATCCCGGCCGCAGGCTCGTCATGACCGTGTCGAGTTCCTGCCTGCGCCCGGTGTCGGCGGGCTGGAGCAGCCCGACGAGCAGGACGGCCCTGGCGCCGCGGGTGAGCAGCATCACGCGCAGGAAGGCCGGCCGGTTGACCACGTCCCGATATTCCGCCCGCAGTGCCCGGGTGTGGCCACCCGGAACCTGCTTGTCCTCGACGACGGTCACGCGGTCCCCTTTGAGCAGGAGCCTGGAGTAGAGCTCCGCCGCCTCCTTGACGGCTTTCCCCGCGTCCTTCACCGGCGGCATCGGTCTGGCCATGACGAGTGCTCCGGCGTCGTCCCTGACGACCGAGGTGAACCCGGTCACGGGCGGCACCGGCCCTTCGCGCCATCCCTGCGGCAGCGCCGCCGACACCCCCGCCCGCGAGTCGCTCAGCCGGCCCGTCTCCGCCGGCGGCGCGGCGAAAGTCAGCACCACGACGGCCACCACCACGATCAACCCCGCCCCGGCAGGCAACGCCACCAGCACGCCCGCCCACCGGCGCCACCTCCTGCCTCCCACCCGCCCGCGCGCTCCAGGATCGGCCGGGGAGCCGTAGAGGCGGGCCGACGGCGGAAGGGACTCGCCGGTCGGCGACGTGCCGCTCCCACGGCCGCGTCCGCCGCCGAGCCCGGTGTCCTGGCCGTTGTGCCGGCCGGGGTACGTGGCCCCGCGGATCCGCGGGTTCCACGGCTCCTGCTCGTCCTCCGGGTCAGGGCCGAGGTCCAGCGGATGGGACCGTTCCCGCCGTCCCCGCGACGGCCCGTCGTCACGCCCGGGAAAGTCCCCCCAGCCCGTCTCGTACGGGACCTCGGGAGAAGCCCCCCAGCCGGGCTCGGAAGCAGACCCCCAGCCCGTCTCACGTCCGGCCCCGGAAACAGGCCCCCAGCCCGCCCCCTGAGCAGGATGGGAAACGGACCTCCTGTTCCTTTCCTGCGCGGGGTCCGCGGGCGCAGGAGGGCGCTTGGCCTCGGCGGCGGTGTCCCTGACGCTCGCGAAGGGGTTCTTGCCCCGCCGCGGCCTCCCCTCGCGGTGCGCGCCCCACACGGGCTTGCCGTCCTCAGGAGAGACGCTGCCTTCCGGAGAGGCGCCGGACTCAGGAGAGGTGCCGTCCTCGGGAGCGGTACGGTCCTCAGGAGGGGTACGGCGGTGCCGGGCGCCCGTCTGCGGGGGCCAGACACGGTGATCACCCTCCATGACACCTCCTTGTCCCGCTGTCCTATCACTCCTCGCGACGAGGATCAGGCGATCCGTTGTCGTTGTGACAGGAGAGGCGGAATTCAGCGGGTGCGGCCGGCGAGCACGGTGCCGCTCAGCGCGATGGTGGCCATGAGGATCGAGATGACGACGAACCCGGTGGCGATCTCGGCGGAGGAGTGCCCGATCAGGTTGACCAGCGCGCCGCCGACGCCGATCGACAGCGCCGAGCCCAGCATGTCCGTCACCGACAGCGACGCCGAGTTGGCCCCCTGCTCGTTGACCGGAGACTGCTTCAGCGCCGTGATGCTGACCGTGGTCATGCCGAACCCCATCCCGAAACCGGCGATGATCCACGCGGGCACGGCGATCCATCCGCTCACCCCGGGCAGTACGGCCAGCAGGCAGAGCAGGACCGCGACGGCGATGCATCCCATGCCCAGCCGGATCCGCAGGTGCGCCTGCCCTTCTTTCCTGCTCTGCAGGTAGGAGCCGGCGGACCAGCCGAGCGCCCCGGTGGTCAGCGCGACGCCCGCGCTCGACAGGTCGAAGCCCATCACCTCCTGCAACACCAGCGGGATGAAGGAGTTGACGCCGAAGAAGGAGGCCGAGAAGAAGCCGCGCATCATCACGGTGGTGGGCAGCCCGCGCCCGAACCGCAGCGCCCGGGGAGGCAGCAACCGGAACAGCCCGTACGCCAGGGACGCCAGCCCCGCCGCCGTCTCCAGGGCTCCCGTGACGGGATGCAGGTGCAGCCGGTCGATGCCGTGCAGCAGCACCCCGGCACCGGCGGCCGCGGCGGTGGCGGCCAGCGTCATGGCCACCGGCCTTGACCTCGGCCCGCTCGACGGCGCCTCGCCCGGCGATGACGGCTGACGCAGCGCAGGGACGAGCATCACCAGCGCGGGCACCACCAGCGGGATGATCCCGTAGAAGACGAAGCGCCAGCCCCAGTTCTCCGCCACGAATCCGGCCACGGCCGGGCCCACCATGGCGGGCACCACCCAGGCCGCGGAGATGGCCGCGAACGCCTTGGGCCTCGACTCCACGGGATAGACCCGGGCGATCATCACGTACAGCGCCACGATGGTGGTTCCCGCCCCCAGCCCCTGCACGGCCCGCGCCACGAGGAACACCACCGCCGACGACGACGCCCCGGCCAGTGCCATCCCGATGACGAACAGCACCACTCCCGTCACGAACGGGATGGGGTAGCCGCGCCGGTCCGACCAGAGGCCGGCCACCACGTTGGCGAACAGGCTGGCGATCAGGAAGGCCGAGAAGCTGATGCCGTAGAGGTTGAGCGCGTCGAGCTCTTCGGCGATGGCAGGCATGGCGACGCCGACCGACATGCCCTCGAAGGCGACCAGCGTGACCACGAGGAGGATGCCGAGGGTCGCGGTGCGGTAGCGCGGACCGAAGATCCGCGGCGGCTGGTAGGGAGTGTCGAGTGCCTTTGGTGCTGTCACCAGCACATCGTAGTCAGCACCGCATCGCTCACGGCGTCGCCTGCCGGTACGCCGCCCACATCTCGTGCATCCGTTTGGCCTGTCCTTGGGTGAACTCCGACATGCACCGGTCGTGGGCGTAGTCCATGAAGTTGTGCACGGGGTCGAGGCCCGCCTTCGCACAGGAGTCGGCGCGCTCGGGGCAGCCCTTGGTCGGCTTGGCCTGGGCGGGGGTGTCGTCGATGCCGTCGCCGGGCTCCTTGCAGCCGTTCTCGAAGGTGTGGAACAGCCCGAGCCAGTGGCCGATCTCGTGGACGCCGGTGAAGCCGCGGTTGTAGTTGGTCATCGCGCCGCCGGGCAGGCTGCGCCAGTCGATGACCACGCCGTCGAGCACCGGCGCGTCGGCGTACCAGTAGGGGTAGCTGGCGAAGCCCAGCATGTGCTCGCTGAGCTGGGCGATGTAGAGGTTGAGCGTGCCGGGGCCGCCCTGGTGCAGCGCGCTCTTCATGGCCCGCTCGTGACCGACGGGGTCGCCGAACCAGGCGGCGTTCTGCCTGACCGTGATGGCGTCGAGCCGGAACTCCACGCCGGTGTCCACGCCGCCGAAGCGGCCGGCGTACGCGGAGTTGAGCACGTCGATCTGCGCTTCGACCACCTGGTCGGAGACCTGGCGGTCAGGCCTCGTGATGACGTGCACCACGGTGGGCACGGTGATCTGAGTCGGCGGCGTGACGCCCGCCAGGCGCCGGGCGAGCTCGGACTGGACCTTGGCCACGTCTCCCGGCTGGGGCGAGCGCGGCCATGGCTCCTTCGGCGCATGACGGCTGCAACCGGCCGCGTGGGCGATGCCGGCCCGCACCGGCGGGGCGAACCAGACCGCCAGCAGGCATGCCAACGAGGCGGCCGTCGCACGCCGAGCCATAGATCCTCCACTACGGAATAAGCCGATATGGCTACAGACCGTAGCTGTTTAGCGGAGGATTACCGCTCAGCAACACTCACTGCTTGTCGTCGCCCTCGCCGTCACCGGAGGGAAGGCCCTCGTAGATCTCTTTGCACTCCGGGCAAACGGGGTATTTCTTCGGGTCACGGCTGGGCACCCAGATTTTGCCGCACAGGGCACGGATGGGCGTGCCCGTCACCATGCTCTCTGTGATCTTGTGTTTGTCCGCGTAGTGGGCGAAGCGCTCGTGATCGCCGTCGCCGTGCGAGGTCCGCGGCGTGGTCTCCTGCTCTGGGAGGATCTTCGTGCTGCTCACCCCACCGAGTTTATGCCCGCTCGCGACCGCGTCCTCCACCCGGCGGTACGGCCCCCGCCGCGAAGGCGAGGGCCGCGGGCGCGAGCAGCGGGCGGGCCACGGCGCGAGCGGCCCACCCGGCCGGCGGGCGACGGGCGGGCCGGCCAGCCCACCCGATCAGCCCACCCGATCAACCCGCCCGGTCAGCCCACATGGACCTGCACGCCCTCGGCCTTTCGCCCGGCCTTGACGAACAGCGTCAGCAGGGCGGTCAGCACGGCGATGCCGGTGCTCACCAGGAAGGCGAGGTGCATGCCGTCCATGAAGGAGTGGTGCACGGCGTCGACGATCACCTGCGGCACCCCGGGAGGCGCCGCGCCGAAGGCGGCCGCCTTCTCCAGCCCGATCATCTGCTCGGGCGGGATCGCCTGCGCGGCGGGGCCGAGGTAGCCGGGCAGCGTGCCGGAGATCTCGGCGGCCATGACGGCGCCCAGGATCGCGGTGCCCAGCGCGCCGCCGACCTGCATGGCCGACTGCTGGACGCCACCCGCGACACCGCTCAGCTCAAGCGGCGCGTTGCCCACGATGATCTCCGTAGCGCCCACGAAGACCGGCGACATGCCGAAGGCCAGCAGCACGAACGGGATGGCGCTCGCGAGGAACGACGCGTCGATGCTGAGCTGGGACATGAGGAACATGGCGAACGCGGTGATCAGCAGACCGGCCGCCATCGTGATCTTCGGCCCCAGCCTGCCGATCGCCATGCCCGCCAGCGGCGAGGCGACGATCATGCCGGCGCTCATCGGCAACATGCGCAGGCCGGCCTCCAGCGGGGTCAGGCCGTGCACGCCCTGGAAGAAGAAGCCCAGGAAGAACATCGCGCCGAACATCGCGAACGCCACCATCATCATCAGCAGGGTGCCGATGGAGATCGAGACGTTCCTGAACAGCGACAGCGGGACCAGCGGCTGCCTGCCGATCTTCTGCGCCCTGTTCTGCCAGAAGATGAACGCGGCGATCAGCACCGCGAACGCACCCAGGAAGGCCAGCGTCGTGCTGTCGCCCCAGCCCCAGTCGGGGGCCTTGATGATCGTCCACACCAGCGAGAACATCGCGCCCGACAGCAGCAGCACGCCGAGCCAGTCGATCCGCGCCATCGTCTGGGCGCGGTTGTCCTTGATCAGGAAGATGCCCATGACGAGGGCGATGATCCCGACCGGCGCGTTGATGAAGAAGACCGACTCCCAGCTCACGTTCTCGACCAGCACACCGCCCACGATCGGCCCTGCGGCGCTGGACAGGCCGATGATGCCGCCCCAGGCCCCCATCGCCTGGTTGAGCTTCTCCCCCGGGAACGCTCCACGCAGCAGCGCCAGGGCGGCGGGCTGGAGCAGCGCGCCGAAAAGGCCCTGCAGCACCCGCAGGCCGATGAGCGCGCCGACGGGCGAGAGGCCGGGAATGACGCCGGCCAGTTCGGCGCTGAGACCGATGCCCACGGACGTGATCGCAAAGCCGGCGACACCGATGAGAAAGACGCGCTTGTGCCCGAACAGGTCGCCGAGCTTGCCCGCGGTGATCAGGAACACCGCCAGCGCCAGCAGATAGCCGCTGGTCACCCACTGCAGGTCCGACAGCGTGGCCTTCAGGTCGGCCTGGATGACCGGGTTGGCGATGCCCACCACCGTGCCGTCGAGCATCACCATGATGACGCCCAGGCTGACCGCCAGCAGCACCAGCCACGGATTGGCGCCGGCCCCCGTCCGGTCCGGGCCGGGCGACGACGGCGCGTCGACCGCCTTCGCTTGAGCCATGACTCCCCCTTAAATGACATATAGCCCCAGATCAGGGCATAGATATCGCAAGCCTCACTAACTTAGGGCAGCCGACGACTTTAGACAACTGACTTTCAGATGACGGTGTATGACTTGTGGCACACTATGACAGAAAGGTTTCGAGGGAGTGACCACTGTGGGTCTGCGTGAACGCAAGAAGGAGAAGACGCGCCTGGCGATCCTCGACGCGGCGCTCGACCTGTTCCTCGAACAAGGATACGAGTCGACCACCGTGGAGCAGATCGCAGGGGCCGTCGAGATCTCCCCCCGCACCTTCTTCCGCTACTTCACCAGCAAGGACCACCTGGTGCTGTGGTTCCACGACCACGGCGAGCAGCTCATGGTGGAGACCCTGCGCTCCCGCCCGCGGGACGAGCCGCCGTTCACGGCGCTCATGCACGCGGTGCGAGCGGTGCTGAGCGACATGGAAGGCTCAACGGAGGACGAGCACCAGAGGTTCCTCAAACTCCGCCGGATCCTCGAGGAGAATCCGCAGCTGATCGGCCAGTCGGTGGCCAGGGGCGCCGGCACCGAGCGCCGTCTCGCGGAGCTGGTCGCCGAGCGCAGGGGGGTCGACGCCGACACCGACCAGCTCTCCCATCTGATCGTCGCGTTCGCCATGTCGGCGATGCGGGTCGGCTTCGAGTGCCCGCGCCGCGACGGCTCGGTGCCGGAGATCACCGGCCGCATGGCAGAGACGATCGAGCTGGCCGAGCGCTCGCTGCGGCCGGGGTGGGACCTCTGAGGCGCGGGGCTCGTCGAGAGCTCAGTTCATCGTCGGATCGTCCGGGCAGGTCGCCACGAAGGCCAGCTCACCGTGCTGGCGCCGCAGCACGTGCCGCCAGAGCGAGCCTGGATCGGCGTAGAAGGTGTCGCCGGCCTCGGAGTCGACGACGTACCAGGCTCCCTCGGCGATCTCGCTCTCCAGCTGGCCCGACGTCCACCCCGCGTACCCCGCGAAGATGCGCATCTGTGCGATCTCCCCTTGCAGGATCTCGGGCGGCGCGTCCAGATCGACCGTCCCCAGCCGCGAGACGGCCGGAGTGCCGGCGTGCAGCCTGCGCCAGCCGAGCGGCTCCTCACCGCTCGGGACCGCCGCCAGCGCGAGCGCGCTGTCGGTCTGCACGGGCCCGCCCTCGAAGAGCACCGGAGGCCCCGTCACCAGCGGATCCCACACGGGCAGCACCTGCGTCACCGAGATGTCGCTCGGCCTGTTGAGCACCACGCCCAGAGTGCCCCCGTCGTGGTCGTGTTCGAGGATCAGCACGACGCTACGCCGGAAGTTGGGGTCGTCAAGGAGCGGCGTCGCCACCAACAACCCGCCGACGTAGATCGCTTCCGCCATACATCCATCATGGCGTGTATCCGGGGGCGTGCGCTCCCCTCGTGAGTCGATGTTACTTTTCGTGGCTGCTTGGGCACCTTACGTAGCAAAGATCACACTCCGGGGGGAGCGCATGCGTATCGGTACTCGTGTCGTCCTGGCCACGCTGCCCATGACCGTGGCGCTGCTCCTCCCGGCCACCGCCTGGGCCTGGCCGCGGCTGGATCCGGGAGACCCGTTCACGATGACGGTCGACGACGTGGCCTGCCGCTCAGGCCGGGCGACCGTCACGCTCCGCAACGTGACCCGCCAGCTGGCGAGGTACGACCTGCGGGCCGACGGCAGGACGGTGGCGAGCGGCTCGATCCCTGCGCGCAAGACGGTCGTCAAGCAGGTCCGGGTGAGGAAGGGCAGCCGCGCCGAGATCGAGGCGTACTCGGTCGCCGAGCACAACCCCGACACGCTGATCGACTCGACCGACATCGAGAACGACTGCCCCTGGGGCCACCACCTCGACCGCCTCCCCTTCACCGGTCCACCCGTGGACCTCATGGCCAAGCTGGCCACGGCGGGCGGACTGGTGATCATGGGAGGCGTCCTGTGGTGGTACGGCTGGATCTGGCCGCGCTCGGCCCCGTGAGCCCGGACGGCGCCCGCTAGGGGTCAGTAACGAACGCCCCGGCCCGCGCGGCGGCCAGCCCGCGCGACACCGACCACTCGGCGTCCCGCCGCGTCACCGGCTCCCTCGTGACCACCAGGCGGTAGTAGAGTGGAGCCGAGATCGCCCTGACCAGCTCACCCCCGTCGGTCCCCTCGGGCAGCTCTCCCCGCTTGACGGCCAGGTCGACGACGGTGGCCCACTCGTCGATGCGGCGGGCGAAGAAGGTCCGCAGCGCGTCGGCGGCCTCCTCGTCGCAGGTCCCGGCGGCGATCACCGCCTGCAGCGTGGCGCCGAGCCGCCCGTCGGTGACCGCCTCCCAGACGGACACGGCGTTGGCCAGCAGGTCACGCTCGACGTCGCCCGTGTCGGCGTGCGGCGACGACTGGTTGGCCAGCTCTTTCATGAGGTCGGCCACCAGGCCCGGGGTGCTCCCCCAGCGCCGGTAGACCGTGGTCTTGCCCACGCCGGCCCTGGCCGCCACCTGATCCATGGTCAGGCCATGGAAGCCGTGCTCGACCAGGATGTCCTGGGTGGCCTCGAGTACGGCTGCGCGCACCCTCGCGGTGCGGCCCCCCGGCCGCACGGTTCCCGCCAGACGGGAAGGTTGTTCCATCTAAACTCCTCACCGCATACCGGCATGCCCGGCTAACGGGACCACCGTCCCGTTGATGGCGCATGTTCTTACGGCCCCGGCCTCTTACGACCCGCGGCGGACCAGGCGCCCCTGCTCGCGGACAGGGCCGCCGGCCTGGTCAGGCGGCGCAGGCATCTCCTTGTCGGCATGGCGTGCTCGGGCTCTCCTCGTTCACGGGAGGGCTGGCGACCTCGCCGGGGGTTGTGCTCGTGACAGGTGACCCGGGGACTCGCCGCCGCCATCGCACGCCCGCCGGGCTCTCCCTGCTGACCGTGTCGTTGCTGAGGGGGCATTCCGGGGTCGGGCGCGGGGCTGAACGGGGCATTGTGGTCTGCCGGGTTCACCGCTGGCGACATTCTAGGCCGACTCCGGCTGCCGCGCTGCTGGTGGGCGGGCACTTTTTCGCGATCCGCGCGCCCGTCGACCGCCGCACGACCACCGTTCGGCAATATCGAACTCCTCTGCACTAAGGTGCGAGGTGTGGGAGAGACGATTCAATCGGTCGAGCGGGCCGCCGCGATCCTGCGGCTGCTCGCCTCGGGCCCGCGCCAGCTCGGCGTGGCCGAGCTGGCCAAGGCGCTGGGCCTGCCCAAGGGGACACTGCACGGAATCCTGCGCACGCTGGTCCGCGTAGGGTTCGTCGAGCAGGACCAGGCGACGGGGAAATACCGGCTCGGCGCCACGCTGCTCCACCTCGGCAGCAGCTACCTCGACGTCAACGAGCTGCGCACCCGCTCGATCAACTGGGCCGACGCCCTGGCGGGGCGCAGCAGGGAGAGCGCCTGGATCGGCACCCTGCACGAGGGGCACGTGCTGGTGATCCACCACGTGTTCAGGCCGGACGACAGCATGCAGACCCTCCAGGTCGGCACCTACCTGCCGACGCACGCCAGCGCCCTCGGCAAGGTCCTGCTCGCCCACGATCCCTACGGCGAGGCGCCGGCCGAGCCGCTGCGGGCGTACACGAAGGCCACGCTCACCGACCCCAAGGCGCTGGAGGCCGAGCTCGACCAGGTCAGGACCCGCGGCTGGGCGGCCGAGACGGAGGAGCTGACGGAGGGCGAGGTGGCCATCGCGGCGCCCATCAAGGACGCGCGCGGCATCGTGGTCGGCGCCATCGGCATCAGGGGCGCCGTCGAACGGCTGGCCTCGGACGGAGCCCTGCACATGGAGTACGTCTCATACGTGCGCGACGCCGCCCGCGCGATCACGCGCGCCCTCGCCCGCTGACTTGTCCACCCCCATGACGACCGCATAACATCTGTCACATCGTTCGACATTGTCGAACCCTGATCCAAGCGAGGAAGCTCGTGCCTCGACCGCACTACGTCGCAGCCATCGACCAGGGCACCACGTCCAGCCGGTGCATCGTCTTCGACGAGGCCGGCAACATCATCTCCGTCGCCCAGCGCGAACACCGCCAGATCTTCCCCAGGCCCGGCTGGGTGGAGCACGACGCGGACGAGATCTGGCAGGCCGTGCGCGGCCTGCTCGGAGAGGCCGTGAGCGGCGCCGGCATCGAGGACGCCCAGATCGCCGCGCTCGGCATCACCAACCAGCGCGAGACCACCGTGTTGTGGGACCGCGAGACCGGCCGGCCCGTCCGCAACGCGATCGTCTGGCAGGACACCCGCACCGACGCGCTGACCCGGGCCCTGGCCGAGCACGAGAGCCTGTTCAAGGAGCGGGCCGGGCTGCCGCTGGCCACCTACTTCTCCGGGCCGAAGATCCGCTGGCTGCTCGACGAGACCCCCGGCCTGCGGGAGCGGGCCGAGCGCGGCGAGGTGCTGTTCGGCACGATGGACAGCTGGTTGTTGTGGAACCTCACGGGCCGCCACATCACCGACGTCACCAACGCCAGCCGTACGATGCTGATGAACATCCACACGCTGGGCTGGGACGACGAACTGCTGGCCGCGATGGGCGTGCCGCGCGCGATGTTGCCGGAGATCCGCCCGTCCGCCGAGGTCTACGGCCGCACGGCGGGCGGCGTCCCGGTCGCCTCCGCGCTCGGCGACCAGCAGGCCGCATTGTTCGGGCAGACGTGCTTCGCCCCCGGCGAGACCAAGAGCACCTACGGTTCCGGCAGCTTCCTGCTGATGAACACCGGCCACGAGCCGGTCGTCTCCAAACACGGCCTGCTGACCACCGTCGGCTACCAGATCGGCTCGGCCCCGGCCACGTACGCGCTCGAAGGCGCCATCGCCGTCACCGGCTCCCTGGTGCAGTGGCTGCGCGACAACCTGGGCCTCATCTCCAGCGCGGCCGAGATCGAGACGCTGGCGAGGACGGTCGACGACAACGGCGGCTGCTATTTCGTGCCGGCGTTCTCCGGGCTGTTCGCGCCCCACTGGCGTTCCGACGCGCGCGGGGTGATCGCGGGACTGACCGGGTTCGTCAACAAGGGCCACCTCGCGCGGGCCGTGCTGGAGGCCACGGCGTGGCAGACCCGCGAGGTGGTCGACGCGATGAACGCCGACTCGGGGCTCGACCTGACCACGCTGCGCGCCGACGGCGGCATGACCGCCGACAACCTGCTCATGCAGACGCTCGCCGACGTGCTGGCGGTGCCGGTCATCCGGCCGATGGTGGCCGAGACCACCGCGCTGGGCGCCGCCTACGCGGCGGGCCTGGCCACCGGCTACTGGCCCGACGTCGACAGCCTGCGGGCCAACTGGCACAAGGCCGCCGAGTGGCGTCCCGCGATCGACGAAGCCGTACGCGAGCGCGAATACCGCAACTGGAAGAAGGCCGTGGCGCGCACCCTCGGCTGGGTGGAGCAGGAGGAGGGGAGCAGAGCATGACACTCGCGATCGGCACCGACCGCGCGGAGACCAGGCACGAGCTGGCCGGCACCGCCTACGACCTGCTTGTGATCGGCGGCGGCATCCTCGGCACGTCGGTGACCTGGATGGCCGCGCAGGCGGGGCTGCGGGTGGCGATGGTCGACGCGGGCGACTTCGCCGGCGCCACCTCCAGCGCCTCCTCCAAGCTCGTCCACGGCGGCCTGCGCTACCTGCAGACCGGCAACGTGCGGCTGGTCGCGGAGAACCACCGCGAGCGGCGCGCCCTGGCCGCCGACATCGCACCCCACCTGGTCAAGCCGCTGACGTTCGTGGTGCCGATCTACAAGGGCGGCCCGCACGGCGCCGCCAAGCTCGGTGCGGGGGTGTTCCTGTACTCCGCGCTGTCGGTGTTCGGCGACGGCATGGGCAGGGTGATCACGCCGCAGCAGGCCATGGCCAAGGTGCCCGCCCTGCGCTCCGAGGGCCTGCGGGCCGCCGCCGTCTACGGCGACCACCAGATGAACGACAGCCGGGTCGCGGTCATGACCGTGCGGGCCGCGGTGGACGCGGGCGCGGTCGTGCTCAACCACGCCGAGGTCGTCGGGCTGCGCCAGACGGGCGGCACCGTGACGGGCGCCGACCTGCGCGACCGGCTCGACGGGACCGAGTTCGGCGTGTCGGCCAGGCTCGTGCTGAACGCCACCGGGCCGTGGGTCGACCACCTGCGCCGTATGGAAGACCCCTCCGCGGCGCCCAGCATCCGGCTGTCCAAGGGCGCTCACCTGGTGCTGCGCAGGCAGGAGCCGTGGAAGGCCGCGCTGACCACGCCCATCGACAAGTACCGCGTGTCGTTCGCCATCCCGTGGGAGGACCACCTGCTCCTCGGCACCACGGACGAGGCGTACGAAGGCGACCCGGCCGCGGTGCGGGCCACCGAGGCCGACATCGCGCAGATCCTCGACGAGGCGGGCCACTCCGTACGCGACTCCCAGCTCAGGCGCGAGGACATCACCTACGCCTTCGCCGGGCTGCGGGTGCTGCCCGGCGGCCCCGGGCAGGTCGCGGCGGCCAAACGGGAGACCGTGGTGACCAGCGGCTCGGGCGGCATGCTCTCCGTCGCCGGCGGCAAGTGGACCACCTACCGGCACATCGGCAGGCACGTGCTCGACACGCTCGCCCGCCTGCCGGGGCAGCCGCTGGGCGACGACCTCGCCGACATCCTGCCGGCCGTGCCGCTGCCGGGGCTGGCCAGCCCCGACGCGGTGGCCATGCGGCTGTGGACCGACCGCGACCCGGGCGCCCGTATGGACCCGCTGGTGGCCAGGCACCTGGCCACGCACTACGGATCGATCGCGTTCGACCTGGCGCGGCTCATCCGCGAGGACCCGGCGCTCGGCGAGCGCATCCACCCCGACGGGCCGGACATCTGGGCCCAGGCGGTCTACGCCCGCGACCGCGAGTGGGCGGCCACGGTGGACGACGTCGTACGCCGCCGCACGACGCTCACGGTGCGCGGCCTCGACACGCCCGACGTGCGCGCCAGGATCGAGAAGCTGCTCGCCTGACGGCCCCGTTCGCGTAGGCGGTTCGGCGCGGCGGGTCCGCGGCGCGCGCGGCGCGGTCCGCGGTTCCTACGTGGCGCTGAGCGCAGGTGCGGGTAGGGCGGCGACGAGGGCCTGCCGGGAGGTGGCCTGGCGAACCCGCTGGGCAGGGGGGAGGCATGCGAACTCCCATCAACGAAGCCCTGCTCAGGCACTTCCGTGACCTGCGCGACGGCACTCATGGGCAGGCCGTCTCGCGGGACGACAAGGAGCAGGTGTTCATCACGGCGGTCGGGCTGCTGGACCCGGTGGCGCGCACCGCCCTCGACGAACTCAACGCCGACCTGCTGCTCGGCGCCGGGGAGGTGGTCGCCAGCGGCGTCACCCGGTCACGCGAGGGCGGGCTCAACGCGATGTGGTCGCTGACGTGGCAGGAGCAGCGCGCGTGCCACGCCCAGCCGGTCGCGGTGGTCGCCCACTACGGCAGCGACTTCCACCATCCGCACCTGCGGGGCAACACGGTGGGCGACTGGCCGCTGAACGTCTTCGACGAGGCGGACGCCGCGGCGCAACTCGACACGTTGCGGGTGATCGCCGCCGGGGACGCCCACAACCTGGTCTTCCAGGAGAGCTACCGCCTGATGCCCGCCCTCACCCGGGAGGAGCCGGGCCAGGAGAGCCTCACACTTCGCTGCACCACCCGGGTGAAACGGATCGGGAATGGCGAGGCATCGGAAACGGCGTAGAAACGTCGGCTGTCTTACAAAGGGAAGCAATTCGGCGCCGCGCACAATCGTCCTGCGGTTCCCAGCGCTGTGCCGATCTTCGACCACAGGGAGCTTCTCGTGATCCAATCGATCGCCACGCGTGTCGCCGGCCTGGCCTGCGCTGTGCTGACGCTGGGCGTGGCCTCCCCGCCTGCTGCCGCGACCACCGGCGCTGACCTGCCCCGTTTCGGCGACGTGCAGCGGGCCCTCACCGAGCTGGCGGAGTCCGACCTGGTGGTGGGCGCCATCGGCGCCGTCTATGTCGACGGCAGGCTCGTCGGCAAGGGCTCGGCGGGCACCCGCCTCCTGAACGGGGGCGGCAAGATTCCCGCCGACGCCCGCTACCGGGTCGGGTCGCAGACCAAGCAGATGGTGGCCGCCGTGGTAGTGCAGCTCGTCGGCGAGGGCAAGATCAGCTTGGACGACAAGCTCAGCGACGTCCTGCCGGACACGGCTGGTCAGGATCTGGTGGAGCTGGCCGGCCAGATCACCGTCCGGCAGTTACTCGACCACACCTCCGGCATCCCGGACTACTTCGGCGCGCTGGACAAGGACTCCCTGTTCGACTTCACGACCTACTACCGTCCAGCCGAGCTGGTGAAGCGCTCGCGTTCCCTTGACCGGCAGCAGGAGCCGGGCCAGGCGTTCAGCTACTCCAACACCAACTACATCCTGCTCGGCATGATCATCGAGAGGTTGACCGGGAAGTCCCTGGCCGACGAGCTCGACCGGCGGGTGTTCGGCCCACTGCACATGAACCGCACGTACCTGCCCACCAAGCCTCCTGAGGGCATCCGCGGCCCGCACGGACACGGATACCAACCCGACTCCCAGGGCGAACTCCGCGACGTCGACCGCATCAACGCCAGCAGCCTCTGGGCGGCCGGCGGCGTCGTCTCGACCGCGCGCGACATCAGTGTCTTTCAACGCGCGTTCGCTCAGGGCGGCCTGGTGCCGCCGGAACTGCAAGAGGTGCTGCGGGCGCTCGTGATCGGGGGCGGGGGCAGCGGCGGCGGCGAACGGCCCTGCGCGGGCACGGAGCTCGAGATCTCCGCCTCCACGGGGAGCGCGCCCGGATTCCGCGCCACCACGTTCACGACGAGCGACGGGCGCGTGCAGTTCGCCATGTCCACCACGCTGACCAAGCATGACAATGCCGCCCTCAGCGCACTCTCACGGACTGCGGCAGAATCGGTGCTGTGCCCCGGGAAGTGACGCGGACTTCCTCCACGTGAGTCGCCGGTGGTGGCCCGCACCGCAGGTGAAGGCGGGCGACAGGAGAAGATCTTATGCTTCGGTGAAGCCCCGCGCGCGCCCGCCGGCCGACTCGCGGACGGCGGCGGCGACGGCGGTGGCCACGTCGGGGTGGAAGACGCTCGGGATGATGTAGTTGGGGCCGAGCTCCTCGGGCGTGACGACGGCGGCGAGCGCGCCCGCGGCGGCCAGCAACATCTCCTCCGTCACGACGGACGCCTGAGCGTCGAGCAGGCCACGGAAGACCCCAGGGAAGGCCAGCACGTTGTTGATCTGGTTGGGGTAGTCGGAGCGCCCGGTGGCCACCACGGCGGCGTGCTCGCGGGCGTCGTCGGGCGACACCTCGGGCTCGGGGTTGGCCAGCGCGAACACGACCGCGTCCTTGGCCATCGAGGCGATGTCGTCGCCGGTCAGGATGCCGGGCGCGGAGACGCCCACGAAGACGTCGGCGTCCTTGACCGCGCCCCGCAGGTCGCCCGCGTAGCCCTCGGCGTTGGTGTTGTCGGCCATCCAGCGCAGCGAGTCGTCGAGGTCTTCACGCCCCTTGTGGACGGCCCCGAGGTAGTCGCACACGATCACGTCGCGGGCGCCCGCCGCCAGCAGCAGCCGCAGCACGGCGTAGCCGGCCGCCCCCGCCCCCGCCATGGTGATCTTGACGTTCTCGATGTTCTTGTCGACCACCCGCAGGGCGTTGGTGAGCGCCGCCAGCACGCAGATCGCCGTGCCGTGCTGGTCGTCGTGGAAGACCGGGATGTCGAGCAGCTCGCGCAGCCGCCGCTCCACCTCGAAGCAGCGGGGCGCGCCGATGTCCTCCAGGTTGATCCCGCCGAACCCGGGCGCGATCACCTGCACCGTGCGGACGATCTCGTCGACGTCCTGCGTGTCGAGGCAGATCGGCCAGGCGTCGATGCCCGCGAACCGTTTGAACAGCGCCGCCTTGCCCTCCATGACGGGCAGCGCCGCCTCGGGCCCGATGTTGCCCAGCCCCAGCACGGCGGAGCCGTCGGTGACGACCGCCACGGTGTTGCGCTTGATGGTCAGGCGCCGCGCGTCCTCCTTGTTGCGCGCGATCGCCATGGACACGCGCGCCACACCCGGCGTGTAGGCCATGGACAGCTCGTCGCGGTTGCGCAGCGGCACCTTCGACACCATCTCGATCTTGCCGCCGAGGTGCATGAGGAAGGTGCGGTCGGACACCTTGTGGATGACGACGCCCTCGACCGCCTCGAGCTGGTCGACGATGGCCTGGGCGTGGTCGGTGTCCCTGGCGGCGCAGGTCACGTCGATGCGCAGCTTCTCGTGGCCTGCGTTGGTGACGTCGAGGGCGGTCACGACACCCCCTGCCGACTCTACGGCGTGCGTGAGCAGGCTCACGGCCTTACCGCCTGCGGGCACCTCGAGGCGCACGGTGATGGAGTAAGACACACTGGGGACGGTCGCCACGTCAATCGCTCCTTCGGGACTGACCAAGAATGCATCCATGTTAGAGGTCATTCGGTCAATCCCGCGCCTCGGCGGCCATGACGATCAGGTCGGCACAGGTGCCCACGGGGATCGTGGTGCTGTCGATCACCAGGTGATAGAGGCAGGCGTCGGCCGGGTCGGTGCGGTAGAAGTGGCGCACGTAGGCGCTGCGCGCCCGGTCGTTGTCCTCGATGATCTGCCGGGCCTCGCGCTCGCCCAGCTGCCCCAGCGTGGCGGTCTGCCGCACCCGGCGGGCGACGGGGGCGTCGAGCCGGACGTGCAGCGCGCCGGGATGGTCGGCCAGCACCAGCGCCCCCGCCCTGCCGAGGAACACGCCGCCCTGGAGGCGCGCGGTGTCTTTCAGCACGCGCTCGGTGCGGCTGACGAACTCCTCGGGCGCGAGCGGCATCGCGCCGGGAACGTACATGTCGACGCCGCCGAACGTCACCGTGGGCAGCCGCATCGCTCCGGAGAAGAGCCGGCCGATGCCGTGCTCGGCCCGGTCGTCGTGGGCCAGCGCCTCCTCCAGCGTGCAGCCCAGCTCCTCGGCGACGGCACTGGGGATCGCGCGGTCGACGAAGGGCACGCCGAGGCGCTCGGCCACGGCCGGGCCGATCTGGCTGCCGGCCGTGCCGTATGTCGCCGATATGGTGACGACCCGCATAAATTCAGGTTAGAACAGCGCGCTCGCCAACGCTCTACGGGCCTTGGCCAAGGATGGGTCTTCGGGGGGCAAAGCCTCGAACAACCCGAGCAGGTGCCGCCTGGCCTTGTCGCGCTCGTCGCCCGAGGTGCGCTTGACCACGGCGATGATGCGCTCGAACGCCTGGTCGACCGCGCCCGACATCATCTCGAGGTCGGCCGCGAGCAACTGCGCGTCCAGGTCGGCGGGGTCCTGCGCACGGCGCTGGACGTCGGCGGGGTCGGCCTCGGACGTGCGCTTGAGCAGGCCCACCCCGGCCAGCCCCATCTTCGCGTCCTCGTTGCCCGGCTCGCGGGCCAGCAGCCGCTGGTAGGCCTGCATGGCCGCGTCGAAGTCACCACGGTCGATCGCCTGCTCGGCCGCCACCATGTCGGGGTCGGCGGGCGGCCCCGACGGCGCCTCCTGCTCACCGGGCTGGCCGGCCTCGCCGGCCTCCGGGGGCCTGGCGCCGGGGTTGGCCTGGTAGAACTGCTCGACCGCGCCCATCAGCTCGTCGAGCCAGCGGCGCACCTCCTGCTCGGGCAGCACCTGCTGGAAACCGGTCACGGCCTGGCCCTGGAAGATCGCCAGCACGGTCGGCACGGCCTGGACGCGCAGCGCCTGCGCGATCTGCGGGCTGGCGTCGACGTTGACCTTGGCCAGCACGGCCTTGCCGCCGAGGTCGCCGACCACCTTCTCCAGCACCGGGCTGAGCTGGGCGCTGCCCGGCGCCCTCGGCGACCAGAGGTCGAGCACGACGGGCACCGTCATGGACTTGTCGATGACGTCGCTCGTGAACGTCTCCTCGGTCACGTCGACGACCGAGGCCGTGGCCGCCTGGGGACCTGCGGCCTCCCGCCGGGCCTGCGCCTCCAGTGCCTGCTTGCGCGCGCCCAGGTCCACAGCTCCGTAGAGCGACCCGGGTTTAGAGAAGTCCGCCATGCTCCTCATCTTGCCGCATCGATGACCCGGCGAAGTCACCAGCCGCCACCCGGAGGGTGCGCAACTGGTCGAACATCTCCTGGAGTTCGTCCTCGGCGTACATCGACAGGCCGAACTCGGCGGCCATCAGGTCACCGGTGGCACGGCGTACGACGTCGCGCCCGGACTCGGTGATCTCGGCGAGCACGCCGCGCCCGTCGCGTGGATTGGGCAACCGCCGGACGAACCCGGACTTCTCCAGCCTGTCCACCGTGTTCGTGACACTGGTGGGGTGGACCATCAACCTTTCCCCGATCTTTGACAAGGGCAGCGCCCCCGCCCTGCTGAACGTCAGCAACACCAGCGCCTCATACCGCGCGAAGGTCAGGCCGTAGGGCTTGAGCAGCGCGTCGAGCTGCGACAGCAGGATCTGGTGCGCTCGCATGATCGACGTCACCGCGGCCATGGCCGCGGACGGACCGAAATGCGCGCGCCAGCTCTCCGCGGCGCGGTCAATCGGGTCGAACGGCAGGTTGAGCGGCTTCGGCTGCGTCACAGCGATACGGTAGCGCGCTGGTCGTCCCGGTTCGTCTGGCTACTCACAGCGACAGGCCTCTCCGCTTGGCCAAGAGTCCGGACATCAATCATCACGCTCAGTTATGGTTCTCCTACGAATGGTGACGCGGATGCCAAGTCCATCAGCCTGTGGGGACCGGCCGGACTGATCGTTTCCGCCTTGCCGAGGGGCACGGGGGGTGCTTGATGAACTTCAACGGGAAAACGGGTGCGTGAGCACGGGGGCGTTTCACGGGAGGAGCTGAAGCAGAGCGCGGCCGTCACTGTGGCCGTGTTGCTCGCTGTCGGCCTGGTCGCGGCGTGGAACGTCCTGATACCCGGCGTCGACGCCTGGGAGAACATCGTGGCCGCGGTCATCGGGTCGCTGCGGTTGACCGGGCCGGTCGCCGCGGCCTTCGCCGCGTGGGTGGCGCTGCGCAAGCGCAAGGCGCTGCGCGGGCGCTCGCTCACGACGTGGCGGGCGCTCAAGGCGCCGCTGGCGATCGTGGTGGTGGTGCTGGGGTCGTTCGGGGCGACGGTGCTGGTCCTGGCCGTCAAGACGGTGCTCACCGACCAGGCGGGCCGGCTGAGCCTGGCGGGCCTGGGCATGGGCATGGCGGGCCTGGCCCTCTACTCGGTGATCGGGTGGGTGGCCGGCTGGGTGCTGCCGCACCCGTTCACGCCGCCGGTCGCCGGGCTGGCCTGCTATGGGGTGTTCTCGTGGCTGGCCGACGACCGCGGGTGGGCCGACAAGCTGGCGCCGGGCACCGGTGAGCCGTACGACCTGTTCCAGGGGCTGAGCGGGGCGGCGTTCTTCGACCAGACGATCTGGCTGCTCGGCCTGACGGCAGCGCTGCTGCTCGGCTGGGCGGCGCTCGTGACCAGGCAGGCGCTGGTGCTGGCGTGCGCGCTGCTGGCCGTGCTGGCCGCGGGGATGGGCGTGTCCCGTGTCCTGACCCACTCCAAGCCGGCCGCCGCCGAGGAGATCGCCTACAGCTGCCAGGAGTGGCCGATCACGGTGTGCGTGCATCCGGGCATGCGGGCGGGGCTGACCGAGCTGGGGGCGTCGTTCACGCAGATCGCCTCCAGGCTGGCGGGCACGCCGGCCGCGTTCACGCGGGTGGAGCAGCGGCCGCTCGACGACGAGCTGAAACCGTCGAACGGGCTCGCGCCGATCCACGTGCCCGACCTTTCCGCCGGGTTCGCGGAGGAGGCGGCGTACGAGTACATCGAGTCGCTGGCCGCCCGCTGCCCCGGCACGGTCGCCGACGGCTACCGGGAGATCGTGATGGCCTGGCTGCGCGGCGAGCCGTTGCCCGGAGGACCGCTGCCGGAGCACCAGTACGCCGCGTCGTGGTTCTCGGGGCTGAGCGAGCACCAGCGCAGGGAGTGGCTGCGGATGTTCTACAGCGACTTCCAGAGCTGCCGGCTGGCCGGCACGCACTTCGGCGGCGGGCCGGCCCACGCCCAGGTGGCGCCCTCGCCCGTACGCCCCACGCCCTCGTCGAGCCACGTCTATCCCGTCTACCCCGACGCGGGCGGCACCCCGGCATCGACCTCGGCCCCCGGAACGAGCTCGCCCCCGTTCGGACGGGGGCCGGGGACGTCCTCTCCGGTCGGTGGGGTCACGGTGGCGCCGGCGGTCGCGGCCGGGGACAGGTCCGCTGCCGCGAAGGGACCGGAGATGTCACCGATCGGCTGGCGATGGTGATCGCCGGGAGGGTAGTCATGCTCCCATGACGACTTCCCGTACGACGCCGCCCGAGGTGACGCCGGGGCGGCGCCGCAGGTGGCGATATCTCGCGGCGTTCCTGGTCCTGGCGGTCCTGCTCGTGGTGGGCGGCCGCCTGGCCTGGTCCTGGCTCGACCCGTTCGGCGGGCGGACCATCGACCGCAGCCAGCCGGCGCTGCTGCAGTCGATCAAGGACATGAGCCGCTTCGAGGCGGCGACCGGCACCTTCCAGGTGGTGGTCGACCTGGAGAAGGACGCCAACTTCCTGCCCGACGCCGTCAAGGGCACCCGGACGTTGTTCGTCGGGGCGGGCGGCGTGGACGCGTACGTCGACTTCTCCGCCATGGGCACCGACGCGGTCACCGTCTCGCCGGACCGCACGGAGGCGACCATCCGCCTGCCGCACGCCCAGCTCGAGAAGCCCAACCTGGACAACAGCCGCTCTTACGTGTTCGCGCACCAGCGAGGGCTGTTCGACCGGGTGCAGGACTTCCTGTCGGGCTCGCCGAGTGACCAGCGGGAGCTCTACCTGCTGGCCGAGAAGAAGATCACAGAGGCGGCGGTGGCCAGTGACCTGCGCGCCAGGGCCGACGCCAACACCAAGGCGATGTTGTCGGGCATGCTCAAGTCGCTCGGGTTCACGAAGGTGACGGTCGAGTTCACCGGCGAGCCCTAGCCGCGCCTCAGAGGCCTTAGCCGCCCGTGCCCCCGCTTACGTACCTGCCCGCGTCCAGAGATAAGGCATCCGCCCGATGTGGCGGGGAGGGCCTTAGGACGAGTCTTGAGAGTGCAGGCAACAGAGCAGAGGAGCACTCGGATGAACGCCGAACTCGAATACACCGTGATGCAGCACCACG
The DNA here is from genome assembly GCF_039871515.1 of Nonomuraea sp. B1E8. Taxonomy (NCBI): domain Bacteria; kingdom Bacillati; phylum Actinomycetota; class Actinomycetes; order Streptosporangiales; family Streptosporangiaceae; genus Nonomuraea; species Nonomuraea sp. B1E8. Next base: position 157,307 of record NZ_JBDPLS010000010.1, on the reverse strand, counting down.
CGTCAGAGCTGCGCCGCGCCGCCGCCGAGCACCGGCGGGTCATGGAGGCGCGCAGGGGCCCGCGGGGCGAGCGCCGCCACCGCTCGGTCCTCGCCAGGTTCCTGGCCTCATGACCGCCCACAAGCAGCCCGGCCGCAACCTCCCTCGCGGCCGGGCTGAACAGCCCCCTTGAGGGGGCGCGCTCGGGCCCTGAATTCCTGGTGAGGGCCTGAGCGGTGCGTTACGGGGCCCCGGTCCAATTCCTGGTCGGACCGGGGCATCGCGCTGTCCGATGTCGGCCGGACGGCAGTGCATGCATAATGCATGCATGAGTGTTGCACTCCAGATCCGTGACGTCCCCGAGCCGGTGCGGGACGCCCTGGCTGCGCGGGCACGCGCCCAGGGCAAGAGTCTCCAGTCTTACCTCCTCAGGCTGGTCGAGGAGGATGCTCGTCGCACCAGGAACGTTGATCTGATCAATATGTTCGAGAACCGCGCGGATGGCTACAGCGGCGACGAGGACACCGCGGACATGGTCCGCGGGATGCGCGCCGAGCGCGAAGTCCGCCTCTCGGACGGCAGCGGCGCGCAATGATCGTCCTCGACGCTTCCGTCGTTATCGACGCGCTGACACGCGACGACGACAAGGGACGCGCCGCACGTAAGCTCATGATGAGCGACCCTCATTGGGCCGCCCCCCACCACATGGTCACCGAAGTCGTCTCCGGCATTCGCGGTCTGCTTCTTGGCGGCAAGATCAGCCAGGAACGCGCGGAAGAGGCGTTGTCCGCGCTGGGCAACGCCGAGCTCGACCTGGTCGACGTGCGTCCGCAGCTGCCACGGATGTGGCAGCTGCGCGCCGATCTCACGGCTTACGACGCCGCGTTCGTCGCCGTGGCGGAGGCCGCGGAGTGCGTCCTTATCACGAGAGACCGCCGATTGGCCGTCGCCGCGGGGGTCCGCTGTCCCGTCCACGTCATTTGACGCCCGGTAGGTGCGTGCTGACCCGGGCTGGCGCGCCGGTCTTCCTACGGGAGTGTGAGGAGCTCCTCCAACCGCCGTACGACCTGGCCGAGCGGTGCGGGTAAAACCTGCCCTTGTTCCGAGGCGGGCTCAGGGGACGCGGATGAGCAGCGCGTCGCCCTGGCCGCCACCGCCGCACAGGCCCGCCGCTCCCAGGCCGCCGCCCCGCCGCTTCAGCTCGTACGCAAGCGTGAGCACGATCCGGGCGCCCGACGCCCCGATCGGATGGCCCAGGGCGATGCCGCCGCCGTTGACGTTGACCTTGTCCAGCGGGACGCCCAGCTCCTGCGCGGACTGGAGCACCACACTGGCGAAGGCCTCGTTGATCTCCACCAGGTCGAGGTCACCGGCCGACACGCCCTGCTTGGCCATGGCCTGCTTGATGGCGTTCGCGGGCTGGGACTGGAGCGAGGCGTCGGGGCCCGCCACGTTGCCGTGCCTGCCGATCTCGGCCAGCCACGGCAGGCCCAGCTTCTCGGCCCTGGACTTCGACATGACCACCACGGCGCAGGCGCCGTCGGAGATCTGGGAGGCGGAGCCGGCGGTGATGGTGCCGTCGGCGGCGAAGGACGGGCGCAGCTTGGCCAGCGTCTCCACCGTCGTGTCGCCGCGTACGCCCTCGTCCTCCTTGACGACGACCGGCTCGCCGCGCCGCTGCGGGACCGGCACCGGGACGATCTCGTCCTCGAAGACGCCGTTCTTGATGGCGGCGGCGGCCAGTTGGTGGGAGCGGGCCGACACGGCGTCCTGCTCCTCGCGGCCGATGCCCAGCCTGGTGTTGTGGCGCTCGGTGGACTCGCCCATCGCGCACTGGTCGAACGCGCAGAACAGGCCGTCGTGGGCCATCGAGTCGACCACGTCGGCCCCGCCGTACTTGACGCCCTTGCGCAGGCCGGGCAGCAGGTGGGGGGCGTTGGTCATCGACTCCATGCCGCCGGCCACCACGATGTCGAACTCGCCCGCCCGGATGAGCTGGTCGGCCAGGGCGATGGCGTCGAGGCCCGACAGGCAGACCTTGTTGACGGTGACCGAGGGGACGGTCATGGGGATGCCGGCCTTGACGGCGGCCTGGCGGGAGGGGATCTGGCCCGCGCCGGCCTGGAGGACCTGGCCCATGATGACGTACTCGACGGATTCGGGCGCCACGCCGGCCCGCTCGAGCGCCGCCTTGATGGCGATGCCCCCCAGGTCGACGGCGGTCAGTCCGGACAGGGCGCCGAGCAGCTTGCCGATCGGGGTGCGAGCTCCGGCGACGATGACGGAACTGGACATGGACACGGGCCTCCTGTGCTCGCCATCTGGTTCTTTGACACCATACCCACGAGTAGGTGACCGTTCGCCATGGAGGTGGGCCACATATGTTCCTGCGGATCGACCACATCGGTATCGCGTGCCGGGACCTCGAAGAGAAGATTCGTCTCTTTTCTGACACGTTCGACCTGACAGTAGTTGCCCGGGAGGTCAACGAGGAGCAAGGTGTCAAGGAGGCCATGTTGCACATCTCCGACGGCGAAGGCGGGGGCTCCTACATTCAGCTCCTGGAGCCTCTCTCCGAGGACTCCCCTGTGGGAAAATTCCTCACCAAGCGTGGCGAGGGCGTCCATCACGTGGCATTCGGCGTACGGGACGTGACGGACGCCATGGGTAAGATCAACGAGAGAGGAGTGAGGCTCCTGGACGAGCGTCCCAGACACGGGTCGATGGACTCACGGATCGCGTTCCTGCATCCCAAAGACGTGGGAGGAATGCTGACCGAGTTGGTCCAGGCGACCAAACGCTAGAAAAGCCATATAACGCGCATATGTAACTAGTCACGCAGAAAGTTGGACGGGGCTTCGCAGGTGGCACCAGCGGAGTACGCTTGACCTTCCACCGGACATGGAGCCTGCCGCGAGGCACAGGCTCCTGGATCGGATGCCCCGAACCCCCCGTCCGGCCCGTGTAGCCGTCTCGACAACCCAGGATCGAGCCTCCATGCAGTCCGACATCGACGCCCAGCTCAACAACTTTTTCGAGGACGCCCCAGCGCGCGAGTTCGACGTGGTGCTCCGTGGTTACGACCGGCATCAGGTCCATGATCACTTGAAGCAGCTCGACGGAGAGCTACGCCAGGCGCGCGAGCAGGTTGCCGGCCTGCAGCGCGATCTGTCCGACTCCCAGCGCCAGCTGCAGGAGCAGGAGCGCCCCACCTACTCCGGTCTCGGCGCCCGCATCGAGCAGTTGCTCCGCCTGGCCGAGGAGCAGGCCACCGAGCTCGTGCAGGCCGCCAGGTCCGAGGCCAACGAGATCAAGGCCGCCGCCAAGGTCGAGGCCGCCGACGTGCGGGCCGCCGCCGAGGCCGAGGCGGCCGAGAAGCGCGCCCAGGCCACGCGCGAGTCCGACGAGATGCGCACCTCCGCTGAGCGGGACGCCGAGGAGATCCGCTCGACGGCTCGCCGCGAGGCCGACGAGCTGACCAACACCACCGAGCGCGAGGCCGCCAAGCTGCGGGCCACGGCCGACCACGAGGTGGCGGAGAAGCGGGCCGACGCCGAGCGCGAGATCGCCAAGCTCCGCACCACCACCGAGCGCGAGGTCGCCCAGCTGCGGGCCTCGACCAAGCGCGAGCGCGACGAGGTGCTGACCACCGCCAAGCGGCAGGCCGACGAGATGCGCGCGCAGGCCCAGCGGGTGCTGGAGGAGTCGGAGGCCAAGCGGGCCCAGGACGAAGCCGAGTTCGAGATCCAGCTCGCCGCCCGCCGCGAGGACGCCGAGCGCCAGGAGGCCGAGCGCCACGCCTCCGCCCAGGCCGCCACGCAGAAGCTGGTCGCCGAGGCCGAGCAGCGCGCCGCCACGGCCGAGTCGAGGGCCACGAAGGCGACCCAGCAGGCCGACCAGACCCGCCGCGAGGCCGACCTGCACGCCAAGCAGCTCGTCGCCAACGCCCGCAAGAGCGCCGAGACCATCGTGGCCGACGCCAAGTCGAGCGCCGAGACCATCGTCACCGAGGCGAAGAACGAAGCCGAGCGCACCCGCACGGCGATGCAGCGCCAGGTCGACGAGCTGACCCGCCAGCGTGACAGCATCACCAGCCACCTGGCCCAGCTGCGCCAGCTGCTCGGCGGCGCCGCTCTGCCGGGCCAGGAGCAGCCGGAGATCGCGGTCGCGGCCGCCCCGGCCAAGCCGGCGATCGCCGCGCCCGTGGTCGAGGCCTCTCCCGCGGAGCCGGTGCCGGCGCCCGCCGCCAAGGCCCAGGGCAAGGCGGAGGACGACGCGGAGTGGTGGCAGGAATAGCCGAAGTTCACACGGGGGCTGAGTGACGGCTGAGAGAGCCTGGCGACCTGATCGTCGCTAGGCTCTCTCTTTGTTGCCGGGCCGACATGCCCCCGTGCGAGCTCGGCATGGCACGTCGACGACCCCCATGGAGTTCCCATGTCCACAGATGCCGAATCCGCCAGGGCCGAGCCCGCCGCCGGGCCCGTGACCGCACCCGCGGAACGGCCTGAGGGCGGCAGGACCGTGGCCCCGACCGGAGAACAGCCTGAGGACGGCGGACTCGAGGCCACGGGTGGGGGTGGCGAGGCGGGCGCACAGCCGTACGGGCTGCCCGGCAAGCCGCTGGCCCGGGGGCCGTTCCTGTTCGGGCTGGTCGGCGGGCTGGGGGTGCTGACGGCGATCGCGATCGCCCAGATGGTCGTCAACTCGCTGAGCACGATCATCCTGGTCGTGGTGGCGATGTTCCTGGCCGTCGGGCTCAACCCGGCCGTGGAGGCCCTGCAGCGCTGGGGGCTGGCCAGGCGCGCGGCGATCTCGATCGTCTTCACCGGGGTGATCGTGGCGTTCGTGCTGTTCGGCCTGGCCGTGGTGCCGCCGGTGAGCAAGCAGTTGTCGGAGTTCATCGAGGCGGTGCCGGGCTACATCACGGAGCTGAGCAACCATCCGACGCTGCGCCAGATCGACGCCGACTACCAGGTCCTGCCGCAGCTGCGCACGTTCGTGACGAGCACGCTGGGGCCGTCGCTGGCCACCGGGATCATGGGTGCGGGCCTGGTGGTGCTGAACGGCGTGTTCACCACGGTGACGCTGCTGGTGCTCATGCTCTACTTCCTCGGCTCACTGCACACGATCAAGGACTACCTGCTCAAGCTGGTGCCCGCCTCGCGCAGGGAGCGCACGAGCGCGATCAGCGAGGAGATCCTCACCGGCATCGGCGGTTACGTGGCGGGCAACGTGCTGATCTCGGTCATCGCGGGGGTGGTGGCCTGGATCTTCCTGTCGATCGTGGACGTGCGCTACGCGCTCGCGCTCGCTCTGGTCGTGGCGCTGCTGGACCTGGTGCCGCTGGTGGGCGCCACGATAGGCGCGGTGTTCGTGAGCCTTGTCGCGCTGCTGCAGTCGCTGCCCGCGGGGATCGCCTGCGCGATCTTCTTCGTGCTCTACCAGCAGGTCGAGAACTACTTCATCTATCCCAAGGTGATGAAACGCTCGGTGGACGTGACGCCCGCCGTGACGGTGATCGCCGCGTTGTTCGGGGGCGCACTGCTCGGCATCGTCGGCGCGCTGCTGGCCATCCCGGTCGCGGCGGCGATCTCGCTGATCATCCGTGAGGTCGTGCTGCCCCGCCAGGCCCGCGCCTGAGCGACGGGCTCAGACCCCGCCGAGTCCCCGTGGAGCGCGACCTGAGCCGGACCTCAGTCCCAGGCTCAGACTCCCGGGCGATCCCCTTGAGCGCGGGGTCTCAGCGTGTCCCGCCGAGCTCTGACCTGAGGAACTCGGTCACCGCGGCGTTGAACGCCTCAGGCTGCTCGACCGCGCTCAGGTGGCCGGCCTTCGGGATGACCTCCAGCCGCCCCTCCGGCACGGCGCGTACCATCTCCTCGGCGTCAGCGGGTGGGGACAGCTCGTCCTCCTCCCCCACCACGACGAGCAGCGGCACCTTCAGCGCCCGCAGCGTCTCGAACGAGCCGCCCCGCGCGGCCATCGCCCGTTGCGCCCAGGCGACGGCGCCCGGCGGAGCCGACTGCACCAGCCCTTTGACCCGCCCGAACACCATGGCCCGCCGCTCCTTGGTGGTCGGCCCGATGAGCGCCGGAAGCACCTCGCTGACCAGCACGTCGCTGCCTTCCGCCAGCACGGCCCTGGCGATGCGCTCCCTGTTGTCCCTGGCCGGGGGCGGGTCCTCGCCCGCCTTGGTGTCGGCCAGGATCACGCCGAGCACCCGGTCGGGATGCCGGCGGCAGAACGCCATGGTCACGTAGCCGCCCATGGACAGCCCGCCGACCACCGCCCTGTCGATGCGCTCATCGTCGAGCAGCCTGGCGACGTCGTCGGCCATCAGGTCGAGTGACGGCTCGTCGTCGCCCAGCCGCGAACCGCCGAAGCCCCGCAGGTCAGGTGTGATGACCCGGCAGACTGTGGCCAGCCCTTCCCGCTGTGCCAGCCACATGGCCGACGACAGGGGGAACGCGTGGAGCAGCACAACCGGGATCCCCGTCCCGGCCGATCTCTTATAGAGCTGCACAGGCCCCACGGTAACCCGGTTCACGGCGACAATCACTCCATGTCCTGAACTCCTCCCCGGCCTGAAGGTGGAGACCGAGGGCTCTCCCGTCGCGTCGCGGGCTGGCGGCGCGCGGGGTTGACCCCGCACCCGGGCCGAAACGAGGGCCCGCCCCCGAGCAGGGGCGCGCCCTCGCACCGGATGACCCGTCAGAAGCCGCCGAAGATGATGTCCAGGGCGTCTCCCAGACCGCCCTTGTCGATCCAGCGGGTGAACCGGGCGCCGGTCTCGGCGACGGTGCCGGCCCGCGTGCTCTCCGGCTCGATCTTCTCCGGCTTGAAGATCTGCTTCTCACCCTGGCCGCTGCCGCTGCCCCGGCCCAGGTTCGACGGGGGCCGCCCCTGGGGGTACATCCGGCCGTTGCCGTAGACGGTGTAGGACTGGGTCGGCTGCCTCGTGCCGTCGTTGCGCCAGATGTGGCTCGGCCGTGGCTGGGCCGGCTGCCGGTTCACCTTCGGCGGCGACTGCCGCTGCGTCGACCTGTGGCTGGTCGGCCGGCTCGCCGGGCGCGACCGCGCGCGCTGGATGCCGCGCGGCAGCCTGCCGGCCCGCCGGTTGCGCGCCCTGGCCGCGGCCGCGGCGCGCCTCCTGGCCGCCGCCTCGCGAGCCTCCTTCCTCGCCTTCCTCCGTGCCGCAGCCGCGGCCCTGCGCCGCGCCGCCGCCTCCCGCGCCTTCCTGGCCTTGGCGGCCGCTCGTTTCCTGGCCGCCGCGAGCGCCCGCTTCCGGGCCGCGGCCGCCGCTCTCCTCCTGGCCGCCTCGGCGGCCTTCTTCCTGGCCAGCGCCGCGGCACGGCGCCGGGCCGCCGCGATCGCCGCGCGCCTGGCCGCGGCCCGCCTGGCAGCGGCCAGCGCCGCCCGCCTGGCCGCCGCCTGGGCGGCCCGCCTGGCCGCCCACCGGATCGCGATCCGGGCCGCGATGCCGGCCGCGAACCAGAACAGCTGGCCGTCGGGGTCGCTCATGGTGACGGGGCTGTTGTTGGCGTAGGCGTAGGCGTTGAGCTGCTGCGGGTCGAGATCGTCGATGACGGGGTCGACCGACAGGAAGCGGCCGTTGCGCGCGTCGTACTCGCGGGCTCCGAGGTGGATGAGCCCGGTCGTCGGATCCTTGGTGCCGCCGACGAAGGCACGCTGGCCCGGCCACCATGGCGGTGGCGAGCCCCGGTCCTCGCCGAACGGCGTCTGCCTGCGGATCGCCAGCTCACCGTTGCCGGCGTTCACGGCCGCCTGCGCGGTGCCCTGATGGTCGTTGGCGAGGAAGTGGACCTGGTCGTCCGGCGTGCGCACCGCGATGGGCTGGTCGTTGACGGTGTAGTAGCGGGTCTGCTCGACGGCGTCCTTGGCGAAGTCGAAGCGCAGCTCCATGTCATCGACGTAGAGCGTGGCGTCGGCCGGCGTCCTGCGGATCAGCCGCTCGCCGTCCGCGTCGTAGACGAACGACGTCGTCTTGCCGGCCTCCGTCACCGACTCCAGGTTGCCCTCGGCGTCCCAGACGAGGGTCTGGTCGGAGGCGCCGACCTTGCGCCTGGTGGTGTTGCCGGTCGCGTCGTACTCGAAGAGGTCCGATCCGGCGCTCAGCAGCGCGTGCGGTCGCTGCTCGCCCGGCTTCGGGTAGGTGGAGGCGCGCACGGTCTCGGGCGCGCCGCCCCAGGCGTGCTTGGTCTCCTTGACGCGGTTGCCCGTGACGTCGTAGGCGTAGCTGACCGCGTACGGGGCCGCGCCGCCGATCGTGCCGGACTGCGGGGAGCCGGAGGCGCAGTCGTCGGTGGCCGTCCACGCCGACGTCATGCGGCGCAGGTGGTCGTAGGTGAAGCACTGCGTGTCCTGGCCGCCCGCCCGCTCGGCGATCTTGGTGATGTTGCCGACGGCGTCGTAGGAGTAGTGGAGGTCGAGATCCGTGTCGGCGGCGCCCTCCCTGTCCAGCCGCATGCTGGTGAGCCTGCGGGTGGACTCGTCATGGGTGTAGGTGAGCCAGGTCTTCTTGCTTCCCGAGCCCAGCTCGTACTGCAGGGTCTCGCCCAGCTTGGAGTAGCGGGTCGTGTTCACGTACGTCGACAGGCCGGCGAGCCTGACCGGCTGGCCGAGTTCGTCGTAGCTGTAGACGACCGACTCCTCCGCCAGGCCGCCGGCGGCCGGGAAGCTGATCGACTGCACCTGGTCGTCGAGCGTGTAGCGGGTGTTGAGCACGTACGCGCCGGCCAGCTTGCCCTCGCGCTCGGGGATGGTGACCGTCTGGCGCAGCGTGCGGTAGTCGGCGTCGATGGCGTTGATCTCCGCCTTGTACGCCTGCCCGCCCGCGTAGCGGATGGTGGCGTTCATGTGCCCCTTGGCCAGGCCGTCGTACTTCCACTCGGCCAGCAGCGGGCCGCTCGCCGAGCCGTCGCGCAGCTCCTTCTTGCGGCCCAGCTCGTCGTAGACGTACCAGAGCGTCCTGCCGCGGGCGTCGGTGGTGCTGACGACCTCGTCGGCGTCGTTGTACGTCATCGTGGTGACGCCCTTGTCGGGGTCCTCGGTCTTGATCTCCCGTCCGCGCATGTCGTAGTGGTGGCGCCACACGTTGCCCGCGGGGTCGGTCACCGTGGCCAGCCGGCCCGCGTGGTCGTAGGTGTACTTCGTGGACTCGTAGTCGCCCGTCGGGGTCGCGCCCTTGTACTGGCGCAGCTCGATCAGACGGTCCTCGGCGTCGCCGATGCGGGTGGTCGCCGTGCCGCCCGGCGGCGGCGTCACGTGGATCCTGTCGCCCTCCTGCTCGGCGCTCACCCGGTACTTCTCCACGCCCTTCGCCTTGAGGACCTGGGCGGTCACGTCGCCCGAGCCGTCGAAGGACGACACGATCTGTGCCGGCACGTCGGCGTCCGCCACCGCCAGCAGCTCGGTGGAGGGCGTCCCGGTGGCGAAGTAGCCGGTGTTCGACTTGTACTGCTCGCCGAGCGAGTTGTGGAAGGTGTCAGTGATCGTGCGCCCCTCGCGCAGCGCGGGGTCGTCCGTCTGGTCGTCGCGGGGCGCGGGCTCCTGCGTCTGCCGCTCGCGCAGCAGGCCGTCGTACAGCTCGTGGCTGGTGGTGTAGCCGCCGTCGGCGCGCAGCGTCTTCGTGGTGACGACGCTGGGGCCGTCGTTGCGCATCAGGTACGTGTACTCCGTGCTGGGCGACTGCCCGGCCGCCTTGCTGCGGTCGGGCTGCCAGACCTTGATCAGGCGGCCGAGCGCGTCGTGCTCCATGTCGACGCGGCGGTTGTTGGCGTCGATCTCGGCGACGGGCTCGCCCCACGCCGGTTCGAGCAGGGTGCGCTCGACGTGGCCGAGCTGGTTGGTCTGCCTGACCTCGGTCGCGGGGGCGCCCGCGGCCGGGACGTAGGTGGTGACGGACCGGGTGCCGGCCGCGTCGGTCTCGCTGGTCTCGCGGCCGTAGGCGTCGTAGGTGTGGACGCGGTCGGTGATCGTCGCGCCGTCCCCGGACACGAGCTGCTGGACCTGGGTCACGTCGCCCTTGCTCGGGGCCTGGCCGAAGTCCTTGCCGTCGTACTGCACCCGCTCGTCGGAGATCACCTCTCCGGCGGAGAGCGTGGACACGGCCGTGTCACAGCTCGCCGCGACCTTCTGGATCCTGCTGGTGTAGTCGAGCATCCAGGCCGCGTCGTTGCGGGCGTAGGTGTAGCGGGTGCACTGGTCGTCGTCCGCGACGGCCAGGTCGCCCTTCTCCTCCACGTGCGTGAGCAGGCCCTTGGCGTCGTACGTGCGCTCCTCGCCGGTCCGCCGCCACGTTCCGCCGCCCAGGGCGGTGCGGGTGACCATGGACTCCGGCTCGACCACGTACGCGGCCTTGGTGACGCCGTCGTGCGTGGACGCCGCGGTCTTGAGCGACCACGGCTTCTCGACGGTCGAGGTCACGATGGGCCCGCCGTCGCCGTCGTACAGGATCTCCTCCCGCTCGAACCCGGCCAGCTGGTCGAGGTCGTCGAGCTTGACGCCCTCGGTGTCCTCGACCTGCGCGCTGCGCTTGGAGCCGTCGGACTGCCGGTCACCGTGCAGCCCGCGGAAGTAGCGGAACTCCGTGAGCGTGCGCTCGGTGTCCTGGCCGTCGCCCTGGCGGACGCGCACCCGGCCGAACCCCCGGTAGTCCGCCCACGTGCGGTGCTCGGGCTTGACGAGGATGTTGTCGGCGTAGCGCCAGCCGGCGCCGCCGAGATACTCGTAGTCGGTGACCACGCTCGGCGAGCCCGCGACGCGGTCCACCTCGACCGTCTGCGTCACCACGTACTTGTGGAACCAGTCGGTGACCTCGGCCTCGTCCGGCGGTGACCAGCGCTGCGGGTAGCAGCGTTTGTCGTTCTTGTCAGCGGCGGGCAGGTTGCCCGGCTCGCACTCGGCGGCCGAGTAGTGGACGCGCAACTCGCCGCCGGACTCGTTGTCGACGGCCTGCACGCGCCACTTGACCAGCGGGGCGCGGCCCTCGTCCGCGTCGACCCGGTTGGGCAGCTGAACGCCGGTGAACGTGGTCTTGGGCAGCGTGATCGTGCCGCCCACGTGGCCGGTCTGCTGGATCGAGGCCAGCCACAACGACGGGCTCATGCCGTCGCCGGTGGCGGGGAACTGGTGGTCCAGCGCCCAGGAGTCCACCGCCGCGTACTGTCCCGAGCCGTTGAGGATCTGCGTGGTGACCTTGGCCAGCCGCTTGCGGGTGAAGAACGTGGGCGCCAGGCGGTCGGTGCACTTCTGCCCCGAGCCGCAGATCTGGTCGAACGGCACGTCCGGCCAGTGCTTGGCGGTGTCCTTATTGAGCTGGTCGGGGGCGCAGGTGACCGTGCCGCTGGGCAGGCAGCGCTCGGCCACGTCGAAGACCACGCGGGCGGCGGGCGCCTTGGTGAACAGCTCACCCTTCAGGTAGCCGTAGTCGATGCGGGTCAGGTAGGCGCCGCGCACGTACTGGGTGCCCTGCTCGGGCTTCATGTTGCGGCCGTAGTAGTTGCTCTCCTGGGTGTACCAGTAGGTGGTGGCGTTGCCGTGGGGGTCCACCGCCGAGTCCAGGTTCCACCGGTACGCCTGCCGGCACCAGGCGTTGGCCGGGGTGCTGGAGTAGCAGGGCTCGCCGCTGTTGTTGCCGAACACCGGCACCGTCTGCACCGACTTGGTCTCCGGCTTGCCGGAGGCCCAGCCGGGCAGGCGGTTCAGCCCGAACGTGTACTGCGTGCCGTCGGCGGTGGTGACCCGCCAGTACTCGCCGTTGTTGTCGCCGTTGGTCGCCCCCGTGAGCTGCTCGATCCTGGTGCCGTCGTCGCGCTTGGGCCGCCACTGCTTCGTCGTGGCGTCCTTGACCAGCTCCATGGAGGAGTTGCCGAGCGACAGGGTGGCGTTGTCCTGGTCCCAGCACAGGTCGCCGGTCTTCTTGCCGTCGACCATGCAGGACTTGAAACGGCGCTCGACGTAGCCGGCGGGGTTCAGCTCGAAGCCCTCACCGGCCCAGGACGGCTGGTTGTTGGTGGAGGCGGTGCGGCCGTCCACGCTCTGGGAGGAGTAGACGAGCGACACGTCCGGCTCCTCGCCGCCCAGCGCCGGAGGCGTGCGCAGCTCGTACGTCCAGCTGAAGTCGCCCGACTGGGTGCCGACGCTCCAGTTGGCCGAGGGGGCCAGGCCGGTGGCGGAGTGGTCGCCTGACGGGCCCGACGCGGCGGCGGTCACGGCGTACAGGCCGGTCGTCGCCACCTCGGCGGTCAGCGTGCCCGCCTCGGTGTCGTTCACGCTCTTGACGGGCCGCGGCTGGGCGCAGCCGGTGGCCTTGGCGTCGAGGGCGCACTCCTCCAGCTCGACGACCCGGAGCCGGGCGCCGTAGTCGCCGCCGTACGCGTGGCGGAAACTGGAGTAGTCGATCTCCAGGCGGGTCCTGGCCTCGGCCGCCTTCGCCGTGGCCCCTCCGCCGGGGGAGACGCGCAGCGCGAGGCCCAGCCTGCCGGTGGCCTCGGCGTCGAGGATCTCGACCTTCACCGGGGCCGCCGCCGTCACACCCTTCCGCGCGGCCAGCCGTACCGGGAATCCGGCCGCCTGGGTCTTCGCGCCGGCGCCTCCGAGCTCGGCCGTCTGCGGCTTGGGCCAGGAGACGCCCGGCGGAGCCTGCCACGCCTGCTTCTTCACCGGGTCGGCCATCGGCGGGACCACCGGGACCTTCTCGCCCTTGACCGGCGTCTCCTTCTGCACGGACGGGGCCTGGCGGGGCGCGGCGTGGGCGGGCATGGCGTACGCCATGGGCACGACGAGGACGATCGAGAGGGCTGTGGCCAGCCGGCGTGGCCAGCGAGGCTCCGGCTTGGGCTCGGTGAGCCTGTTCCAGGAGGGGTCTGCGATGTCTGGTTCGCCCGGTTCCCGGGGTTGCTGAAAACGATTCCAGCGGGATTCGGGCAGGTCTAACTCGCTCTGCGGGTCCATGGATCTCTCCCAGTGAGGTGCTGCCAGGGGGAATTACTGGGTTAGTCGGGACTTACTGCGACACTTATTGGGCGGCCAGTTGAGCGATCTGCTCGGCGTTGAGCACACCGTCGTACGTGCGGACGTCGTCGAGGGCACCCGGCCAGTAGCCGGTGAGGACGCCCGCGGTCCTGGTCCGGCCCAGGTGCAACGGGCCGGTCGCGTTCCAGGCGCTGATGTGGTCGGTCACGGTGGTCGTGGACAGGCGGCCGTTGACGTAGATGCGCAACTCTCCGGCCAGGGGGTCGTACACGCCGGCCACGTGCGTCCACTCCAGGGGGACGGGAACGGCGTCCGAGCGGGTGCTGACGAGCGCGGCGGTGTCGGTGTCGGCGGCGGCCATGCCCAGGGCCCACCGCCCCTGGTCGAAGCCGAGCTGGAAACCGGCGGCGCGGCTGCCGGTCTGGGCCACGGCCGCGGCGGCGCGGGTGGGAAGGTAGTCGAGCTGGGTCCAGGCGGCGACGGTGAAACCCGTCCTGGTGTTGACGGCGGGCGCGCTCGTCTGCGCGTGCCCGTCGACGCCGTCCAGCGCGAGCGCGCCGTCCAGCCACCCGCCCGTCCACGAGGCGGCTCCGGACAACGACGCGGCGGTCGCGCGGCCCGAGGAATCGGCGGCCGACGAGCCGGACTCCTCGTCCAGCCTCCAGTGGCCGACCAGCGTGGCAGCGCTGTTGACCAGATCGGCGACCTCGTCGGCGAACATGGCGCGGGCGTACACCCGCACCTCGTCGACGTCCCCTTGCCAGTGGTCCGAAGCCGCCCCGCCGACCCTTCCGCGGCCGATCGTCAGGGGGCCTGTGGCGTTCCATGGTGGTGTGACGGCGACCGTGGACTCCAGCCGGCCGTTCACGTAGAGCGAGATCTGGCCGGCCGCCGAGTCGTAGACGCCGGTCAGGTGGGTCCATTCGCCGAGCCGGGGCGCGGCCTGCGACAGGGCCCGGGCCACCGGCGCGCCGTCCGCGTCCGCGCCGGGCAGGCTCAGCGCCCAGCGGTCGTCGGCCCTGGCGTACTGCAGCGCGAACGCGCCCGTCCTGCCGCCCTCCTGGGTGACGGCCGTCGCGGAGGCGGCCGTGCTGGTCAGGCGGGCCCAGGCACTGACGGTGAAGTTGCGACTGGTGTCGATGACGGGGCCGGACGTCTGGGCGTACGCGCCGGCCAGCCCCAGCGCGGACCCGGTCCTGCCGGCCGTCCAGGTGGCCCCGTGCAGCGTCGCCGGGTGCGCGCCGGTGGCGTCGGCCGCCACCGTCCCCTGGCCGTCGTCCATCGTCCAGTGCCCGCTCGGCGGCTTGCCGGTGTTGACGTTGAAGACGTAGGTGCGGATCGGGCCGAGGTGTCCGGCGCGGTCCCTGCTGCGCACCGCCAGCACGTTGGGGCCGCTGTGGCGCGGGGTGAGCACGATCGAGGCCGTGCCGTCCGCGGCGGGCACGGACTCCGCCTTGGGCGTCGTGTCGAGGCCCCAGAGGTACGCGGCGACGTCAGGGACGCCGTTCGGGGCGAACGCGAACGTGCCGGGCAGGCCGACGCCGTCGCTCCAGCCGTTCTCCGTGTAGTCCGGCGAGGAGACCTGCGGTTCCCTGCCGGGGGCCGTCGCGTCCACCGTGGCCTCGCACCACGGGCTCCACGCGCCGGTGGCCGTGCCGTCCTCGGCGCGCACCCGCCAGCGGATCATCGCGCCGTCGGCGAACAGGCTGTTCGGGATGGTCGCGGAGAACGCGCCGCCCGACGAACCCAGCGGGGTGACGTACTCGCCCGACTTGACCCCGCCGGCGTCGTACCACTCGAACCGGCCCCTGACCGAGTCGTCGGCGTCCGTCAGCTTGGCCCACAACTTGGGTGTGTCGGTGCCGATGACCGGCCTGCCGTCGCCGGAGACGCAGGCGCCGCCCGGGTCCGACCACAGGTCCGCGGCCACGGGGTCGGCGGGCACCGAGTTGTACTCGATGACCAGGCTCGGGTTGTTCCTGAACTTCTTCCAGGCGTACTGGTCGGTCTCGCTGGTCGCGCGCAGTCCGATGGTGACGTTGGGCCACTGTTTGGCGGCGGCGTTGACCACCTGCGGGGTGACGTCGAACTCGACCCCTCCGGGCAGGCAGCTCGGTCCCCAGCCCTTGGCGACGTTCTTCGTGTCCAGCTTGGTGACCCATGCGGGCTGCTTGTTCCAGGTGGTGCTCTTGCTGATGGTGTTGGTCGCCCAGGCCTCCACCTTGCGGGCGCTGCACGAGTACGACCACGTCTCGTACGTGCGCAGCGTGGCCTTGAGTATCTGCTTGCCGTGGATGGCCGAGCCGGTGTTCATCTGGAAGAACGAGCGGTTCTTCTGCGAGTTGACGTGGCCCACCCTGGCGACGTCGCTGGAGTTGAGGTAGTTCGAGTTGGGCCAGTTGCTCCAGACGGCCGTCCAGGCGTTGCGGGCGGCCGAGAAGTAGGGATCGAGGTAGACGGGGAAGCGGGTCCCCGGGTCCGTCAGCATCTTCCTGTCGGGCCTGAGCCGCAGCCGGCCGTCCGCCAGCCGCACGCCCATCGTGGTCTCCCTGGCCTCCGGCGAGCGGCCCTCCTTGAGCGCCTGCGGGCTCGTCATGCCCTCGGAGTCCCACATCTTCGGGGTGGGCGCGACGAAGATCGTGCCGTCGTTGTCGTCGATGGCCTCAAGGTTGCCCGCGTTGTCCGCCTTCACCGACAGGCCGGAGACGGAGAGCGGGAACGTCAGCTCGGTCAGCCCGGCCGCGGCGGCCCGCGACTTGACCACCAGGAGGTGCGAGAAGCCGTCCACGTCCGCGGTGACCTGGAGGTCCACGCCCGGCATGACCTCGGGATAGGTGGCGGTGTCGCCCTTCAGCGCCGGCCTGGGCAGGGCGCCCGTCCACCCCAGCCGCATCGACTTGCCCCCGCGCGACATGGCGGCCAGCGGGCCGCTGCCGCCGCCGGAGAACGTCAGGCCGACCGCCGTGGCGACCGGCTCGACCGCGCCGTCGGGGCGCAGGCGGAGCGTGGTGTCGACGGGGACCCAGCGGTCCCCCTTGCGCACGCGTACGGGCCGCACGTGCATCTCCATGGTGAGCCTGCCGTCGGGCTGGGCGAACACCTGGCGGGTCTCGTTGCGCATCGACGCGACCTCGACCGGCCTGCCCGCGCGCCGGGCCATCGCGAGCGCGGCCTCTTCGGTCTCCGCCGGGCCGTGCGCCGGCGGCCCGGCCACCCGCTGTGATCGTTCCTGTGCGGACACCGACTGCGGAACCACTAAGATCGTCGCCGATAACGCCGCCGCAGCCACTCCACGCATTACCCGCATACGTTCCTCGCCCACGCTGAGCAGGGGTTACGCGCGGGATTCAAGCACCCGGCGTCTCCACGATCTTCGGTTGACGATCGGATTTTCACCCCGGTTGATTCACTTGGTCCAGAGTTCTGCTCATTCTGCTCAAAAAAATCTTCAGTGATCTTGGGCACATGGAAGTATCCGCCAAGACGGTCTCAGACCTCCGTCGGGAGTGGCCAGGCCCCCGGATTCACCCGCTTGACGATCTCGTCCAGCGCGACGCGCACGTACGGCTCCCCCACCCACAGGTGCTTGGCGCCGTCGACCCCGACGACCTCGGCCTGCGGCACCCGGGCGAACCGCTCGCGGGCCTCCTCGGGCCGCAGGTAGTCGTCGAACTCGGGCACTAACGCGACCAGCGGCCGCCCGAACCGCGCCCAGGCGTCCAGATCGTCGTCGGTGGCCCGGTGGAGAGGGGGCGAGAGCAGGATCGCGCCCTCGACGAGCGGATCGTGCGCCCATTTCAGCGCCAGCTCAGTGCCGAACGACCAGCCGACCACCCACACGTGCGGCAGATCGTGGAACTCGGCGTATTCGAGGGCCGCGGCCACGTCGAACCGCTCACCCTGACCGCCGTCGAACGTGCCCTCCGAGGTGCCGCGCTCCGACGAGGTGCCGCGCGTGTTGAAGCGCAGCACGGCCAGGTCGGCGAGGGCGGGCAGGCGGTTGGCGGCCTTCTTGTAGACGTGGCTGTCCATGAAACCGCCGTGGGTGGGCAGCGGGTGCAGCGTGACCAGCGTGGCCGCGGGAGGCCGGTCCAAGGGCAGGGCCAGCTCGCCGACCAGGGTCAGGCCGTCGCCGGTGTGCAACTCGATCGGCTCTCGCCGGGCGGGCAGCACCGTGGCCGCGCGAATCTCCACCATGGGTCCTCTCAGTAACGGCTGCGGCCTGGGCCGCGGTCGAGTCTCTTACGCCAGCAGGCCTGGTGCCAGTGGCGGCGCTCCTCGTCGCCGCCCGGCCAGGCGGGCCAGGCCACGATGTGCGGCAGCCCGACGCGGATCTCCTGGTCGCAGCCCGGGCACCGGTAGTTCTTCGTGGACGACGAGCCGGTCAGCATGCGCACTTTCCACGAGCCGTCAGGCCACTCCTCCACCATGTCCAGGCCGGTCGGGAAGCCGAAGGGGCGGGAGGACTCCCTACGGCGGGCGCGACGCGGGCTCATCGGCTCCGGGGACCCATCACACCCACGTCCGCCATCCGCGCCGTGCCCATCCTGCCCGGCCCGGCCGCTCCCACCCGTTCGAACGCCATGCGACCAGTTTTCCAGAGCCGCTAAGGTGGGGCGTCATGCGGTTGGTCATCGCGCGGTGCAGCGTGGATTATGTCGGACGGCTCACGGCGCACCTGCCGATGGCGCCGAGACTTGTGCTGATCAAAGCGGACGGCAGCGTGAGCATCCACGCCGACGACCGCGCGTTCAAGCCGCTCAACTGGATGAACCCGCCGTGCAAGCTCAAAGAGGACGGCGAGACCTGGACGGTCACGCACGGCAAGACCGGCGAGAAGCTCGTCCTCACCATGGCGGAGATCCTCCACGACTCCAGCCACGAGCTGGGCGTCGACCCCGGGCTGATCAAAGACGGCGTGGAAGCCCACCTGCAGGAGCTGCTCGCCGAGCACATCACCACGCTGGGCGACGGCTACTCGCTGATCCGGCGCGAATACATGACGGCGATCGGCCCCGTCGACATCCTGTGCCGCGACGGGCACGGAGCGACGGTGGCCGTCGAGATCAAGCGCCGGGGCGAGATCGACGGCGTCGAGCAGCTCACCCGCTACCTCGAACTGCTCAACCGCGACCCGCTGCTGTCGCCCGTGCGCGGCGTCTTCGCCGCCCAGGAGATCAAACCCCAGGCCCGCGTCCTCGCCTCCGACCGCGGCATCACCTGCGTCACCCTCGACTACGACGCCCTGCGCGGCATCCAACCGGAGAATCCGACTCTTTTTTGATCATCTTTTACGGCTTCGCCTAGTCCAGCCACCCGCCGTAGCCGGCTGACGGCCTTCCAGGGGAACGGCTTCTGACCTGGCTCCCTTCTAGATCCTTTACGGCTCCGCGGAGGCCAGCCACCCGCCACACTCCGGCTGACGGCCTTCCAGGGAAACGGCTTCTGACCCTTCAGTGGTGGCCCGCCGCTACGGCGCGCCCTGTGGGCCCTGTAAGTAGCGAAATGTCGGCCCTCGCCGGGTCTCCTTCCCTTCAGGAGCTTTCCGGCGTGGGTGGGGCTGTGGTAGGCGGAGGGTGGGCGGTTTATGGTGACGCCATGGCGACGCTGACGTTCGACTCACTCAATCCGGCGACCGGCGAGATCGTCGGCAGTCACCCCAACCAGGCCCCCGAGGCCGTGCGCCAGGCGGTGGGGCGGGCGGAGGAGGCCGCGCGGTGGTGGGCCGCGATCGGGGCGGCCGAGCGGAGGCGGCGGCTGCTCGACTACAAGGCGGTCGTCACCCGGGAGCTCAGGGCCCTCGCCAAGCTGGTCCACGAGGAGACCGGCAAACCGGTCGGCGACGCCACGCTGGAGCTCGTCCTCGCCATCACGCACCTCGACTGGGCCGCCCGCAACGCGGCTAAGGTGCTGGGCCGCCGCCGGGTCGCCACCGGCGTGATCGGCCTCAACCTGACCGCTACCCTCGAATACCTGCCGCTGGGCGTGGTCGGCGTGATCGGCCCGTGGAACTACCCGGTCTTCACCCCGATGGGCTCCATCGCCTACGCGCTCGCCGCCGGCAACGCGGTCGTGTTCAAGCCGAGCGAGCTCACTCCCGGCATCGGCGTGCGGCTGGCGGAGCTGTTCGGGGAGTCCGTCCCGGAGCACCCGGTGTTGCAGACCGTGACAGGGCTGGGCGAGACGGGGGCGGCGCTGGCCGCGGACCCGAGGGTGAGGAAGGTGGCGTTCACCGGCTCGACCGCCACGGCGAAGCGCGTCATGGCGGCCTGCGCCGAGAACCTCACGCCGATCGTGGCCGAGTGCGGCGGCAAGGACGCGTTCATCGTGGACGCCGACGCCGACCTGCGGGCGGCGGCGGACGCCTGCCTGTGGGGCGCGATGTCCAACGCGGGCCAGACGTGCGTGGGCGTCGAACGTGTCTACGTCGTCGACGCCGTCTATGACGGCTTCATGCGCGAGTTGTCCGAGCGGGTGGCCGGGGTGCGGGCGGGCGAGCACTACGGCCCGATCACGATGCCCGGTCAGGTGGACATCATCAAGCGGCACATCGACGACGCCGCCAAGGCGGGGCGCGTGGTGGCCGGCGGCGCCGGCTCGGTGCGGGCGCCGTACGTCGATCCGGTGATCGTGGAGGACGTGCCGGAGGACTCCCCCGCGGTGCGGGAGGAGACGTTCGGGCCGACCATCACCGTGCGGCGCACCCGTGACGCGCACGAGGCGCTCGAACTGGCCAACGCCTCGGCCTACGGGCTGGGCGGCACGGTGTTCTCCAGGAACGCGCGGCGGGCGACGGACCTGGCCAGGAGGATGCGCACGGGGATGACCGCCGTCAACTCGGTGATCTCGTTCGCGGGGGTTCCGGCGCTGCCGTTCGGCGGGATGGGCGATTCGGGGTTCGGCCGGATCCACGGAGCCGACGGCCTGCGCGAGTTCGCCAGGCCCAAGGCGATCTCCCGGCAGCGCTTCGCGATGCCCGGGATGAACCTGACGTCGTTCTCCCGGAGGCCCGCGGAACTTGAGCGGCTGATCAGGCTTGTCACGTTCTTGCACGGGCGACGTAAGAGATAATCGCCGCGCTCTTTCCCCGATCCGATCATCCGTCCATAATTGTGTGCTCTGGGGGCCACGATCATGTTGGACGGGTGGAATGTGAACCGGTCTTACCGGGGAATGTCGGCTGAGCAAAGGCTGGCGGACAGACGAGAGCGGCTGATGACGGCCGCGTACACGCTATACGCGAAACCGGGTTTCGCGGCGACGACCATCGAAAGGTTGTGCTCGGAGGCGAGGATCTCCAACCGGGCCTTCTACGAATGTTTCGGCGGCCGCGAAGAGCTCCTTCAGGCGTTGCACGAACGCTGCGTGGAGGAAACTCTGGCCATCGTGGCCAAGGCGTTACAGGAAGCGCCCGACACGCTGGCGGGCCGGGTCGAGGCGGGGATCCGCGCGTATGTCGAGTTCGCCACGGCCGACTGGCGCCGGGCCCGCATCATGCACGTCGAGGTGCGCAGGTCAGGGGATGTGCTGGCCCTGTCGCGCCAGCGCGCGATCGAGTCGTTCGCCCGGCTGGTGGAGGAGGCGTCCGCCGATTTCCCGCAGGCCGCCCCGTCCAGTCGGCGCCTGGTGGCGCTGGGTGTCATTGGCGCGCTCCAAGAGTTGCTCATCGAATGGCTGCTCTCGGAGGACCAACCGGAGATCGACGAACTCGTCGCCGTCGCCGTGCACATCTTCTCCCGTAGCCTCGGCTCCGGCTGACTCCGCATAACCGTCTCTTTTGCACGAGGATTCAGAGCGGTATCACGGACAGCCGTAATCTGCTTTTTGTCTAAGCCAAGAAAGAGCGGGCGACGGCTGATCGTCGCCCGCTCCGATATGTCACCTCAGGCCACCGCGGCGGCGGGAACCTCCACGTGCAGCACCCGATTCAGCCGGGTCACCGCGAGTATCCGCATGATCCGCGGGGGCACCCCCCGAAGAACGAGGCGACGTTGCACGCTCAACGCGCGCCGATGCGCTCCCACGAGCACCCCGAGACCGGTCGCGTCGATCATCTCCAGCTTGGAGAGATCGAGGATCAGGTCGCCTTCACCGGTGTCGAGAGCTTTGTGCAGGCGCTCGCGCACCCCGGCCGACGTCCCGGCGTCAAGCCGGGCCCCTATCCGCACCACCTGGGCTCTCGGATTCCCCCGGACGCGCATGTCACCTCCTCAGTCACGCCTACGAGCAGGTCACCGGCCATCGCGAACCGCGCCGGTGAAACTTCCCGCAAACCTCTCCTACCCACGTATCGGAAGTGACACGACTGCGTTCAGCACGAACTCGCCATCACCTGCCGGCTGGGCGCTCACCTTCCCGCCCGCTGCGGCCAGCCGCTCCCTCAGGCCCGCCAGGCCGCTCCCCAGGTCCTCACTCTGGCGCTCGACCGCCCCGTCGTTACGCACCTCCAGCTCCGCCTCCTCATCGGTGAAGCGGATCGTGATGCGGCAGAATGTCGCGGCGCTGTGCTTGAGCACGTTGGTCACCGCCTCGCGGACCGCGTAGGCGAACACCGGCGCCACCCCGTCCGGCAGCTCGCGGTAGGGAAGGCGCGTCTCGCAGCGGACCCCCGCCGCTTCGAGTACGCCTTCAACGCTATTCAGTTCGGCGGCCAAGTCAAGCTCGCGGTAGCCGCGCACCGCCTGGCGCAGCTCCTTGAGCGCCTTCCTGGTCAGCGTGTTGACCTCCGCCATCTCGGCCTTCGCCGCGCCGGTGTCCTTGTCCGAGAGCCGTACGGCCAGCTCGGTCTTGACCGCGATGGCGGACAACTGGTGCCCCACGAGGTCGTGCAGGTCCCTGGAGAAGCGCAGGCGCTCCTCGGCCACAGCCAGCCGCGTGTGCGCGTCGCGGCCCTCGTGGGCCTCCACGGCCAGCCTCCAGATCAGGAGCCAGACCCGGCCGGACGGCGGCAGAACGACGCACCAGAGGCCGTAGAGCAGGGCGTAATAGCAGAATTCCCGATCCGTGGGCACGTCGAGGGCCATGGCGCCCGGCGCCAGCCCCAGCGTGACGCCGGCCGCCCAGGTCCCGAGCATCTGCAGGACGAGCGTGCGGATGGAGACGCCGAGCATGGCGATGCCCAGCCAGGCCACGAGGACGAAGCCCCATCCGGCCGGGTCCGCCCCGCCCGCGCCCGCCGCGACCAGCGCGAGAACCGCCGCCACCACCACCTGCCTGGTGGGGTAGCGGCGGTCCAGGATCGCGTCGGCCATGCGCGGGTAGAGCCAGGTGAGCCCGCCGGCGGCGATCAGCGCCGGAACGGCCCGCCACCACGAGAGCGTGCCCTCCACGTGCGCGTCCACGGACGAGACGACGATGAGGAGCCACATCGTCAGCAGGCCCGAGATGATCATCGCCCAGGTGAGGCGCCGCGCCCGCCTGATCGGATCCATCTAGTTCGTGCGCAGCACGTCGCCGAGTTTGAGCCGGGCACCCGTCCGCAGCACCGCGCGCTCGTAGATCTTGGCGCCGAAGGCCAGCACCGCGAGCACGGCCAGGACCATCGCCGCCATGGACGCGCCCACCTGCCACAGCGGCACCTCGGTCGCCGCCATCCGCACCGGCATGACCATGGACGAGAAGGGCGGGATGTACGACACGACCGTGGCCAGCGTGCCCGTCGCGTCATTGGTGGCGTAGAAGGCGACGAAGTACGTGATCATGATGAGCATGGTCAGCGGCGTCATCACCGAGCCCACCTCCTCCTGCCGCGAGACCAGCGACCCGAAGGCCGCCGCCAGCGCCGCGAAGAAGGCGTAGCCGAGCACGAACCACACCAGCACCGCAGCCACCAGCCCGGGGATGCCGGGCGGGAAGTCGGTGGCGATGCCCGAGGCCATAGCCGAACCGAGCCCGACGACCAGGATGGTGACCAGGTTGATCAGGCCGAGCGCACCCAGCCCCACGATCTTGCCGCCGAGCAGTTGCCACGGCCGCACGGTGGAGAGCAGGATTTCCACGATCCTGCTGCCCTTCTCCTCCACCACGCCCATGGCCACCATCATGACCTGGCCCATGATGAGCATGAAGAGCACGAGGACGAGCACCACGGCGATGCCGGCGCGCGCGGACTCGTACCGCGTGTCGGCACCCACGGACTGCATCTGCAGCGGCGGGATGGACACGCCCGCGGCGCCGAGCCTGACCTCGCGGTTCACGCTCTGCAGCAGCACGCCGAGCTCATCGTCGATCTTCCCGTCCGTCAGCACCTTGGAGCCGTTGACGAGCACCGCGTCCACGTCGCCGTCGAGCAGCGCCTGCGACGCCGCACCCTCGTCGGGGAACGCCCGCCACTCGAACGTCGTGTCGGGCGCGGCGGCCTTCAGCGGGAGCTGCTGGGAGTTGACGGTGCCCAGCGTGTAGGAGTCGTCACCGCCCAGCACCTTGGGAGCGAACGAGACCGCCGCCACCAGCGCCGCCGTGATGAGCAGGCCGATGACGAACCCCTTCGTCCGCACCTGCGTCGTGATCTCTCTGCGGGCGACCAGCATCAGTCCGTTCACGCCACGGCCTCCTTGAAGATCTCGGTGAGGCTCGGCTGCTCGGCCCCGAAGTGTTCGACCCGCCCCGCCTTCACGGCGCGACGCAGGATCTCCTGGTCGTCGCCGCCGGAGGTGCGCAGGGTGTGCCGGTCGCCGTCGACGGTGACCGTGCCCGGCAGGCCGTCCGCCCAGCCAGGCGCGGGGTTCCTGACGACCACGCGCAGCTCGTTCCGCTCGGCCGCCCGCAGGTCGGCCACCGCGCCCGCGGCGACCATGCGCCCGGCCGAGACGATGCCCACGGAGTCGCACAGCCGCTCCACCAGCTCCAGCTGGTGGCTGGAGAAGATCACCGGTACGCCTCCCCTGCACCGCTCCTGCAACACCGTGGCCAGCGCGTCGACCGCGATCGGGTCGAGCCCGGAGAACGGCTCGTCCAGGATGAGCAGCTCGGGGTCGTGCACCAGGGCCACGGCGAGCTGCACCCGCTGCTGGTTGCCCAATGAGAGGGCCTGTACCGCGTCGTTCCTGCGCTCGGTCAGCCCGAGCTGCTCCAGCAGGCCGTCGGTGGCCTTCGTGGCGGCCGTCGAGCTCATCCCGTGCAGGCGGCCGAAGTACTCGATCTGCTCGGCGACCCGCATCTTCTGGTACAGACCGCGCTCCTCCGGCATGTAGCCGAAGCGCCGGCGGTCGTCTGGCGAGAGCGGCGCCCCCCGCAGGGCCACCGAGCCGGAGTCCGCCTGGAGCACGCCCATCACGATGCGCATCGTCGTGGTCTTGCCCGCGCCGTTCGCACCGACGAACCCGAACATCTCGCCCGGCCGTACGGTGAAGCTGATCCCATCCAAGGCGATCTTGGTCGCTGGGGAGCCTGGGCCGCCCGCGAAACGCTTGCGCAGCTCGTTGATCTCGAGCATCAGGTCATCTCCTTCATCATGCGTCAATCATGGCTTTCACCCGTTTCTTCGAGCCAGTCGCCGAAATCACAGGCGCGATATGGACTTCGCGTCCCGTCCCGATGACATTTGTCACGAGTACGCTGGGGCCATGACGCGCGCCGACAAGGACAAGCCGGTCGTCCTCTCCCGCATCTACACCCGCACGGGCGACGACGGCACCACCACGCTGAGCGACATGAGCCCCGCCCCGAAGACCGACCTGCGGCTCGCGGCCTACGCCGACGTGGAAGAGGCCAACGCCCACCTGGGGGTCGCGCTGTCGCACGGCACCCTGACCGCCGACCTGGTGGAGGTGCTCGTACGCGTCCAGAACGAGCTCTTCGACCTGGGGGCCGACCTGGCCACGCCGGTCGTGGCGAACCCCGACTTCCCGCCGCTGCGGGTGGAGCAGTCGTACATCGACTGGCTGGAGACGCAGTGCGACCGCTTCAACGCCGGGCTCAAGCCGCTGCGCAGCTTCATCCTGCCCGGCGGCGATCCCGCCACGGCGGCGCTGCACGTCGCCAGGGTCACGGTGCGCAGAGCCGAGCGTACGGCCTGGGCCGCGCTCCAGGCGCACGACGACATGAACGTGCTGACGGCGAAATACCTCAACCGGCTGTCCGACCTGCTCTTCATCGCCTGCCGGATCGCCCACGCGGGCGACGAGATCCTCTGGAAGCCCGGCGGCACCCGCTGAACGCGACCGTCCGCCGCTGAGGCCCTGAGACAGCCCTGAAACGCTGACGCCCCGAGGCGCCGAGCCGGGGTCAGGCGACGTCGAGGTAGGCGCTCGGCGGCGCCGACTCCAGCCACGCGAGGAAGCCCGTCAGCGCGTCGGCGCTCATCGCGATGGACACGCCGCGCGTGCTCCCGCTGAGATCCACCGCGAACATCCCGCCCTCGATCTCGCGGCGGGGAGAAACGACGAGGCCGCGCCTCGCGATAGCGTGGCGCGGCCTCAGTCGGACACCCAGAAGAGGGATCCAGTGGAGCTCCCCGTCGGCGTAGCGGGCTACGCCGCTCTGCCAGGCCCGCTCCCCCACCCGCAGACGACAGGGCACGCTCCCGCGCGAGCGGGTCAGCGTGACCCAGCGCAGGACCACGAGGGCGGCGAACAGCACCAGGACCACCACAACCGTCGCCATCATGCCGCCCCCTGCGCCCCGTTGAGAATATTAGACCTCTTCGCCCGCCGCGCGGAGCCGAGCCCTGGCGCGCTTGGCCTCGATCGCCGCGTCGGCGTCCTCCTGGTTGGCCTCGATCGAGGCCTGGGCCCGATCGAGAGCGTCACGGGCCGCCGCGACGTCGACCTCGGAACCGAGCTCGGCCACCTCGGCGAGCACGGACACCTCGTCGTCGGCCACGGAGATGAAGCCTCCGTGCACGGCCGCCGCGAGATCGCCCTCGCCCTCCCGCTTGATGCGCAGCACGCCGCCCTCGACGAGGACGCCGAGCACAGGTGCGTGTTGCGGCATAATACCGATCTCGCCGTCCACGGTCTTGGCAATCACCATGTCGGCCTCGCCCGACCAGATCTCACGCTCGGGTGAGACAACCCCTACGCGTAGCTTCGCCACTTGTGTAGGTTCCTTTCCGATCAGGTGGTGGCACGGCGGGCGGCCGTACCACCACCGTAGGTCCGGGCTCGCAGAACTCGCCCTCTAGGTAGGTCCTGGCTCGAAGCCCTTCGACTGGGCGATTTAGCGGCGCTCGAGTTCCTTGGCCTTGGCCACGGCCTGCTCGATGCCACCGACCATGAAGAACGCCTGCTCGGGGAGGTGGTCGTACTCACCCGCGCACAGGCCCTTGAAGGAGGCGATGGTCTCGTCCAGCGGGACGGTCTCGCCCGGCTGGCCGGTGAACGCCTCGGCGGCGTACATCGGGTGCGACAGGAACCGCTCGATGCGGCGGGCCCGCTGCACGGTGACCTTGTCCTCCTCGGACAGCTCGTCGATACCGAGGATCGCGATGATGTCCTGGAGCTCGCGGTACTTCTGCAGGATCCGCTTGGTCTCCTGGGCGACCCGGTAGTGCTCCTCGCCCAGGATCTGCGGGTCGAGGATCCGGGAGGAGGAGTCGAGCGGGTCCACCGCGGGGTAGATGCCCTTCTCCGAGATCGGCCGGGAGAGCACGGTCTGCGCGTCGAGGTGCGCGAACGCGTTGTGCGGGGCCGGGTCGGTGATGTCGTCGGCGGGCACGTAGATCGCCTGCATGGAGGTGATCGAGTGACCGCGCGTCGAGGTGATGCGCTCCTGGAGCACACCCATCTCGTCGGCCAGCGTGGGCTGGTAACCCACGGCGGACGGCATACGGCCGAGCAGGGTCGAGACCTCCGAACCGGCCTGCGTGAAGCGGAAGATGTTGTCGATGAAGAGCAACACGTCCTGCTTCTGCACGTCACGGAAGTATTCGGCCATGGTCAGCGCCGACAGCGCCACGCGCAGACGGGTGCCCGGCGGCTCGTCCATCTGGCCGAAGACGAGCGCGGTGTCCTTGAGAACGTCCGCCTCCTCCATCTCCAGCCAGAGGTCGTTGCCCTCACGGGTGCGCTCGCCGACACCGGCGAAGCACGAGGTGCCGCCGAAGTTACGGGCGACGCGGCGGATCATCTCCTGGATGAGCACCGTCTTGCCCACGCCGGCGCCGCCGAACAGGCCGATCTTCCCGCCCTGCACGTAGGGGGTGAGCAGGTCGATGACCTTGATGCCGGTGACGAGCAGCTCGGTGCGGGACTCGAGCTGGTCGAACGCCGGGGAGGGACGGTGGATGCCCCACCGCTCCTCGACCTTGAGCGACGCGGTGGGCACGTCGAGCGTCTCGCCCAGCGCGTTCCACACGTGGCCCTTGACGACGTCGCCGACCGGCACCGAGATCGGGCCGCCGGTGTCCTGCACCGCCTGGCCGCGGACCATGCCGTCGGTGGGCTGCATGGAGATGGCGCGCACGAGGTTGTCGCCCAGGTGCTGGGCCACCTCAAGGGTCAGGGTCCTGGTCTCGCCGCCGAGGGTCACCTCGACCTTGAGCGCGTTGTAGATCTCGGGCATCGCGTCGACGGGGAACTCCACGTCGACGACCGCGCCGGTGACACGTGCCACGCGGCCTGTGCCGGCCGCCGCGGCTTCCACAGTTTCAACAGCCTCTGCAGTCATTTCACTCTTTCCCCGCTGCGGCGTCAGCGAGCGCGTTGGCGCCACCGACGATCTCGCTGATTTCCTGGGTGATCTCCGCCTGGCGAGCCTGGTTCATCTCCTGGGTGAGCAGCCGCATCAGCTCGTTGGCGTTGTCGGTCGCGGACTTCATCGCGCGCCGCCGCGCTGCCTCCTCGGAGGCAGCCGACTGCAGCAGCGCCGTGAAGATCCGGGACTCGACGTAACGCGGCAGCAGCGTCTCGAGAACGTCACCCGCGGTCGGCTCGAACTCGAAGTAGGGCGGGATCGCGGTGGACTCCGTCGCCTCGGTCTCCTCGACCTCGAGCGGCAGGATCCGCTTGACCACGACGTTCTGGGTCAGCATGGAGACGAACTCGGTCGAGACGATGTGGATCTCGTCGATCCCGTTGTCGTCCTTGAACGAGTCGATCAGCGTCTGCGCGATCTCCTTGGCGTCGGCGTAGGCCGGCTTCCTGGAGAAGCCGACCCACTGGCCGCCCATCTCGCGCTGGCGGAAGGTGTGCCAGGTGACACCCTTGCGCCCGGTGACGAACGGCACGACGTTGAGGCCGCGGCCCTCCAGCAACCCGCGCAGGGCCTCGGCCTCGCGCAGGACGTTGGCGTTGAAACCGCCGCAGAACCCGCTGTCGCTGGTGACGATGAGGACACCCGCCTTCGCGGGGTTGTCCTTCGCCACGGTCAGCGGATGGTCGACGCTGGCCGCGTTGCTGACGACGCCGGTGACGGCGCGAGTGATCTCACGCTCGTACGGCAGCGCCGCCTGCATCCGCTGCTGCGCCCTCACGATCCGTGAAGAGGCGATGAGCTCCTGGGCACGCGTGATCTTCGCGGTCGACTTGACCGAGTTGATCCGCCGCCGCAGCAGCCTTAGCTGGGCACCCATGACCTACTTCTCCGCCCGACGGACGACCTTCTTGATCTTCTCCTGGCCGACCTCTTCGGCCTCCAGCGGCGCCACCGGCTCGTCCTTGACCAGCAGCTCGCCCGAGGAGGTGGTGAAGCCCTTCTTGAACTCCGTGATGGCGTCCTTGAGCGAGGTCACCGTGTCGTCCGTGAGCTCGTTGGTCTCGCGGATGGTGTCGAGGATGCCCTTGTGCGAGGACTGCAGGAAGTCGAGGAACTCCGTCTCGAAACGCCGCACGTCGTCGACCGGCACCTCGTCGAGCTCGCCCGTGGTGCCGGCCCACACCGACACGACCTGGCGCTCGACGGGGAACGGTTCGTACTGGGGCTGCTTGAGCAGCTCCACCAGGCGCTGACCGCGTTCGAGCTGGGCCTTGGAGGCCGCGTCGAGGTCGGACGCGAACGCCGCGAAGGCCTCCAGGTCGCGATACTGCGACAGCGACAGCTTCAGCGTGCCCGCGACCTTGCGCATGGCCTTGACCTGCGCCGAACCACCGACTCGGGACACCGAGATGCCGACGTTGATGGCCGGGCGCACACCCGCGTTGAACAGGTCGGTCTCGAGGAAGCACTGGCCGTCGGTGATGGAGATGACGTTGGTCGGGATGAAGGCCGACACGTCGTTGCCCTTGGTCTCGATGACCGGCAGGCCCGTCATCGAGCCGCCGCCCATGTCGTCGGAGAGCTTGGCGCAGCGCTCCAGGAGCCTGGAGTGCAGGTAGAAGACGTCGCCGGGGAAGGCCTCGCGGCCCGGAGGGCGACGCAGCAGCAGGGACACGGCGCGGTAGGCGTCGGCCTGCTTGGTCAGGTCGTCGAAGACGATCAGAACGTGCTTGCCCTGGTACATCCAGTGCTGGCCGATGGCCGAGCCGGTGTAGGGGGCAAGGTATTTGTAGCCGGCCGGGTCAGAGGCGGGGGCGGCCACGATCGTGGTGTATTCGAGCGCGCCGGCCTCCTCCAGGCGGGCCTTGACCTGCGCGATCGTCGAGCCCTTCTGGCCGACCGCGACGTAGACGCAGCGCACCTGCTTCTCGGGGTCGCCCGACGCCCAGGCCTCGCGCTGGTTGAGGATCGTGTCGACCGCGATCGCCGTCTTGCCGGTGCCGCGGTCGCCGATGATCAGCTGGCGCTGGCCGCGGCCGATCGGCGTCATGGCGTCGATCGCCTTGATGCCGGTCTGCAGCGGCTGCTTCACCGGCTGCCGCTGGACGACCGAGGGGGCCTGCAGTTCGAGGGCACGGGTGCCCTCGGCCTGGATGGCGCCCTTGCCGTCGAGCGGGTTGCCCAGGGGGTCGACCACGCGGCCGAGGAAGTCGTCGCCGACGGGCACGGACAGGACCTCGCCCGTCCTGCGGACCGTCTGGCCCTCCTCGATGCCGCTGAAGTCGCCCAGAATAACGGCACCGATCTCGCGGGTGTCGAGGTTAAGTGCCAGACCGCGCGTGCCACCCTCGAACTCGAGCAGCTCGTTCGCCATCGCCGAGGGAAGGCCGGAGACATGGGCAATGCCGTCGCCGGCGTCGACGACGGTCCCGATCTCCTCGCGCGCGGCGCCTTCCGGTTCGTACGCCTGGACGAAGCGCTCAAGCGCGTCCCGGATCTCGTCCGGCCGGATCGTAAGCTCCGCCATCTCTACTCTGTCTCCCTATTCGCCTTAGCCGGCCAACCGGCGGCGGACTTCTTCGATTCGTCCCACAATGGTGGTGTCGATGATCTCGTCGCCGATGCGGACCGAGAACCCACCGAGCACTCGCTTGTCCACCTCGACGTTCAGGTGCACGTCACGGCCGTAGGAGGTGCGCAGCCACGCCGTCAGGCGCTCGCGCTGCGCGTCGGTCAGCTCGACCGCGGTGCGCACCACCGCCACGAGGCGCCGGCGCTGCTCCGCCACGAGCTGACCGACCTCTTCCAGGCCTGACTCCAGGCTACGCCCACGCGGGTGCAGCACCAGCTGGCTGATCAGGCGCAGGCTCGTGGGGGCGACCTTGCCATCGAGCAGCCGGCTCAGCAGCTCCTGCTTGCCGGCCCCCGGCGCACCCGCGTCGGTGAGTGCCCGGCGCAGCTCCGGGTTGGCGGCGACGATGCGGCCGAAGCGGAAGAGCTCGTCCTCCACCTCGTCGAGCCGTGACTGGCCCTCCGCCTCCGCGGCCGCGGCGGCGACGCCGAGCCGTTCGAGCACGTCGGCCAGGTCACCGGCGCGCGACCACCGCGCCGAGACCGCGGTCTCGGCGGTGGCGAGCGCCGCCTCGCCGACCTTGCCGTCGAGCAGCGAGCGGATCGTGCCCGCCTTCTGCTCGCCCGGCCTGGACGGGTCGGACAGGGCACGGCGCAGGCCATGCTCGCGGTCGAGCAGATCCGCGACCGCGAACAACTCGTCGGAGAGCGTGCCGAGGTCGGCACTGCCGGCGACCGCGTTGAACCGCTCCTCGACCTCGGCCAGCGACGCCCTGCTCAGGCCCCTCATTAACGCACCGCCTGCGCGTTGGAGCTTTCCAGCTCGTCGAGGAACCGGTCGACGATGCGGCTCTGCCGGGCTTCGTCCTCGAGGGACTCGCCGACGATGCGGCCGGCCAGGTCGGTCGACAGGCGGCCGATCTCGGCGCGGAGCTGGGCGAAGGCCGCCTGGCGGTCCGCCTCGATCTGCGCGTGCGCGGCCTCGACGAGACGCCGGGCCTCGGCCTGGGCCTCCTCGCGGAGCTCCGCCTTGATCTGCGCGGCCTGCTCGCGAGCCTCCTCACGCAGCCTGGCAGCCTCCTGCCTGGCCTCGGCCAGCTGGTCGCGGTATTCCTGCTGCAGGACCTGCGCCTGGGCCTGCGCTTCTTCCGCCCTCTTGATGCCGCCCTCGATGGCGTCCGTCCGCTCGGCCAGCGTCTTCTGGATGCGCGGGACGAGGATCCGGCCGACGACGAAGAGGACGACGAGGAAGGAGAAGATGCCGACGACGAGCTCGTACGTGTGCGGGATGAGGGGGTTGGCGCCCTCCTCCTGCGCGAGGAGCGTAGCTGCCATAGTCATGGATGCAGCCTTTCGTCAGGTGGGGATCGTCAGGCCGCGCCGATGTTCTGGAAGATGAACGGTGCGACCAGGCCGATCAGGGCGAGGGCCTCGGTGAGGACGAAGCCGAGGAGCATGTTCTGGCGGATCAGGCCGTAGGCCTCGGGCTGGCGCGCGATGGCCTGCACGCCCTGACCGAAGATGATGCCGACGCCGATGCCGGGGCCGATGGCGGCGAGACCGTAACCGATGGCGGTGACGTTGCCGGAGACCTCAGCGAGAACGCTCATTGCTGTTTTCCTTTACTGGACGGCCGGTGAAGCGGAGTCTCACCGGTCTGGACTGATCCGGTCTGTGGTTCTCAGTGATCGGGATGCAGGGAGCCGCCGATGTACATCGCGGCCAGCATCGCGAAGAGGAACGCCTGCAGATACTGGATGAAGATCTCCAGGCCCGTGAGCAGGATGGTCATCACCACACCCACGACGCCGATGGGCGCGCCGAGCGGGGTCAGCTTCTCGAACAGGAACCAGAAGCCCACCATGCTGAAGAAGGCCAGCAGCATGTGGCCCGCGAACATGTTCGCGAACAGTCGCACCGCGTGCGTGAAGGGCGCGATGATCATGTTCGACAGGAACTCGATCGGGGCCAGCAGGACGTAGATCGGCTTCGGCAGGCCGGGCGGGAACATCATGTTCTTGAAGTAGCCGACGCCGCCCTGGTGCTTGACGCCCAGGTAGATCTTGAGGCCGTAGATCAGGAGGGCCAGCACGGCCGGGAAGGCGATGTGCGAGGCGACGGGGAACTGGAGCACCGGGACGACGCCCATGACGTTCCAGACGAGCACCAGGAAGAACACGCTGACCAGCAGGCCCATCCACCGGTCTGCGTCCTTGCCCAGGAAGGGCCGGGCGACCTGGTCGCGGACGAACATGTAGCCGAGCTCGACGGCGTTCTGGACGCCCCTCGGCACGAGCTTGGGCTTGGCGAAGGCCGCCCAGCACACGCCGACCACGAGGATGGCGCTGATGATGGCCAGCAGCACCGGCTTGGTGAACCAGTAGACCCCGGGGATGATGGGAGGCAGGTTGAACAACTCGTCTGGCGTAGGCGCCCCGAATTGATCGCCAGCGGGAGCGAGGACCGTCAGCGCATTCACGCGGCGTTCCCTTCAACGTCGTAGTGGATCACAAGAGTTTCCTCAGCGAAGCGGTTGCTGCTCCGGGCTAGCGACCGAACTTCCGGTAGACCAGGTAGCCGCCGAGCACAACCCCCAGGACCACGCCTATGGGGAAGAACGCGGACATGTCCAACCACCGGTCCAGCAACCATCCGAGGCCGCCGTAGATAGCCATCCCGGCGAGTAGTGAGCTGGGGACTGACCACATGGCGTCGGCGAAGTCGCGACCGTCTTCTTCGGGTCGGCGTTCCTGTGCGCTCATCGCGGGCCCGACGATAGCAGGCGAACAGCGGACTAGTCATATCGGACCCCGTCCAGGCAAGAGCGTCATGCGTCGCCCTTTCCCGGAACTCCGGCCTCGGGGTCGACGTAAAGCATCTTGGTCTTCATGAAGGCGCGGACCTCGAAGCCCGTCCACACGAGGGTGCAGACCACCACGGACCACGCGAAGGCCTGGGTGTTCCAGGCCGTGGTGTCACGGAAGGCCGACAACACGGCCATGATGGCCAGGACCTTGACGAGATAGCTCACCATCGCGGCGATCGCCATCATCTGCGGGGAGACCCGGGCGGCGTAGGACACCACGACGACGCTGACGCTGAAGAAGATCCCGACGAGCAGGGCGCCCATGGCCGCGCCGAGCGCACCCTTGCCGCCCGCCGCCAGGAAGGCGACCAGCACGGCGACCACCCCAACCACTGCGGTCGGAATCGCGGCGCTCTTGAGGACGCGCACGTCATTGGCCTGCATCGGTGCTCCATCAGCCTGTTGTCAAGCGAGCGTTTGCTACCTCCAGAACCGGTAGGTCTGGAGTCCCTGCTCGTGAAAGATATCACAAGCTCACGGAAGACCGCTTTTACCTGCCGTTTCTAGTTCGCGATCACGAACGCCCCGGATGGGCGGGAATGACCGGATTGCCGTCGGCCGTCGAGCGGCCCTGCCGCGAGCCGTCTCCCGGCGGCGGCATCCGCCGTCTGACCTCGGGCTCCGGCGGGATCGGCGGCATCGGCCCCGTGGGCGGACCGTCGTCGGGGTCGTCGCGCGACGCCGTGTGCGCCCCGCCCCGGCCCCGCCAGCGCGGCAGGGCCATCAGCACCAGCACGGCCAGTGCGAGCACGATGACCACGGGGAACAGCAGCACCGGCACGCCGATCGTGGACATGCCCACGATGCCGAAGGCGAACAGGAACGCCCACGCGTACATGATCAGCACGGACCTGCGGTGGGAGTGGCCGATGTCCATCAGCCGGTGGTGCAGGTGGCCGCGGTCCGGCGCGAACGGCGACAGGCCGCGCGAGGTGCGCCGCACCACCGCGGTGATCAGGTCGACCAGCGGCAGCACCAGCACCGCGGCCGGCAGGAGCAGCGGCAGCAACACCGGCACCTTGTTCATGCCCTCGATGATCGCCGGGTCGAGCGGCGTCACGGTGACGATCGACGAGGCGAGCACGAGCCCGATGAGCATGGCCCCCGTGTCGCCCATGAAGATCTTCGCCGGATGGAAGTTGTGCGGCAGGAAGCCCAGGCAGGCGCCGATGAGCACGGCGGCGATGGCGGCCGTCGTCGTGATGCGGCCTCCGCTGATCTCCTCGGCCAGGAAGATCGAGTAGGCCCAGGTGGCCATGCCCGCGATGCACACGACCCCCGCCGCCAGGCCGTCGAGCCCGTCGACGAAGTTGACCGCGTTGATCGTCACGACCACGACCATGATCGTGATGACGGTGCTGAGCGTGTAGTCGAGGCTGGTGGAGCCGCCCCAGTCCTGCGGCAGCGGGATGTAGAGGAGCCGCAGGTCGAAGAAGACCAGCACGCCGGCCGCCGCGATCTGCCCGGCGAGCTTGACGAAGGCGTCCATGCCCCACCAGTCGTCGAGGAAGCCCGTGACCGTGATGAGCCCGCCCGCGACGATCAGTGCGGTGACGGCGTCGCCGTCGGACTCCGCCAGGGCCGCGCCCGTGTGGGTGAGCCTGCTCGCCACCAGCAGCCCCACGACCAGGCCGCCGTACATCGCCAGGCCGCCCAGCCTGGGTGTGGGCGTGGTGTGCACGTCGCGCTCGCGAACCTCGGGCATGGCGCCGATGGCGATGGCGAAGCGGCGCACCAGAGGAACCAGCAGGTAGGTCACCGCTGCCGAGATGAGCGCCATGAAGAGGTATTCGCGCACGAACCTAGTTTCCCGGATGCTCCGGCCCGCTGTGACCGGAAAACGACACAGACCGGCTCAAAATTCGCTGAGATATGGCTGATGGATGGCGAGAAGGGCCGTCACCCTTGCCCTGACCTCCTCCGCGCCGCCCGGATCGCGCACGGCCCTGGCGACCAGGGACCCCAGCTCCTTCAGATCCTCGGGCTCCATGCCCTGCGTCGTCACGCACGGCGTACCGACCCGGATCCCCGAGGTCACGGCCGCCGGCTCGGGATCGTACGGGATCACGTTGCGGTTGAGCGTGATG
This sequence comes from Nonomuraea sp. B1E8, assembly GCF_039871515.1. NCBI lineage: Bacteria > Bacillati > Actinomycetota > Actinomycetes > Streptosporangiales > Streptosporangiaceae > Nonomuraea > Nonomuraea sp. B1E8. The sequence continues at coordinate 122,174 of NZ_JBDPLS010000010.1, read as the reverse complement.
CCCGCGGCCGCGCACCTCCGCTCCGCCTCGACGCCCGACACCCCCACCCCGCGCAGGTCGATCAGCGCCAGGTGCGTGTCGGTGCCCCCGGACACGGCCCGCATGCCCTCCGCGTCCAGCGACTCCGCCAGCGCTCGCGCGTTCGCGATCACCTTCCTGGCGTAGCCGGCGAACTCCGGCCGCATCGCCTCAGCGAACGCCACCGCCTTGGCCGCCACCACGTGCATGAGCGGCCCGCCCTGGACGAACGGGAACACCGCCCGGTCGATCCTGGCGGCCAGCTCCCCCGTGCACAGGATGGCGCCGCCGCGCGGCCCGCGCAGCGCCTTGTGCGTGGTGAAGGTCACGACGTCCGCGTACGGCACCGCCGACGGGATCGCACCGCCCGCCATCAACCCGATCGGGTGCGCCACATCCGCCAGCAACCACGCCCCCACCTCGTCCGCGATGCCGCGGAAGGCCGCGAAGTCGATCAGCCTCGGGTACGCCGTCGCGCCACACACGATGAGCTTCGGCTGGTGCCGCAGCGCCAGATCCCGCACCTCGTCGTAGTCGATGAGTTCGTTGTCACGACGCACCCCGTACGACACGACGTCGAACCATTTTCCCGAGAAGTTCACCTTGGAGCCGTGCGTGAGATGGCCGCCGTGCGACAGGGCCATGGCCAGCATGGTGTCGCCCGGCTGGAGGAGCGCCGCGTAGGCGGCCAGGTTCGCCGAGGCGCCCGAATGGGGCTGGACATTGGCGTGCTCCGCCCCGAACAACCGGCACGCCCGCTCGATCGCCAGCCGCTCGGCTCGGTCGACGACCTCGCAACCGCCGTAATAGCGCCTGCCCGGGTAGCCCTCGGCGTACTTGTTCGTCAGCGTGGAGCCCAGCGCGGCCAGGACGGCGGGCGAGGTGAAGTTCTCGCTCGCGATCAGCTGGATCCCGCCGCGCACGCGCTCGAGCTCGTCGAGCAGAACCTGCGCGAGCTCGGGATCCTGCCGGCGCAGCAGCCCGAAGTCGGGACCGTAGTAGGGTTCCGCACCCATTTCCCCACTGTACGACCTGGTGTCCGTTTCTCCCATAGGGAGGTGATGCCCGGAATCCGTTCCTGCAGGGATGCGCCCGCGATGGGCGGCCGCCCCGTCCGATCCGGCCGGCGAACGTCCGGTGCTCCTGCTCGTCCGCGTTCGGCCGCATGTCGCGATCGACGATCGACCAGACGTGCGGGCGCAGCCCGTCACTGGAACGCGTGCGGCGCGTTGGCCGTCGTCTGGATCCACCTCGGCGTGTCGGCGGCCTCGTCGCTGATCGCGGTCAGCACGGCATGCCGGTAGACCGACAGCCTGGTGCGCCACTCACGGATGTCCTTGACGTAGCGTTCGCCCACCGGGGCGTCCCACGTCTGCGGGCTCTTGGCCAGGGCGTACGCCTTGTCCAGGACCGTCCTGAGCGCCTCCAGCTGGGGCAGGACGGTGTTCCATGCGACGACCAGGCGCTGGTAGTCGGGATTGAACTCCCAGGCCCGCTGCGGGTCGTCCAAGGGGCCCGTGGAGCTGATGGGCGGGGTCTCGTCGCGCTGCTTGGCCTTGGGGGCGGGCGGGTCCACGTACATCACGCGCTCCTCTCCGGCGTACCGGGATCGACCGACCCGCTCGGGCCGTCCGGCCTGATGTCCTCGGGCGCCCACCGGCCCTCGCCGTACTCACCCGGCGGGACCGCGACGGAGGGCATGTCGGCGGGCTCGATGTCCCTGTGGTGCTCGATGACCGTCCTGAGGGCGTCAAGGTCGGGCGGGGTGACGTTCACGGAGACCACGTCGCGGGCGTCGCCCGCCCCCGCGCTGCCGTAGGCCGGCTCGGCCCGGGATGATGCGCTGCCGTGGACGGGCTCAGTGCCGTAGGCGATCTGCACGGTGTAGGCCGGGCCCGTACCATCCGCTTGACGTGGTTCCGCGCCGTACACGGTCGCCGTCCCGTCGCCCCGTCCCGTTGCGCGGCCGGGGTCGGAGTCAGCGACGGCCGTCGTGGCCGGGGCGCCGGTGGAGTCGCCGTCGGGCGGGTCGACCGAGGGATTCGTCGGCGGGATCGTGACGGGTTCGCCCTGCTCACCCGTCCTGCCGGCTCCTTGGCCTCCCGTCTCCTGGTCACCAGTTCCTCGGTCGCCCTGGTCTCCGGCCTCACGACCACCCGTGTCCTGACCGTCACCCGTACCTTGGCCTGGTTCGTCCCCCACCGGTCTGCTGGGCGTCGTCCCACCGTCGCCCGGAGTTGTGTCGCCTGGTGTCCTGCCCGTGCCACCCGGCTGCTCGCCGGCGCCGGGGGCGCAGGTGCCGTCCTTGCCGCCTGCGGAGTCGCTCGACGGCGGGGTGGCGGCGTCGCCGGTGCTCGGACGGCCGGGGTCGACGGAGCCCGCGGGGCCGTCAGGGCGGATGTCGCGTTCGGCCCACTCGCCCTTGCCGTATTCGCCCGCCGGAACCCCGACTCCCGGCATGTCCAGCGGCCGGATGTCGCGGTGGTGCTCCACCACGGTCTTCAGGGCGTCATGGCCGGGCGGGGTCGTGCCGGCGGAGACCACGTCGCTGCCGTCGTTCGCCCAGGCGTTGACGGTGGAGGCGGTGGTGGTGCCGTCGGCCGGCGGCCGGGGCATCTCGGCCGGGGCCACCTTGTCGGTGTTCTCCAGCAGGTCTTCGAGTTGCTCGGCGGTGGGCGGGTCGAGTGGCACCTGCAACACCTTGACCCCGTCGACCACCACGACCTGCGGTTGGTTCACACCCTGCCCGTTCTGGGCCGGGGTGTCGGACGGGTCGTCCCTCGTGCCGGTCCCGGCCTCGGCACCGCGGTCGCGTCTGCTGTCCAGCTCGTCGTCCTTGGGCATGCCGACAGGCTGATCATCGGTCCGGGCGTCCTGATCGGTCCCGGTGTCCTGACCTGTGCCGGTGTCCTGACCTGTGCCGGTGTCCTGACCGGTGCCGGTGTCCTGACCTGTGCCGTCGCCGGTGCCCTCGTCGTCGCAACCGTTCCCGCCGGGAGCGGTCCCGGACCGGTCATCCCCTCTGGGCTGGTCACCCGTCCGGGGCTCGTCACCGGTCCCCGGCCGGTCACCCGTCCTGGGTTCGTCACCGGCTCTCGCGCTGTCGCCTGTCCTGGGCTGGTCGCCCGTACGGGGCTCCTCGCAGGTCTTCCCGTCATCACCCTTGGGAACGTCGTCGCTCTTCGGGGCTTCCTCGCCCTTCGGAACGTCGGTGTCGCCCTTGCCGACCCCCCTGTCCTGGTCGGTCTTCGGGGCGTCACCCTTCGGATCGTCGCCCGTCTTGGGAGGAGCGTCACCGCTCCTGGGTGGATCATCCGCCGCCTTCGGAGGTGCATCCCCCGTCTTCGGCGGATCGTCCGCGGACTTCGGAGGAGCATCACCCGTCTTCGGCGGAGCATCGCCACTCTTCGGCGGATCGTCCGCGGACTTCGATGGAGCGTCACCCGTCTTCGGCGGATCGTCGGCCGTCTTCGGGGGGACCTTGTCGGTCTTGTCGTCGGCGCGCGGGTTCTCGTACCGCTCCCGATCCCCGCGAACCCCCTTGGGATCGTCGGAGGCGCCCGCCCCCATCCCGGGCGGATCGGCGCGCTTCTCCAGCACCTCGAGCCGGACGTTGACGTCTTTGACCATGGTGTCGACCGCGTCGGCGATCTGGGCGGGACGGTGGGTGGTCTGGGTGGAGAGCCCGGCCCGGTTCAGAGTGAGCCGGACCTGGTCCTCGACCTTGCGCATCTCCGCGGCCGCGTGTTTCGCCTCGGCCAGCAGGTCACGGACCAGCTTGGGATCCATGCCGTCGAACTTGCCCATGGGCCACTCCCGACGTCCGATGAGAAACCCGTCACGTGGACTGCCGCCACGGCGGTGGCCGGGAACGACAGCGGGGCGGCAGTCTGGCGAGCAGGTTTCTCGATGGCAGCCGCTCCGCGCCTCACCGTAATTTGGCGCGAGCGCGACCGCAGCCGGAATAAGCAGCCGGTATATGTCAGTCGTCGGTGGCGACGTAGCCGATGATGCCGCGCAGCTTCTCCACCGGGATCGCCCCTCGCCGCAACATCCTGGGCACGGCCGTGGTGAGGTCGAGGATGGTGGAGGGCGTCTGGTCGGTGGTCTTGCCGGCGTCGAGATAGACGGCGACCGACTCTCCGAGCTGCTCCTCCGCCTCCTCGGCCGTGGTGGCGGCGGGCGCGCCGGAGCGGTTGGCGCTGGAGACGGCCATCGGCCCGGTCTCCTTGAGCAGGTCGAGGGCGACCGGGTGGAGCGGCATGCGGACGGCCACCGTGCCCTTGGTGTCGCCCAGGTCCCAGGAAAGCGCCCTGTTGGCCTTGCAGACGAGCGTGAGCGGCCCCGGCCAGAACGCGTCAATCAGGTCCTGCCCATAGGGCCCCAGGTCGTCTATGAGCGCTGTGGCGGCCCTGACGGTGCCCACCAGCACCGGCGGCGGCATGTCACGGCCACGGCCCTTGGCGTCGAGCAGTGCGGTGACCGCCGCCGGGGTGAATGCGTCGGCGCCGAGGCCGTAGACGGTGTCGGTCGGCAGCACCACGAGCTCGCCGCGGCGTACGGCGGCCGCCGCCTCCGTCAGCCCTTCGGTCCGCTGCTCGAGGTCGGAGCAGTCAAAGCGTCTTCCCACGGTTTCGTTGCCTCGCTCCGCTCGGCTACGAGCGGCGCTCTCGAGGCCTCCTCCCCTCAACTCGTTCGGTGGCTTCGCTCTCTCTCGCCGTGCGGGAGAAGGCCGGGCCGCTGGCGTGCATCTTAGTCCTGACCCAGGCGGGCCGTGACGAAGCGGTCTCGTCTGGTGAGATCCTGGCGCAGGCGTACGTCACGCCAGCCGTTGTCCTCGGGGAACGTCAGGTAGACGGCCCTGCCCTGCTCGTCGGCGTGCTCGACGGCCACCCAGCCGCCGGGGCGCAGCAGGCGGCGGGCCGTGCGCTCCACCGCGCGCACCTCTCCCAGCCCGTCGTCGCCCGAGCCGAAGAGGGCGCGCGTGGGGTCGTAGTCGCGCACCTCGGGGTCGCGGGGGATCGCGCCCGGCGGGATGTAGGGAGGGTTGGAGATGACCAGGTCGACCTTGCCGTTGAGCTCGGGCAGCGCCTCCGCGAGGTCTTCCGGGTGCAGGTGGGTGCGGCCCTGACCGTGCTCGGAGATGTTGCGCTTGGCCCAGGTGTACGCCCCGGGGTCGACCTCGACGGCGTGGACCTCGGCCAGCGCCACCTCCTGGGCGATGGAGAGCGCGATCGCACCCGAGCCGGTGCCGAGGTCGACCACCAGGGGGGCGGTGACGTCCATCGCGCGCAACGTCTCGATGGCCCAGCCGGCCATCACCTCGGTCTCCGGCCGCGGCACGAACACGCCGGGCCCGACCGCCAGCTCGAGGTAGCGGAAGTAGGCGTGGCCGGTGATGTGCTGCAGCGGCTCGCGGGCCTCGCGCCTCGCCACGCCCTCCCAGAACAGCGCGTCGAAGTCGGCGTCCTTGACCGTGTGGAGCTCGCTTCTGCGCACGCCGTGGACGAACGCCGCGATCTCCTCAGCGTCGGTGCGCGGTGAGGGGACACCTGCCTCGGCCAGCCGGGCAGTGGCCAGGGCGATTTCGTCCAGCAGAAATGTCATGAGTGTTGTGCGAGCTTCTCCGCCATTTCGGCGTCGATGAGGGCCTGGGTGACGGCGTTGAGCTCGCCGTCGAGAACCTGGTCGAGGTTATACGCCTTGAAGCCGACCCGGTGGTCGGAGATGCGGTTTTCCGGGAAGTTGTAGGTGCGTACGCGCTCGGAGCGGTCAACGGTGCGGACCTGCGACTTGCGCTCGGCCTGAGCGGCGGCGTCGGCCTCCTCCTGCGCGATGGCCAGCAGCCGCGCGCGCAGGATGCGCAGGGCCGACTCCTTGTTCTGCAGCTGGCTCTTCTCGTTCTGGCACGAGACGACGACGCCGGTGGGCAGGTGGGTGATGCGGACCGCGGAGTCGGTGGTGTTGACGCTCTGGCCGCCTGGGCCGCTGGAGCGATAGACGTCGACGCGCAGGTCGTTGGGGTCGATCTGGACGTCGACCTCCTCAGCCTCGGGGTAGACGAGCACGCCCGCGGCGCTGGTGTGGATGCGGCCCTGGGACTCGGTGACGGGCACCCGCTGCACGCGGTGCACGCCGCCCTCGTATTTGAGCCTGGACCACACGCCCTCGTCGCCCTTGGCCCTGATGCCGACCGTCACGTCTTTGTAGCCCCCCAGGTCGGAGGGCTGGTTGTCGATGATCTCGGTCTTCCAGCCGAGCCGCTCGGCGTAGCGCAGATACATGCGCAGCAGGTCGCCCGCGAACAGCGCGGACTCCTCACCGCCCTCGCCCGCCTTGATCTCCATGATGATGTCCTTGTCATCGTTGGGATCGCGCGGGATGAGCAGGTGCCTGAGCCGCTCCTCAAGCTGGGGGATGCGCTCTTCGAGCTCGGCCGCTTCGGAGGCGAACGTTTCGTCCTCGCCGGCCAGCTCTCTGGCGGCGGTCAGGTCTTCGCGGACCGACTCGAGCTCGCGGTAGGTGCCGATGATCGGCGTGAGCTGGGCGTAGCGCCTGCCGAGGGTGCGGGCCTTGTGCTGGTCGGCGTGCACGGCGGGATCTCCAAGCTGCAGCTCCAGCTCGGAATACTCCTTGAGCAACTCGTCGAGATTCACCGTGCGTCCTTCGTCGTGGGTTGGGGCGTCGCAACCGACAACGCCGACCCGGCGCACCGGGGTGCGTCCGGGCCGGCGTCGGTGGAGCTATTTGCCCGCAGGCTTCTTGCCGAAGCGCTTCTCGAAGCGAGCCACTCGGCCGCCGGTGTCGAGGATCTTCTGCTTGCCCGTGTAGAACGGGTGGCAGGCCGAGCACACGTCGGCGTGGATCACGCCGTTCTTCGCGGTGCTCCGCGTGGTGAACGTGTTGCCGCAGGAGCAGGTCACCTGCGTCACGTGGTATTCGGGGTGGATGTCGCGCTTCATCGCTGTCCTTTCGGGCTGCGGCCGCCGGGTCGCCCTGATCGCAGGGCGTGAACCGGAACCGCAAAATGGTCAGCTACCAGTGTGCCAGATCGTGTAACCATCCCAGGCCATCAGGGATTCCCGATCAGGCTCGGCGGGCGCGGCCGGTGACCGTCAGGCCGGGCCCTCGCTCGTACGGCTCTCCTCGCCAACGCCACGAGAGGCGGCGGGGATGCCCCGTCCGCCTCTCACGTGACGCGCCGCCGGCCAGAAGGCCGTCAGTCGCGGTCGTTGCTCACCGTGGTCTTCTGGACCTGCAGGAGGAACTCCGCGTTGGACTTGGTCTCCTTCATCTTCTCCAGGAGCAGCTCGAGCGCCTGCTGCATGTCGAGCGCGTGGAGCACCCGGCGCAGCTTCCAGACGATCTGGAGCTCTTCCTTGGCCATGAGGATCTCTTCCTTGCGCGTGCCGGACGCGTCGACGTCGACCGCGGGGAAGATGCGCTTGTCGGCCAGGGAGCGGTTGAGCTTGAGCTCCATGTTGCCGGTGCCCTTGAACTCCTCGAAGATGACCTCGTCCATCTTGGACCCGGTCTCGACCAGGGCCGTGGCGAGGATCGTCAGCGAGCCGCCGTTCTCGATGTTGCGGGCGGCGCCGAAGAAGCGCTTGGGCGGGTAGAGGGCGGTGGAGTCGACACCGCCCGACAGGATGCGACCGGACGCCGGGGCCGCCAGGTTGTAGGCGCGGCCGAGGCGGGTGATCGAGTCGAGCAGGACGACCACGTCGTGGCCCAGCTCCACCAGGCGCTTGGCCCGTTCGATGGCGAGCTCGGCGACCGTGGTGTGGTCTTCCGCGGGACGGTCGAAGGTCGAGTGGATGACCTCGCCCTTGACCGACCGCTGCATGTCGGTGACCTCTTCGGGCCGCTCGTCCACGAGCACGACCATCAGGTGGCACTCGGGGTTGTTGCGGGTGATCGCGTTGGCGATGGACTGCAGCACCATCGTCTTGCCGGCCTTCGGCGGCGAGACGATGAGACCGCGCTGGCCCTTGCCGATCGGCGACACGAGGTCGATGATCCGCGTGGTCAGGATGTTGTGCTCGGTCTCGAGGCGCAGGCGCTCCTGCGGGTAGAGCGGCGTCAGCTTGTTGAAGTCGGGCCGGTTGCGGGCCTGCTCGGGGTCCATGCCGTTGACGGTGTCGAGGCGGACCAGAGCGTTGAACTTCTCGCGCCGCTCGCCCTCGCGGGGCTGGCGCACGGCGCCGGTGATGACGTCGCCCTTGCGCAGGCCGTTGCGGCGGATCTGGGCGAGCGAGACGTAGACGTCGTTGCTGCCGGGCAGGTAGCCGCTGGTCCTGACGAACGCGTAGTTGTCGAGGATGTCGAGGATGCCGGCGATCGGGATGAGCACGTCGTCGTCGCCGATGACCGGCTCGCCGCTGTCGAAGCGGTCGCGGCCACGGCCACGGTTGCGCTCCCTGAAGCGGCCCCTGCGCCCGCGCCCGCCACGCTCGTCGTCATCGCCGCCGCGCTGGTCGTTGCGCTGGTCGCCGCGGTTGCCCGAGTCGGTGCCGCGCTGGTCGCCACGGCCGCCGTCACGGCCGTCACGGCCGTCACGGCCGCCGTCACGGCCGTCACGACCACCGTCACGGCTGCTCTCCGAGCGGTCGCCGCCGGAGCGGTCTCCCCGGTCGCCGCGTTCTCCCCTGTCGCGCCGCTCGCCGCGGCTGCGGCGCTCGCGGCGGCTCTCGCCGCGGCTGCGGCGCTCGCGGCGGCTCTCGCCGCGCTCGGAACGCTCGGGGCGGGTGTCGTTCTGGCCGGTCTCCGCGGGCTGCGCCTGCTGCTGCTCGACGACCGGCTCGGCCGGGGCGGCGACAGGCTCGGGCGCGGCGGCGGTCACGGGGCTCGCGGAGTTCGCGGCCACGGGCTCGGCGGCGGCGGGCTGCTGGGCGGCCTGCGGTGCGGGCTCCTCCGCGGTCTTGCGCGACCGCTCTCTGCGCGTCCGCGTGGGCCGCTCCGCGGCGGGCGTCGCCTCCGCCGGGGCCGAAGCGGACGCCTCGGACACGGCCGCGGGAGCCGATGCGCCTTCGCCGGAACCGCCACCCTGCTTCTCCTGGATGGCCGCGATGAGCTGGCTCTTCCGCATGCGCCCGGTCCCGCTGATGCCCAGCTCGGCCGCCATCTTCTGCAGCTCGGGCAGCACCTTGGCCGACAGGCCGGTGCCGGAGCGACGCGCACGCGGCTTGGCCGGAGCGCGGGTGGGGGTGTCGCCGGACGCGGGCTCAGCGCCTGATGCGTCGGAGAGGAGTTCGGTGGTGTCGCTCAACTAAAAGGTCCTTCCCAGGGGTCGGGCGCCGGTTTTGTTCTGCCGGGCGTCCCGGAGGTGCTTGCGATCCGGCGGGACAGACCGGGTCGGGGTGCACTCTGCGATCTTCGGCTGTCGCTGGAGACGGCCGCCACTCTTGGGGAGGGGCTCGTCCAGGCCGCCACAGGACCGTGGCGCGTGGCTGACACCCCCCAGATTGCTGTCGCCAACCAGATGTCGAGATGATTCGAACGCGCAGGTCCCCGTCGTCGCCACCTCGCGTTGAGCCAACCGGGTGTGGGCCAACCGGAGGCAACGGATTCCGGGGAGACAGCCGCGCTGCTCACGCCTCGCGACGTGAAGCATGATGCAGCGATGTGTGGCTGACAAGCACGCACCCACCAAGGGGGCATCTGGTGCGGCTATCAGCCTAACATCACCAGCGCACACGGCTATTCCCTGAAGGTCTAAAGAGGCATCAGCGTGTCTCGGGGAACTGAACGTTCGCACCAACCGGGTCGACGTCCATTTGCTGGATGTGCCAGTCATTACCCACTTCTGGCGCGATCAAATCCTGCGAATCCGAGGTGGAGAACGCAAGAACCGCGGGACCCGCTCCCGAAACGACCGCGGGCACACCCACCGCACGGAGACGTTCTACCAGATCCGCGCTCTCCGGCATGGCAGGCGCGCGGTAAGGCTGGTGGAGCCGATCTTCTGTCGCGGCGAGCAGAACCTCTCGCTCGGGCCGTCGGGTCAGCGCGGCGATCAGCAACGCGGCCCTGCCGGCGTTGAAGGCAGCGTCCTTGTGGGGCACGTCCTTCGGCAGCAACCCCCGTGCGGCCTCCGTGGACAGCCGGGTCGACGGGACCACGACCACCGGACGGATGCGCTCGTCGGGAGCCAGTTTCACCATACGCGGCACCCCCGTGTGGTCGCACCAGGCCACGGTCAGCCCGCCGGCCAGGCAGGGGGCGACATTGTCGGGATGGCCCTCCATCTCGGTGGCCAGCGCGAAAACCTGGTCGTCGGAGAAACCTGTCACGCCGGCCAGCGCCCGCGCGGCGAGGATGCCCGCGCACACGGCCGCCGACGACGACCCGAGCCCGCGGGCGTGCGGAATCCTGTTACGGCACCGCAGGCGGATCCCGGCCGGTTGGGGCACGCCCATGCGGGCGAACGTCGTGCGCATGGCTTTGACGATCAGATGGCCCTCGCCGAGGTCGACCTCACCCGCGCCCTCGCCCTCGACGGTGACGGCGACCCCCGGCTCCTCGGTGAGCGCGGCCTCGACCTTGTCGTGCAGGCTCAGTGCCAACCCGAGCGTGTCGTAGCCCGGCCCCAGGTTGGCCGATGTGGCGGGCACGCGGATCTGAACAGTGCTCACGTTTGCCTCATGATTCCTCACTTCCCCCGTGGTCCCCGCGCCTGGTGTGGCGTCAGGCGAGGTTGAGCGCCGCCGCCGCGGCGTGGACGTCGATGGGGATCACCACGGGCGCCGGCGCGCCCGAGATGGCCCAGTCGGGGTCTTTCAGGCCGTTGCCCGTGACCGTGCAGACGACGCGCTGCCCTGGCTCGACCATGCCCTGCGCGTGAGCCTGCAGCAGGCCCGCCACGCTGGCCGCCGACGCCAGCTCGACGAACACGCCCTCTTCCTGCGCCAGCAGTTTGTACGCCGCCGCGATCTGCCGGTCGGTCACCGCCTGGATGGCCCCTCCGGACTCGTCACGGGCCGAGGTGGCCAGCGACCAGGAGGCCGGGTTGCCGATGCGGATCGCGGTGGCGATCGTGTGCGGGTGGGTGACGGGCGCCCCCGCCACGATGGGCGCCGCCCCGCTGGCCTGGAAGCCGAGCATGCGCGGCCGCTTCGCCGCCACCCCGTCGTCGGCGTATTCGCGGTAGCCCATCCAGTAGGCCGAGATGTTGCCGGCGTTGCCCACCGGGATGCAGTGGATGTCGGGGGCGTCGCCCAGCGTGTCGACGATTTCGAACGCCGCCGTCTTCTGCCCCTGCAGCCGGTACGGGTTGACCGAGTTGACCAGCGCGATCGGGTAGTTGGACGACAGCTTGCGGGTCATCTCGAGACAGTCGTCGAACGACCCCTCGACCTGCAGCAGCGTGGCGCCGTGCACGAGCGCCTGGGCCAGCTTGCCCATGGCGATCTTCCCCCGTGGCACCAGCACGGCGCAGGTCAGCCCGGCGCGGACGGCGTAGGCCGCGGCCGAGGCCGAGGTGTTGCCGGTGGAGGCGCAGATGACCGCCTTGGCGCCCTCTTCGACCGCCTTGCTGATGGCCATGGTCATGCCACGGTCCTTGAAGCTGCCGGTCGGGTTGGCGCCCTCGACCTTGAGGTAGACATCACACCCCGTCAGGGCGGAGACGCGGCGCGCGGGCACCAGCGGCGTGCCGCCTTCGAGCAGCGTGACGACGGGCGTCTTCGTGGTCACGGGAAGACGCTCTCGGTATTCCTCGATGAGGCCACGCCACGACCTGCTCATGATGGACTCCCTACCTGCGGTGTTCGGCACAGAGTGTACGGGGTGCGGACGACCGTCGCGGAGCCGCGTCCACGGGACGGACACAAGGACGGGCACGGGACGGGCACAACACGGACGCAGGCCACGTACCCCTGCCCCGAACAGTCGTTGGACAGGGGCACTATTCAGGAAATTCTCAGCATCTCCCGATAAGGTCTCGGCCAGGGGGTCACCACCATGAACGCGCGTCCTGCTCTGAGGCAGAACGACTATTCACCAGTAGCGGTTCCGCGGCTCGGCGCCTGGTCACCGGATCTGTCCGTGAGCGTGGTGATACCGGCTCACGGCGGGCAGGGGCTCGATCTGACGCTGGCCGCTCTGGCCGCGCAGACGTACCCGGACCATCTCATGGAGGTTCTGGTCGTCGACGACGGCAGCGATCCGCCGATCCGGCTGCCCGAGATCAGGCCGGTCAACACCCGCGTCGTCCGCGTGCGCGACGGCTGGGGCATCTCCAACGCCGTCAACACGGGCGTCAAGGCCGCCGACGGCGAGATCATCCAGCGCCTCGACGCCGACATGGTGGCCTGCCGCGAGCACATCGAGGCCATGGCCCGCTGGCACCACGTGACCGACTATCTGGTCAGCATCGGCATGAAGAAGTTCGTCGACACGCCGCCGGTCACGCCGCGCCAGGTCTTCGCGGCGCGGCGCCTGGACGAGGTGTTCGACCTGGCCGAGGCCTTGCCGAGCTCCACCGAGGCGACGATCGCCAAGACCGACGGGTTGCGCAAAAGCCGCAACCCCTACCACGTGTGCACGGGTCCGACCTTCGCCCTGCCCAGGGAGATCTTCCACGCCGTGGGCGGTCTCGACCCGAACGTGGTGCGGGGCGAGGACACCGAGTTCTCCTACCGGCTGGCGATGCACGGCGTGGTGTTCGTGCCCGAGATGGAGGCGCAGGCCGTGCACCTGGGGCTGCCCTCGCAACACCGTGACAGGGAGCGCGCCGTGCGGGCGGTCGAGCCGTATCTGGCGCACCGGATCCCGCTCCGCAGGGACCTGCGGAAGGACCGCGGGCGGCGGTGGCTGGTGCCGTACGTCGAGATCGTGCTCGACGTGACCGACACGTCCGAGTCCGTGGTGCGCCGGGCGGTGGCGGCGGCGCTGGACGGCAAGCTGCAGGACGTCGTGGTGACGCTGGTCGGGCCGTGGTCGCGGCTGGACGACGAGCGGCGCGTGAGGCTGTCTGACCCGTGTTTCGAGCTGCGGCTGATGCGTGATCTGTTCGCGCACGACGAACGCGTGCGCCTCATCGACGAGGCCGCCCCGACGCCCGCGCCGACGCCGTTCCGCTACCGAGGGCCGGTGGACGTGCCGCTGCACCGGGCGACGCTGGAGCGCATGATCGAATCGGTGCAGAAGGACCTGGCGGGCATTCTGATCGTGGATCTGCCCGACGGGCGCTCCGCCCGGCTCGAACGCACCTCGGCGCTCGGCCGCGCCGTGCTCCTGACGCCATCGGTGGCCTGGGCGGGCGCGGACCTGGACGAGGTGATCGACACCACCCATGGGGTACGCCACGAGCCCTCGGACCGCTACTGGCCCGCGCCGCCCGCGCCCGCGCCCGCGCCGGAGCCGGTCACCATTCCCGCCCAGGTGACGGTGCCCGCGGAGCCGTCCGAGAAGACCCTGCTCAGACGCCTGAAGTCGGCCCTGCGCCCCGGCTGACCGCGCGGAGTGCCGCTCGGCCCCGGTCGCGCGGGGCGGTCAGCCGCGCAGGCGCTTGCGGAGGGCGCGTCTCATGGTGGTGGACACCATCGCGCGCAGGCTCTGCTGGGCGCGGTTGGCTGCGGCGATCTGGCGGCGCAGGGTGCCGACCTCGCGGCGCAGCTCGACGGTGCTCTTGCGCCAGCGCCCCGCCTCCTCTTTCCACTTCGCCACCTGCGCCCGCAGCCGCTCGTTCTCGGCGGCCCGCCTGGCCGCCTCGGTCTGCGCCTCGACGCGGGCCTTGTACGCCGCCCGGCGCCTGGTCGGCGGCTCGGGCTCGGCGGTGAACCCGTAGGTCTCGCCGTCGACCCAGGCGACTCCCGACACCGCGTCCACCACGTCGTCGAGATCCTCGTCCGGGACCGCCACGATGCGGGCCCTGGCGAAGGCCGACGTACGTTCCAGCCGGGCCGCGACGACGCCGTCCGCCGACTCTCGCAGCAGCACGTTCACCAGGCCGAGGCCCTCGTCGCGGGCCAGGTCGAGCAGGCGGGCGAGGGTGTCCTCGCCGGGCGCCCAGCCGGGCGGCAGGCGCAGCACGAAGGGCACGGCCGGGTCGATCTCTTCCGCGGACGCCAGGCGCACCCGGTGTTCGTGCTCGTAGTGGCCGCGGACCAGCACGAGTTCGAGATCGGGGTCCTTCAGCGGAGCGCGGCGCTCGCCGCCGAGCCGCTCCCAGGGGCCGACGAGGAGCACGGAGAGGTCGGGGACGGTGCCGGCGAGCAGGGCGTCCACCGCCGGCCGCACGGTGTCGTAACCCACGGTGCCGTCCATCACCGCGGTGACGTACGGGATCTTCCAGCGCCGCGCCGGATGGCCGCGCAACCAGCGGTAGGCCGGGATGCGGTCGGCCACGAAGGCGTGGCTCACCCGGTCGATCGGCTGTTTGTCGCGCATCCGCATGGTGGGCCCGAGGTGGTAGGCGCGGGCCCGCGGCTCGGGGACGAACACGGCTCCGGCCTGGTGGAGGCGGTAGCCCAGCTCGGTGTCCTGGCCGAGGATCAGGTCGTCGTCCATCGGGCCCGCCGCCGCGATCAGGCGGGCGTTGACGGAGGTCGCGCCGCCGACGTGCAGGCTGAACGGGCGTTGCGGGTTGGCGGTGAGCCCGTCGGTGCGCTCGACCAGGTCGACGATCCAGGCGTGCGGCTCGGCCGGCTCGAACGCCGCCTCCAGGTCCTGGGGCAACTCGGCGGGCGGTTCGGCGTCGGTGAACCTGATGTAGCCGGTCACGACGGCGTAGGGGGCGGCGTGGTGCCAGCGCATGTGCGCCTCGATCGCTCCCTGTGTGAGCACCACGTCGGAGTCGAGCCAGAAGATCACGTCGCCGGTGGCCTCGGCGAGCCCGGCGTTGCGGGCGGTGGCCCGGCCGGGCTTGTCGCAGACGACCAGCCGGGCGGCCGTGTCCCCGGGCAGGCGCAGCGGGGGCGAGGTGCCGTTGTCGACGACGATGATCTCCGTCAGCTCCGCCGGGTACGTCTGCCGCGCCAGGCCCTGCAGCACCAGGTCGAGCTTGTCCTGGCCGCCGTAGGCGGGGATGACGACGCTGACCGTGAGCTCCGGGGTGACGTTCTCGGGAGGGCCGAGAACCCGGTAGTCGTTGCCGCGCACCCTGACGTGACCGGCGGCCGCGTGGCGGGTCGCGTGCGTGGGCTGGGGCGTGGGCTGGGGCGTGGGCTGGGCGGACGCGCCGGCGGCGCCCCCTGGAGGCGTCATGCGGCCTCCAACAGCAGGCTCGGCCGGAAGCCGCGCCACTGGTTGGCGGCGACCTTGAGGAAGTGGGCGAGATTCAGTTGCCAGGTGTGGTCGGCGCTGAGCCCTCTGCGCAGGACGTAGCCCAGCCCGTGGGTGCGGTAGATTCGCGCGCCGGCCTTTTGCGCGGCTTTCAGAAACTCGAGATCAACAGCGCGAGGCACCGCAGGAAATCCCCCTATTTCCTCAAATTTTGAACGAGAAACCATGATGGTTCCTCCGGCCACGTGATCGGACCACACCTCGCTCGGATAGCGCGCCCCGCTCGCGAACGTCGTACGCCTGATCGTCGCCTTGAGCGGCTCCAGGTAGAAGAACTCCGCGGTCGTGCCCACCACGTCGGCGCCGGCGTACGACATCGCCATGAACAGGTCGGCCAGGTGGCGGGGTCCGTACCAGTCGTCGTCGTCCCACTTCGCCAGGTGGTCGCCGCCGGCCATCGCGGCCGTGCGGTTGAGCACCTCGCCGAACGGCACCGACGCCTCCGCCTCGATCCACCTCACCGGCAGCGAGCAGGACTCGACCGCCTCGCGCACCTGCTCGAACCCCACCCCGTGCAACCCGAGCAGCACCTCGGCCTCGACCTCACGCTGGCGTTCCATCCGCGCCAGCGCCGCGCCGATCAGGCTTGCCCGTTTGCTCGACATGACGATGCTGATCTTCGGGGGGATCGTGACCGGGTGCGCCAGCCGGCGCAGGCGTACGCTGTGCTCCTCGCGCCGGAGGTCGGCCAGGGAGCGCGCGGTGCCGTCGGCGGCATGGCTGAGCCAGTCGCGGTCGGTGAGCAGCTCGGCGAGGCCGGCCGGCACCCAGGGCGCCGCGCGTTCGGCCGTCAGCGGGACACCGGCGGCGGCCAGGCTCAGCACGCCGTCGAGCGGCACGTCGGCGGCGGGCCACTCGACCTCCAGGCCGCGCAGCGGGCGTAGCGCGGGAACGTCGGGCGGCTGCCCGTCGACCAGCCAGCTCCCGTCGGCCCAGTGCAGGCGGCCCAGCCCTTGCTCCGGCGTGCGCACGAAGCCGCTGGGGGTGGCGGGGCCAGCGGATGGCCCAGTAAACGGCCCGGTAGACGGCCCGGTGGACGGCCCAGCGGCGGACCCAGTGGATGCCGGGGCGGCGGACATGAAGGGTCGCTCCTCGAACGCTCGGGACTCAGTCGGCGCCTACCCTACGCCCGATGTCCTGGTCAGGTAGCAACTATCCGGCACAATCGGCAGCCCCTATGGCTTGAGGGATAAGCACGATATTTCCAGATTTGGTCTGTGCCGCCGGTGGACGAGCACCTGGTGAAGCCACGCGATGACCGTTCTTCGGGAAGTGAGGTGCGCTAGTCGTCGCCCTCCACCCGCATGACGCTGGCCACCGCGCGGACGATGTCGAGCTCGCGCAGCCCCTCCATGGTCGCCGACAGCGCGGCGTCGGTGGCGCGATGGGTGACGATGACGAGCTGGGCGTCGTCGCCGTGACCCTCCTGGCGCACCGTCTGGATGGACACGTCGTGCTTGGCGAACAGCTCCGCCACCCGCGCCAGCACGCCGGGCTTGTCGGCCACGTCGAGCGCCACGTGGCAGCGCGTGACGGTCTCCCCTATGGGGTGCACGGCCAGGTCGGCGTAGGTGGACTCGTCGGGCCCGCGGGTGCCGGCCAGGCGGTTGCGGGCCACGGCCACGAGGTCGCCGAGCACGGCGGAGGCCGTCGGCGCGCCACCGGCGCCCTTGCCGTAGAACATGAGCTGCCCCGCCGACTCGGCTTCGACGAAGACCGCGTTGTACGCCTCGCGCACCCCGGCCAGCGGATGCGACCTCGGGATCATCGCCGGGTGCACCCGCACCCCGAAGGAGCGGCCGTCGTCGGAGCGGGCGCAGATGGCCAGCAGCTTGATGACGTAGCCCATGTCCTTGGCGGAGGCGACGTCGGTGGCGGTGATCTCGGTGATGCCCTCGCGGTGCACCTCGGCGGCCGTGACGCGGCTGTGGTAGGCGAGCCCGGCCAGGATGGCGGCCTTGGCGGCGGCGTCGAAGCCCTCGACGTCGGCCGTCGGGTCGGCCTCGGCGTAGCCGAGGGTCTGCGCCTCCTCCAGGGCGTCGGTGAAGGACGCGCCCGTGGTGTCCATCTTGTCGAGGATGTAGTTGGTGGTGCCGTTGACGATGCCCAGGACCCGCTTGACGTGGTCGCCCGCCAGCGACTCGCGCAGGGGGCGCAGCAGCGGGATGGCGCCGGCCACGCTGGCCTCGAAGTAGAGGTCGCCGTTGCCCTGGCGGGCGGCTTCGTACAGGCTCGCGCCGTCCTCGGCCAGCAGCGCCTTGTTGGCGGTCACCACCGACTTGCCGCCCGAAAGGGCGGCGACGATCAGTGAGCGGGCCGGCTCGATGCCACCGATGACCTCGACCACGATGTCGACGTCGTCGCGGGTCACCAGCGCCTCGGCGTCGGCGGTGAACAGCTCGGGGCCGACCTCGACGTCGCGCTTGCGGCCCAGCCGCCGCACGGCGACACCGGCCAGCTCGAGCGGGGCGCCGATGCGGGCGGCCAGGTCGTCGGCCTGCTCGTGCATGAGCCGGATGACCTGGGTGCCGACGACGCCGCAGCCCAGCAGCGCCACTTTCAGCGGTTTCACAGCTGCCCCCTCAACAGGTCGTCCTCGGTCTCACCCTGCACGATCACGCGGGACTCGCCGCGCGACACGGCCACCACGGCGGGTCGGGGCAGGTAGTTGTAGTTGCTGGCCAGCGAACGGCAGTAGGCGCCGGTCGCGGCCACCGCGATCAGGTCGCCGGGGGCGAGGTCGGCGGGCAGGTGGCAGTCGCGCACGATGATGTCGCCGCTCTCGCAGTGCTTGCCGACCAGGCGGCTGAGCATGGGCTGGGCCTGGCTCTCGCGGCTGGCCAGCACGGCGGTGTATTCGGCGCCGTAGAGTGCCGTGCGCACGTTGTCGCTCATGCCGCCGTCGATGCTCACGTAGGTGCGCAGGCCCTCGACGTCCTTGACGGTGCCGACCTCGTAGAGGGTGATGCCGCCTGGGCCGACGATCGTGCGGCCGGGCTCGACCGTGAGGCGGGGCACGGGCAGGCCCGCGTCGACGCAGACCTTGGTGACGATCTCGCGCAGGCCGTCGGCCAGCTCCTTGATGTCGGGCGCCTCGTCGCCGTCGACGTAGGCGATGCCGTAGCCGCCGCCCAGGTCGAGCTCGGGCAGCACCACGCCGTGCTCGTCCTTGATCTGCACGAGGAGGGTGGTCAGCCGGCGCGCGGCCACCTCGAACCCGGCGGTGTCGACGATCTGGGAGCCGATGTGCGAGTGCAGCCCGACGAGCTCGAGCTGCGGCAACGCGAGGATGCGGCGCACGGCCTCCGCGGCGGCGCCGGAGTTGAGCGACAGCCCGAACTTCTGGTCGTCGTGGGCCGTCGCGATGAACTCGTGGGTGTGCGCCTCGACCCCGGTGGTCACCCTGACCATCACCTTGGGCCGCTTGCCGAGCCGCTCGGCGTGGTAGCCGAGGCGGGCGATCTCCTCGAACGAGTCGACCACGATGTGCCCGACCCCGGCCTCCAGCGCCCTGGTCAGCTCGGCGGCGGACTTGTTGTTGCCGTGCATCGTGATGCGCCCTGGCGGGAACCCGACGCTCAGCGCGACGGCCAGCTCACCGCCGCTGGCGACGTCGAGCCCGAGACCCTCGTCGCGCAGCCAGCGCACGATCTCCTTGCACAGGAACGCCTTGCCGGCGTAGTGGACGTCGGAGTCGGCGAACGCCGTGGCGTAGTCGCGCATGCGCGAGCGCACGTCGTCCTCGTCGAGGACGTAGAGCGGGGTGCCGTGCTCGCGGGCCAGGTCGCGGACGTCCACGCCGCCGACGGTGAGCGCGCCTTGCTCGGCGCGCGTCGACGTTCGGGACCAGATCGCGGGATTGATGCGGTTGATGTCGGCGGGCGCCAGCGGCGGGCGCTCGTGGGGCATCATCTCGGCGTGGCGGTCCCCGGCGGGATGGGCGTATCGACTCACCCGATCGAGGCTATCGGAACCGCCACACCTCCCAGGACTCGTGACCACGGATCGAGACGCGATCACGCCCTAGAAGGGATATTTTTACGCCATTTCGCCGTTTGGCCGGATATTTTTGTGAGCCATCACAACCGATCAGGCCCGATGAGCACCCTGCCGACCGCCTCCGCCAGCCTCACCCGCGCCGTGTGGACCGGCTCCGCCGGGGCGTCCCCCATCGGAACGGCGGGCGCGCGCTCGTGCGCGTCGTGATAGGCCAGCGCCAGCCGCATGAGGTACGCCTCCCACCGCGGATCCCTGCTCACCAGCCGCCCGGGCAGCTCGGCCAGCACCCGCAGCACCCTCCGATCGTACGGGTCGGCCGGCAGCCCGGCGGGGAAGCCACCGGACGGCACTCCCAGCTCGCGGGCCCACCGCCGCACCGCGCAGGTCCGCGCGTGGCCGTAGCGCACCACGAAACCGGGGTTGTCCCAGGTGCGCGGGAAGTCGGGCCACCCGGGATCGGGGATGTCCAGCGGCTCCACAGTCTCGACCAGCTCACCCGGCACGCTCACGACGATCCGCAGGAACCCGTCCTCGCGCACGTCCACGCGCGACACCCCGCCGAGCTCGCGTACCCGGGCGGCGAGCGTCGCGGGCGGGACGCGCCGCCGCAGCGCGGCCGCCGAGACGTACGCGGCCTCCCGCTCCCACGTCCCCTCGGGCTCCGGCGGCTCCCCCAGCACCTCGGCCAGCTCGCCGGGCGTCATGACGACGGCCTCAGATGAGGGCGTGCGGCTCGGCGGAGCCGTACTCGACCAGGAGGGCGGCGCCCAGCAGCCAGCGGTCCTCGTCGCGCACGCGCACGTAACCGAACCGGTCGGCCGAGAACACCTTGATCCCGTCGGTGCGGCACTGCCGCATCAGCACCTCGTCCCATCCGTCGGTGAGGTCGGCGAACCGCAGCTCGCGCAGCGTGTTCCTGCGCGCGAGCAGGGTCGCGCCGGCGATCTCGGGAAGGTAGGAGTATTCGGCGTCCGGCTGCTTGAGCAGCGTGGCCTGCGGCTTGCGCAGGTGGGCGTAGTAGGCGGCCTTGCCGACGATGTCGGCGGTGCTGAACAGGAACGCCCGCCGCAGGTCGGACAGGTAGTGGGCGCTGTAGACGTCGCGCGGGTCCATGACCGCCACCAGGTCGGCCTCGCACAGGTCGATGCCGGCGTTGAGCATCGCGCCCTCGGTCATCGACGGCTGCGGCCTGCGGTAGATCACGTCCACGTCGGGCAGCACGTCGCGGGCCCGCAGCTCGGCCTCCGGCGGCCCGATGACGATGAGCTGGTCGACGCCCGACTGCTTGGCGACCTGCGCCAGCGCGTGCTCCATCAGGAAGGGGTCGAGGATGGGCAGCAGCACGGAGGTGTTGAGCGTGGCGCGGGCGCTGGGCAGGCCGATCGCGTCGAGCATCTCGTCGATCCGCTCGGTCATCGTGCCCATCTGGTACGCCCTGCGCAGCGCCACGTGCGCCCGCCGCGCGTCGGGTTCGGTGCCGATGGGCGTGCCGCAGGCGGCGATCTCGGCCAGCCGCCACTGGGGCGTGCCCGGCGGGCAGTCGGCCGCGGCCGGCCAGCGGTAGGAGGTGAGCACGTCGGGGTAGGCCAGGTGGCCGGGCAGGAGCTGGTCGAGCGTGAGCACCCGGTCGATGCGCCCGCCCGCCAGCGGCAGCGGGTTGTGCACCCGGGGCTGCACCCCGAACTGCAGCCGCGGCCACGCCACGGTCAGGTCGGTCGTGAAGCGGTGCTCGAACAGTTCGGCCGCCGCGGCGTAGGCGGTCACGTCGCCCCCGGTGTGCCAGAAGACCGTGCGGATGCCGCGCTCGGCGCACCAGGCCAGCAGCGCCTTGAGGCCGTCGCCGGGCTCGCCGGTGATCTCCTCGGCCCACGGGCCCTGCGTGACGGACTCGACCACGAGCAGGTGGGGCACCTCCAGTGGGAGCACCCTGGCGAAGTCACGCGGCGTGAAGCCGGTCGTCTGCCGCCACTCGTAGCGCAGCAGCGCCTCGGCGTGCGGGTCGGCGATCACCGCCGCCGTGAGGTGCGGCCGCGTGTTGGGACCGGTCGGCACCCGGAACGGCTTGAGCTTGAACGAGGCGCCGCCGAGCGTCCTGGTGGTGCTAGTGGCCTGGAACGCCGCTCCAGGGCGCTCGTCCTTGGCCTTGCCCGCGCCGGCGACGGGCTTGCGCTTGGGCGCGGACGGCCGCTTGACCGGCTTGGCGGCGCCCCTGAGACCCTTGGCCAGCCGCATGGGGTTGTTCTTGCCGCTCTTGATGGCGTCGCCGAGCCGGTTCCACCGCGCGACCTTGATCGAGGACAGTTTCCAGTTGGCCACCTCGGCCTGGAAGCGCTGCTCGGCCAGCTCCTTGCGGAGCTTGTCGGCCGCCGCCCGCTCGGCCTCCAGTCGTTCCTCGGCCTCGCCCAGTTGCTCGGCCAGCGCCCTGGCCTCCTCGGCGCTCTGCTCGGCCGCCGCCAGCTTCGCCTGGGCGGCGTCCAGCAGCCTCGCCAGCTCGGCGGCGCGCTCGGCCTGCGCCACGGCATCCCGCAACGCCCTCCGCGTGCTCTCCAGCTCAGTAGTCAACCGGCCCTCCGCTCTCTCGGCCCGGCAAAGGATACTCTTTTGCAGCAAGCGTCTCGAAGGGATGAGATCCGGTGCAGTTCAACGTGCGGCCCTACGTATGCGGCGCTCTCGGCCGGATCGACACCGCCATGCTCGGCAAGCTGACCGCCGCGGGCCCGAAGGTCCGGCCGGCCCTCCAGACGCCCGAGGCCGCACTGTTCAGCTCCACGCCGCTGCCGCCCTACCACCGCGCCGACGGGAGGTTCGCGTTCTCCTGGGGCGAGCGCAAGCCCGCCGGGCCGGACGACTGGATGGCGGTCGCGGAGACGTACGAGACCCCGGGCCTGATCGGCGACGGCCGCCGGGTGACGCTCCACACGGGGGCGCTGGGGCTGGTCGACGTCTACTACGTGCGCCACGGCGACGCGGTCTACTTCTCGTCCCTGATCCAGCCGCTGCTCAGCCTGGTGCCGATCGAGATCGACTGGGCGGCGTGGGCCTCGATCATCCAGGTGACGTTCCCGATGGGCGAGGCGACCCCGTACACCGAGGTCAAGCGGCTGCCGGGGTCGAGCGCGCTGGTGTTCGAGCACGACAGGCCGATGATCGAGCGCAGGCTGCCGCGCTGGCTGCGCACCGAGCCCTACGAGGCGTGGATCAGCCCGCACGAGATCGTGGAGTTGCTGCGCGACGTGTACTCCGGCTACGAAGGGCGCAAGCTGCTCGTGCCGGTCAGCGGCGGCTACGACTCACGCCTGCTGGCGAGCGTGGCCAAGGCCCGCGGGGCCGACGTCGAGTCGTGGACCACCAGCCCCGACGACGGCACCGACACCGACATCGCGTTCGCCCAGTCGATCACCAGGGAGCTGGGCATCCCGCACCGGGTGATCACCCAGGACGCCGCCGACTATCCCGCCGACGCGGTCGACGTGGCCCGCAGGCTCGAATACCTGACGCCCCACCACGCCTGGTACGCCCCCTTCGCCAAGGAGGTGCACGGCTCCGGCCGCATGCTGATCGACGGGCTGGCGGGCGGGCCGCTGCTGAAGAACTTCATGGTCAGCGGGGCGGCCCTGGAGGCCAGGACCCAGGCCGAGCGCTCGGCCGCCGTGCTGAGGTCGCTGTCGCTGGGCGCGCCGTCGCAGCCGTTCCTGTCCAAGGCGGCGGCGGAGTGGATGGAGGAGACCGTCCGCGAGCAGTTCCTGGCGGCCACGTCCATGCTCCACGGGCACCGGGCCGAGCTGCCGCTGTCGGTGCTGCACACCAGGACCGTGCGGGGCATCGCGCGCTCGGTGGTCAACCTGGTGGGCCCCGAGGCGTCGTTCGCGGCGCCGTTCATCCATCCGGCCTTCTTCGACGCGGCGCTGTCGGTCGGCGTGGCCCGTAAGGACAAGGGCCGCTTCTACCGCGAGGTGCTGCACGCCGCCAACCCGCGAGTCGCCGCGCTGCCGTCGACCAACGTCGTCAAGCAGCCGCTGCGGCGGGTGCCGCTGCGGTCGACGGCCGTTCCTGCCCGAAATTATTCGCACCGGATGCTGGAGACCCTGGTGAGCCGGGTCCCGAGTCTGCTGTCGGATGAGCTGCACGAGGTGATCGCGGGCGGCCCTGACGCGCTGACCAGGTTCAACGGGTGGAACGATCGCTTCTGGGTGCGCGGTTTGGTGCTGTTCGGGCTCTGGCTGAGCGACTTCGAGAACGACCTCTCGGACGTCGCTCCACCTTTTTAGTGAACTCTGGGTAACAGGGCGATTACGTACGGATCTCTCGGGTATGAACCCGGCACAGCAGAAGCGGGTTCCGGAAAGCCAACGGGCTGGTAGTGTTCGGCCCGTAAGCGCCGCACAAACGGGCACCAGATCACAAATCCGGTCTCGTTCATGGGCATGGGGTTCGCAGGGATGACGACTCCAGGCGGCGCGGTCACCAGATAAGAACGCCGGGGTAACCGGTGACTTCGTCCTGCCCACATCTCTTCCTGTGAGCGACATATGATCAACGCATCCCCAACACCGGAGCCGATCTCCGAGGCGTTCGTCTCGGAGGATCCAGCCTGGTACAAGCGGGCGGTGTTCTACGAGATCCTCGTCCGGGGGTTCAAGGACTCCAACGGCGACGGCACCGGCGACCTGCGCGGTCTCATCGAGAAGCTCGGCTACCTCGAGTGGCTCGGCGTGGACTGCCTGTGGCTGCTGCCGCTGTACGAGTCGCCGCTGCGCGACGGCGGTTACGATATTTCGGACTATATGAAGATCCTGCCGGACTTTGGGGATCTGGGCGATTTCGTCCAACTGATCGAGCGGGCGCACGAGCGCGGCCTGCGGATCATCACCGACCTCGTGATGAACCACACCAGCGATCGGCACCCCTGGTTCCAGGCGTCCCGGCACGACCCCGAAGGGCCGTACGGCGACTTCTACGTGTGGTCCGACCACCCCGGCGCCTATCCGGACGCGCCGATCATCTTCATCGGCGCCGAGGAGTCCAACTGGACCTACGACCCGGTGCGCAAGCAGTACTACTGGCACCGTTTCTTCCACCACCAGCCGGACCTGAACTATGACAATCCGGCCGTGCAGGAAGCGATGCTGGAGGTGCTGCGCTTCTGGCTCGACCTGGGCATCGACGGGTTCCGGCTGGACGCGGTCCCCTACCTGTTCGAGCGCGAGGGCACGGCCTGCGCCGGGCTGCCGGAGACGCACGCCTACCTGAAGAAGATCCGCGCGGAGGTCGACCGGCTCTACCCCGACCGGGTGCTGCTGGCCGAGGCCAACGGCTGGCCCGAGGACGTCGTCGAATACTTCGGCGACCCCACCACGGGCGGCGACGAGTGCCACATGGCCTTCCACTTCCCGCTCATGCCGCGCATCTACATGGCGGTGAAGAAGGAGACCCGCGAGCCGATCTCCGAGATCATGTCGCGCACGCCGAAGCTTCCCGAGTCGGCCCAGTGGGGCATCTTCCTGCGCAACCACGACGAGCTCACGCTCGAGACGGTGACCGAGGAAGAACGCGACTACATGCACAGCGAATATGCCAAGGACCCGCGCATGCGGGCCTACCTCGGCATCCGGCGCCGGCTCGCCCCGCTGCTCGACAACGACAGGGACCGGATCGAGCTGTTCACGGCGCTGCTGCTGAGCCTTCCGGGCTCGCCGGTCATCTACTACGGCGACGAGATCGGCATGGGCGACAACATCTGGCTGGAGGACCGCGACTCGGTCCGCACGCCGATGCAGTGGAGCCCCGACCGCAACGCCGGGTTCTCCAGCGCCGACCCCGGACGCCTCTACCTGCCCGCGGTCATGGACCCGATCTACGGCTTCCAGGCGGTCAACGTGGAGGCCCAGCAGCGCCATGAGGGCTCACTGCTGCACTTCACCCGCAAGATGCTGGAGATCCGGCGCAAGCACCCGGTGTTCGGCGTCGGGGCGTACACCGAAATGTGGTCGTCGAACCCCTCGGTGCTCACCTACGTGCGCGAGGACCGCGACGACGCGATGTTGTGCGTCAACAACCTGTCGAAGTTCCCGCAGCCGGTCGAGCTCGACCTGCGCCGTTTCGAGGGCATGGTCCCCGTCGAGGCGCGCGGCGGGGTGCGGTTCCCGCCGATCGGCGAGCTGCCCTACCTGCTCACGCTGCCGGGGCACGGGTTCTACTGGTTCGCGCTGAAGCGGGAGGAGTCCGCGCGGCCGGGCGCGGTGAGCGGGCCCTCAACGCGGTGAGCGGGCCCCTCAGCGCGCGGTGACGGGCACCTGGGCGCGGGCCGCGCGGCGGGCCGGGATCAGCGCGACCGCGAGGGCCGCGCCCACGGCGATCACCACGGCGACGGCCAGCGTCAGCGGCGAGGGCGGCCGGCCGATGCCGGCGCCCACGCCGCTGGTGTGGCCCTGCAGGTCGATCAGCCCTGTGACGACGGAGGCGCCGGCGGCGGCGCCCGCGCCGACGCCGAGCACGACCAGCAGCCCGGTGCCGGTCACGAGGGTGGCCATGACCTGCCGGGGCGTCAGGCCCATGGCCTTCAGCACGGCCAGGTCGAAGGCGTGGTCACGCAGGCCGAGCGCGCTCGCGGTGAGCAGGTTGGCCAGGCCGATCAGGGCCAGCACGGCGATCAGCGCCACGATCACGACCCTGATGATCGACAGGCGGTCCGCGGGGTTGACCGCGGCCTGCACGTCCAGGCCCTCGGCCGACTCGGCCAGCAACCGGCCGCGCACCTCCGCCCGGTCGGCGCCCGGCCTGAGCGCGAGCGCGTAGTATTCCGGCGGCACGGAGTCTTTCGCGGCCAGGCTGTCCAGCCCCACCGAGAGCACCACGCCGTCCTGGTCGGGCTCGACGGTCCTGCCGACGATCCTGACGATCAGCGGCGAGCCGCCCACCGTCAGCCGTACCCGGTCGCCGATCTTGATCCCGAGCAGGTCGAGCAGGCCCTGCCCGGCGACGGCCTCGCCCTGACGGGCATATCTGCGGCCCTCGACCACGGGGAACGGGTAGGGCTCCGTGGAGCTGCCGACGGCCCGCACCCGCACCGAGCGGGCCTCCCCCGGCGCCAGGGCGTTCACGTCGGTGCCCGGATAGACCGCGGCCACGTCCTTGTCGCGCCCGGCGATGCGCCCGGCCTCCGACGCCTCCAGCTTGCCCGGCCTGACGTACAGGCCGGCGTGCTGGCCGACCTGCTCGGGATGGCTGAGGAAGTTGTCGAGCGTGGCCCACACGCCGAGGCCGATCGTGATCATCATCATCGGCACGGCCAGCCCGAACGCCGTCAGGAACGCCGGCACCCGCCTCGTGAAGGCGTCCCTGGTGCCGAGGACGAGGGCGGGCGGGAGGCGTACGAGAAGGGCGAGCCTGGCCAGCCTGGACAGGTGGCCGCGCGGCGGCGAGGCGGGCGCCGCGGGGATCGGCGGAGTGCGGCCACCGCGCCACGCGGGCAGCCCCACCGCGGCCAGCACCACCAGCGCGGTGCCCGCGACGATGGCCAGCACCGGCACCGGCGCCACGGAGGTCGGGCCGAGCACCGCCGCCATCACCCCCCAGCCCGCCAGCGCGCCGAGCGCGACCCCGAGCAGGCCGAGCGCGCCGTGCTCGACCACCAGCAGCAGCGTGATCTGGCCCCTGGTGAAGCCCATCGACTTGAGCGTGGCCAGGTCGCGCAGCTGGCCGAGCACCCGGCCGCCGGCCGCGTTGGCCAGCGCGAGCGCGGCCGCCACCAGCCCGACCACCCCGAACAACGCCAGCAGCGTGCCGAGCAGCCGGTTGTCCAGCTCCATGGCGCTCCTGACCTCGCGCCAGGTGTAGACGCGCTGGAGCCGGTCCTCCAGCATGACGACCACGCGCTGGGAGACGACCTGCGCGGCGTCGGGATCGGCCAGGCGCAGCCCGGTCACCCACTCGCTGCGGCCCATCATGGGCTCGATCCGGTCGAGCATCTCGGGCAGCACGTAGGCCAGCCCCGGCGTCCACTCGGGGTAGAAGCCGTGCTCGGCGGTGTCGGCGATGCCGCGTACGTACAGGGTGTGGCGCTCGCCGCTGAGCGCGACGATCGTAAAGGGCGCGCCGACCCCCAGCCGCAGCGACGACGCGAAGGACCGCTCGACGACCACGCCGTCCGGCTGGGCGGGGTCGAGCCAGTGGCCCTCGGCCACCAGCGGGCGCGCCACCCCCGCCGGCCGCGCCGGCATCGCGCGCAGCGCCGCGGGCTCCCGCTTGCCGTCCTGGCCCACGGTCACGGGCGCCGAACGGTAGGGGCCCGCGATCTGCGTCACGCCGTCGATGCCCCCAAGAGCGACCTCGGGGCTGTCACCGGTGTAGAACCACACATGGGCGCCGTCGGTCTGGGCCGACAGGCTCCGCCACGGGTTGGTGCCGTCCTCCAGCAGGGTGGCCGCGGTGATCAGCGCGGCCACGATGCCCGCCACGGCCAGCACCGTCAGCACCGCCTGGCCCTTCCTGGCCCGCAGGTCGGCCTTGATCCACCGGCTGCCCGCCAGCGCGGTGCTCATCGGTCGCTCACCGGAGGTCGATCACTTCGCCGGCGGTGCCCGTGCGCCTGCGGGAGATGCGGCCGTCGTCGACGATCTCCCCGTCGAACAGCGAGACCACCCGGTCGGCCAGGGCGGCCACGCGGGCGTCGTGGGTGACCATGACGATGCTCTGGCCCTCCTTGTGCACCTTGCCGAGCAGGCGGAGCACGTCGCGCGTGTTGCGGCTGTCGAGGTTGCCCGTGGGCTCGTCGGCCAGCAGCAGGCTGGGCTCGTTGGCCAGTGCCCTGGCCAGCGCCACCCGTTGCTGTTCGCCGCCGGAGAGCTGGGCCGGCGCGGCGTCGGCCCTGTCGGTCAGGTCGAGCGCGCCGAGCAGGCTCTCCCTGCGCTCGCGGGCCACCTTGGGCGAGACCCCGGCCAGCAGGGCGGGCAGCTCGACATTGTCGCCGACGGTCATGTTGGCGACGAGGTTGAAGAACTGGAAGACGAACCCGATCTTCCTGCGCCGCAACAGCGCCCACGCGCTCTCCGAAAGGGTGTCGACGCGCTTGCCGTCGAGCCAGATCTCGCCGCTGGTCCTGGCGTCGAGCCCGCCGAGCATGTGGACGAGCGTGGACTTGCCCGAGCCGGACGGACCCATGATGGCGACGAACTCGCCCGGCTCGACCTGCAGATCCACCCCGCGCACGGCGGGCACGGGAATGGCACCATCCTGGTAGATTTTGACCAGATTGACCGTTTTCAGCACGGTGCTCATGCCAGATCCTCCTGGCAACGTTCGAGCCAGTCAAGATCCGCCTGGAGGTGGAGCATGGCGCCCTCGATGAGCAGCGTCGCCACCCGGTCGGACGGGGAGGTGCGGTCGAGGAGGTCGTTGAGGTCGCTCATCAGCGACAGGTAGTGGCGGCGCTGCCTGTTGATCAGCGCCATGCGGTCGGCGATGCCGGTCAGCGGGGCGAGCACGAGCTTCATGAAGAACTCGTCGCGCACCCTGGGACCCTCGGTGGGCTCGTCGACCCAGGTGGTGAGGTGCTCGCGGCCCTTGGCCGTCAGGTAGTAGACCTTCTTGTTGGGCCGGTTGGACTGCTCGACGTCCACCGCCCTGACCAGGCCGTCCTTCTCCAGCCTGCCGAGGGTCACGTATATCTGGCCGATGTTGGGGGAGGGGTAGGCGCCGCCGAAGGTCTGCTCGAGAGCTTGTTTGAGCTCGTAGCCGTGAGCCGGCTCCTTGGCCAGGAGCGCCAGCAGGTGAAGCCGCACCGCCCCACCTCCCCGCTGTGTTACGCATGCGTTACGAAGATATCCGTTGACCTACAGATTACCGCTGTGCATAACATGAATGCATCTACCTAACACGTATGTAAACCCTCTGAACACCCGGAGGAAACAGTGCTCCGCCCGCTCGTGCTCCTGCTGGCCGTGGTCCTCACGGCCGGATGCGCGGCGGCGAGCGACGAGGGCGGCGGCGCGACGGGGACGGGCGGCACCGGGCCCATCACGTTCGCCACCGGACGCGACACCACGGCATACCTGCAGCCCCTGCTGGACCGCTGGAACCAGGCCCATCCGGCCGAGAAGGTGACGCTGCTGGAGCTGCCCGAGGCCGCCGACGAGCAGCGCGCCCAGATGGTGGCCAACCTCCAGGCCCAGAGCAGCCGATACGACGTGCTCGGGCTCGACGTGGTGTGGACCGCCGAATTCGCGGAGAACGGCTGGATCATCCCCCTGGAGCGCGGGTTGTTCCCGCTCGACAGGTTCCTGCCGCCGGTCGTGGAGACGGCTGTCTACAAGGGCAAGCTCTGGGCGGTCCCCTACACGAGCAACGCGGGGCTGCTCTACTACCGGACCGACCTGGTCGGCAAGCCGCCGAGGACGTGGGCCGAGCTTCGCGACCAAGCACGAAAGATCACGAAAAAGCATGACATAGACGGCTATGCCGGGCAGTTCCTGGCGTACGAAGGGCTCACGGTCAACTTCAGCGAGGCCGTGCAGTCAGCCGGCGGCCAGATCGTCAGCCGCGACGGCAAAGAGGTGACCCTCGACCCCGCCCAGGGCGCGACCGCCCTCGGCTTCCTGCTCCAGGGGCTGCGCGAGGGCTGGATCCCCGAAGAGTCGCTGAGCTACAAGGAGGAGGAGTCGCGCCTGGCCTTCCAGGAGGGCAGGCTGGCCTTCGCCCGCAACTGGCCCCACGCGTACGGCCCCGCGAAGGCCGAGCTGGGCGACAAGGTCGCGGTGACCAGGCTGCCCGGGCTCGACGGGCCGGGGTCGAGCACGCTGGGCGGCGCCAACCTGGCCGTCAGCGCCTTCTCCAAGCACCAGCACACCGCGCAGGAGTTCATCCGCTATTTCACGAGCCTGGAGAACGAACGCCGGGTGCTCACCGAGGGTTCGTTCCCGCCCGTGTGGACCGAGCTCTACGACGACCCCGCCCTCATCAAGCGCTTCCCCTACCTGCCAGTGCTCAAGGAGAGCATTCTCGCCGCCAAGCCACGGCCGGTCAGCGCCAACTACAACCAGCTGAGCCTGGTGATCGCCAGTTCGGTCGCCAAGGCCCTCGCCAACCCTGCCACCGAGTCCGCCGACGACGTCGCGGCCTCCATGAAGTCCGAACTCGAAGAGATCATCAGAACCCAGTGAGGCAGCCATGCGAAGAAGCAGAGCAGCAGCGATCCTGGCCGGGCTCGCGGTAGCCGTCGCCGCCTGCGGCAACGCGCCGACGACGACGGAGCCCGCCGCCTCGGGGTCGGCGCCGGCCACCGGCGGCGACAAGACGCTCGAAGGCGTGACGCTCGAGGTCGCGGCCAAGTGGACCGGGGCCGAGCAGAAGAACTTCGAGCAGGTGCTCAAGGCCTTCACCGACAAGACGGGAGCCAAGGTCACCTACGCCTCCACCGGCGAGGACACCGGCGCCTACCTCGGCCCCCGCATCCAGGGCGGCAACCCGCCCGACGTGGCGATCCTGCCGCAGCCCGGCCTGGTCCAGCAGTACGCCGACCAGGACGCGCTCAAGCCGCTGAACGACGCCGTCATCAAGGAGATCGACACCAACTACACCCCCTACTGGAAGGAGCTCGGCTCCGCCGACGACAAGGTCTACGGCGTGCTGATCAAGGCGGCGCACAAGTCGCTGGTCTGGTATCGCTCGCAGGCGTTCGAGGACGCGGGCGTACAGGCGCCGACCAACTGGGACGAGCTGGTCAAGGCCGCGCAGACCGTCGCCGACTCCGGCACGCCGCCGTTCTCCTTCTGCGGCGCCTCCGGCTGGACGCTGACCGACCTGTTCGAGAACGTCTACCTCTCCACCGCGGGCCCGGAGAACTACGACAAGCTCTCCAAGCACGAGATCCCGTGGACCGACCCCACCGTGGCCACCGCTCTGGAGAAGATCCAGCAGATCGTGAGCAAGCAGGAGTTCCTGGTCGACGGCGTCTCCGGCACCATGCAGACCGACTTCCCCACCTGCGTGAGCAAGGTCTACGGCACCAAGAAGGCTGCCATGGTCATCGAGGCCGACTTCGTGGCCGTCGAGGCCGACCAGTCGGGCGCCAAGGTCGGCGAGGAGGCGAAATACTTCCCGTTCCCCAAGGTCGGTGACACCGCCCCGGTCGTGCTCGGCGGCGACGTCGCGGTGGCCATGAAGGACTCCCCCGGCGCCATGGCCCTGCTGCAGTTCCTGGCCTCCAAGGAGGGCGGCGAGGTCTGGGCCAAGCTGCCCGGCTACCTGTCGCCCAACAAGAACGTCTCCCCCGACAACTACCCCGACGAGCTGACCAAGCAGCTCGGCCAGACGATCGTCTCGGCCGGTGACACCGTCCGCTACGACATGTCCGACCTGGCGCCGAGCGCGTTCGGCGGCACCGACGGCAAGGGCGAGTGGAAGGTGCTGCAGGACTTCCTGCGCGACCCGAGCGACGTCAAGGGCGCCCAGGAGGCGCTCGAAGCCGAGGCCAAGAAGGCCTGGAAGTAAAGAGGTAAGGCCGTGACCGAACGGTTGGACGGCCCGCAGGGCCCGCCCGCGAACGCCGCGGGCGGGCCCTCCACCGGACCGGCTGAAACCCCCCTACGCAAGCGACGCCTCGGCCCTTCCCCGGCGGTCGCCATCGCCTTCCTCCTCCCCGCGGCGCTGCTGCTGGGCATCTGGGTGATCTATCCGATCGCCTACTCCATCTTCAGGAGCCTGTTCGACGCGACGGGCACCGGATTCGTGGGGCTGGGCAACTACACCACGATCTTCACCGACGCCGGCACCCTCACCACCATCCGCAACAACCTGATCTGGGTGGTGGTCGCGCCCATCGTGGTCACCACGATCGGCCTGATCTTCGCGGTGCTGACCGAGCGGATCAGGTGGGCGACGGCGTTCAAGCTGATCGTGTTCATGCCGATGGCCGTCTCGCTGATGGCGGCCGGCGTGATCTTCCGGCTCGTCTACGAGGAGAGCCCCGACAAGGGCCTGGCCAACGCCGTGCTCACCACGGTGCACGACACGTTCTCCTCCTCGCAGGGCTACCCGGAGGCCCGCCCACGCGGGGGCGACGAGTCTCCGGTCGCCGAGCAGGGCGGCGCGGTCGTCACCAAGCAGCCCGCCCAGGCAGGCCGGCCCGTGCTGATGCCGATCGTCGGCGTCAAGCCGGAGCTGGTGCCGGGCGACGCCCAGCCCGCCAAGGCCCCCGCGGCCGGCGACGGGCTCTCGGGCACCGTGTGGTTCGACTTCACCCCCGGAGGCGGGGGCACGAACAACGCGGTCGACACCGCCGAGAAGGGCCTGCCCGGCATGGCCGTCGAGGCGGTGCGCGACGGCCAGGTCGCCGCGACCACGACGACGGCCGACGACGGCTCCTTCAGCTTCGAGGGGCTGCCCGCCGGCTCCTACGTCGTACGGCTGCCCGAGTCGAACTTCGAGGCCGCCTACGGCGGGCTGAGCTGGCTCGGCCCCACGCTCATCACCCCGGCGATCATCGGCGCGTTCGTCTGGGTGTGGGCCGGCTTCGCCATGGTGCTGATCGCGGCCGGGCTGGCGGCGATCCCGCGTGACGCGCTGGAGGCGGCCCGCATCGACGGCGCGAGCGAGTGGCAGGTGTTCCGCAAGATCACGGTGCCGCTGCTCTCGCCCGTGCTGCTCGTCGTCTTCGTGACGATGATCATCAATACGCTGAAGGTGTTCGACCTGGTCTTCATCATCGCGCCGGCCTCGGTCCAGCCCCAGGCGAACGTGGTCGCGCTGGAGATGTGGCGCGTGTCGTTCGGCGGCGGCAACAACCAGGGCCTGGGCAGCGCGCTGGCCATCTTCCTGCTCATCCTGGTCCTTCCCTTCATGATCATGAACATCCGCAGGTTCAGGAGGGAGGACACGTGAGCGAGCCCATCGACAGGCCCGGCACGCCGGACGCCGCGGGATCCGACGGGGAGGGGCACATGACCACGGCAACGGTCACGGCGCCGACCGGAACGAACGCGGGAGCGCCGCGCAGGAGCCTCGCCGGCAGGCTCGTCGACCGTCTCGGCGGCGGGGCGGTCCAGGTCGTGATGGTGCTGCTCGGCATCTTCTGGCTGGTGCCGACGCTGGGCCTGCTCGTCGTCTCGATGCGGACGTCGGAGGTCAACAACGCCGAGGGCTGGTGGACGATCTTCACCAAGCCGGCCGAGCTGACCATCGACAACTACGCCAACCTGCTGGGCAGCGGCTTCACGGCATCCTTCTGGAACACCGTGCTGATCACGGTGCCGACCACGGTCCTGGTGATCGGCATCGCGGCGATGGCGGCGTACGCGTTCGCGTGGATGGACTTCCGCGGCCGTGACACCGCGTTCCTCGTCGTCGTCGGGCTGCTGATCGTGCCGATCCAGATCGCGCTGATCCCCGTCGCGTCCCTCTATGGCGCCGCCGACATGTTCGGCTCGATCGCCGGCGTGGTGCTGTTCCACGTGGCGTTCGGGCTGCCGTTCGCGATCTTCCTGCTCCGCAACTTCTTCGTCGGCATCCCCAGTTCGCTGCTGGAGGCGGCGCGGATGGACGGCGCGTCGGAGTGGAAGATCTTCGCGTCGGTGGTCTTCCCGCTGGGCAAGCCCGCCATCGCCTCGCTGGGCATCTTCCAGTTCCTGTGGGTGTGGAACGACATGCTCATCGCGCTGGTCTTCGCCGACACCGGGAACCAGCCGATGACCAAATATCTGCAGTCGCAGATGCGGCAGTTCGGGTCGAACGTCGACATCCTCTCGTCCGGCGCGTTCCTGTCGCTGATCATCCCGCTGGTGCTGTTCTTCGCGTTCCAGCGGTACTTCGTCCAGGGCATGATGGCCGGCTCGGTCAAGTGACCTCGCGGGCGCCCGCCGTACCGATGTGATCATTCCGGTACGGCGGGCGCCCGCGTTTTGCCCGCAAGCCGTACCAGACATGGCTAAGCTTCACGGCCATGGCTGGTCGTCCCCTTCATGAAGTCGTCGAGGCCGGATGGGCGCGGGCGCTTGAGCCCGTCGCCGCGCAGATCGCCCAGATGGGCGAGTTCCTGCGTAAGGAGATCGCGGAGGGCCGGCAATATCTCCCGGCCGGCGCGCACGTGCTGCGCGCCTTCAGCCAGCCCTTCGACGACGTCAAGGTGCTGATCGTCGGCCAGGACCCCTATCCCACGCCCGGCCACCCCGTCGGGCTGTCGTTCTCGGTCGCGCCCGACGTGCGGCCGCTGCCGGGCAGCCTGGTCAACATCTACAAGGAGATGGAGAGCGACCTCGGCCTGCCCCGGCCGGCCAACGGCGACCTCACGCCGTGGGCCGAGCAGGGCGTGCTGCTGCTCAACAGGGTGCTGACCGTGATGCCCGGCAAGCCCGCCTCCCACCGGGGCAAGGGCTGGGAGCAGGTCACCGAGCAGGCCATCCGCGCCCTCGTCGCGCGCGACAAGCCGATGGTCGCCATCCTGTGGGGCCGCGACGCGCGCAACCTGGCGCCGATGCTCGGCGACGTGCCGCGCGTCGAGTCCGCTCACCCTTCGCCCCTGTCGGCCCGCAGCGGCTTCTTCGGCTCGCGGCCGTTCAGCCGCGCCAACGAGTCGCTCGTTCAGCAAGGTGCGACGCCTGTGGAGTGGAAGCTCCCCTAACATCATCGCCATGAGTGATGAACCGAAGTTCCTGCGTCTCACGGTCGAGCTGACCGTCGAGGTGCTCGATGTGGACGCATTGCAGGCGGCGGCGCTGGCCGAGGTCCGGCACCCCGACGCCGATCTCACCGAGGAGGAGCGCACCGAGCAGGCCGAGCTCGTCTCCTCCGACGACTCCGGCGCCTCCGCGCTGCAGTGGCTGATCGAGCCCGACCACGTGCTGCAGCTCGTCGACCACATCACCGAGATCGAGCCGCGTGAGGCCGTGCTCGGCGTGGAGCCGTCCGAAGGGCCGAGCGAGGAAGAGGAAGAAGAGCACGACCACGGGTGACGTCCGGCGGCATGGTCAGCGGCGGCCACGGCGTTCGACGGCGTCGTGGCTCTTCGCGAAGCTGCCGCTACGATCGAGAGCCCCGGCATGCCGGGCGCGGAGGAGCGGGAGCGACTGAGCGGCTCCTGCTCGAATCGGTCGTTCACCGCAGGAGGCACGTAGTGATCGTCGCATTCTCCATCACCCCGCTGGGCGTCGGCGAAGGGGTCGCCGAGCCCGTCGCCCGCGCCGTCCAGGTGGTCCGCTCCAGCGGGCTGCCCAACCGTACCGACGCGATGTTCACCACGATCGAGGGCGAGTGGGACGAGGTGATGGACGTCGTCAAGCGCGCGGTGGACGCGGTGGCGGAGGTCGCGCCCCGCGTGAGCCTGGTGCTGAAGGCCGACCTCAGAGAGGGTGTCACGGACGGCATGACGTCCAAACCGGAGTCCCTGGAACGCCATCTCTCCTGATCTCACTGGGGGCGGCCGGGGTCACCCAGGCGAACGCGTACAGACGAGGTTGAACGCGGACGGCGGCGGTTTGCCGGGAGTTTGTGCCGCTGGCGTGGTAATCGGAAACCCCACTCGTCCCTCAGCCTGATGGACGTCACCTCGCGCAGTGCTACGGGTAGCACATCGCATCGGCGGCTCAGGCAGGAGGGCAGCCCCGCATTTCACGCGGCGACCGGCGTCACGCAGCGATACAAAGACTCAGGGGGCTATTTCTTATGGTGTGATCTGCCTCACATGCTGTTACAACGATCGGTCACTCGGTGTCTTGATGCCAAACCCCGAGAAACGAAAGAGGCACCATGACCGAGAGCATCGATGCGGTCGTGATCGGCGGCGGATACGCCGGCGTCATGGCGGCCAACCGCTTGACGCAGCGTAACGATGTGACCGTGACCCTGATCAACCCGCACCCGGCCTTCGTCGAGCGGCTTCGCCTGCACCAACTGGTGGGCGGGTCCCACGACGCGGTCGTCGACTATAAAGACGTCCTGGCCAGGGGCGTCCGGCTGGTGGTCGACACCGTGACCAGGATCGACGCGGCCGGGCGCTGTGTGAGCTTGGCGAGCGGCGGTACGGTCGGTTACGACTATCTGATCTACGCCGTGGGCAGCGGCAGCGCCCACCCGCGTGTGCCCGGAGGGGCCGAGTTCGCCTACCCGATCGCCACCCTGGAAGAGGCACAGCGGCTGCGGCCGGTCATCGACGCCGCACCTGCAACGGCTGCGGTGACGGTGGTCGGGGGTGGTCCGACTGGTATCGAGACCGCTGCAGAGCTGGCGGAGGCCAACCGGACCGTGACTCTGGTGTGCGGCGGGATGCTGGGCCCGTACCTGCATCCCCGGGTTCGGCGCTCGGTTGCCAAGCAGCTGGCCAGACTCGGCGTGACCGTGCTCGTCGGGCCCAAGGCGAAGGTGACGGCGGTGACGCACGACACCGTGCAGCTCGGTGACGGCCGCGAACTGCCGAGCGAGGTGACCATCTGGACCGCAGGGTTCGGCGTGCCGGACCTGGCCGCGCGCAGCGGGCTGAGCACCGACGCCGTGGGCCGTCTCCTTACGGATGAGACGTTGACCAGCGTGGATGATGCGCGCATCGTCGCGGCCGGGGATTCGGCGGCACCGTCGGACCTGCCGTTGCGGATGAGCTGCCAGACCGCTCGTCCGCTGGGTGCGCACGCCGCCGACACGGTGCTCAGCCGGATCGCGGGCGAGCAGCCTGGGGCCATCAACGTGGGCTACTTCGGCCAGTGCATCGCCCTGGGTCGTCGTGTCGCCACCGCCCAGCTCGCCTCCAGGGACGACACCGTGAACAGGTTCTCCATCGGTGGTCGCCTTGGCGCGATGATCAAGGAGGGCAGTTGCAGGGGCATGGTCAAGGAGCTGGCGCGCGAGGGACGTAAGCCAGGAGCGTTCACCTGGTGGTTCAAAGATGACAAGCGCCAGCAGTTGCTGCAGGCAAAGCGCGGCGAGGCGCTGGCCACCCGCTGAATGAGCAGCTTCAAGGCGTCCGGCGGCCAGGGCCGGCCACGAAGAGGAGGGAGCCAGATATGAGCGATCCTGCCACTGACCCGGCGACCGAAGCTTTCGTCGCCCACCGCAAACTGCTCTTCACCGTCGCCTACGAGATGCTCGGGTCGGCGACCGACGCAGAAGACGTCCTGCAGGAAACCTGGCTGCGGTGGGTCAAGGTCGACGTGGGCCAGGTGCGCGACCAGCGCGCCTACCTGGTCCGGATCACGACCCGGCAGTCGCTCAACCGGCTTCGCACAAAAAGGCTCCGTAAGGAGGCCTACGTCGGGCCCTGGCTGCCTGAGCCGTTGCTCACCTCGCCGGATGTGGCTCAGGACATCGAGCTCGCTGAGAGCGTCTCGATGGCGCTCATGATTGTCCTGGAGACGCTGTCACCTACCGAGCGCGCCGTGTTCGTGCTGCGCGAGGCCTTTGACGTCGGCTACGACGAGATCGCGGCCGCCGTCGGCAAGAGCCCCGCGGCCGTCCGCCAGATCGCGCATCGTGCCCGCCGGCACGTCGATGCCCGCCGCCCTCGTCAGGCGGTCTCCCCGAGCCAGACACGAGCGGTGTTGGAGTCGTTCCAGCGAGCGCTCGAAACCAGGGACCTGCAGGGGCTGCTCGACGTACTCGCCCCGCAGGTCGTCCTCATCGCCGATGGCGGCGGCGCCAAGCAGCAAACACCGCGGCCCATTACGGGCTCCGAGAAGGTGGTCCGCTTCATCGTCGGCGGCCTGGGCAAGGCCGACGTCTCCCTCGCCTGTGACCCCACCGTCGTCAACGGCAACCCGGCACTCCTCGTACGCGTGGACGGCGAGATCGACGGCGCCCTGGCGGTCCGCGTTGAGAACGCCCGCATCACCGGCCTCTACTACGTCCGCAATCCGGAGAAGCTGACCCACGTCGAATCCGAGACCCCACTCACCCTGCGATGAACACCGGCGGCGGAACAGCCGCGGCCCGGCCCAGACGTGCGCTTGCGCGCTAGGCACGGGGGTCGGTGAGCTCGTAGCCCGCCTCCTCGACGGCGGCGCGCACATGCGCGAGGTCCAGCTCCCGGTCGCTGGTCACCGTGACCCGGTCCGCCTCGACGTCCACTCTCACGGCGGTGACGCCGGGGACACGTTCGAGTTCCTCGGTGACGGCGTCCGCGCAGTGCCCGCACGCCATGCCGATCACGGTGTAGGTGCTGGTGGTCACGCCGGCGCCTCCTGGTCGCTGAGCGCCGTCGCCTGGTCGGCCTTTCCTCCTGCGGGGACGGTGCGGGTGAGCATGTGTGCCCTGCGCATCCGCCCGTCCTCGGTGAACTGCCCGAAGAAGTACACCTCCATGGCGAACTCTTTCTTGCGCTGCTGCACGTGCAACGTGTAGCGCGCGGCGATCCGGTCGCCGTCCGCCACTGCTTCGTGCACCTCCATACGGCTGCTGGGCCGGTTCTTGCGCACCGGGCGGGTGTGCGCAATGAGTTTGTCCCGGTCCATCCGGTGGCCGTCGGCTATCTCGATGATGTCCGTTGTGTGGTAGCGGTCCACGATCGCCGCTGGATCCTCGTCGTCGCGCAGGAGCTCTTCGGAGAGGGAGGTGAAGAACTCCGTGATGAACTCTGCGGGGTTGCTGTCGCTCAATGGACGCATGGGGACTCCTGTCCGCGATAACTTTGACAGGATGTAAGCTATGCACAAGTGGTTAACTTTGGCAAGGTGTAAGAAATGAGTTCACCCCCGGGCCGCACTCGCCGTGCCGACGCCCGACGCAGCAGGGCGGTCATCCTGGACGCGGCGATCCGGCTGCTCAACGCCCGGCCCGACGCCAGCGTCGACGCCATCGCCACCGCCGCGGGCGTGACCCGCCAGACCGTCTACGCCCACTTCCCCTCGCGCCAGCGGTTGCTGGCGGCGGTGCTCGACCGGCTCACCGAGGAGACCGTGGACGAGATGGACGCCGCCGACCTCGACACAGGGCCGGCCGCCGACGCGCTGCTGCGGCTGATCGACGCCGGCGCCAGGACGGCCGGGCGCCATCCCGCGCTGATGCAGAAGCTCAGCACGCTGCCCGTTCCTCCAGGAGAGGACCAGGCGCGGCACACGGCGGTCGCCGACCGGCTCAAGCGCGTCATCGAGCGCGGCCTGCGGACCGGGGAATTCGACGATCGCCTCCCACCGGACTGGCTGGTCGCGGCCACCATCACGCTGAGCCACGCCGCGAGCGAAGAACGGACCGCCGGACGCCTGTCCGCCGCGGAGGCCGACGAGGCTCTCCGCGTCAGCCTGCTCCGGTTGCTCGGCGCGAAATGATCGCTACAGCCGGATCATTTCGAGATATATCTTGACCATCGCCTGGGACGCGACATATCGTGTTGCCCGTCAACGCGATAGTACGTGTTCTGGAGGTGGCGGGCAATGGAGCAAGAGCGGGTGCCGATCCTCGTGGTCGGCGGCGGGTATGCGGGGCTGAGCGCGGCGGCGCTCCTGGCCTGGCGGGGTGTGCCGGTCATCCTGGTCGAACGGCACCCGGACACCTCCATCCAGCCCAAGGCCTTCGGCGTCGGACCGCGGGCGATCGAGCTGCTCCGCCCCGTGCCGGGCATCGAGCAGGAACTGAGCGACATCTGGGCGGGCATCGGCGACAACCTGCGCATCGCCATCGCCAAGGACCTCGCCGACCCGGACCCTCACATGATCATGGAGGACGAGGCCGAGGAGCTGGCCTTCCTCACCGACATCACCCCCGTCGCCGTCGTGGGCGCACCCCAGGCCGAGATCGAACGGGTGTTGCGGCGCAGGGCCGAAGCGCTCGGCGCCGACCTGCGCTTCTCCACCGAGCTGGTCTCGCTCGACCAGGACGAGGACGGCGTGACGGCGCTGATCCGCGGCGAGGACGGGGAGCGCCTCGTGCGGGCGGACTACGTGGTGGCCGCCGACGGCTGGCGCAGCCCCGTACGCCGGATGCTCGGCGTGCCCACCTCGGGCAAGGGCGAGCTGGGCACCATGTGCTCGATCATGTTCGACGCCGACCTGACCGGGCTCGTCGAGGACCGTATGGTCACGCTCTGGTATCTGCAGAACGACGTCTTCACCGGCGCCATCCTCACCGGCACCGGAGTGGGGGCGCACGTGCTGGGCGTCAACCACGCCGACGGCGAGAGCGCGGCCGACTTCACCGACGAGCGCTGCGTCGAGCTGGTGCGGATCGCGACCGGGCGGCCGGATCTCGACGTGCGCATCCTGGACAAGACGACGTTCGCCCTGGGGCACGTGCTCGCCGACACCTATCGGGCCGGCCGGGTGTTCCTCGCCGGCGACGCGGCCCACACCATGCCGCCCACCGGCGGGCAGGGCGGCAGCACGGCGCTCCAGGACGGCTGCGACCTGGCCTGGCGGCTGTGGCTGGTGGTCACGGGCCAGGCCGGTCCGGACTTCCTCGACACGTACGACGCCGAACGCCGCCCCATCGGCGCCATGACCGCCGACGCCCAGCTCGCCAACCTGGGCGTCCGCATGCCTCCCGGCGCCCGCGAGGGCTATCCGGAGCCCCTCGAGGACCCCGCGGCCTGGCTCATCGGACACCGCTATCACTCCACGGCGATCCTGAACGAACCCGGCGACGACGGCTCGATCCTGGAGGATCCCCGCGTCCCGCAAGGGCGCCCCGGCAGCCGGGCCCCGCACGTGGTGCTCGACTGGGAGGGGCAGCGCATCTCCACCATCGACCTGTTCGGCTCCGGCTTCGTGCTGCTGGCCGCCAAGGAGGAGGGCCAGGCCTGGGTGGACGCCGGCCGCCAGGTCAAGGAACGGCTCGGCGTGCAGCTCACGCGGCTGCTCGTCGATGCCGAGCTCATGGACGTGAAGGGACGCTTCCAGGAGGTGTACGGCGTCAACAGGGGCGGCGCCGTACTCGTCCGGCCCGACGGATATGTGGCCTGGCGCTCGCCCGACCCCGTCGAGGACCCGGCAGCCACCTTGGAGAGGGTCATGCGCCAGATCCTCAGCCGCTGACCCGCCACAGCCAGGCCACCCGGCGAGGGTCGTCACGCGGCGAGGGTGGAGGACGGAGGGTGCATGCCCGCCAGGGAGGCGTGGGCGGGGCCCTGGGTGGCGCAGAGCCAGTCGTTGGTGGAGCCGGTGAAGCCCAGGGGCGGCCCGACCTTGAGGCAGGTGATCTGGCCGGTGCCGGGCGCGGGACCGACCTTCAACCGCCGGACGCCCGTGGGGCTCACGGCGTCGGCCTCGTAAGGGGTCAGCCGGACGCCGAAGGGGAGACCGCCGTCGGGCTGGTCGCACGGCTGGATCTGGAGGAAGTCGTCGATCCGGCGCTCGGTTGCCTCCGGATGGGCGGTGAGGTGGGCCAGGTGGTCGGCGACCAGGCGGCTGGCCACCGTACGCAGGAGGTTGGTGGCGCACAGGTTGTGAGCGCAGGCGGCGCCGTCAAGGGTGATCTCGGGCAGGGCGAAGCGGCACAGGCCGCGCGAGGTCACCCGGAGGCAGGAGCTGTCACCGGAATCCCAGGGCGCGCAGGCGGCGACCTCGTGGGTGCGGACGTCCCAGGCCAGCCAGTCGTCGTTGAGGTGGAACGTCGCAGGCTCGCCGGCGCACTGCCCGCAGGTGAGGATGGCGGCACCGGTCAAGGGGTCGATCAGCAGCCCGTCGCACTCGCGCGCCAGGGCTCTGGCCGCGGCCCTGGCCGCCTGCGCACTCGCGGGCAGCAGGTGCGGGGGCGCCGTGGCGGACACCACGACATGATGTTTCGCCCGCCGAAGGCGACGCCTCTCCTCGTCGCCGAGGTTGGCGCCGGTCGGTTTCCACGGGGTCGGATGGTACGTCGCGGTCAGGGCCCGGCTGCGCATGGCGCTGACCACGGCCTTCCTGTGAGGGCCGGCGACGCGCCAGGGCAGGAACGCGTCGACGTCGAACCGCAGGTGCTCCATGGCCACGACGAACCGGGACGTCAGCGCGCGGGGCAGGGGCAGGGTGATCTTCATGGCGACCTCCGGACGTATCGAAACGGTGAGGCGCTCAGGATCGATGAGGCCGGGAACCCTGTGGCAAGTAGAGCGACGTTCTGTGGATGACGCAGGGTTGTCCACAGAACAGCGGACGTCCACGCGCGGAACCACGCCGTGGCACGACATCAACGCAGCAGAGCCCACACCACGCGCTCGTTCACGCCGTTGACGTAGTGACCCCAGTTGCCGCACGTCATCCTGTCCACGATCAGAAGACCACGCCCTCCGTCGTCATCCGGCTCCCGTAGCGCCGGGACTGTTTCGCCATGACCCGGATCGGCGACCGAGAGAATGAATCCGTCGTGTTCCATGAATAGGCTTATCCGCACCCATCGATGCTCGTCGCTCATGCCGTACTCGATGGCGTTGGTGACCAATTCGTCAACGATCAACCTCAGATCGTCGACGCGCGGGTGCCGTGTTCCCACCCAGCCCGTGATCAGGTCCCTCGCTCTGGCAGGGATGCGCCGGGAATCTGCCCGCCCGATTACGAACGTGTGCCGTCCGAATTTCGGAGCCCGGGTTGCCACCTGCATGGAATCACCTCGAAACCTACATGCCGAAGCACGTCTGTGCGGCTAGGGATCCCCAGCATGACCTCCGGCCGTCGTGGATATCCACGGAAACTCCCCGCCAACGTACTCACAACTTGTGTTCAATATGTACGTGGGGATGTACGCAAGGCCGAGGGAAGGCAAGACATGGCGGAATATCACGTCAAATCAGCCGAAGCCACCAGGGAGGAATATCGGCAACGAATGCGCAATTATCGGACAGCCAAAGGTCTTACGCATGCCGGACTCGCAATGCTTCTCCCTGCCAGCGAAAGCCTCGTGGGGGCCGTGGAACGAGGCACCAGGTCACCAACCGAGGGTTTCACCCGAGCCCTGGAGAAGGCCCTCGGGCTGGACGGCGAATTGCTGGAGCTGCTTCCGGCCATCAGGTCACTCGCGCCCAAATGGTTCCGGCGGTGGCCGGCCATCGAGGCGAGCGCGCGGGTCATCAGAACCTACGAGCTGGCACTGATCCCAGGTCTTCTCCAGACCGGGGACTACGCGCGGGCCATTTTCAACGGCGAACCGAACGCGATACCCCCGGAAGCGGAGAAGCGCGTCAAGATCCGGCTACAACGTCAGGCCATCCTGTCAAGGCCGAACCCTCCCGCCACTTCCTTCATTCTGGACGAAAGCGCCTTGCGCCGGCAGGTCGGCGGCCGTGAGGTGATGCGGGCGCAACTCCGGTATCTGCTGGACATGATGACCCGTCCGTGTATTACCGTGCGGGTTGTCCCCTTGTCCTCCGGAGCGACGGCAGGTCTGATCGCTCCCTTCGTGATCGCACAGGACGACACGGAGA
Organism: Nonomuraea sp. B1E8; assembly: GCF_039871515.1. Classification (NCBI taxonomy): domain Bacteria; kingdom Bacillati; phylum Actinomycetota; class Actinomycetes; order Streptosporangiales; family Streptosporangiaceae; genus Nonomuraea; species Nonomuraea sp. B1E8. Next base: position 78,571 of record NZ_JBDPLS010000010.1, on the reverse strand, counting down.
CCGTGGGGTTCCTCGAGAATGCGGAGAGTGGAGAGGTCGCCAATCATCCAGACATGGTCCACTGCCTGTCCGAACGATGGGAGTTCCTGTCCGGCCTGGCACAGCCAACGTACGAGACCAAGAAGATCATCTGGGAAGTGATGGAGAATGGCCCCTGAAGAGGAGTTGGCGACTGCCACGTGGCGCAAGGCTCTGGCCAGTGGGGGGACCGGTGGCAACTGCGTGGAGGTAGCTCCCCTCAGCGGCGGTCGCGTCGCCGTGAGAGACAGCAAGAACCGCGGTGGCCCGGCTCTTGTGTTCACCGCAGCGGAGTGGGCTGCCTTCAAGGACGGCGTGTCCCACGGAGAGTTCGACTTCTGACCAGCACCACCGTTAGGGGGCCTGCGCCTTCGTAGGTCCCCCCTTTCATGCGCTACCCTCACACCGCCTGTCCGTACTCTCATGCCTCCGGGGGTGCAAGCGGGCGGCAGATCAGCAGGGACTGGCCCGGCAGGCGCACACCCTCCCCATCGGCCGCCACCGGCTCGTCCGAGGCCAGGACGATCGTGCCCGGCGTGAGGGGCAGCGTCACCGAGTCCGTGGCGAAGTTCACGAGTACGGCCAGCGACCCCCGCCACATGATCAGCCAGGTGCCGTGCGGGTCCGTCTGCACGCGCACCCGGTCGAGCCGCGGGTCCGACAGTTCGGGCAGGGCCCTGCGCAGCGCGATCAGGTCGCGGTACCAGCACAGCAGCGACCAGTGCGCCTCCTCCTTCACCTCGCCCCAGTCGAGTTTGCAGCGCAGGAACGTCTCCTCCTCGGAGGGGTCCGGCGCGTTCCACGCGTACCCGAACCCCTCGAACTCCCGCTCGCGCCGCGCCGCCTCGGTTTCGCGCAGCCGGGGCTCGACGTGGTCGGAGAAGAACAGGAACGGCGAGCGCGCCCCCCACTCCTCGCCCATGAACAACATGGGGGTGAACGGCGAGGTCAGCAGCAGCCCTGCGCCCAGCTTGAGCGCGGACATCGGCAGCCGGTCGCCCTGCGGCCGGTTGCCGATCTGGTCGTGGTTCTGCAGGCAGGCGACCAGCCGGTGTCCGGGGACGCCCGCGTAGGAGCGCCCGTGTGAGCGCCCGCGGAAGCTGGAGTGGGACCCGTCGTGGACCACTCCCGACGTCAGCGCCTTGGCCAGCGCGGGCAGCCGCGCGAAGTCCCGGTAGTAGCCGTGGGACTCGCCGCTCACCGCGCAGTGCAGGGCGTGGTGGACGTCGTCGTCCCACTGCGCCGTCATGCCGAGCCCGCCGGCCTCCAGCGGGCGCACCATGCGGGGGTCGTTGAGGTCGGACTCGGCGATCAGCGTCAGCGGCCTGCCGACGAAGCACGCCAGCGCGTCCACCTCCTCCGACAGCTCGGCCAGCAGGTGTCTGGCGCGCTTGTCGTGCAGCGCGTGCACGGCGTCCAGCCGCAGCCCGTCGATGTGGAAGTCACGCAGCCACTGCACCGCGTTGCCGATGAAGTAGCGCCGCACCTCGTCGGAGCCGGGCCCGTCCAGGTTGACCGCTTCGCCCCAGAAGCTTCCCTCAAATCCGGCGAAGTACGGGCCGAAGGGCCGCAGGAAGTTCCCCGACGGCCCGAGGTGGTTGTAGACGACGTCGAGGATGACCCCGATCCCCGCCCGGTGGCACGCGTCCACGAACGTCTTGAGCCCGTCGGGCCCTCCGTACGTCTCGTTGACCGCGTACAGGTCGACCCCGTCGTAGCCCCAGTTGCGCCCGCCCGGTACGGGAGCGACCGGCATGATCTCCACGAAGTCGACGCAGAGCTCGACCAGGTGCTCCAGCTTTTCCACGGCCGCCGCGAACGTGCCCTCCGGCGTGAACGTGCCGACGTGCAGCTCGTAGATCACCGCCCCGCGCAGGTCGCGGCCCTTCCAGTCGTGGTCGGACCAGAGGAAGCGGTCGTGGTCGTAGACGGCGCTCGGCCCGAAGACGCCCTCGGGCTGGCGGCGCGAGCGCGGGTCGGGGTAGGGCCCGTCGCCGTCGACCAGGAAGGCGTACGTCGTGCCGTGGCCCGCCTCGGCCACGTCGGCCGACCACCATCCCCCCTCGCCGGGGGACATCGCCCGGCGCCCGTCCATGACGTCCACCTCGACTGCCGTGGCTTTCGGCGCCCAGACCTCAAAGATCATGTCTCTCCAGGAGTGCGACCGGATACTGACCGAGCAGGTGCGCGAGCGGAATGCGCCCGGTGTGCCGAACGCCGGTGAGCAGGTCGCGCCAGACCCCCGTGGGCAGCGTCAGCGTCGTGGCGCCCCAGCCCGTCGCGGCCAGGCGTACGGGGAGCCGGGTGGCGACGGCGACCGCGCGCGGCCGCTCGCCGGAGCCCTCCCCGCCCCTGGCGAAGGCGATCACGTGCTCCGCCGCCCGCCCTTCCGCCGGCAGCGGCAGGTACGCCCCCGCGCCGCCGAGCCGCCGGCGCAGCCGCAGCGCCTGGGTGGTCACCAGCTGTTTGGCCGTGTCCCATGCGGTCACGGGCTTGGGCGGGAAGGACACCGGACGCCGGTTGTCCGGGTCGACCAGCGAGAAGTCGGTGATCTCGTTGCCCTGGTAGACGTCGGGCACGCCGGGCATCATGAGCTGGACGAGCTTGGCCCCAAGGGAGTTGCACATCGCGTACGGCTCGATGCGCGCGGTGAACTCCCCCACGGGCAGCCGCACGGCCGCCTCAGCGAAGTCCCGCAACTTCCGCTCGTAAGACGGATCCGGATTCACCCAGGAGATGGCGGTTTTCGCCTCGCGAGCGGCCTTCAGCAGGTAGTCCGTGAACCGCTCGGCCGAGATCGGCCACGCCGCCATCAGGTTCTGCCAGGCCAGGTAGTCGAGGCACGGGTCGAAGCTCAGCGCCGACGACCACTCCGACACGGCGGCGGCCCACTCCTCCGGCAGCTCCGACAACACCGACAGCCGGGCCCGCACGTCTTCCGACCGTTTCGTGTCGTGCGTGGACAGGGTGGTCATCGTGTACGGCCACAACCCCGCGCAGAAGTCGTGGAAGTCCTCCACCGGGACGCCGAACACGTCAGGCTCGCCGCCCACCTCGTTGAGGCAGGCCAGCGGGTACCACCGGTAGAGCGCCGTGTCCTCGACGCCCTTGGCCATGACCGGGCCGCAGGTCTGCTGGAAGCGGATGATCGCCTCGGCGGAGCCGTACAGGACCTCGCGGACGAGGGGGCGCACGGCGGGAGAGCACGCCTCGGCGGCCATCTCGACGATCTCGACGGACTCGGGCGGGGGCTCCTCCCCCGGCACGATGTACGCGCGGTAGACCGGCATCGCGGCGAGCAGCTCGCGCACGGCGGCGGGATCGCAGGAGGCGGCCCTGGCCAGCCGCTCCACCTCGGAGCCGAAGAACAGGTCGAGCACCTCGCGCTTGGCCCGCGCCATCACCGGACGGTAGTCCGCCGGCTGCCCGGTCCGCTCGCTGAAGAGCCGGACGAGCGGCTCCTTGCCCGCCGGGTCGACGAACAGGCCGTTGACGCGGTTGAGCACGTCGTAGCCGGTGGTGCCGTCGCAGGCCCAGTCGTCCGGCAACCGCTCGGGACCGATGAGGATCTTCTCCACGACCGTCCACGCGCTGCCCGCGCGCCTGCGCAGCCGTTCGAGATAGCCGCGCGGGTCGGCGAGCCCGTCGGGATGGTCGACCCGCAGGCCGTCCACCAGCCCCTCGTCGAGCAGCCAGAAGATCACCTCGTGCGTGGCGAACAACACCGCGGGATCCTCGACCCGCAGCCCGATTAACGACGACACGTCGAAGAAGCGCCGGTAGCCGGGGCCCTCGCGCCAGCCGACCAGCCGATAGTGGCCGGGGTGGGGGAAGGCGTGCTCGTGGTAGCGCAGCACGTCGCCGTCGACGACGGGCTCGACGTCGTCCCCCAGCACGGGCAGCGCCACCGTCCCGTCGACCCAGTCGATGTCGAACCACCGCGCGTACGGCGAGGCGGGCCCGTCCTTCAGCACCGACCAGAACTGCGCGTTCACCGTGTTCATGTGGTTGGGCACGATGTCCACGACCACGCCCAGGTCGTGCGCGGCCAGGTGCTGGGCCATCTCCCTGAACCCGGTCGCCCCGCCGAACTCGTCCCTGATCCTGGAGTGGTCGGTGACGTCGTAGCCGTGGCGCGACTCCGGGGTCGACTGCAGGACCGGCGACAGGTAGACGTGGCTCACGCCGAGGTCGCGCAGGTAGCCGGCGATCTCCGCCACCTGGGCGAACCCGAAGTCGGGCGTCAGCTGCAACCGGTAGGTCGACGTGGGCCTAGACACGGCGCAGCACCTGTACGCTGCGGCCCGGCACCGCGACCGCCTCGCCCGCCTGGCACATCCGCGCGCCCACGTCGATGGGCATGGCCGTGTCGATCTCTGTGTGCCACATCTCGCCGTAGTCCTTGGGGATCGTGAACTGGAGCGTGTCGTGGTGCGCGTTGAACAGCAGCAGGAACGAGTCGTCCCTGATCGGGCGGCCGCGCCGGTCGGGCTCGGTGATGGCGTCGCCGTTGAGGAAGACGGCCAGCGACTTCGCGTAGCCCACGTTCCAGTCGCTGTCGGTCATCTCCTCCCCCGAGGGGGTGAACCAGGCGATGTCGCTCAGCCCGCGTACCGGCTTGCCGTAGAAGAACCTCCTGCGGCGGAAGACGGGATGTCGCTTGCGCAGCTCGGCCAGGCTCTGGGTGAACTTCAGCATCAGCCGGTTCGCCCGCACGTCCGACCAGTCGACCCAGGTCAGCGCGTTGTCCTGGCAGTAGCCGTTGTTGTTGCCCTGCTGCGTGCGGCCCAGCTCGTCGCCGTGCGAGAGCATCGGCACGCCCTGGGAGAGGAAGAGCGTGGTGAGGAAGTTCCGTTTCTGCTGCTCGCGCAGCGCCTCGACGGCGTCGTCCGCCGGGCCCTCCGCGCCGCAGTTCCACGAGCGGTTGTCGTCGGTGCCGTCGCGGTTGCCCTCCTTGTTGGCCTCGTTGTGCTTGCCGTCGTACGAGACGAGGTCCTGCAGGGTGAAGCCGTCGTGGCAGGTGACGAAGTTGATCGAGGCGGCGGGGCGGCGGCTGTCGGCCTGGTAGAGGTCGCTCGACCCGGTGAAGCGGGAGGCGAACTCCGGCATCGTGGCCGCCTGCCCGCGCCACAGGTCGCGGATCGTGTCGCGGTAGCGCCCGTTCCACTCCGTCCACCGCGACGGGAAGTTGCCCACCTGATAGCCGCCGGGACCCACGTCCCACGGCTCGGCGATCAGCTTGACCTGCGACAACACCGGGTCCTGCTGCACCAGGTCGAAGAACGAGCTCAGCCGGTCGACCTCGTGCAGCTCCCGCGCCAGCGTCGAGGCCAGGTCGAAGCGGAACCCGTCGACGTGCATCTCGATGACCCAGTAGCGCAGCGAATCCATGAGCATCTGAAGGACGTGCGGCGAGCGCATGAGCAGGCTGTTGCCCGTGCCGGTGGTGTCGACGTAGTAGCGCTTGTCGTTCTCGACCAGCCGGTAGTAGTCGGGGTTGTCGATGCCCTTCAACCCCAGCGTCGGCCCGAGATGGTTGCCCTCGGCGGTGTGGTTGTAGACGACGTCCAGGATGACCTCGATGCCCGCCTCGTGCAGGCCCCGCACCATCGCCTTGAACTCCAGCACCTGCCCGCCGCGCTGCCCCTGGCTGGAATAGCGGTTGTGCGGCGCGAAGAACCCGATCGAGTTGTAACCCCAGTAGTTGGACAGGCCCCGCTGCTCCAGGATGTGGTCGGTGACGAACTGGTGCACCGGCATCAGTTCAAGGGCCGTCACGCCCAGCTTCGTCAGATGGTCGAGGATCTCCGGGTGGTGCAGTGCCGCGTACGTGCCGCGCAGATGCCTGGGGATCTTCGGGTGGCAGATCGTCAGCCCCCGCACGTGAGCCTCGTAGATCACGGTGTCGTGGTACGGCCTCGCGGGCGGCCGGTCGTGCCCCCACCCGAAGAACGGGTTGATCACGATGGACCGCGGCACGTAGGGGGCGGAGTCGAGGTCGTTCCTGGTGTCCGGCTGGCCGAAGCGGTAGCCGTACACCGCCTCGTGCCAGCGCACCCCGCCCTCGATGGCCATCGCGTACGGGTCGAGCAGCAGCTTGGCCGGGTTGCACCGCAGCCCGTGCGCCGGATCGTAGGGCCCGTGGACGCGGTAGCCGTAGCGTTGACCCGGGCCGATCCCCGGCAGGTAGCCGTGCCAGATGAACCCGTCCACCTCGGTGAGCGGCACCCTGGACTCGGTGTTGTCCTCGTCGAACAGGCACAGCTCGACCTTGTCGGCGACCTCGGTGTAGAGCGAGAAGTTGGTGCCCGCGCCGTCATAGGTCGCCCCGAGTGGATAGGGGTCTCCCGGCCAGATCTCGATCATCGAGGCTCCCTTGCGGTCTCTCCCCATGTTCTGTTCCCCTGCTCCCCCGGACAAGCCCGGACCCCAGTGATGACCTTCTACCTTCCCCCCATCGCCTCTTCATTACTCCGCTGAACGTTCACCCAGGTCAAAAGGGTGCGCCGCGCCCACCCGATGCGCGGGCGCGGCGGCGGTCCGACAAGATGGACGGATGAGCGTTGAGTTGATGGTCTGGGACGAGCCTGAGCCGATCGGCAGGGACCAGGCGCGCGCCACCTACCTGGCGGTCAAGCGGAGCGAGCCCGGCGGAGGTGACGTGCCGGCCGTCGCCAAGGAGCTGCCCGGGCGGATCACGGCCTATCCGGGCCACGTGCTGGTGACGATGGACCTCGACACGATGGACGAGCTGTCCGCCAAGGTGTTCACCATCGCGCGGGCGCACGGGCTGGTCTGTTACGACCCTCAGCGCGACCTCGTGCACAACGTGGCGCCGCTGGGCGTCTACGAGGGCATGCAGCTGCACACGGGCGACGGCATGGTCGTCCACGACCCCGACCTGGCGTTGGTGCACGACGTGCTGGGCACGCTCTCCCCGCAGAACCCGTTCGCCGCCCTGGTGAACTTCGGCCGGCACTTCCTGCAGGTCTCCCCCGGCTACGAGCTGGAGTACAAAGAGGGCACGCTCGTCAGCACGACGGTGCCGGACCTGGCGCAGGTGCGGCAGGTGTTCCACGAGTACGCGACCGGCGACCGGTCGTTCCTGACCCGCCACACGTGGGCGTGAAATGGCAGGATCGGGTGGCATGAGAACTCTGTACCCGCCCATCGAACCGTACGACTCCGGCCTGCTCGACGTGGGCGACGGCAACCAGATCTACTGGGAGGTCTGCGGCAACCCGGAGGGCAGACCCGCCGTCATGCTGCACGGTGGCCCCGGCGGCGGGTGCAGTGCGAAGCACCGGCGGCAGTGGAATCCCGAGCTGTACCGGATCGTCCTGTTCGACCAGCGCAACTGCGGCCGCAGCCGGCCGCACGCCTCCGACCCCGCCACCGACCTCGCCGCCAACACGACGTGGCATCTGGTGGCCGACATGGAGCGGCTGCGCGAGCACCTGGGCATCGACGCCTGGCAGGTGTTCGGCGGCTCGTGGGGCAGCGCGCTGGCGCTGGCGTACGCCCAGACGCATCCTGAGCGGACGACCGAGCTGGTGCTGCGCGGGATCTTCACCCTGCGGCCCCAGGAGCTGAGGTGGTTCTACCACGAGGGCGCCGCCCAGCTGTTCCCCGACCTGTGGGAGCGTTACGTCGCGCCGATCCCCGTCGAGGAGCGCGGCGACCTGATCGCGGCGTTCAGAGCCCGGCTGGAGGGCGACGACGCGCAGGAGCGGCTGGCGGCGGCCAGGGCGTGGGCGCAGTGGGAGGGGGCCACGGTCTCGCTGCTGCCGGATCCCGAGCGGGTGGCGGAGTTCGGCGAGGAGGAGATGGCCGTCGCCTTCGCCAGGATCGAGAACCACTACTTCCACCACGGCGGCTGGTTCGAGCCCGAGCAGCTCATCAGGGACGTCGGCAAGATCCGGCACATCCCCGCGGTGATCGTGCAGGGCCGCTACGACGCCTGCACGCCCATGGCCACCGCCTGGGAGCTGCACAAGGCCTGGCCCGAGGCCGAGTTCCACGTGGTGCCCGACGCGGGGCACGCCTACTCCGAGCCGGGCATCCTGGACCGGCTCATCGCGGCGACAGACGGCTTCGCGCGAGCCTGACCGCAGGGGTGACCGCTCCCACCGCCAGCAGCGCGAACAACGGCGCGAGCACCAGCCCGAGCACGAAGCCCGCGGCGACGTCGTGCGGATAGTGCACGCCGACGAACACCCGCGAGAACGCCATGACGGCCGCCAGCGGGAACACCACCCAGGCCAGCGCGCGCCAGACCAGCACGAGCGTGGCCGCCGCGCCCGCCGAGATCACGGAGTGGTTGCTGGGGAACGACCAGTCGTCCAGGGGCGGGCAGGCGGCGATCGTCGCCACCCCGCCCCTGCACGGCCGGTCCTCCCGGACGATGAGCTTGACCACCTCGCTGACGACGTACGCCAGCACCACCCCGGCCGGGCCGGCGATCACGAGCGCCAGGTCACGTGCGGGCCCTCGCCACGCCCGCCAGGCCGCCACCCCGAACAACGCCACGAACACGAATAACCCGGCGTCCGTGCCCACCTCGGCGAGCACGTGGAGCCACGCGGGCGTGGCCAGGGCGAAGTCGACAATCTCGTCGTACACAGGCGTCCAATCGGTGAATGAGCGATGGACACGACCTTACGAACAGAGATCATCAGATGCCTCCATCATGAGATGGAAAATCCGGAAAAGCCTCGGCCGAAAGTCCGAGAGCCTTCGTCCGGATGGGCAGGCGGCGGATCATGGTGTGGGGAGCACCGCGTACTCCCTGGTGGGAGCGGGTAGGGAGGCAGTCGTGATCGGTGAGCACGTGATCGTCGGATACACGAACGACGCGGGCGGGCGCGACGCGCTCGCGCTCGGCGCCGCGATCACCCACCTCACCGGCGGCGAGCTCACGGTCGCCACGATCTACCCGCCGGCCAGCCCGGGGCTGGCGGTGGAGGCGCAGGCCAACCTGGCGCACGCGGCGGACGAGCTGGGCGACGCGCAGGCCGAGTACATCACGTTCGAGAGCCGGGGCACGGGTCGCGGGCTGTCGGTGGTGGCCAGCAGGATCAGAAGCGACCTGATCGTGGTCGGCTCGGGGTCGGGCGGCCGGCAGGGCCGCATCACGATCGGCTCCACCTCCAACCACCTGCTCCACCTGTCGTCCGAGGCGGTCATGCTGACGCCCGCCGGGCACGAGCCCGCCGGCGAGCTCGCCCGGCTCACGCTGGCCTACGTGCACCGGCCGCAGTGCGACGAGGCCGTCGAGCGGGTGGCGCAGGCGGCGCTGCGGCTCGGGGTGCCGCTCCGCCTGATCACGCTCGACCTGCGGACGGACGACCAGGGCAGGCTCAGGGACGACCTCGCGCTGGCCGTCCGGCTGGCCTGGGAGACCACGGGCATCGAGGCCGGGTCGGAGGTGGCCGAGGGCCACGACGTGGTCGCCGCGATGGAAGACGTCGCCTGGCTGCCGGGCGAGCTGCTGGTCTGCGCGGCCAGCGAGGACGCGCAGCCGCACCGGGTGTTCCTCGGCGAGCTGGCCATGAAGGTGCTGCAGGCCGCCCCCTGCCCCGTCACCGTGCTCCCCCGCGGCTTCTCCTAGGGGCGCGTGACCTGCTCGTACAGCTCCAGGTAGCGCTCGGCCATGACGGACGGGGAGAAGCGGCGGCGGGCCTCGCGGCGGCACTCCTCCGGGTCCAGCTCGTCCACCCGCAGGACCCACTCGGCCAGTTCCTCCTCTGTGTCGGCCAGGAAGCCCGTACGGCCGTGGTCGATGATCTCCGGCAGGCAGCCGCGGCGCAGCCCCACCGGCGGCACCCCGAGCGCCAGCGCCTCGACGACGGCCGTGCCGCCGGGTTCGTCCCACTGGAGGGGGAAGAGGGCGGCCCTGGCGGAGGCGTACAGGTGGTCCCTGGCCTGGCCGCCCACCGCGCCGACCCACCGGACCAGCTCCTCGTCGAGATAGCCGGACACCTGGTCGAGGTGGTAGCGCACGTCCGGGTGGTGGTGCAGCGGGTGGTCCGGGTTCTGGGCCACCACGTCCAGCTCGGCCGCGGAGCCACGGCCGCACACCGGGCCGGCCAGCACCAGCGGCAGCCCGAGCTTCTGGCAGATCCTGGCCGCCACGTGCTGGCCCTTGAGCCCGCAGATGCGGCCCATGACGATCAGGTGCTCGCCGCGTTCGGCCCGCACGTCGCCGTCGGCGAGCGGGGTGGCCAGGTGGATCGCGCCGAGCGAGGCCGCGCGCAGGGCCTCGGGGGCGCGGGCGAGCTGCGACTCGGACACGCCGTTGACCGCGACCGACGGCGGGAACGAGCCGTAGAAGGCCGGATGTTTGCGCAGGTCCCAGTGGAGGGTGTGCAGGACGGGCGGCCCGCCGAACGCGGACAACACCGCGGGCCCCACCACCTCCAGGTGGTCGTGGACGAGGTCGATGTCGTCGCGGGCGCGCAGCTCGGCCACCACCCTGGCCTGGTGCGCGTGGGCGATGCCCATGACCTGGTTGTACGGCTTCTGCAGCTCCGGGAACCGGCCCTCGTCGTAGACGCGGACCAGCTCGTCCACCTCGAGCGTGCTCGATCCCGCGGCGGCCAGGACGACGCTGACGCCGCGCTCACGCAGCGCCGGCACGAGCGTGGCGACGACGTTCTCGATGCCGCCGTATCCAGGGGGCGGAATGGGAAGCCACGGCCCCGCGTTCATGAGGACTTTCATCTCTCGTTCCTTCGCTGGAGACCCCGGGCTTCAGCCCTGGGGAGGAAAGCGAACCGCCGCGTAGCGGCGCACAGGACGTCAGTCCGCCGTCAAGGCAGAAAAGCGTTAAGCAGGCGCGGAGTCGACTGCTAAGATCTTGAGTGTGCGGACGGCGTACAAGTGCCGGGCCTACCCGACCCCCGAACAGGCAGCGGTGCTCAACCGCACGTTCGGCTGTGTGCGCGTGGTGTGGAATCAGACGCTCGCCTGGCGGCACCGCCGCTGGCACACCGAACGGGCATCCACGAACGTGCCGCAGGCCAACGCCTTCCTCACCCAGCTCAAGCGGACCGAGGAGTTCGCCTGGCTGAACGAGGTGTCCTCGGTCCCGCTTCAGCAGGTGCTGCGCACTCAGCAGAAGGCGTTCGCCAACTTCTTCGCCGGACGCGCCCGATATCCGCGCTACAAGTCCCGCACCGGCCGCCAGGGCGCCGAATACACCCGCTCCGGGTTCCGCTACCGCGACGGGCAACTGTTCCTGGCCAAGATGAACACGCGACTGGCGTTCGTGTGGTCGTGGCCGGACATCGACCCGGCCACGATCAACCCGTCCACGGTGACCGTCTCCCGCGACCCGTGCGGACGCTGGTACGTCAGCTTCGCCGCCGAGGCCCACGACCCGGATCAGGCCGCCCCTGCCGGCGGCGTGCTCGGCGTGGACCTGGGGGTCAAGGACTTCGTGGTCACATCCGGCGGCGAGAAGATCGCCAACCCTCGCAGCCTGGCCGAACGAGAACGCAACCTGGCCCGCTACCAACGCCGGATGGCCCGCAAACAGCGCGGCTCGAACAACCGGGCCAAGGCGAAAGCCAAGGTCGCCCGCGCCCACCGCAAGGTCCGCGCGTCCCGGGCGGACTTCCTGCACCGCACCTCGACGCGGCTGGTCCGCGACCACGACGTGATCGTGATCGAAGACCTGGCCGTGAAGAACATGGTCCGCAACCGGAGCCTGGCCAAGGCCATCTCCGACTGCGGCTGGGGCACCTTCCGCCGCATGCTCGAATACAAGACGGCCAAGTACGGACGCCACCTGATCGTCGTGGACCGCTGGTTCCCCAGCTCGAAGACATGCTCCGACTGCGGACACCTGCTTGCAACGCTCTCGCTCTCCACCCGGACGTGGACCTGTCCGGGCTGCGGCACCCTGCAAGACAGGGACGTCAACGCCGCGAAGAACATCCTGGCGGCAGGTCTTGCCGTGTCTGCCTGTGGAGGTGATGTCAGACACTCCGGGTCCGCCCGGGTGCAGTCGCCCACGAAGCAGGAAACCCAACCTGTGAAGGTTGGAATCCCCCGCCTTTAGGCGTGGGGAGGAAGTCAAGCCACATCCTTTTCCAAGACGAGGGAGGCGAGCGGAGGTCGCTCGGCCACGGCCACGTCGACCAGATCGGCCCGCCCTTCGAGCCCGAACTGCAACAGCGTGCGCGCAGGAGGCTCCGGCGCGAGCACGCGGTCCTGCCGTTCCAGGCGGGACCAGGCGGTTTGCAGGATCTGCCCGGCCATGCGGCCGAGCGCGTCGATCGGCTGGTGGGTGTGCGTACGGTGCCCCAGGTCCACCTGGGCCATCGCGTCGAGCCCGACGAGCTGGAGCAGGTCGACGAGGAGCCCGAACTCCACGCCGTACTCGGTGACGAAGGGCACCCGTTCCAGCACCCGGCGCCGCGCGGCGTACTCGCCGCCGAGCGGCTGGGCGAATCCGGCGAGTTCCGGCCAGAACATGTTGAGCAGCGGCCTGGCCACCAGTTCGGTCACGCGGCCGCCGGCACCACGCCGCACGACCCCGTCCTCCCCCGTGTACGGCCGCTCGTAGGCCGCCTTGACGAACTGGATGCCGGGGTCGGTCAGCAGCGGCCCGAGCAGTCCCGTCACGTAGTGCGCGCCGAAACTGCGCAGGTCGGCGTCCACGAACACGACGAGGTCGCCGCGGGAGGCGGCCAGCCCTTTCCACAGCGCCTCCCCCTTGCCGGTCAGCGGCGGCAGGTGGGCGAGCACCTCGTCCTGCGCCACCACCCGGGCGCCCGCCTGGCGTGCGCGCTCGGCGGTCGCGTCGGTGGACCGGGAGTCGACGACGAGGATCTCGTCGACGAGCGGCGTCCGCTCGACGAGGTCGCGGCGGATCGCGGTGACGATGTCCCCGACGGTGCTCTCCTCGTTGCGAGCGGGCAGGACGACGCTCACCGTCGTGTTCCCTTTGGCCGGGATTAATGCGTCGACCGGCCACTCGGCCGCGGTGCTCGAGTGCGGGCCGTACCATTTCTGGACCTTGGACAAGGCGCGCAAATCTGTCTCCATGCCGTCAGCCCCGATCTCATGAGGTCACGGCATCTGCCCGATACAAGCGCCTATGAACATGTTTGTTTGATAGCTGCCTGATGTGGCATATGCGGGATTGTGTCCCCAATGACTCGCATCGGCATCGTAGGCGCCGGAAATGTCGCCGCTCGCCACGCAGACGTGCTGTCCGGATTCCCCGATGTGACGATCGCCGGAATCGCCGACACCGATCTCGACCGGGCGGAGGCCTTGGCGGCGCGGCACGGCGCCCCCGCCTATGGCGGTCATGAGGCCCTGCTCGCAGCCGGCGGTTTGGACGCCGTCTACGTCTGCGTGCCGCCTTTCGCGCACGGAACCCCAGAATTCGATGTTTTGTCGTTTAATCTCCCAATTTTTGTGGAGAAGCCGCTTTCCTTGGATCTCCTCACCGCGGAGAACATCTCCTCAGAAATCGACAGACGATCCTTGCCGTCCGCCGTCGGGCACCACTGGCGTTACCTCGACATCGTCGAGCAGGCGCGCGACCTGCTGGCCGGCCGACCCGTACGCCTCGCGCTCGGCCACTGGCTCGACAAGGTCCCCCCGGTCGGCTGGTGGCTGAAGGCCGGCATGTCCGGCGGCCAGATCGTCGAGCAGGCCGTGCACGTGCTCGACCTGGCCCGCCTCCTGGTGGGCGAGGTGACGATGGTGCACGCCGTACCCTCCGAGAGCGACGGGGCTCCCGGGAACGACGAGGTCGACCGGGCCACTGCGGCGGTGATGCGGTTCGCCGGCGGCGCGGCCGGGCTGCTGGCCACCTCCTGCCTGCTCACCCACAAGCACCGGGTCGGGCTGGAGGTGTGCGCCGAGGGCATCGCCCTGGAGGTCAGCGAGACCCGGCTGCTGGTCGACGGCCGGCGCGTCATCGAGGACGACGGGCAGGCGAAGACGCGGGTCGACCGGGAGTTCGTCAACGCCGTGCGGGGCGGGCAGGCGGATGTGCGGGTGCCGTACCGCGAGGCCCTGCGCACGCATCGCCTCGCCCTCGCCCTGGCCCGCTCGGCCGCCGAGCGCGCTCCCGTGTTCCTCGAACCGAGCACCATCCTTGAGGTGACGCCATGAGCAGCACCCTCGTCAGCATCGAGGCGCCGGGCGAGGTTCGCCTGGTCGAGGAGAAGCTGCCCGACGTGCCTGAGGGCGGGTTCATGGTGGAGACCGTGTACAGCGGCGTGTCCGCCGGCACCGAGCTGACCTACGTCAAGGGCACCAACCCCTACCTGCACTCCAGCTGGGACCCGGCGCTCGGGCTGTTCACGGAGGGCGTGCCGTCGGTGGCCTATCCGGTGCGCGGCATCGGCTACATGCAGGTCGGACGCGTGGTCGAGGCGCGCACCCGGGCGGTGACCGCGGGGACGCTGGTCGCGATGTGTTACGGGCACCGCACCGCGTACGTGGCCGACCCGCTGACCGACAGGTTCGTGCCGGTGCCGGACGACCTGGGCCCGCTGCTCGGCATCTACGTCGCCCACATGGGCCCGATCTGCGCCAACGGCCTGCTGCACGCGGCTCACGACCTGTACGGCCCGGCCGTCAGGGAGCTCGGCGACGGCGTGCGCGGGCGGCGGATCGCGGTGGTGGGCGCCGGCGTGGTCGGGCTGCTGACGGCGAGTTTCGCCCTGTCCTCCGGCGCGGCCGAGGTCGTGGTCGTGGACGAGACCCCGGAGCGGCTGGCGGTCGCGGAGGCGCTCGGCGCGAACGTGCTGGCCGACGGCGACGACCCGGCGGTGGTGCTGAAACGCCGCTGGCGGCACGGCCAGAACGACCGCGGCGCCGACGTGGTGTTCCAGTGCCGCGGTCAGTGCCGGGCGCTGGCCCTGGGGCTCAGGCTGCTGCGCCCGCAGGGCACGCTGGTGGACCTGGCCTTCTACACGCAGGGGGCGCACGAGGTGCGGCTCGGCGAGGAGTTCCACCACAATGGGCTGTCGCTCCGCTGCGCCCAGATCGGCCGGGTGCCGCGCGGCCTGGCACACGCCTGGGACAGGGAACGCCTCTCGCACGAGACGATCCTCCTGCTCAGGGAGCGCGGCCGGCTGCTACAGGACCACGTGATCACAGACGTCGCCGGCTTCGCCGAGGCTCCCCGGCTGCTCTCCGACCTCGCCGCCCGCCGCAGGCAGGCCCTCCAGGCCGTGCTCCGCCACGACGTCGAGGATGAGAGCCGCTGACCAGCTGAAGTCGCGGCAGCCGTGGCCGCGCAGCGTGAACGGGTCGAAGTATTCGCGGAACCCGGCGCTGGACACCGCGCCGATCATCCCTTCGGCGAGCGGCGCCGCCAGGTCGGGGCGGCGGTCCTTGAGGCCCTGCCAGACGAGCCAGGCCAGGTTGATCCAGCTCGGGCCGCGCCAGTAGCGGGCGGTGTCGAACTCGGGTGCGGCCGGCGAGTAGCTGGGCAGCACCCCGTCCTTCAGCGCGAACCGGTCGAGCGCGGTGCCGATCAGCGCGTTGACGATCTCGCGCGGCAGCCCGGGCAGCAGGAGCGGGGTCAGCCCGGCGGCGCTGCTGGAGCGGATCAGGCAGCCCGTCCGCACGTCGCGGGCGTGGAAGAGGCCGTCGTCGTAGAGGTGCTCGACCATGGCTGCGGTCACCGCGGCCGCCTCGCGCTCGTGGGGCGCGGCGTCGAGCCCGCACGCCTCGGCGATCTTGGCGAGGGTGGACTCGGCGACGCCGTACGCGGCGTTGAACAGCGGGTCCTCGACCTGGAACGCGCCGGGGTCGCGGTAGCCGGAGTCACGGTAGGCGCGGGCCAGCGCGACGTACCGCTCGTAGTCGCGGTCGGTGGGCCGCTCGTCGGCGCTGACGGCGTCGAGGTCCCTGCGGACGAAACCGGCGGTGCCCGGCTCGACCGCCTGGAGCGGCAGGTCCCAGGCCGGGCTGTTGTCCATGCCCGACTCCCAGGGATGCACGATCGAGATCAGTCCCTCGGGCGACCGCCTGGCGGCGCGCAGGAACTCCTGCTGCGCCACGAGCCGCGGGTAGATCCGGCGCAGGAACGCAACGTGGGGCTCGGCCAGGTGCGCCTTCCACGCCGCCAGCGCGTGGACCGGCGGCTGGACGAGGCCGGAGGTCGCGGAGCCGGACGGAGCGCGCGAGCCCCAGAATCCAGGGCCGGGGAAGTAGGCGCCGTCGGGCACCGCGGGGTTGAACACGATGTGCGGCACCCTGCCGTCACGCCACTGCGCCCCGAACAACGACAGCAGCTCCACGCGGGCCCTGCGCGGCGACCAGCGGGCGTTGCCGATGGCGACGAAGGCGGAGTCCCAGCTCCACTGGTGCGGGTACAGACGGCGGGAGGGGATCGTGTAGCTGCCGTCCCAGTTGCTCACCAGGACGCGCACGGCCGCGCGGATCACAGGTATTTCCTGATGAAGGCCGCGGTCTGGGGAAGGACGATCTCGGGCTCGCCGCGCAGCCGGCATTCGAGCGCGAGATAGCCGTCGTAGCCGACGGCGTCGAGCGAGGCCAGTTGGGCGCCCCAGTCGATATGGCCGGTGCCCGGCTGGTTCCTGTTGGACTCGCTGATCTGCATGTGCGCGATGTAGGGGGAGGCCTCGGCCAGCGAGCGGCAGGGGTCGTCCTCCTCGATGTTCATGTGGTACGTGTCGCCGACGATCCTGATCGTGTCCATCGAGCAGTAGGAGACCGCCTCGGCCAGGGTGTTGACCATGTGGTTCTCGTAGCGGTTGAGCGGCTCCAGCATGATCAGCACGCCGTTGCGCT
The DNA here is from genome assembly GCF_039871515.1 of Nonomuraea sp. B1E8. Classification (NCBI taxonomy): domain Bacteria; kingdom Bacillati; phylum Actinomycetota; class Actinomycetes; order Streptosporangiales; family Streptosporangiaceae; genus Nonomuraea; species Nonomuraea sp. B1E8. Next base: position 61,762 of record NZ_JBDPLS010000010.1, on the reverse strand, counting down.
GCGCGTGCTCGCCGAGGATGCCGAGCGCCTCGGTCAGCACCTCGCGGTCCTCGGCGGCGCCGCGCGGCGGCTCGAAGGGCGGCAGCCTGCGCGAGAACTGCCCCCAGGAGGCGGGGGTCATGACGCCGATGCCGCCCAGCTCGCCGATCACCGTGAGCTGCGACCTGAGCTGCTGGATGGCGTCCTTGCGCTTGGCCGGGTCGAAGTCGCCGATGAAGTGCGGCATGTCCACGCACACGGTCGGCATGACCACGCCGTCGGCCAGCGCCCGCTTGAGCTCGGTCAGACGGCCCGCGAAGTGGAAATCGCCCTTGCCGCGCAGCTCGATGGCGTCGAACCCGGCGTCGACCGCGAACGCGTACTTCTCCTGCAGCGTGCGGCCGGGAAGAAGCTGCTCCTGTACGGCGAGCTTCACTGTGCCTCCTCAAAGTCGAAGACGAGCTGGAGCACCTCTGACGGGTGCTTGTCGAGCAGGTCGTAGGCCTCGGCGGCCCGCCCGGCGGGGACGACGTGCGTGACGAGGTCACGCGCCTCGACCTCGCCGCGGTGCACGAGCTCCATGAACGTGCGCTGCAGGCGTTCGACGTCCCACCGGTGCGCCAGCCACGAGGCGACGCCGCCGATCTGGGAGGAGACGAGCTGCACCTGGTTGTGGTGGAACTCCTCGCCCAGCCGCAGCCCCATGCCGTCGCCCTGGTAGAAGCCCGCGGCCACGACCCGGCCGCCCTTGCGCACGGTCCTGATCGCCTCCTGCAGGCCCTGGTGGGTGCCGCTGAGCTCGATGGCGGTGTCGGCGCCCTCGACGCGCTTGCGCATGAACTCGGCGACCGATCCCGAAGTGACGTCGAACGTCTCGGCCGCGCCGAACGCCCTGGCCAGTTCGAGCCGGTCGGCGATGGCGTCGGCGGCCACCACCCTGGCGCCGCTCAGCACGGCCAGGCGGGTGGCGAGCAGCCCGATGACGCCCTGGCCGAAGATCGCGATCTGGTCGCCGAGGTGCACGTCGGCGGCATGCACGGCGTTGAGCGCGATGGCCCCGACCCGGGCGAGCACGGCACTCAGCGGGTCGGCGCCGGGCGGCAGCACGTGGCCGACGAGCTTGCCGGCCGGGACGACGGCTTCGGCGCGGTGGCCCCAGATGCCCCAGACGAGGCTGCCGACAGGGGGATCGGCGACGTCGGGCGCCGCCTCCACCACCTCGCCGACCTCCTGGTAGCCCCAGCCGGACAGCGGGTAGGCATGCGTCCGGCCGTCGACGAAGAGCCGGCGCTCGGTGTCCCACTTGCGGCTGAGGTAAGGGTTGGTGCCTCGATAGGCGGTGAGTTCGGTGCCCGCCGAAACCCCGGAGTAGATCGTGCGTACGCGCACGGAGCCCGGCACGAGATCGGCGGGTGGCTCCAGATTGACGCGGACTTGGCCTGGCTCTTCAAAGGTGATGACGCGCATTCCCCACACTTACGCTTTACGATCAAACAAAAGTCAAAGATTTAGTCGTTGTTTGCACACCCTAGTTGCGCTCGTAACAGTCGTAAGTCTACGACTTCGATCTGGAGGTGGCTGATGAAATTGGGGTCTCTGACGACGTGTCTTGCGGAAAGCGACCTTACCGGCATCGCTCGATCAGCGACAGTGCAAGGCTTCGAGGCCCTCGACGTGGCGGGCCCGCGGTCTTCTGATGACCGAAATAACATCAGAGTAGATCGTTTCGCCGACGCCGAATGTGATCGTGTCCGGCGTGTCTTGGCGAAGACCGGACCGACGCTTTCCCCGATCGCCTGCCACGAGAACAATCCGCGCCCTCCGCGAGGGTCGCAGGTGAACGCCCGGCGCCGCGGCCCATGCTGACGGCAGGGCAGATCCTCCAGCTCATCCGCCAGGGCACCTGCCGGACGCGCAGAGAACTGATCGAGCACACCGGCCTGTCCCGCTCGACGATCACCGACCGGGTCGACCGGCTCATCGACGCCGGCTACATCCACGAGCCGGGGGTGGCCGTGTCCGGAGGCGGGCGGCCGCCCTCGGTGCTCGCCGTGGACGCCACCAGGCGGCTGATGCTGGTGGCCGATCTGGGCGCCGCCCACGCCAGGGTGGCGCTGACCGACCTGGCGGCCAGGCCGCTGGCCGAGGAGCGCACCGCGATGCGCATCGAGCTCGGGCCCGAAGCCGTGCTGTCGTGGGTGCGGCAGGCGTTCCAGCGCCTGCTCGACAGGGCCGGGCGGGCGCCGGGCGAGGTGTGCGGGATCGGCCTGGACGTGCCGGGCTCGGTGGACCACGGCACCGGCCGGCTGATCAGGTCGTTCCTGATGCCGGGATGGGACGATCACCCGGTCGGGGAGGCCTTCGGCGCGGCCTACGACGTGCCGGTCATGGTCGAGAACGACGCCGACGCGATGGCGCTGGGCGAATGGTGGTCGACGTGGCGGGACACGAAGTCCCTGGTCCTCGTCAAGGTGTCGACCGGAATAGGCACCGGCATCGTGCTCAACGGGTCGATATATCGCGGCGTTGAGGACGCCGCCGGGAATCTTGGGCATGTGCGGCTGCACGAGACCGACGACCGCGTCTGCACCTGCGGCTCGCGCGGCTGCGTGGCCTCGCTGGCCGGCGGCCACGCCGTGGCCGCCGACCTGGGCCACGGGTCCAGCCGCGACGTCGTCCGCCTCGTCCAGGCGGGCGATCCCGCGGCCATCGCGCGCACCCGGGAGGCCGGGCGCACCCTGGGCCTCGTGCTGGCCACGGCGGTCAGCCTGCTCAACCCGGGCGTGCTGGTGCTGGCCGGCGACATGGCCGACACCAGGGAGCACTACCTGGCGGGCATCAGAGAGGTCGTCCACCGGCGCAGCCTGCCGTACACGACCGCGAACCTGGAGATCGTCACCACGTCGCTGGGCGAGCGGGCGGGCATCGTCGGGATGGCGGTCATCGTCATGCGGCACGTGCTCTCCCCCTCCGCCGTGGACGCCGCGCTCGGCCTCCACGGGCCCGCCGGCCGGGGGCGCACGACGGGCTGACCGGTCAGCCCAGGGCGCGGCGGAGCAGGGCGGGCGCCCGCACGAGCGACGGGCCGTACCACGTGAGCAGGCGGCCGCTGACCAGGGCGCAGGTGAGCCCGGGAAAGGCCTCGGGCCCGTCGGTCTCGGAGAACGCGTACGGCTCGTCCGGCAGCACCACCAGGTCGGGCCCGCACCCGGCCAGCTCGGACAGCGGGATCCTGGGATAGCGCTCGGCGTGGCCCGCGTAGAGGTTGTCCACGCCGAGGTGCCGCAGCACGTCACCGGTGAACGTGTCGCGTCCCACCACCATCCACGGCCGCCGCCAGATCGGCACGATCGCCGTGCGGCGCGGGCCCTCGGCGGGCGCGCGCCACGCCCGCTCCGCCGCGTCCAGCCACCCGGGCCGGCCGGTACGGCACGCGTACGCGAACATCCGGCCCAGGGAGGCGAAGGCCTCGTCCAGGGTCTCGATCCTCGTCACCCAGACGGGGATGCCCGCCGCGCGCAGCGCCTCGATGTCGGGCGGGCGGTTCTCCTCGGCGTTGGCCAGCACCACGTCGGGTCGCAACGATCTGATCGCGTCGAGGTCGGGGTTCTTCGTGCCCCTGACCCTGGCCACGTCGAGATCGGCCGGGTGGGTGCACCAGTCGGTCGCCCCTGCCAGCGCCTCGGGCACGGTGGCCGCCACCGACTCGGTCAGCGACGGCACCAGCGACACGATCCGACGTACGGTCTCCGGAACCCTCACCTGCACACCGGTGTCGTCTTCCACAGCACGAGCCTAAAGCGATACGGACCCGTAGAATCCACGCCATGCGCGACCTGGGCGGAAAGAGCTGATGGACGTCGGGCTGGCCGTGCCGCAATACGGCAGGTTCGCCGCGCTGTCCAGCGTGTTGCGGGTGGCGCGGGAGGCCGAGTCGATGGGGTTCGCCGGCCTGTGGGCGGGCGACCGGCTGCTGACGCCGCTGCGCCCCAAGGACCGCTATCCAGGTGGCGACGGCCGGATCCCCGAGGCGCACCGGGTGTTCCTCGACCCGTTCGCGGTGCTCGCGGTGGCGGCCTCGGCGACCTCCGCCATCCGGCTGGGCACCAGCGCGCTCAACGCCTGCTGGTATCCCCCGGTGGTGCTGGCCCGCTCGCTCACCACGATCGACCATCTCAGCGGCGGCCGGCTGGACGTCGGCCTGGGGCTCGGCTGGTCGTCCGACGAGTACGCCGCCGCCGGCGTGCCCTGGCGGGACCGGGCGAGCCGCTATGACGCCACGCTCGACGCCCTGGAGGCGATCTGGCGCGACGATCCCGTGTCGTTCGAGCACGAGCCGTGGACGATCGTGCCCAGCCATATCGAGCCCAAGCCGGCCCGCCGCCCGCCGATCTACCTGGGCGGTTTCGCCGCACCCGCGCTGCGCCGCATCGGCCGCAGGGCCGACGGCTGGCTGACGGCCTCGCTGCCGATCCCGATGCTCACCGCGATGTGGCGGACGGTGGGCGAGACGGCGGAGCGGGCCGGGCGTGACCCCGGCGCGCTCCGCATGGTGCTGCGGACCAACCCCGAGATCACGGAGACCGGCAGGCCGCCGTGGAGCGGCACGGTCGCCCAGATCTGCGACTATCTCGCCGCCGCGGCGGAGGCCGGGGTCCACGCGGTGATCATCGACCTCCAGCACACCGCCACGGGCGACGAGCACCTACTGGAGCTGGCCGCGGAGTTCATGGCTCACTTGAGAGCGGCCAGCGCACCCTCGTAGTCGGGCTCCTGCGTGATCTCCGGCACCAGCTGGGAGTAGACCACCTTGTTGTCGCCGTCGAGCACGACGACCGCGCGCGCGGCCAGCCCGGCCAGCGGCCCCGACTCCTGCGCGACACCGTAGTCGGCCAGGAACTCGCGGCCCCGCATGAGCGAGAGCGTGGTCACCTTGTCGAGCCCTTCGGAACCGCAGAACCGCTTCTGCGCGAACGGCAGGTCGGCGGAGATGCAGAGCACGGCCACGCCGGGGTGCTCGGCCGCCACCTGGTTGAAGCGGCGCACCGAGGCCGCGCAGACGCCGGTGTCGAGGCTCGGGAAGATGTTGAGCACCTTGGTCTGCCCGCCGAAGTCGGCGAGCGTGCGCTCACTCAGGTCGTCGCCGACCAGGCGGAACGCGGGCGCGCTGTCGCCCGGCTTGGGGAAGGAGCCGCCTACGGTGATGGGGTTGCCCTTGAACGTGACGTCGGACATGAGTGCCTCCTGGTAGCGATGTTCGATTCACTGGATATCAGGTTGTGCCGGAGATCCACGAACCAGGGGGTCAGGCCCACCCGTGGCGGGCGGCGTGCCGGCCGAGTTGCACGCGCGTGCGTACGCCCGCGAGGTCGGGTAAGGTCATCCGCCGGCGAGAACCCGCCCCGAAGGAATCCCGCCAGCGGACCTTTCAGACGTTGCGGCGGTACTGGCCTCCGGCCTCGAACAGCGCCTCGGTGATCTGGCCGAGCGAGCAGGCGCGGGCCGCGTCCATCAGCACCTCGAACGCGTTCTCCTCCGACATCGCCGCCTCACGGAGCCGGGCCAGCTGGGCGGGCGCCTCCGAGCGGTTGCGCTCGTGGAAGGCGCGCAAGCGGTCGAGCTGCGACTGCTTCTCCTCCTCCGTGCCCCTGGCCAGCTCCAGCTTGTGCGGGTCGGAGTCCTCTCCGTGCGCGCCGTTGCGGAAGGTGTTGACGCCGACGATGGGCAACGAGCCGTCGTGCTTGCGCATCTCGTACACCATCGACTCGTCCTGGATCTTGCCGCGCTGGTAGCCGGTCTCCATCGCGCCCAGCACGCCGCCCCGGTCCGACAGGCGCTCGAACTCGCCGAGCACCGCCTCCTCCACCAGGTCGGTGAGCTCGTCGATGATGAACGAACCCTGCAGCGGGTTCTCGTTCCTGGCCAGGCCCCACTCCTTGTTGATGATGAGCTGGATCGCCATGGCCCGGCGCACCGAGTCGGCCGACGGCGTGGTCACGGCCTCGTCGAAGGCGTTGGTGTGCAGGCTGTTGCAGTTGTCGTAGACGGCGATCAGCGCCTGGAGCGTGGTGCGGATGTCGTTGAAGTTCATCTCCTGCGCGTGGAGGGACCGCCCCGAGGTCTGGATGTGGTACTTCAGCTTCTGCGATCGCTCGCCGGCGCCGTACCTCTCCCGCATGGCCACCGCCCAGACGCGGCGGGCCACCCGCCCGAGCACGCTGTACTCGGGATCCATGCCGTTGGAGAAGAAGAAGGACAGGTTGGGGGCGAAGTCGTCGATCTTCATGCCCCTGGCCAGGTACGCCTCCACGTACGTGAAGCCGTTGGCCAGGGTGAAGGCCAGCTGGCTGATGGGGTTGGCCCCGGCTTCGGCGATGTGATAGCCGGAGATCGAGACCGAGTAGAAGTTGCGCACGCCGTTGCGGATGAACCACTCCTGGATGTCGGCCATCATCCGCAGCGAGAACTCCGTGGAGAAGATGCAGGTGTTCTGCCCCTGGTCCTCCTTGAGGATGTCGGCCTGGACGGTGCCCCTGACCGTGGCCAGGGTGCGGGCGCGCAGGTCGGCGTCCTCCTGCTCGCCGGGGTCGCGGCCGTGCTCGGCCCGGAACCGGTCGCGGGCCTGGTCGATGGCGGCGTTGAGGTAGAAGGCCAGGATCGTGGGGGCCGGCCCGTTGATCGTCATGGACACCGACGTGTTGGGCGCCGCCAGGTCGAAGCCGTCGTAGAGCACCTTCATGTCGTCGAGCGTCGCGATGGAGACGCCCGAGGTGCCGACCTTGCCGTAGATGTCGGGCCGCAGGTCGGGGTCGTGGCCGTACAACGTGACCGAGTCGAACGCGGTGGACAGCCGGGTCGCGGGCTGGCCCTCCGACAGCAGCTTGAAGCGCCTGTTGGTGCGGAACGGGTCGCCCTCGCCGGCGAACATCCTGGTCGGATCCTCGTCGGCGCGCTTGAACGGGAACACTCCGGCGGTGAAGGGGAACATGCCCGGCAGGTTCTCGCCGCGCAGGAACCGCAGCAGGTCGCCGTGGTCGGTGTAGCGGGGCAGGGCGACTCTGGGGACGCGGTTGCCGGAGAGCGTCTCGCGCCAGAGCGGGGTGTGGATCTCGCGGTCGCGGATCTTCACCACCAGCTCGTCGGCGGTGTAGCGCTCCTTGACGGCGGGCCAGGCGTCGAGCAGCGCCCGGCTCTCGTCGCTGAGCTCCCGCTCGGCCTGGGCTTCGAGCTCGGCCAGCCGCCCGTCGCCCTCCTCCAGCAGCGACCGTACGGCGGCGAGCTGCTGGCGGCGGCGGGCCACCTCCGCCTGGGCGAGGGTCTCGGCGTGGTACGCGCGGACCGTCTCGGCGATCTCGGCCAGGTAGCGCGCCCTGGCGGGCGGGACGATGGCGGCCGAGGCCCTGGAGGTGCGCTCGGACACCCGGGGCAGCAGCCCGGCGCCGGCGCCGGACAGCAGGAGCGGTTTGAGGTGCTGGTAGAGGGCCGTCACGCCGCTGTCGTTGTAGCGGGCGGCGATGGTGCCGAAGACCGGCATCTCGTCCGGGGACACCCCGAACGCCTCGCGGTTGCGTACGAGCTGGCGGCGCACGTCACGCAGGGCGTCCTCCGCGCCGCGCCGCTCGTACTTGTTGATCACCACGGCCTCGGCGAAGTCGAGCATGTCGATCTTCTCCAGCTGGGAGGCCGCGCCGAATTCGGGCGTCATCACGTAGATGGGCACGTCGACGTGCGGGACGATGCCGGCGTCGCCCTGGCCGATGCCGGGCGTCTCCACGATCACCAGGTCGTGGCCGGCCGCGCGGCAGGCCGTGATCACGTCGTCGAGGCAGGCGGGCACCTCGTTGGCGGCGCCGCGGGTGGCCAGGGAGCGGAAGTAGGTCTGGGGTCCCAGGCTGTTCATCCTGATGCGGTCGCCGAGCAGCGCGCCGCCGCCTCGCCTGCGGGTGGGGTCGATGGCGATGATCGCGATGCGCAGCTTGTCGTCGTTGTCGACGCGGAACCTGCGGACGAGCTCGTCGGTCAGCGAGGACTTCCCCGAGCCGCCCGTGCCCGTGATGCCGAGCACCGGCGCCCTCGCGTCGCCCTCCTTCGACCCCGCGGCCCGCAGGCCCTCCATCAGGTCGGCGGGGGCGCGCCCGGACTCCACGAGCGTGATCGCCCGGGCCAGGGCCGCCTGGTCGCCGGAGACCACGGCCTCCGCCGAGGGCGGGTCGTCCAGCTCGACGTCGCACTCCTCGATCAGCTTGTTGATCATCCCGGGCAGCCCGTAGCGCTGGCCGTCCTCGGGCGAGAAGATGCGGGCGACGCCGCGCGAGTGCAGCAGCTCGATCTCCTCGGGGACGATCACTCCTCCGCCGCCTCCGTACACCCTGACGTGGCCCGCGCCGCGCTCGCGCAGCAGTTCCACCAGGTAGGAGAAGAACTCCACGTGCCCGCCCTGGTACGAGCTGATCGCCACGCCCTGGGCGTCCTCCTGGATGGCGGCCGTGACGATCTCGTCGACCGACCGGTTGTGCCCGAGATGAATGACCTCGGCCCCCTGTGACTGGAGGATGCGTCGCATGATGTTGATCGCCGCGTCATGGCCGTCGAACAGGGCCGCGGCGGTCACGAAACGGACTGGGTGTACCGGGACGTGCACGCCTGTTCACTCCTTCGTGAGGGTGTCACCTCCGAAGATACTAGGACGTCCTACTATTTCCCAAGCCGTCCGGGGTAGGGTCCCCGCAGGAGGGGGTGAGCGTGATGCGTGCACTGACGTTCGCACCGGGCAAACAGGGGACACTCGGCGTCGAGGACCTACCCGAACCCCAGCCCGGCCAGGGCGAGCTGCTCGTCCAAGGGCTGGCCCTGGGCATCTGCGGGACGGACCGCGAACTGGCCGCCGCCGAATACGGCTGGCCGCCGCCGGGCAGGGAACGCCTGGTCATCGGGCACGAGTCGCTGGGCCGGGTGCTCCAGTCGCCCCAAGGATCCGCCTTCTCACCCGGAGACCTGGTGGTGGGCGTGGTACGCCGCCCCGACCCCGTGCCCTGCGGGGCCTGCGAGCGGGGCGAGTTCGACATGTGCCGCAACGGCCGCTACACCGAGCGGGGCATCAAAGACCTCGACGGGTACGCCAGCGAGCGCTGGGTCGTCGAAGCCGGCTACGCCGTGCGCCTCGACCCCTCGCTGGAGAGCGTCGGCATGCTGGTCGAACCCACCTCCGTGGTCGCCAAGGCGTGGGAGCAGATCGAGCGCATCGGGTCGCGGTCCTGGTTCGAGCCACGCACGCTGCTCGTGACCGGCGCGGGGCCGATCGGGCTGCTCGCCGCGCTCCTCGGCCGGCAGCGAGGGCTCGAGGTGCACGTGCTCGACCGCGCCCCCGAAGGGCTCAAGTCCAGCCTGGTGGAGGACCTGGGCGGCACCTACCACTCGGGCACGGGGCTGGAGCCGTTCGCCGACGCGAAGCCGGACATCATCATCGAGTGCACGGGCGTGGGGCAACTCGTCATCGACGCCATGCGCACCACCGCCGCCACGGGCATCGTCTGCCTGTGCGGCCTCACCCCTGGAGGGCGTACGCACCGGGTGGACGCCGGGGTGATCAACCGGGACATCGTGCTGGAGAACGACGTGATCTTCGGCACCGTCAACGGCAACCTGCGCCACTTCAGGGATGCGGCGGCGGCGCTGGCCCAGGCGGACATCGCGTGGCTGGAGCGGTTGATCACCCGGCGGCTGCCGCTGGAGCGCGCCCTGGAGGCCTTCGAGCCGAGCCACGACGTCAAGGCCGTCATCGACTTCCCGTCCTAGCGCCCACCGGGCTCGCGCCGCGCCCCTACCGGTAGGGCGTGCGCGGGGGTCAGGGCCGACCTGGCCGGCGCGCCGTGCCGCTACCGGACGTACGGCGGCCGGCGTCAGCGGGTTCGTACGGACGGCGCCGGGTGGGCGTGGCCTGCCTGGTGCCCTGATGCGCCGGGCCGGCGGGGACGCGGATCCTCGCGGGGCGGGCGGGCTGCTCGGGGGCAGGGTGGCGCTGGGCGGGGCCGGGCTGGGCGGCCCGTGCCTTCTCGCCGGCCATCGGAGATCGCGTACCGGAGGAGGCCTTGGCGGGACGGCGGGTGGTTGGCGCGTTCCAGGGCCAGGTGAAGCGGCGGTGGGTGCCGCGGCGGCGCCCGGTCACGCGCAACGTGAGCACGATCGTGGTGAGCACCATCGCGGCGAGCAGCGCGTGCGGGGTGCCCAAGACGTCCAGCGGCGAGCCGTTGCCCGTCCCCGGTCGCGGCGCGGACACGAACGGCCGCTCGGTCGACCTGATCTCGTCGAGCCGCTCGGCGTTCGCCTTGACTAATCGCGGGACGCCGTAGCCGACGACCTTGTCCGTCTCGCGGGTCTTGCGCTTGAGCCACTCGCGGTCGACGTTGGCCTCGATCGTGTGGATCTTCTTGCCGGCGACGCGCTCCACGACGCCCACATGGTCGACACCCTTGTAACTCTTGCCGCCGCGCCAGTCGAAGAAGACCAGCGCTCCCGGCTCGGGCTTCCGCGTCCACGCGTCCTGCTTGATGAACCAGGCCGCGTGGGAGGGTGTCCACGCGAATTCGCCGACGTATTCGGTGAGGCCGGCCTTGTCCGCGGCCCAGGCGAGGAACATGTCGCACCATGGCGCGTTGCGATACTGGGTGTCTTGGACGCGATCCGCATACCACTGACCGAACTTGGTGACCTGGCCGCTCTTCTCCCTGTAGCCGAGTTCCTGCCGCACCGTCTTCAGTAGCTCGTCCGCGATCGGGTCCAGGGTGACACCTCCCAGATAACCGGCGAATCACGATGGACTGTAGTAGTGCCATCGCGCATACGCGTGCGTCACTGCGAAAGTGTCTTGCTATGAGGCGAAATTTCGGCCGTGTGGCCACCGGGATGTCAGCACACTGACGAGGCTGAGCCGAGCGAACGAGACTCCTGGGCTCTGGTGCGAAGGGTCAGGAACCTGCGCCCACGCGGTAGACGCTCACCTCTCCGGCGCCCGGCGCGACGACGTCGGCCACGATCACGGTCACGTTGTCGGGTGAGCCGCCCTCGTTGGCCAGATCTATCAACCGCTGGACGGCCGCGCCCGGGTCTGCCACCGTGGTCAGCACCTCGTGCAGGACCTCGGGCCCGAGCACGGTCGTGAGACCGTCGGAGCAGAGGAGGTAGCGATCATCAGGCTCGGCTTCGCGCAGCGCCATGTCCGGCTCCGCCCTGCCCTCGCTGCCCAGCACCCGCAGCACCATCGAGCGCCTGGGGTGCACGGCCGCTTGGTCCTCCGTTATCCGCCCTTCGTCCACCATCGACTGCACAAGTGTGTGATCCTTGGTCATCTGGTAGAGAGCGCCGTCGCGAAGCAGATATCCGCGGGAGTCACCAAGATGAGCCAGGGCGAACCGGTAGCCGTCCCACAACATGGCGGTCACCGTGGTCCCCATCCCCCTGCGCGTGGGGTCGATCTCGGCCAGCTCGACCAGCCTGCGGGCCGCCTCGTGCACGGCGCCTTCCAGCGCCGCCTCCAGGTCGGCGCCGCTCTCGGGAAGCGTGGCATCCAGCTCCCGCATGACGGCGATCGCCGCCGAACTCGCCAGCTCGCCGGCGGCGTGCCCACCCATCCCGTCAGCCACCACGAGCAACCGGCCACTCGCATAGCCGGAATCTTCGTTCTGCTCCCTGCGGCGGCCCACGTCTGATCCGGCGGCATAGCGGATGTTGTGCTTCATACCCTGCAGTAAATCATTGGTTGAAAGACTTCACAAGCAGATGCGCTGAAGACTCTTGTGAACTACTGTGGGCCCCATGAGCCACGACCCGACCGTCAACGCCGGGGACATCGCCCGGCTCGCCGGTGTCGGGCGTGCCGCGGTGAGCAACTGGCGCCGCCGCCACGACGATTTCCCCCACCCTGTCGGGGGCACCGCCAACCAGCCGCTGTTCTCGCTGCGGCAGGTCGAGTCCTGGCTGCGTCGCTACGGGAAGTCCTACCAGGTCTCCCTGGGTGATCGGGTGTGGCAACGCCTGAAAGCCGCCGGCGATTTGCGACTGGGCGAGCTGGTGGCCCAGGCCGGGGTGCTCCTGACCCGCCATGCGCAGGCCGCCGCCTCCTCTCCCGACCCAGGAACCTACGCCGACGAGGGGCCCGGCCGCGACGGCGCCCCCCAGGCCGGGGACGATCCAGGCGTCGAGCGGGCCGCCGGGGGCGCCAGCGCGGTGGACCACCCGGTCGGGCTCGACCCGGAGCTGGCCGGGCTGATCCTGGAGCTGGCCGGGCAGCACGGCCCGCTGACCGCGTACGAGTTCCTGTGCGAGCGCTACCTCGAAGCGCACTCCAGGCAGCTCTCCGTCACCCGCGACGACGTGGCCGAGCTGATGGTCCGGCTCGTCAGCCCGGACGGCGCCACCATCCTCGACCCTGCCTGCGGCGTCGGGACGCTGCTGCTCGCCCCCGCACGATCGGTCCATGGCCAGGACGGCGATGAGCGCAGGATGCCCGCCAGGATGCTGGGCCAGGAGCTCAGCGAGACGTCGGCGGCCATCACCGCCTCCCGGCTCCGGCTGCGCGGCATCGAGGCCACGGTCGTGGCGGGCGACTCCATGCGCCACGACGGGTTCGCCGGAGAGCGAGCCGACGCGGTGGTGTGCGACCCGCCGTTCAACGAACGTGCCTGGGGTTACGAGGAGCTGACCGGCGACCCGCGCTGGGAGCACGGCCTGCCGCCGCGCGGCGAGCCCGAGCTGGCCTGGGTGCAGCACTGCCTCACCCACGTCAGACCGCGCGGCCTGGTCGCCATCCTCATGCCCCCGGCGGCCGCCAGCCGCAAGGCCGGCCGCCGCATCCGCGCCAACCTGCTGCGCGCCGGCGCGCTGCGGGCGGTCGTCGCGCTGCCCGGCTCCGACCTGTGGCTGCTGCGCCGCCCCACGTCGGGCGAGCGGCCGCCGTCCGACGTGCTGATCCTCGACGCCACGGCCGACCTGTCGCTGGTCGAGCCGGCCTGGCAGGCCTACCTGGAGGACCGTTCCGACCAGACCGTACGCATCATCGACCTGCTGGCCGACGAGGTCGACATGACCCCGGCCCGCCACCAGCGGCGCGACGACGTCGGGCGGGCGTTCGCCGAGGCCCGCGACCGATTCCTGGCGGCCGCCGCCGTGCCGCCCGACCTCAAGGTCCTGGAGCAGCCGCTCGACCAGCCCGCCACCACGCTGGGCGACCTGATCAAGGAGGGCCTGGTGACCTCCGCGCAGGCCCCGCCCAAGATGGCCGCCGACGGCGGCGACATCCCCGTGCTCACCACCGACGACGTGCTCAACGGCACCTCGCCGTCCGGCCTCACCAGCACGCAGCAGGGGCTGGTCGCGATCCGCCCCGGCGACGTGGTGGCCTCCTATTCGGCGGTGCGGGTGATGGCCGACGACGGCGCGGTGCTGGGGCCCCACCTGACCCTCTACCGCGTCGACGCCGGGCGGCTCGACCCCGACTTCCTGGCCGGTTTCCTGCGGGCCGCGGGCGGCCGGGCGACGACCGGCTCCAGCAGGTTCGACGTGCGCCGCACCCGGCTGCCGCGCCTGTCGCTACGGGAGCAGCAGGCCTACGGCGCGGCGTTCCGGCAGCTCGCCGTGCTGGAGGACGCCCTGCGCGAGACCGCCGTCCTGGGACAGACGCTCATCAGGCTGGGCCTCGACGGGCTCGCCGACGGCCACCTGCACCCGCCCGCTCATGGCCTCACCTCGTGAGGCGGGCACCTGCTCATGGCCTCACTCCGCTCCCGCCGCTCCTCCAGGCGACGGCACTCCTCGCGAACCCATGGCCTCACTCCGTTCGGCGGGCTCGTCGCCCTACGCCGCCGCCTTCCCCCGCTCTGGTCGCTGCGCTCCCGCCGCTCCTCCAGGCGACGGCACTCCTCGCGAACCCATGGCCTCACTCCGTTCGGCGGGCTCGTCGCCCTACGCCGCCGCCTTCCCCCGCTCTGGTCGCTCCGCTCCCGCCGCTCCTCCAGGCGACGGCACTCCTCGCCGTCCTGACGGTGTAGTTTTTTTCCGAAAAGGCGGCAGGAGGGCGAATGGTCATCGGCGACCGCTATGAGCTCGACGACCTTCCCCTAGGGCAGGGCGGCATGGGCGCGGTCTACGCGGGCCACGACCGCCACCTCGATCGCCGGGTCGCGGTGAAGCTGCTCAGGTTGCCCAGCGGGCCCGACGAGGAGCTGGAGCGCAGGTTCATCCGCGAGGCCCGCATCCTGGCCAGGCTGGAGCACCCCGGCGCCCCAGTGCTGTACGACTTCGGCGCCCACGATCAGCGGCTCTACCAGGTGATGCAGTTCATCGAGGGCGTCACAGTGGCCGACGTGGTCAGCGAGCACGGCCCGCTGCCCGTGTCGTGGGCGGCGGCGATCGCGGCCCAGGCGTGCGCGGTGTTGTCAGCGGCCCACGCGCTGTCGATCTGCCATCGCGACCTCAAGCCGACGAACCTCATGCTCTGCCCCGACGGCAGCGTGAAGGTGCTGGACTTCGGGCTGGCCATGCTCCGGGACGCGGACGTGACCACGTTCACGAGGATCGGCCAGATCCTGGGCACGCCGGCGTACATGGCGCCCGAGCAGATCCAGCACGGCGTCGCCGAGCCGCGCAGCGACCTCTACTCGCTCGGCTGCGTCCTGCACGAGATGCTGGCCGGACGCCAGCTCTTCACCGGTCCCACCGACTACGTGGTCTTCGAGAAGCAGGTCAAGGAGCGTCCGCCCGCCCTGCCCGGGCTGCCGGGAGAACTGGGCGCGCTGCTGGCGCAGCTGCTGGAGAAGAAGCCGGACGACCGGCCCGCGGACGCCGACGAGCTGTACGAGCGGCTCGACCCGTTCGCCGTCGGCCTGCCCATGTTGCCCGGCTTCCTGACGAGGGCGCCGAGCCCCGGCCGGATGTACGCCCGGATGGCCGGCCGCGTGCTCAGCGGCTGACCAGGCCCCGAACGACGCCCGCCGGACACCGGTCCGGCCGCCCGTGAGAACGCTCTCTTAATAACGCCGATTGTTATGCGGGATGCGTTGACAGGGCCGTACAGACGCCTGGAATCTCTTGAGAGAGCGCTCTCTCCACCCTTCAGCACCTACCCAGGAGGGTTTCCGATGACCCCTCGTATCCGGCGGATCGGCCTGTCCTTGCTCGCCGCGTCCGCGCTCACCCTGGCGGCCGCGTGCGGCGGCGGCGGTGGCGGGGACTCCGCCGCAGAGGCGAGCGCCAACCCCGGTGAGAAGATCAAGCTGACCGTCGACCTCTTCGGCGACTTCGGGTTCAAACCTCTCTACGAGGAATACAAGAAGACGCACCCCGACATCGAGATCGTCGAGAACGTCACGCAGTTCAACGACCACCACACCAACCTGGTCAAGCGGCTGGCCACGAACTCGGGCGCGGGCGACGTCACGGCCGTCGAGGTCGGCTACATCAGCACGTTCACCGCGCAGCCCGCCAAGTTCACCGACCTCAAGCAGTTCGGGCTCGACAAGCGGCAGGCCGACTACCTCGACTGGAAGTGGCAGCAGGGGCTGAGCAAGGACGGCTCGCAGGTGCTCGGGCTCGGCACCGACGTGGGCGGCCTGGCCATGTGCTACCGCAAGGACCTGTTCGAGAAGGCGGGCCTGCCGAGCGACCGCGAGAAGGTGGCGGCGCTCTGGCCGACATGGGACGAGTACATCGCGACCGGCAAGAAGTTCGCCGCGGCGGACGTGGCCGGCGCGAAGTTCGTCGACTCCCCCGGCGAGATCTTCCGCGCCATGGTCAACCAGGCCCCCGTCGGCCTGTACGACGCCCAGGACCAGATCATCGTGGACTCGAACCCCGACGTGAAGAAGGCCTGGGACCTGTCGAACCAGCTCACCCAGGAGGGCCTGACCGCGAAGCTGGCGGCCTTCTCCCCGCCGTGGAACACCGGCTTCGCCAAGGGCTCGTTCGCCACGATCATCTGCCCGGCCTGGATGACGGGCTTCATCCAGGAGCAGGCCAAGGACGCCTCCGGCAAGTGGGACATCGCGGCCGTGCCCGGCGGCTCGGGCAACAGCGGCGGCTCGCACCTGATGGTGCCGAAGCAGAGCAAGCACCCGAAGGAGGCGGCGGAGCTGATCGACTTCCTCACCTCCAAGGAGAACCAGGCCAAGGTGTTCAAGGAGGAGGGCACGTTCCCCTCGATCCCGGCGCTCTACGACGACCCGGAGATCCAGAACTTCACCAAGCCGTTCTTCGGTGACGCCCCCATCGGCAAGATCTACTCCGACGCGGCCAAGGCGCTCAAGCCGCAGCACCTCGGCCCCAAGGAGGCTGACGTCCGGGTCGCCATCGGCAACGGGCTCGGCCGGGTCGAGCAGGGCAAGCAGACGCCGGACGAGGCGTGGGCGCAGGTGCTCGAGGACGTCAAGAAGATCAAATGAGCACTCTTCCCCTCGCGGTCACGCGACGGCGCGGGCAGGGCGTGCGGCACACCCTCGACGTGAGGGTGTCGCCGTACGCCTACGTGGCGCCGTTCTTCCTGCTGTTCTGCGCGTTCGGGTTGTTCCCGCTCATCTACACGGCCTGGGTGAGCCTGCACGAGTGGACGTTGTTGTCGGAGACCCAGACGTTCGTCGGGCTGGACAACTTCGCGACGCTGCTCGCCGACGACTACTTCTGGAACGCCACGTTCAACACGCTCTCCATCGGCGTGTTGTCGACGGTGCCGCAACTCGCGCTGGCCATCTGGCTGGCGCACCTGCTCAACCGGCGGCTGCGGTTCCAGACGTTGTTCCGGGTCTCGCTGCTGCTGCCCAACGTCACGAGCGTGGTGGCGGTGGTGGTGATCTTCAGCCAGCTCTTCGGCCGCGACTTCGGCATGATCAACTGGGTCCTGTCGTGGTTCGGCGTCGGCAGCATCGACTGGGCGGCGGGCACCGCGAGCTCCCACGTCGCCCTCTCGGTGATGATCATGTGGCGCTGGACCGGCTACAACGCGCTGATCTTCCTGGCCGCCATGCAGGCCGTGCCGCGCGAGCTGTACGAGGCCGCCACCCTCGACGGGGCGAACAATTTCACGCAGCTGCGCAGAATCACCATCCCGATGATCCGGCCGACGATGATCTTCGTGGTCATCGTCTCCACGATCGGCGCCATGCAGATCATCGCCGAGCCCATGTTGTTCGGCCAGAGCAGCGGCGGCGGGGGCGGCATCGCCACCGGCGGGCCGGACCGGCAGTTCCAGACCCTGGCGCTGTTCGTCTACGAGCAGGGCTTCGCGAACTCGACGTTCGACTTCGGCTACGCCTCGGCAGCGTCCTGGCTGATGTTCCTGGCCGTGGTGATCGTGGCCGGCATCAACTTCCTGATCACCCGCAGGGCGAAGGGAGGGCTCGTATGAGGCTGCGCTACCTGACCCTGACCGCGGTCGCGTTCTTCTCGGCGTTCCCGCTCTACTACAGCGTCGTGGTGGCCTCCCGGCACAACTCGGCGCTGGCCGAGGTGCCGCCGCCGCTGCTGCCCGGCGGCAACTTCTTCGCCAACGTCGCCCGGGTCTTCGACACCGTCCCCTTCGGGCTCGCGCTGCTCAACTCGATCATCGTGGCCGGATCGATCTCCGTCGCGGTGATGTTCTTCTCGACGCTGGCCGGGTTCGCCTTCGCCAAGCTCAGGTTCCGGGGCAAGAACGCCATGCTGGTGATCACCGTGGCGACCATGATGGTCCCGGCGCAGCTCGGCATCATCCCGCTCTACATGCTCATGGTGAAGCTGGAGTGGACCGGCACCAACTACGCGCTGATCGTGCCGGCGCTGGTCAACGCGTTCGGCGTGTTCTTCATGACGCAGTACCTCTCGCGCGCCCTGCCCACCGAACTGCTGGAGGCCGGGCGGGTGGACGGGTGCACGACGTGGGGCCTGTTCTGGCACGTCGTGTTGCCCGCGGCCCGGCCCGCGGCGGCCGTGCTCGGCATGCTGACCTTCATGTCGGCCTGGAACGACTATTTCTGGCCGCTGGTCGTGCTGAGCCCGGACAACCCGACGGTCCAGGTCGCCCTGTCGACGCTGGCCAGCGGATACGTCAACGACTACGTGCTGGGCCTGGCCGGAACGGCGATCGGCACGCTGCCGCTCGTTGCCGTCTTCGCCCTGTTCGGCAAGCACATCATCGGCGGAATCATGCAAGGAGCTGTGAAGGGATGATCTTTCCCGAGGACTTCGTCTGGGGAGCCGCCACGGCCTCGTACCAGATCGAGGGGGCGGTCAAGGAGGACGGGCGGGGCCAGTCGATCTGGGACGCCTTCTCCCACACCCCCGGGAGCGTGGCGGACGGTGACACCGGCGACGTGGCGTGCGACCACTATCACCGCTACCGGGACGACGTCGGGCTGATGCGCGAGCTGCGGCTGGCGGCCTACCGGTTCTCGATCGCCTGGCCGCGCATCCAGCCCGACGGCGCGGGGCCGATCAATCCCCGCGGCCTGGCGTTCTACGACAAGCTCGTCGATGAACTACTAGCCGCCGAAATTTCGCCCTACGTCACGCTTTATCACTGGGATCTTCCCCAAGCTCTCGAAGAACGCGGCGGCTGGACCCACCGCGACACGGCCCACCGGTTCGCCGACTACGCCCAGGCCGTACACGACCGGCTCGGCGACCGCGTCAACGACTGGGCGACGCTGAACGAGCCCTGGGTGGCGGCGTTCCTCGGCTACGGCAACGGGGTGCACGCCCCCGGCCGCCGTCTGCCGGCCGACGCCATGCGCGCCGCGCACCACCTGCTGCTCGGCCACGGGCTGGCCGCGCGGCGGCTGCGCTCCGGAGGCGCGCGGAGCATCATGCTGGTGGTCAACTCGGCGCCGGTGCTCACCCCCGCCCAGGTCAACAACCCCTCCGCGGTGCCGGACGAGGCGGACGCGGCCGTCGCCCACCGCATCCACGCGCTGCTGACCCGGCAGTTCCTGGACCCGGCGGTGTACGGGAAGTACCCCCAGGAGGTGCTGGACGCGGCGGCCCGCAACGGCGGGACCGGCCACATCCAGGACGGCGACCTCGCGCTCATCAACGCGCCGATCGACCTGGTGGGCGTCAACTACTACAACCCGTGCGTGGTCGAGGCGGGCCCGGGACTGCCCGCGGACGCCGCGTGGCCGGGCTCGGAGGACGTCAGGTTCGCCGCGGCGGACGCGCCGACGACCGCGATGGGCTGGCCCATCGTGCCGGACGGCCTGTCCAGGCTGCTCGTACGCCTCTCGCGGGACTACCCGCAGGTCGGCCTGATGGTCACGGAGAACGGCGCGGCCTTCGAGGACGTCGTGGAGGACGGGCGCGTGCACGACGACGAGCGGGTGGCGTACCTGGACGGGCACCTGCGCGAGGTGCACCGGGCCATCGAGGCGGGCGCGGACCTGCGCGGTTATCTGGTCTGGTCGCTGCTCGACAACTTCGAGTGGGCGGAGGGCTACCGGCGGCGTTTCGGCATCGTCCATGTGGACTATGCGACACAGACCAGGACGCCCAAGGACAGCGCCCTCTGGTACCGGGACGTGATCAGCCGAAACGGCCTGTAGATTTTTTCCATGCTCTCCCTTCTGCCGGTCCAGCCATGAGACGTCCGACGCTGGAAGCGGTCGCCGCCCGGGCGGGCGTGTCGCGCGCCACCGCTTCCCGGGTCGTCAACGGGCAGACGACGGTGGCGCCGCACATCCGTGACGCCGTGCTGCGCGCGATCGACGAGCTGGGCTATGTCCCCAACTCCGCCGCGCGCAGCCTCGTCACCCAGCGCACCGACTCGATCGCCCTGGTCGTCAGCGAGCCCGGCACCCGCGTCTTCTCCGAAGACCCGATGTTCTCCACGGCGATCAGGTCGGCCTCCATGGAGCTGGAGGCGGTCAACAAGCAGGTCGTGCTCATGATGGCCTCCTCCGCCAAGAGCCACGCCCGGGTGGAGCGCTACATCTCCGGCGGTCACGTCGACGGCGTCATGCTGATCTCCATGCACGGCGCCGACCCGCTGCCGTCGGCCCTGTCGCGGTTGCGCGTCCCCGTGGTCTCCTACGGCCGGCCGGCCGTCCCCGTGGAGATCCCCTACGTCGACAACGACAACATCGGCGGCGCGGAGGCGGGGGTGCGGCACCTGGTGGAGACGGGGCGGCGCAGGATCGCCACGATCGCCGGCCCCCAGGACATGATCGGCGGCCAGGACCGCCTGACCGGCTACCGCAACGTGCTGCGCGACTCCGACCACCGCTCGATCGTCGCCGTCGGCGACTTCACGCGGGAGTCGGGGGCGGTGGCGATGCGCCAGCTCCTGCGCGACGACCCCGAGCTCGACGCCGTGTTCGTGGCCAACGACCTGATGGCGGTCGGCGCGCTGCAGTCGTTGCGCCAGGCCGGCCGGCGGGTGCCCGACGACGTCGCCGTGGTGGGCTTCGACGACATAGAGGCGGCGAAATACACCGAGCCGCCGCTGACCACGCTCCGCCATCCGGTCGCCGAGCAGGCGGCGGCCATGGTCAGGCTGCTGCTCAACCTCTTCGAGGGCGGGGCGAGCGAGCCGGTGATCCTGCCCACCGAGCTGGTGATCCGCGAGTCGGCCTGACCGCGGCCTTGACAGCTCCGGCCACTGACACGACAGTCGATCTCGACGATCATGCCCCACTCTCCGAAGGGGACCCCCATGACCACGAGATCCGTCACCCGCCGCGTCACCGTGGCGTTATGCCTGGCCGCCTCGCTCCTGGCCACCGGTCACCCGGCCGCCGCCGCCCCCGTTCGGACGGCGGTCACCGGGCCGCCCGTCCTCGACGCGCCGGTCTTCAACGATCCCACCGCCGACTCGGGCGTGCCCGGCACGCCGAGCGCCGCCCAGTCCGCCGTCATGGACCAGCTGATCAGGCTGATCCAGGCGGTGCAGCCCGGCGGCGACATCCGGTTCGTGATGCACCAGTTCTCCGCCGGCCAGCGGTCGAGCGAGGTGGCCGGCGCGCTGGTCGCCGCCCACGAGCGCGGCGTGCGGGTGAAGGTCATCCTCGACAGCCGCGAGGACGCCTCCAACGACGCCGTCGAGGCCCAGCTGACCGCCGCGCTCGGCACCTCGGAGAGCGCCGGCTCGTGGGTGGTGGGCTGCGAATATCCCGACCCGTCCGCCGACGACCGCGGCTGCATCGCGCGCAACTACCAGCACAACAAGTTCGCCCTCTTCTCCAACGTGCTGGTCGAGGGCACCGTGCACCCCAAGGTCGGCTTCCAGACCTCGTCGAACCTGTCCGACTGGTATCTGTACAACTCCTACAACGACGCCTACACCTTCACCGACGCCACGGTCTATGACGGCTACCTGAAATACTTCGACGACCTGCGCGCGGGCCGGCGCACGTCGGTCAATCCCGGCTATTTCTGGACCACCCCGACCGGCACTCCCATCCGGGCGATGTTCTTCCCCCGCCGGGTGTCGTCCGGCGACCCCGTCGTCAACATCCTGCGGCTCGTCGAGTGCTCGTACAAGACGGCCGACGGCGTCACCCGGCAGACCGACATCCGCATGGCGCTCACGGCCTTCAACAAGAACCGCAAGGCCATCGCGAACGAGCTGCTGCGGCTGAGGGGCGAGAACTGCTGGATCGACATCGTCTACTACGAGAACGCCGGCAACGCCATGACGAACGTCGACAGCGAGATCAGGAAGGTCCTCGCCACCCAGGCGTCCAACGGGAAATACATGCAGGTCACGCCCTGCCGGTTCACCGTCGGCTCGCGGAGCGTGGTGCCGCACACCAAGCTCATGATGCTGGACGGCTTCTACGACGACGACATCACGCCCCGCGTCTACACCGGAAGCGCGAACTTCACGTACCTGGAGAACGCCGACGACGCCTGGTTGCGGCTCTCCGGCCGCGACCTGCACGACCGGTACGAGGCCTGGTTCAAGAGCATCCGTGGAGCCTGCGGCGGCCCGCCGCCCAATTAGACACGGAAGACGCGGAGCTGGAGCGCCAGCGTCGTGTAGTAGCCGACCAGGGTGGTCAGCTCGAACAACACGCTCTCCTCCAGCTTCGCGTATTCGTCGTCGTCGAGGTCGCCTCTGGCCACCAGGGCGCGGGCGACGTCGAGGACCGCCTGCTCGTCCGCGGGCAGCGACAGGGGCGACCCGTCGCGCAGCGCCTGGAGCTGGTCGCCGGTGAAGCCCAGGTCGCGGGCGATCGGCTCGTGGGCGGCCCGCTCGAACGCGCTGTCGTGGTGGCCGGCGACGACCAGGATCGCCAGTTCCCGCGCCCGGTCGGTGAGCGTCGATCGGTAGCGGACGGCCGCGCCCAGTTCCTGCAGCGCGTCGCCGACCGGTGGGCTGAGCAACATCGCGTTGAACGGGCCCGTCAGCCCGCCCTCGGGATCCACCATGAACGTGCCGCGCGGGCCGGCGGTGATCTTCTCGTAGAGGGCGCGGGCGTGCGGCGCCAGGTCGTGCGGGGGCGTTCTGCGCAGGCGGGCCATCAGGCGATCGTAGCGCTGGACGGCGGTGTCACCCCGCGGCATGTTGACACCGTATACGTCGGTGTTTACGGTGTATACACGCCAACGGACGGGGGACGCTTCATGGCATCACGACTCAGGGTGCCGGCCGCGCTGGCGGCCTCGGCGCTGCTGTTCTACTTCGGCACCGGCTTCGCGCCGATCCCGGCGCTGACCTGGCTGGCCCCGCTGCCGGTGTTGCTGCTGGCGCCGCGGGTGAGCGCGAGGGCGACCTTCTGCGTCGCCTTTCTGGCGTACCTGCTGGGCGTGAGCAACCAGTTCGAGTTCTTCCTGAAGACGCCGTCGGTGCCGCTGCCCATCGGGATCACCATCGTCATCGGCAGCTCCCTGCTGTTCGGGCTGGTGGCCTGGCTGTTCCGGGCGCTCCTCCTGCGCGGGCTGCCGCTGCTCGCCGCGAGCGCGCCGCCCGCCGTATGGGTGGCGTTCATGTACGTGACCGTCCTCGCCAACCCGACGGGCATCGTCTGGCCGCTCGCCACGTCGGTGGCCGACGTGCCCGTCGTGATCCAGATCGCCTCGGTGACGGGCGCGTGGGGGGTGACGTTCTTCGTGCTCATGGTGCCGGCCGCCATCGCGGCGGTGGCCTGGCCGGGAGCGGTCCCTGGGGCGCGGCTGCGCACCGGCGTCGCAGGGGTGGCGGCGTGCGCCGTCGTGCTCGGCTTCGGGGTGCTGCGCCTGGCCGACGCGGGCGGACCCGTCACGCAGCGGGTGGTGGTCATGTCGGCGAGCCGCTACCAGTGGGCCCCCGACGCGGCCGGCCCGGGAGGCCAGGCCCTGATCAAGGACTACGCGGCCCAGATCGCGGCGCTGCCGGAGGGCACGATGGCCGTGCTGCCGGAAGGCGCTCTGGGCACCGACGAGGACAGCCTGGCCGGCGCGCTCCAGCCGCTGCGCGCGGTCGCCCGCGAGCGAGGCGTCGACGTGGTGATCGGGATCGTGCACACGACCCCGGAGATCAAGTACAACTACTCGGTGCACCTCCCGGCCGACGGGTCCGCGCCGGTCTCCTACACGAAGTGGCACTTCGCCCCCGGGGCGCCCTTCCGCCGCGGCGACGCGCTGGTCTTCGCGCACGGACACGGGCGCGACGTCGGCCTGGCCAACTGCATGGACCTCAACTTCCCCATGCCGATCCGCGGCTACGCCCTGGCGGGGGCACGCCTGCTGGCGACGCCGGCCGCCGACGAGTTCGGCAACGGTCGCCAGCACAGCCGCAACGCGCTGCTGCGCGGCGTCGAGAGCGGGCTCTCGGTGGCGTGGGCCGCCCAGCAGGGCACGCCGATGATCTCCGACCCGTGGGGACGGGTGCTCGCCGAGACCGACACCGAAAGCGGCCGCAGCGCGTTCGTCATGGCCGCCGCCGGCGTGCCCGAGGGGCCGGGCACCACCGTCTACGCCCGCTTCGGCGACTGGTTCGCCTGGTTGTGCCTGGCGCTCGCGGCGGCCGGCGGGTTGCGGCTCCTCAGGCGCGGACGATCCGCACCCGAGGCGGCCGGGACCCGCCGGGCCGTCCACACCGCGCACAGCGCGTGAGCGGTCAGCTCGTGGTCAGCCAGACCGTGGTGTCCGAGGGCAGGGCGCCGTCCTCCAGCGGGCCGCTGGCCAGGACGACCTCGCCGGCGGGCCTCGGCACCGGGTCGGGGCCCAGGTTGGTGACGCAGGTCAGGCCCGACTCGCGGCTGAAGGCCAACACGTTCTCCCCCAGCGGAAGCCAGGTCATGGTGCCGTCGCCCAGCCGGTCGCGCCGGATGGCCAGGGCCGTCCTGTAGAGGGTGAGCATCGACCCAGGATCCGTGCGCTGGGCCTGCGCGGTGAGCCTGCGCCAGCTCTCCGGCTGCGGCAACCAGGGCGTGCCCGTCCCGAAGCCGTACGGCGGCTCGTCGCCCGACCAGGGCAGCGGCACCCGGCAACCGTCGCGGCCCGGGTTGGCGCCGCCCGACCTGGCGAACATCGGGTCCTGGCGGAGCTCGTCCGGAAGGTTCTCCACCTCCGGCAGGCCCAGCTCGTCGCCCTGGTAGACGTAGACCGAGCCGGGCAGTGCCATCGACAGCAGGGCCGCCGCCCGCGCCCGCCGGTAGCCCAGCTCCGGGTCCGACGGGGTGCCGTGCAGGCGCCCGCCGTGCTCGAACGTGGTGTCGGCGCGGCCGTATCGGGTGACGGGCCTGGTCACGTCGTGGTTGGACAACACCCACGTGGGCGGGGCACCGATCGGGGTGTGGGTGGCCAGCGTCAGATCGATGACCCGGCGCAGCTCGGCGGGGTCCCACGGGCAGGACAGGAAGTCGAAGTTGAAGGCCGTGTGCAGCTCGTCGGGGCGCAGGTAGCGGGCGAACCGTTCCTGGTCGGGCAGCCAGACCTCGCCGATCAGGACGCGCTCGCCGTACTCGTCGGCCACCTCGCGCCACCGGCGGTAGACGTCGTGGACCTCGTCGAGGTCCTCGTAGCCGGTGTCCGACTTGTACAGCAGGGCCGCCGAGTCGATGCGGAAACCGTCGACGCCGCGCTCGAACCAGAACCGCAGCACGTCCTCGAACTCCCTGTGCACCTCCGGGTTGGCCCAGTTGAAGTCGGGCTGCTCGGGGGCGAACAGGTGCAGATACCACTGCCCGTCGGGCACCTGGGTCCAGGCGGAGCCGCCGAAGATGGACTGCCAGTCGTTCACGGGCTCGTCGCTGAACCAGAACCGGTCCCTGGCCGCCGGGTTCGCCAGCGCCTCCTGGAACCAGACGCTCTGCGTCGAGCTGTGGTTCGGCACCACGTCGATGATGACCTTTATATCCAGCTCGTGCGCCTCGGCGATGAACCGCTCCGCCTCGGCGAGCGTGCCGAAGTCCGGCTCGATGTCCCGGTAGTCGGCCACGTCGTAGCCGCCGTCGGCCATCGGCGACGGATACCACGGGTTCAGCCAGATGGCGTCGATCCCCAGGTCCTTCAGGTACGGCAGGCGGGTGCGCAGGCCGGCGAGGTCACCCACGCCGTCGCCGTTGCCGTCGGCGAAGCTACGCAGGTAGACCTGGTAGATCGCGGCTCCCCGCCACCACGTTTGCGACATGCGCTCATCCCTTGATGCTTCCGGCGGTGAGTCCCGCCATGATGTGCCGTTGGAAGATGAAGAAAACGATGATCATGGGGATGCCGGCGATGACCAGGCCTCCCATGACCTGGTTCTGGGTCACCGCTCCCGCCGTCTGCGACAGGCCCACGCTGATGGTCATCTTGTCGCTGTCGGTCATGACCAGCAGCGGCAGGACGAAGTCCTTGAACGCGGTGACGATCGTGAAGATGGAGACCACGCCGAGGATCGGCCTGGAGACCGGCAGCACGACCGACCACAACACCCGCAGAGGGCCGGCGCCGTCGATCTGCGCCGCCTCGATCAGCTCGCGGGGAATGGAGTCGAAGAACCGTTTGAGCAGGAAGATGTTGAAGCCGTTGGCCGCCGCGGGGAACCACAGGCCCCACGGGTTGTTGAGCAGTCCCAGGTCCACGATCGTGACGTAGAGCGGGATGAGGATCACCATCGGCGGGATCATCAGCGTGGCCAGCATGGCGCCGAGGATCACGTTGCCGAAGGCCGGCCGCAGCTTCGACAGCGCGTACGCGGCCGTGACGTCCACCGCCATGGAGAACACCCACGCGCCCAGCGCATAGTAGACGGTGTTGGCCAGCAGCGTGCCGATGTCGAACAGGTCCCACGCCTCGGCGAACGCGTCGGTCGTCGGGCGGGCGGGGAAGAGGGACGGAGGCATCTCGGCGATCTCCTCCGGCGTCTTCATGGCGCCGGTGACCATCCAGTAGAGCGGGAAGACGAAGGCCAGCGTGAACAGCACGATGACCGCGGCCAGCACCAGCCAGTAGATCCGCCGCCCCCACCTGCTGTTGAGCTGGTGCGGCGAGACGATCGTGCGGAACTGCACGTGGATGGGTCTCGGCGCGCGCTTCTTCCCGGCCCTGCGTCGTGCGGCGGGCCGGACGTCCGTTGCGGAGGTCATGCCTGGTCCTCCCTGGTCGTCCGGAGCTGGAAGGCCGCGAAGACGAGGAGGGCCAGCATGAGCATCATGCCGAGCGCCCCCGCCTGGCCGTAGTTCATCTGCGAGAAGGCGAACTGGTACATCAGGTACGCCACCGAGACCGTGGCGTTCTCCGGCCCGCCGCCGGTGAGCATGTACGGCTCGATGAAGACCTGCATGGTGGCCACGATCTGCAACATCAGCATGAGGAGGAGGATCAGCCGGGTCTGCGGGATGGTGACGTGCCTGATGCGCTTGAGGATGCCGGCCCCGTCGAGCTCGGCGGCCTCGTACAGCTCGGGCGGGATGTTCTGCAGGGCGGCGAGATAAATCAGCGTCGCGCTGCCCATGTTCATCCACGTCGAGACGAGCACCAGCGAGATCAGCGCCGTGGACGAGCTGTCGAGCCAGGCCAGCGGCGGCAGGCCGACGGCGCCGAGGATCTGGTTGAACAGCCCGGGCCCCGGATCGTAGAACCACCGGAACAGCAGCACCGCGACGATGGGCGGCAACATGACCGGCAGGTAGACGACGAAACGCAGGTAGGCCCGGGCGTGGCGCAGTTCGTTCAGCACGAGCGCGACGACGAACGGCACGGCATAGCCGCACAACAACGCGAGGAGCGTGAACTCCACGGTGTTCAGCCAGGCCTCGCTGAAGGCGGGGTCCTGGACGGCTGCGGCGAAGTTGTCCAGGCCCACCCATTCGGGCGGGTTGATCAGGTCGGTCTTCTGGAAGCTCAGGACGAACTCCCTGACCATCGGATACCAGGCGAACACCGCGAAGCAGGCCAGCGCCGCGCACAGGAACCCGTAGGCCGTCAGATTGCGCCTCACGATTCCCACAGGGTCAGCCCTTGGCCGCCAGCAGGGAGTTCGCCTTGGTCTCGGCGTCGGCGAGGAGCTGGTCGATGCCGGCGTCCTCGCGGCTCAGCACGCCCGACATGGGCACGTCGAGGATGGCGTACAACTCCTGCGCGTGCACCGGCTCGGCCTTCGGCGGGATCGTGGCGGCGGCCCGCACGTACGGCTCGTAGTTCTCGACCGGCAGCGAGGCGTTCTTCACGCGGTCGGCCTGGATCGCCTTGCCGGTGGGCGAATCGCCGTAGACGTCGTTGTCCGGCACGCCGACCGGGTTGCCGAGGGCCTTGCCGCGGGCGAAGTCGAAGCGGCCCTTGCCGACGGTGTTGAAGCGGAAGTCGAGCCAGGCCAGGCCCGCCTTGGCCTCCTCAGGGGTGGCCTTCGGGTTGATCATGAAGGCTTCGCCGCCGCTGAGCGACGCCTTGGCCTCGGGGAATCCGGTGATGCCGTAGTCGGCGACGTTGCCCTTGAACTTGTTGACCACGTCGGTGACCACGTCGGGCGCGCCGAGCATCATGCCCACCTTGCCGCTGCCCATCGCCATCATCAGCGACTCCCAGCCGACCAGGAGCTTGTTGCCCATGCTGTCGTCCACCCAGCGCATGTCGTGCAGGGTCTGCAGCACGGCCCTGCCCTCAGGGGAGTTGAAGGCGGCCTTCGTGTTGTCGGGGGTCAGGATGTCGCCGCCGCGGCCGTAGATCGCCTGGGTGAAGTGCCAGCCTCCGGTGTTGCCGCCGGAGTATTCGCCGTAGCCGACGTAGCCCTGGCCGAGGGCGGCGATCTTCTTGGCCGCCTCGCGGACCTCGGCCCACGTCGTGGGCGGGCTGTTCGGGTCGAGCCCCGCCTTGGCGAACAGGGCGCGGTTGTAGACGAGGCCGACGCCGTAGTGCACGTTCGGCACGCCGTACACCTTGCCGTCCTTGGTGACCAGCTCGCGGACGTCGGGGCGCAGGTCGTTCCAGTTCTTGATCGTGCTGGTGTACGGGGTGATGTCGAGTGCCTGGCCCTTGCCGATGACGTCGGCGTAGTTGGTCACGGGAACCACGAAGACGGTCTCCATCTGGCCGCCCGCCATCTTGGGGCCGAACGTCTTGGGGTCGAAGCACGGCTGCTGGTCCGTGCTCTTGACCGTCACGCCGGGGTGGTTCTTCATGAACGTGGCCACGTCGTCGTCCCAGGCCTGCCGCTCCTTCGGCGCCGACTTGGCGGGCTGGCAGGCCACCGTGATCGTCACGGCCCCGGCGCCGCCGGCGGAAGGGGAGGCGGGCTCGCCCGAGCCGCAAGCCGTGGCCGCGAGCCCGAGCACGGTTACGAGCAGGAGTCCGGTGGATCTCTGCATGGTCTGACCCTTCTGATGCGAGGTGCCCACACCATAAGATCGCCCACCGAAGTCTGCAATATTTCGACGGACTATTGCAAGATAACGACTACGTCACGAACGGCCTCGCGTCAACGGCACCCCGCCGGGGGCGCGGGCCGTGGAGGCCCGCACCACCAGCTCGGGCTCGAAGAGCAGCTCGTCCGCGGGCACGACCGCCTTGTCGATCTGCGCGACCAGCAGGTCCACCGCGGCCCTGCCCATGGCGTCGATCGGCTGGCGGACCGTCGTCAGCGGCGGCTCGGTGCAGTTCATCAGCGCGGAGTCGTCGAAGCCGATGACCGAGATGTCCGCGGGCACGGCGAGCCCGGCGCGGCGGGCCGCCCTGATGGTGCCGAGCGCGAGCAGGTCGCTGGCGCAGACCACGCCGGTGACGCCGCGCCTGACCAGCCGGGCCGCGGCCGCGTGCCCGCCCTCCAGCGAGAACATCGTGTGCTCGACCAGCTCGGGATCGCATCCCTCCGACAGGAACGTCTCCAGCTTGCGCCGCGACGGCATGTGGTCCTTCGGCCCGAGCACCATGCCGATCCGCTCGTGGCCGAGCGCGCGCAGGTGGGCGACGGCCATCTCGGCGGCCACCACGTCGTCGCAGGACACCTGCGGGAAGTCGAGCCGGGCCACGGCCGCGTTCACCAGCACGGTGGGCAGCTTGCGCTCGTGCAGCAGCTCGTAGTGCCCGTGCGCGGCGTCGGCCTGCGCGTAGAGCCCGCCGGCGAAGACCACGCCGCTGACCTGCTGCTGGAGCAGCAGGTCGACGTAGTCGGCCTCGGAGACGCCGCCGACCGTGCGCGTGCACAACACCGAGGTGAAGCCCTGCTGGGCCAGGGCGCCGCCGACCACCTCGGCGAAGGCGGGGAAGATCGGATTCTGCAGCTCGGGGAGCACCAGGCCGACCAGCCGGGCCCGGTCGCCGCGCAGCTGGGTGGGGCGTTCGTAGCCGAGCACGTCGAGGGCGGTGAGCACCGCCTCGCGGGTCGCGTCGGACACCCCCGGCTTGCCGTTGAGCACGCGGCTCACGGTCGCCTCGCTCACCCCGACCTTCTTGGCCACCTCTGCGAGTCGTCGTGTCATGCGCAAACTATACGGCCTGGAACGCAAGCGCTTGCAACGGCTTACGTGAATCGAACGCTGTCGCTTGCAGCGCCTTGTTGGTGTTCTTCGACGGACAAGGGCTGTCCTGACCAGCAACGAGGGCCTGGAAGGCACCACGGGAGCCAGTCAATTCCTTGCGAAACATCGTCGAAATATTGCGGCTATCTGCTCGGCATCTTATGGTTCGGCCAACCGCCTGACCCGAAGGGCCACCCCCATGAGAGCACTCATCGCCGCCCTCACGTTACTCACCGGACTCCTCGCCGCCCCCGCGCACGCCGTGGCCGACACCGACCTCGCCGCCGGGAAGACCGCCACCGCCAGCAGCCACGCCGACGTCTACCGCGCCGCCAACGCGACCGACGGCGACCAGGCCACCTACTGGGAGTCGGCCAACCACGCCTTCCCGCAGTGGATCCAGGTCGACCTCGGCGCCGCCGCCGACGTCAGCAGGCTCGTGCTCAAGCTGCCCGCCGGCTGGCCCCGCCGCACCCAGACGCTGGCCGTCCAGGGCAGCGCCGACGGCACGACCTTCACCACGCTCGCCGGCTCGGCCACGTACACCTTCGAGCCCACCGCGACGATCGCCCTCACCGAGGCCAGGACCCGCTACGTCCGGCTGGCGTTCACCGCCAACACCGGCTGGCCGGCCGGGCAACTGTCCGAGTTCGAGATCTGGGGCACCCGCCCCGACGGGCCCGGCGACCCTGGCGACGGCGCCAACCTGGCCCTCGGAAAGCCCGTCGAGGGCTCCTCCCACACCCACACCTACGTCGCCGCCAACGCCAACGACGACGACCTGAGCACGTACTGGGAGGGCGCCGCCCACCCCGGCACGCTCACCGTGAAGCTCGGCGCCGACACCGACCTGCGCTCCGTCACGCTCAAGCTCGACCCCGCCCAGGCCTGGGCCAGGCGTACGCAGGCCATCCAGGTCCTCGGCCGCGCGCAGGGCGCCACCGGCTTCACCAGCCTCGTCCCCCAGGCCACCTACACCTTCGACCCGGCCACCGGGAACGCGGTCACCATCCCCGTGACCGGCAGGGCCGCCGACGTCCGGCTCACGATCACCGCCAACTCCGGCGCGCCCGGCGGCCAGATCGCCGAGTTCCAGATCTACGGCACGCCCGCGCCCAACCCCGACCTGACCGTGTCGGGCCTCACCTCCTCGCCCGCGTCGCCGGTCGAGACCGACGACGTCACGCTCTCGGCCACGGTAAGGAACGCCGGCACCGAACGCTCCGCCGCGACCACGGTGAACTTCTATGTGGGCGACGACAAGGCCGGCAGCGCCGACGTGGCCGCGCTCGCCGCGGGGGCGTCGGCCACCGTGTCCGCGGACGTCGGGACGCGTACGGCCGGCACCCACGAGCTGTCCGCCAGGGTGGACGAGGACGGCGAGGTCACCGAGCAGGACGAAACCAACAACGCCACGACCGGCACGCTGAGCGTGAAGCCCGCCGACACGGCCGACCTGGTCGCCTCCCCCGTCTCCTGGACGCCGGGCAACCCCTCCGCGGGCGCCACCGTGACGTTCACCGTGGCGATCAGGAACCAGGGCACGGTCGCCTCCAGCGGCGGCTCCCACGGCGTCACGCTCACCGTCGCCGACGACTCCGGCGACGTCATCAGGACGCTGACCGGCTCCGCGACCGGTGTGATCGCCCCCGGCGCCACCACCGCCCCGGTCAACCTCGGCACCTGGACCGCAGCTGACGGAAGGTACACCGTCAAGACCGTGCTCGCCGCCGACCCCGAGGAACTGCCGGTCCGGCGCGACAACAACACCAGCACGCTGCCGCTGTTCGTGGGCCGCGGCGCGAACATGCCGTACGACACCTACGAGGCCGAGGACGCCGTGCTCGGCGGCGGCGCCACCCGCGTCGGCCCGAGCAGGGAGATCGGCACGACCGCCGGCGAGGCGTCAGGGCGGCGCGCGGTGACGCTGGACAGGACCGGCGCCTACGTCGAGTTCACCACCAAGGCGCCGGCCAACACCCTCGTCACCCGCTTCTCCATCCCCGACGCCCCGGGCGGCGGCGGCATCGACTCGACGCTCAACGTCTACGTCGACGGCACGTTCCACAAGGCCATCGACCTGACCTCCCGCTACGCCTGGCTCTACGGTCCCGAGGCGAGTCCCGGCAACGATCCCGGTTCGGGCCCGCCCCGGCACATCTACGACGAGGCGAACCTGATGCTCGGCTCCACCGTGCCGGCGGGCAGCAAGATCAGGCTGCAGAAGGACGCGGCCAACGGCTCCACGTACGCGATCGACTTCGTGGACCTGGAGCAGGTGGCCCCGGTCGCCAACCCCGACCCGGGCACGTACGCCGTGCCGGCCGGGTTCTCCCACCAGGACGTGCAGAACGCGCTGGACCAGGCCCGCATGGACGCCGGCCTGGCCGGCGTCTACCTGCCCGCGGGCGACTACCAGACCTCCGGCAAGTTCCAGGTGTACGGCAAGGCGATCAGGATCGTCGGCGCCGGCCCGTGGTTCACCAGGTTCCACGCGCCCTCGGGGCAGTCCAACACCGACATCGGCTTCCGGGCCGACGCCACGGCCAACGGCACGACGTTCGCGAACTTCGCCTACTTCGGCAACTACACCTCGCGCATCGACGGCCCCGGCAAGGTGTTCGACTTCACGAACGTGGCGAACATGACGATCGACAACATCTGGGTCGAGCACCAGATCTGCATGTACTGGGGCTCCAACACCGACAACATGACGATCAGGAACTCGCGCATCCGCAACGTGTTCGCCGACGGCCTGAACATGACCAACGGCAGCACCGGCAACCACGTCACCAACGTCGAGACCCGGTCCACGGGCGACGACAGCTTCGCGCTGTTCTCCGCGACCGACAACAACGCGGGCGAGCAGCACGGCAACGTCTACGAGAACCTGACCTCGCTGCTCACGTGGCGGGCCGCGGGCGTGGCCGTCTACGGCGGCTACGGCAACACGTTCAGGAACATCCACGTGGCCGACACGCTGGTGTACTCCGGCGTCACGATCAGCTCACTGGACTTCGGCATCCCGATGCACGGGTTCGGGGCCGACCCGCCCACGGTCTTCGAGAACATCTCGCTGGTCAGGGCCGGCGGGCACTTCTGGGGACAGCAGACGTTCCCGGCGATGTGGCTGTTCTCCGCGTCCAAGAAGTTCCAGGGCATCCGCGTCAGCAACCTGGACATCGTGGACCCGACGTACAGCGGGATCATGTTCCAGACCGGCTACCAGGGTCCGGCGCCGCTCAACCCGATCGAGGACACGATCTTCACGAACGTGTCCATCAGCGGGGCGAAGAAGAGCGGTGACGCCTTCGACGCCAAGTCCGGGTTCGGCATCTGGGTGAACGAGCTGCCCGAACCCGGTCAGGGCCCGGCGGTCGGGTCGGCCACGTTCAACGGCCTGCGCTTCTCCGGCAACGCCCAGGACGTCAGGAACACGACCTCGACCTTCACCCTGGACATCGATCCGTGATGCGCCTTCCTGTCAGGTGAGGTCCGACCTGGTGGGCAGGCCCTGCCAGTCGCTCGCGCTGGTCACCGCGGCGGCGCTCAGCAGCGCCCCGCGGTGCAGGCGTTCCTGGGGGATGAGGCCGTCGAGCGCGGCGCTGATGTAACCGGCGGTGAAGGCCTCCCCCGCCCCTGACGTGTCCACGACGGGCACCTGCCAGCCGGGCACGTCGTACCGCATGCGGTCGGCCCGTACGCTCGCGCCCTTCGCCCCGCGGTCCACCACGACCTCGCGCTCGGGGGTGAGCGCGGGCTTGACCAGATCGAGCTCGTTCTGGCGGAGGAAGAGCAGGTGGGAGCGGCAGGCCAGCTCGCCGAGCACGTCCTCGGCCTCGCGTACGGACGCCCACAGGTCCGGGACGTACTCGACGGCGAAGGAGATCATCACGTCGGCGTTCCTGGCGGCGTTCACGGCGACCCGCACGGCCTCGAGCGTTTCCCTGCCGAGGCCGGCCGTCAGGCCGGTGACGTGCAGCATCTTGGCCGCGGCGATCCGGTCGATGGGCACGTTGCCCGGCGCCAGCCGCGAGCCCGCCGAGCCGGCGCGGTACTGAGCCGCCCTCGGGTCCCGGCCGACGCGCGTCTCCCTGAGGAGCAGCCCTGTGCGCAGCCCCTCGGACACGCGCATGTCCAGCACGTCCACGCCCTCGCCCTTGAGCACGGTGAGCGCCCTGGCGCCCAGCTCGTCGTCGCCCACCTTGCCGAGGTACGCGGGCCGGTGCCCGAGCCGGGCCAGGGCGATCGCCAGGGTGAACTCGGGCCCGCAGACGTCCAGCCTGGCCTCGCTCTCGTGGCGTACGCGGCCGCTGGAGACGACGCCCAGCGGCTCGCCCAGGGTGTAGACGTCGGTCATGACCTCAAACTGTAGTGGCTCAAGTCACCCAAACAGACTTTTTTCCCGCATAAGTGCAGGTTAAAGCGTGATCAAAAATTTTCTCGAAACTTGGGCCAACCTTTTCCCGAACGAGTGCCTCTAAGCAGTAGAGGAGCCGGCACCCCGGGCCGGTTCTGGAAGTCAATACGGGGAGAGGAATCAGCACCCTCATGAAGAAGATCACAGCAGGCCTCATTTCCGCCGTCGCCGGCGGCACCATGCTCGTGTCCGGCGCGGGTGTGGCGTCGGCCACCACCTACGACACCGAGCTTCGGATCCGCGACATCTCGCCGAACCCCGTCGTGGTCAAGGGCAACTCCGAGACCAAGGCGTACTTCGACGTCGGCGCCAGCCGCGACGTCGAGAAGGTCGTGCTCAGCGTGGAGCCGGCAAGCTCCAAGTTCCGCACCATGCGCACCAAGGGCGTCGACGACCTCGAGGGCTGGCGCTACGCCATCGCCTTCAACAAGAACGACCCCGAGGGCAAGTGGAAGGCCACGGCCGTCGCCTACGACGAGGACGGCAGCCGGATCGCCACCGACTCCGCGTACTTCTACGTGGACGTCCGCGAGGGCCGGGCCGACACCCGGATCACCCGGTTCAACGCGTCCCCGTACAAGGTGCGCAAGGGCCGGTCGATCTACTTCTCCGGCAAGCTCCAGGCCGACGACGGCCGGTGGGAGGGCGTCCGCGGCGAGCGGGTCAGCATCTACCACCGCGCCAGCGGCTCCAGCGCCTGGAAGTGGGTCGACTCCGCCAGGACCGGGCGGCACGGCAAGTTCTACGGCAAGGTTCGCGCCTACCGCAGCGGCAGCTTCAAGGCCGTCTACCGCGGTGACCGCGAGCTCCAGCCGACCACGAGCCGCACGGACTACGTGCGGGTCTACCGCGGCTGGCACTGGTAGTTCAACCATCTGAGGCCCGGTCCCCTGTCGGGGGACCGGGCCTCAGGCTTTCCGGATTCGTGCACGATCCGAGGTTTATCGATCACGCGAATGTTGCATGGACTACCCCATTGCGTTGATCGACCCCGAAGGAGCCGCCGGATGCCGCATCCCGTGATCGCCCTCGTCCTGAGCATGACGAGCACGCTCGGGACGGCCCCTCCATCCGAAGTGTCCGTACGCTACGACCCCGCCGGCTCGCCGCGCGCCGAGCAGGCCAGGAAGCTCCTGAAGGACAGCGGCGCGCTGAAGACCGAGATCCGGGTCCCCCAGCCCGTCAAGGTCGTCGCCAAGGACTGCGGCTCTCCCACGGCCATCTGGGATCACGCCGAGCGCCGCATCACGATCTGCTACCAGCTGGTCGACAAGGTGCGTACGACGATGAAGGGCATCGCGGAGACCGAGGAGGTCGACGCGAAAGCCGCGGCCGCCCGCATGGACGGCGCGCTGAGCATGCTCTTCCACCACCAGCTCGGCCACGCCCTGACCACGCTCAACGGCATGCCGGACAACGAAGGCCAGGCCGACCAGTTCGCGGCGCTCACGCTCGCGGCCGACGCGCCCAAGCGCGTGGTGTCCGCCGCCGAGGCCCGCCACCTGCTGGCCGGGCACACCGACGTCGACCACCTGTCGGGCCTGACCCAGTCGGCCACGTTCGCCTGCCTGTTGTACGGCTCCGACCCCGCCAGGCACGCCGAGATCGCCAGGGGCGGCTGGGTCCCCGCCGAGCGGGCGCCCTCCTGCGCCGGCGAATACGCCCGTGTCAAGACGGCCCTCGGCTCCATGGCGGTGAAAGCCGGCACCTGACGGGTAGCGTCCGGGGTATGGCTCACGACCTGCTCAAGGATTACGACCCGTTCGACATCCTCGACGCCGAGGCGGCCCGGCTCGACCGGTTCTTCTCGGGGCTCGACGAGGCCGGCTGGTCGAGTCCCTCGCGCTGCGACGGCTGGTCCGTCCGCGACGTGCTGGGCCACCTGGCGGGCGAGGAGCTGTACAACCACGCATGCCTCGACGGGACCGTCCAGGACCTGCTGACCCGCCTGTCCGCGGAAGGCGTGAGCGGCTACAACGACTTCAACGAGTGGTCCGTGCGCAGGCGCCGGGAGCTGCCCGTCGGAGAGGTCCTGGAGGAGTGGCGGGTCAAGAACGGCGAGACGCGCCGGCGCATGCGGGAGCTCGGCCCCGACGCCCCGCTCGACACGATGGCCGGCCATTACCCCAACGGCCTGCAGGCCTTCCACTACGACTCCGAGTACGCCACCCACGCCGACGACGTCGGCGCCCCCGTGCCCGCCGGCGAGGCCGAGGGCAGGACAGCGTGGCGGGTCGCCGTGGGGCGGTTCGTGCTGGTGGAGCAGGAGGCCGAGGTGCAGGTCGAGCAGGCGGCCGGGCAGATCCGGGCGTCCGTGGACGGAGTCGCCGCGACGTTGTCGCCCGCGCAGTTCGTCGAGGCCACGGTGGGCCGGCTGCCCGCCTCGATCGGCGTCGACCCGCGCGTCGTCGCGGCGCTGAGATGCCTGGCCTGAGCCCTTCGAGCCGCTGGGAGGAGATGGGGTCATGTGGTTGCGCGACCGCTCAGGAACGGAGCCGGTGACCGCGCGCAGCCCGCTGCGCGCCCGGCGGATCCTGTCGTGGGTGGCACTCGTGGTCGCCGTCGTGGCAGGGGTGTTCTTCCTCGTACGCGCCATGAGCACGGGCGAGGAGGTCTGGCGCTGGGAGGCCGCGATCGCCGCCGCGGTGGCCGTCGTCGCCGCCGTCGACCTGGTGGTGCTGCGCCGCCGGTCAGGTAGCCAACACGGCGACCAGCAGTGACACGATCACCACGGCGGCGGCGAGGTAGATCATCCAGGCGCGGGGCACCCGCCTGCGCACGCCGCGGGCGTCCTTGTTGATCTCGGCGACGCGCCTGGCGAGCTCGGGGTCCTCCTGCTCAAGGGCACCCTCGATCTCGGCGAGGATGCGGCGCTCCCTTGGGGAGAGACTCATCGCGATCACCTCACACCGGTGACCACCTCTTACCCGCCGTGGGGGCGGACATGCCACCCGTCCGGGTGCGGGGCGTTCTCATTCCGGTACCTCCGGAGCGAGCTCTTCCGCTCGCCGAGCAGCCGTTCGACCACAGCCTGGCCGATACCGCGTCCGCCACCGGTTACTACATAGGAATGTCCCATGACACAACGCTATTAGCCGTTCACACATATAGGACAATGCAATTCCCGGCGACGTGACCTTTATCACGAATTGCCGCCACATGAAGGAATGGGCGCGTCGTCCGCTGTACGACTGATCGGGCACTCGCGATCATCCAGACCGCCGGGTAGGGCGTGCTCTATTACGCGTTCCGGGCATTCACCCGCCGGGGAGGTCGCCCTCGTCAGGCCCGCCTGCGCAGCGCATCGACCGGTTGCGAAGTCATCGCGGCAGACGACGTCGACCGTGGCGGCCGGCCCTACGACGGGAGCCTGCTCGCGGAGGCCGGCCGCCTGGCGGTGAGACTCGCCGCGATCAGCAGTCCGGCGGGAATGAGCCCGCCGAGGAACCCGCTCGGCCCGATCAGGAAGACGGCCAGCGCCACCCACCCGAGCATCGCCCAGCCCACGTATGCCGGGACCCGCTGACCCTGTCTCCCCATCCGCGACACCAGCAGCCCCAGCAGCACGAGGACCACGACGAACCCGCCAGGAAGGGCCCAGAACGTCGTCAGCGATTCGGTGCTTCCCGTCCGGTTGCGCAGGTCACCGGCGAACCAGCTCGACCAGGGGGCAAGGCCGGCGAACACGGCGGTGTGCAGCGCCGCGATGAGGATCATGGTGTGGCCGGCCCAGACGGTGAGCCGGCTCGGGGGCGTGTCAGTGCTCATGACAGCCATCCTCACCGGGCCGTAACCTGGGACACTCCCCTGCGGGAGTGATCCGCGTCCCCCGCTCCGGGGAGGAGCCGCGACGACCGTGCCACGGGATCACGTGACTCACCGTGGAGCGAGCCGACCGGCGCGAGCGTGCCGGCGAGGCACCCGCCTGATCTTCCGATCGCCGTCGGCGAACTCACGAAAAGCCGTCCCCCGAACACGTAAGGTAGCCGCATGGATACACCCCTCGAGGTCCTCCACCGCGTGTTCGGCTACGACTCGTTCAGGGCGGGTCAGCAAGAGATCATCGACCATGTCGTGACCGGCGGCGACGCGCTCGTCCTCATGCCCACCGGCGGCGGCAAGTCACTGTGCTATCAGATCCCCGCCCTGGTGCGACGCGGTGTGGGGGTGGTCGTCTCGCCCCTCATCGCGCTGATGCAGGACCAGGTCGACGCACTGCGGGCGCTCGGCGTGCGGGCGGGGTTCCTCAACTCGACACAGGATTTCGACGAGCGCCGGCTGGTGGAGTCGGAGTTCCTGGCGGGCGAGCTCGACCTGCTCTATCTCGCCCCCGAGCGGCTGCGCGTCGATGCCACGCTGCGGCTGCTGGCCAAGGGTGACATCTCGATCTTCGCCATCGACGAGGCCCACTGCGTGGCGCAGTGGGGTCACGACTTCCGCCCCGACTACCTCGAGCTGTCCAAGCTGCGCGAGTCCTGGCCCGACGTGCCGCGCATCGCCCTGACCGCCACCGCCACCCCGGCCACCCGCACCGAGATCTCCGCCAGGCTCGGTCTCGACGAGGCCCGCCACTTCGTCGCCGGCTTCGACCGGCCCAACATCCACTACCGCATCCTCCCCAAGAGCGAGCCCAAGCGGCAGCTGCTCGACTTCCTGCGCACCGAGCATCCGGGCGACTCGGGCATCGTCTACTGCCTGTCCCGCTCCTCGGCGGAGAAGATCGCCGAGTTCCTGGCCGCCAACGGGATCGCCGCGGTGCCCTACCACGCGGGTCTCGACGCCCGCACGCGCGCCGCCCACCAGGCCCGCTTCCTGCGCGAAGACGGGCTGGTCGTGGTGGCCACGATCGCGTTCGGAATGGGCATCGACAAGCCCGACGTGCGCTTCGTCGCCCACCTCGACCTGCCCAAGTCGGTGGAGGGCTACTACCAGGAGACCGGGCGAGCCGGGCGCGACGGCCTGCCCGCCACCGCGTGGATGGCCTACGGCCTGCAGGATGTGGTGCAACACCGGCGGATGGCCATGGAGGGCGACGAAGCACACCGCCGCCGCCAGGTGCACCACCTCGACGCCATGCTCGCGCTCTGCGAGACCGTGGGCTGCCGGCGGATGATGTTGCTCGACTACTTCGGCCAGAAGAGCTCGGAGCCCTGCGGCAACTGCGACACCTGCCAGACGCCGCCCGAGTCGTGGGACGGCACGACCGCGGCCCAGAAGGTGCTCTCCACCGTGTGGCGGCTCGACAAGGAGCGGCGCCAGAAGTTCGGCGTGGGGCAGACGGTCGACATCCTGCTCGGCAAGAAGACCGCCAAGGTGCTCCAGCACGGCCACGAGACGCTGACGGTGTTCGGAGTGGGGGCCGATCTGGGCAACGCGGAGTGGCACGGGGTCGTGCGGCAACTGCTGGCCCAGGGGCTGCTGGCGGTGGAGCCCAACCACGGCGCGCTGGTGCTCACCGACGGCAGCGCGGAGGTGCTCAGGGGGCGGCGCGAGGTGCCGCTGCGCCGCGACACGCTACGCCCGGCCCGCGCCAGGACCGCGCCGGCGAAGGCCCAGGTCGCGGCCGAGCTGCCCGAGGAGGCGGCGCCGGTCTTCGAACGCCTGCGCGCCTGGCGCGCCGCCGCCGCCAAGGAGCAGGGGGTGCCCGCCTACGTCATCTTCCACGACGCGACGCTGCGCGAGATCGCCACCCGATCGCCGTCCTCGCTGGCGGAGCTGAGCCAGGTCAACGGCGTGGGCGAGAACAAACTGGCCAAATACGGCGAGCAGGTGCTGGCCACGTTGCACGAGGATCCCTGACGCCCGGCCATCGGGATCGGGTGGCGGCGACCAGCCGGGTCGGGTGGTGGCGACGGCCGCACGAAGAACGGTCGTCGCCACCACGTTGCTCGGCCCTGGCCGCGGCGATCCGCCGGGTCGCCGCGCCGACCGGGCCGGACGGATATCCGCCCCCCTATGACACGGAATGCCCCGTGTGATGGTCCGGTGGTGACCGGTGGCCACTTACGATCTTCCCACCGTATCGGATGGATCGTTGGGGGTTCGCGGAGAGTCATGTCCGGGTGACTGCTCTGTACAGCACGATCGTACGGCGTTTTGTGTGGTTTTGGTGGGATGGGCGGCGCTCGATTGCCTCGGGTGGCGCCCACGACGCTTCCCTCTCTAAGGGGCCGTTCCACGCGGAACACCCGAGATCTCCCGTTCATGGACGAAAGCACGCCGCGCCCGCATGTCCATGGCCGGGGTCATGTCCCCAGGTGTGCGCGCCAGTCCGGGTCGCGGCCCAGGAAGGCGAGCAGATGGTCCTGCGCGGGCGCCTGGCGCGGAACGACCACGCGCGCGGCGAACCTGCCCGGGCGGTCCGCGGGCGTGACGAACACCCTTGCCAGCTCCAGCAGTTCCTCGGCCATCGCGGGCGGGATCGGGCGGTGCTCCCCGCACGACCTGGCCACGTCCCAGCCGTGCACGGCGATCTCGATGGCGCCGACCGCGGCCACCATCGGGCTCGACACATGCCATCCGCCGATGGAGACGGGCTCGTCGGCCAGCAGGGCCGTCCAGAGGCCGAGCACCGCAGTCGCGTCGTCCCTGAGGAGCAGGGCCGGATTGACGGCCGCCGGCCGGGGAGCGGCGGCCCCGCAGAGCTCGACGGCACGGGACGCCGCCGCCTCGTTGAGGCTCCGCAGCGAGTCGTCGACGTGGTCGAGCAGCCGCTGCAGGCTCCAGCCGGAGCAGGGTGTGCCCCGGCAGAGCACGTCCGGCGTGACGACCCGCAGGCTACCCACGGCGTACTCGATCGCCCGCTCCAGCAGCGCCACACCGGCGGCCAGTGCCCGATTCTGCTCTCCCATCATCGCCTCCTCGGACAGGAAGACCCGGCCACGGCGGGAAATTCATCGCAACCTTCCGGGCCGATCAGAAGTAGACAGGGTGAGGAGGTTCGATCATGAGGTGGCTGACATGCGGGGCGGCCGTGCTGGCGGCGGTCGTCCTGGCCGGATGTTCGACCGCGGCGCCCGCTTCCGGCCCCGCCCCGAGCGGCGTGGCGAGCACGACCCCGGGCGGCGTGCCGACCGGGGTGGCGAGCGCGACCCCGGGCGGCGTGCCGACCGGCGTGACGACCCCGGCCCCGAGCGGCGCCGTGAGCACGCCCCCGGGCACCGGCCGGAGCGGCGGGTGTAAGGACGCCGTGGCGCCGCCGGACGGAGGGTTCCCCGAGGTCCAGGGCACGGCTCAGGACGCGGAGCTGTGGGGGCTGCTCTTCGTGAAGAGGACCCCGATCCGCCATGGCGACGAAATCAAGATCGTGTGGCGGATGACCGGTGAGGGGCCGCTGCGCGTCAAGGCCACGCTGCCCGGCGGCGCCGCCGCCACGCTCGTCTGGGGGCCCGAGGAGCACGGCGGATCCACCTGGCGGCGGCCCGGTCAGGAGTGGGGCACCGGGTTCGTGTTCCCCGAGCCGGGATGCTGGAAGATCGAGCTGACCCGTACGCGGGGCTCGGGGCACGTCTGGCTGGCCGTGGACTGACTCCGCGCCACTCCGGGGCCGGGGCCGGGAGGGTCAGGTCTGGGGCAGGGCGCGGTCGATGAAGGTCGTGACGTCGTCCAGGACCTCGTCCTTGTTGGTCTCGTTGAACACCTCGCCGCCACCGTACGGCTGCTCGCCGAGCACGGCGCCGACGTCGCGTTCACCTACGTCAGCTCCGACAAGCAGGCGCAGGCCGTCGCCGACGAGGT
The DNA here is from genome assembly GCF_039871515.1 of Nonomuraea sp. B1E8. Lineage (NCBI taxonomy): Bacteria > Bacillati > Actinomycetota > Actinomycetes > Streptosporangiales > Streptosporangiaceae > Nonomuraea > Nonomuraea sp. B1E8. Next base: position 19,753 of record NZ_JBDPLS010000010.1, on the reverse strand, counting down.
ACGCGACAAGCGCGCGCCCCGTGCCGGCGGCGGGTGAACCTTGACGAACAGCCGAACGCAGGCGATCCAGCGGCCTTGCGAGATTGTACCTATTAGTATGTACACTATCCGGGTGAGCACCAGGGAACGACTCGTCGAGAGCACGCGCGAGCTGCTATGGGAACGCGGCTACGTCGGCACCAGCCCGAAAGCCATCCAGCAGCGCGCCGGTGCCGGTCAGGGCAGCATGTACCACCACTTCACCGGCAAAGAAGAGCTCGCACTCGCCGCCATCCGCCGCACCGCCGACGAACTGCGCGCCGCCGCCGACGCGCAACTGTCCGCCCCCGGCACGGCCGTCGAACGCATCTCGGCGTACCTGCGCCGCGAGCGCGACGTGCTACGAAGCTGCCCCATCGGCAGACTCACCCAGGACCCCGACGTCATGGCCGCTCCCGCCCTTCGAGCGCCGGTCGAGGAGACGTTCGCCTGGCTGCGCGCCCGCCTGGCCGAGGTTGTGGCCGAGGGCCTGAACCGCGCGGAACTGGACCGGAACCTGGACCCGGCCGCCACCGCGTCCGCGATCGTCGCGGCACTGCAGGGCGGATACGTCCTGGCCCGCGCCGCCGGTACCACAGAACCCTTCGACCAGGCGGTCGCAGGCATCCTGGCACTCATCGGCGCCCACACCGTCAAGTAGCCACCGCGGAAAGAGGACCACGCCACCATGCGCATATCCCGAGGGCCCGCCACCAGCGTCGCCGCTCCGTCCCGATGGATCACCGGCGACGCTCGGGTCGAGGCGGTCACCACACCTGACGCAGGGGCGACCCCCCAGATCGACAGCGTCCACTTCGCGCCCGGCGCCCGCACCGTGTGGCACCGCCACCCGCTCGGACAAGTGCTCATCGTCACCGCCGGCACCGGGCGCGTGCAGCGCCGCGGCGGCCCCGTCGAAACCATCCACGCCGGCGATACCGTGCACATCGAACCCGGCGAATGGCACTGGCACGGCGCCACCCCGACCGCCGCCATGACCCACCTGGCCATCGAACCGATCCCGCACGACGGCACCGGCACCGAGGCCGGATCTCCGGTCACCGACAGCGAGTACCACTGCGGCGGCGCCGACGAAAGCGAGGACATCCCGCCGGTCAACCGCACAGTACTGCTCGACCAACCCCTGGCGACGCCTCAGCACACCCACCGGGTCGAGATCCGGCGCATCACCATCGCGCCCGGCCACGCCGGCGGCCTGCACATCCACAACGGCCCGGTGTTCGGCAGCATCGAGACCGGTTCGGTCGTCTACCAGATCGAGGGCGAACCGGCGTCCGTGCTCCGCGCCGGGGATGCGTTCTACGAGCCCAAGGGCGTCCGGATCGCACGGTTCGACGCGCAGGACGAGGGTGTGACGTTCCTCGGGTACTTCCTGCTCGACACCGGCGAGAAACCCGAGATCGAGTTCCCCGACCTCTAATGGGAGCTACTGAGGATGCTCTTGGGGCAGACTCGGTGCCTGATAGCCGACTGGTGAGTGAGCACTCCCGGCCTCCGGACCATGCCATGAGACCGGCCTTTCCTCGTACGAGATGTCCGCGGCACACCGGAATCCCACCGACTCGCTCTTGTAGTCGATCTCCGCCGCCCTCTGCGCCGACACGGCGCCGAAGGCGGCGACCGGGTCGCTCCAGCCGCCGCCGCAGACGGCGCGGGTCTCGGCGTCCCGGCCCTTGGCCTGGGTCGCCCGGCTGTGGGAGACCCATTCGCTGACGTTGCCGGCCAGGTCCGCGACGCCGTACGGCGACCGGCCGTCGTACTGTCCCCCGGCGAAGGTGGTGACCGGGCTGGTGGTGCGGAAGTCGTTGGACGGGTACCGGTGGTGGTTGCACAGGTCTTCCTGCCACACGTCCCCCCACGGGTAGGTCCGGTCGTCCTTGTCGCCCCGTGCGGCCTTCTCCCATTCCAACGGTCGAGGCAGTCTCTTTCCCGCCCACAACGCGTAGCACAGCGCGTCCCGCCACGTGATCTGCACGACCGGATGATCGGGCATGGTGGCGCAGGCGGCGAGCAGGTCCGGGGGCGCGGGGTAGTTGGTGGCTTCGACGAACTCCGCGTACGCCTGGTTCGTCACGGGCGTGATGTCGATGTCGAACCCGGGGACGAACACGTTGCGCGGCGGGTCGTCGAGCGGGGCCAGCATCCTCAGGTTCTGCGTGCCGGCGTCGATGCCGGCCGCCATCAGCGCCTGCCGGGCCTGGTTCTCGCTCAGCCCGTGGACGAAGACGCCCGGCGGCACCCGCACCATGCCCTCGCGCGGCGGGGTGGCGTACCGCTCGTACATCTGGCTCTCGCACACCGGGCAGGTGGTCGCCGGCTCACCTGCCACGTACCCACATGACCGGCAGAAGGCGTGCTCGGCTTCCCGGGCGAGCACGTCGGCGCGCAGGTCGGCGGCGCCGAGCACCGCCTTCACGTCACAGGCCGCCGGGCGCTCAGCCGGTGACGGGGCGAGCATCCGGCACACGAGGTCGAGGACGTGCGCCGGGGCGGTGGGCTGGGCGGCGGTGAGGTCGCTGCGGAGGTGGGCGAGGGCGGCCCGCTCGCGCGGGTACCGCCCGGTCAGGCACTCGTGGAGGATGACGCCCAGCGCGTAGATGTCGTCACCGGGGTCGTCCAGCAACGGATCGGCGCGGCGCTGCGGCGACCAGTAGTCCACGACCCCCGCGGTCAGCTCGGTGGCGTGCTGGGCTCTGACGAGCCCCCAGTCGATGAGCTGGATCTCGTTGCCCGAGGTGAGCAGGATGTTGTTCGGCTTGAGATCGCGATGGCGCACGTCGCGTTCGTGGGCGTACGCGATCGCCGAGGCGATCTGGGCGCCCATCCGGACGGTCTGGCTGAGCGACTGCCGGCCTTGCCTGGTCAGGTCGCCCAGCGGCGGTCCGTCGACGTAGGACAGGTAGAGCACCGGTCCGAGGTCGTCGAGTCTGCGCAGCGCGTAATGCGCGCGTGCGATGTGCGCCTCCGGTGGGGCGCCGCCGAGCCGGTGGACCCAGATCTGGCATTCCTGGAAGAACGCCTCCAGCACCGCCTCACCGGCCCTGGCCAGCACCTCGTCTTTGATGCGTTTGACGACCTTCATTCCTCCGAAACCGTCCTCGCACACGCCGACCTCGGCGAACCCGCCGTGGCGCACCTCCACCACGGTCTCGCCGCTGGGGAACTCCATGCCCGTCACCAGGCCCATACGTCACCTCTCACTCCCTGAACCTTCTGATGGCCCTTGTCAGCAGGCCCTCTCGTGGCCCCGACCCCGGAGTGCCCAGCAGCAGGGTCAGCATGGTGAGGGCGAAGAGCAGGTATCCGATCCACGTCACGATCGTCACCAGCCAGTCGAGCACCTGCCAGAACAGCGAGTCCGGCGCCTCCTTCACCACGAGCCGGACCTGCTGGCGAGCGGTCGCGCCGCCGGCGTCGGTCAGGGTCACGGTGAAGGTGAAGGTGCCGGCGGTAGGGCGGCCGGCGAGGATCCCGTCGGGTGCCAGCTGGAGCCCGTCGGGCAGCGCGCTGCCGCTCCACCGGTACGGCGGGCGCCCGCCGCCGGCGGTGAACGTGTAGGTGTACAACCGGCCGGCCACCGCGCCGTCGAGCAGCGTCACCGGACCGATGACGCGGGGCGGGAGCGGCTCGACGGCTCCCGCCCCGGACGGACGGACGCTCAGGCCGAGCTCCCGCACCTCGGAGAGCCGGCCGGAGCCGTCACTGACCCGTACGCTCACGCTGCTCGTCTGCTTACGGGCCGGTGTTCCCTCGATGACCCCGTCCGTACTCAGCCGCAGCCCGGCGGGCAACGTGCCGCCGACCGCCCGCCAGGTGTACTCGCCGTCGCCCCCTTCCACGGCGAGGGTCAGCCGGTACGGACGTCCCACGATGGCCTCCGGCGCCGAGCGGGTCGTGATGCTGGGCGCGACGTCCGGCTGCCCGCTGCCGCTGATGGCGCTGACCACGCTGAGCACGATCGTCACGACCATCAGCGTGGCGATGATGGTGAGCAGCATGTCGACGAAGCGAAGCTCGACGGGGTGTTCGGTGCCCGGCGTGCGCCGCCGGACGAATACCGGTGTCGTGGTCATCGCGTCAGCTCCGGGGCGTGTGGGCGCCGGGGCGGGTGATCACGAGCTCCCGGGTGAGTTCGGTGCGGATCTGGTCGAGGCGCTGATCGACCGAATGCAGCAACGGCACGAGTTGCTGGAGTTGCTCAAGGTGGGCCAGCCGGCCGACGTCGAGCGTGGCCACCCGGTTCGCGGACTCCTGCATGACCCCCCTGGTCACGCGGAGCTCACTGACCAGCCTGCCGATCTCGCCGTTGAAGGCCGCGGGGGTGGCCGGCGGCGCTCCCGGGATCAGGGCGAGCATCTCCGTCGTCGCCTCCTCGACCTCGAGCAGGATGCGCTGCTCCCGGGAGTTGGTCCAGGTCAGCAGCAGATGGCAGAGAACGCCGGCGCCCAGCGCGAACAGCGTCACCCCGAACGCGTCGGCGAGTGGCGGGATGACCTCGGAGACGAGGGTGTTGCGCAGGTCGGCATACCCCGTCGTCGCCCCGACGCTGTTGCCGAGCCCTCCCACGGCACGCGACATCTCCGACGCCGTACCGAGGAATCCCAGCGCCGGCAGTGCCCACACCAGCGCACGCGCGGGGACGTACAGCACCTCGCCCAGAGCGTGATCAAGCTCGGAGCGGGCGGACAGGGCGGTCGTGGCGCCGTCCTGTCCGGCGTCGGCGCTGTCCGCGAGCGACTCGACCCGTCGCGCGATGAGGCAGTTCTGGAGCGGTGAGTCGCGCAACTGCGTCACCAGCAGCCCGCGCAGATCGGCCGCCTGCGACGTGGACGGCGCCGAGACGAGTTGGCCGCGGACGAAGGCCACCGCCTGCCGCTCCTGAGAACCGGTCATCAGGCGGGCCACGGCGAACAGCACCGTCCACAGCGATATCGCCACGACCAGGACCGCGATCCCGCTGACCGCCCCGCCACGGTCGAGCAGCGCGCCGATGACCGGCAGCCGGCCGAGAAGCCCGAGCGGCGAGGCGAGCCCGGTGAGCAGGAGGGCGAAGATTCCCGATATCACGAACGTCCGGGGCTTTCGCCTGGCCGGGAAGGAGGGGGTCGGCTGGCTCGACTCCTGGCCGTACTGGGTGGTCGTCATTGATCATCACCTCGGGACGTCGTGGTTTCGAGTGGGTCCCGGAACTCGAGCCGCCAGCCGCGGAGCTGACCGTCCGCGGACGCTCCGACCTGGACGATGATCACGTCGCCGTCCTTGATCCTGGAGCGGTCCTCGACGCGCTCGGTGCGGGTCGTGCCGCGACGGCGGATCAACGGTCCGTTCTTGCTGGCCCGTACGAGCCACCATCCGCCGTCGCTGTGCTCGATCCAGGCGTGGCGCCTCCCCACGATGCTGGGCCCCCCGGAGGCCAGCACGATGTCCGGTGGCGGATCGTCGGTAACCGCCCGGCCGAGGCTCACCCGAGCCCGTGGGGTGCGGCCGTCGCGCAACGGGTAGAGCGACACGCGGCCGTCGGGATCGGTGAGCCGGAGGTGCTCGCGGTCGGGTGGGACGGGTGGTGCCGGGACCGGCCGGGTGAGCCGTACGGTCACGGCGTTCGCCGCCGGCCAGCAGTCGCGCCACAGTTCCGGGCGGACGGTGACCACCAGGTAGGACCCGCTGTCCGCCAGCCGGCCCGCGTGGGTCAGCAGATCCTCGGCGAAGGCCACGTCAGGGCGGTCGGTCGCCGTGTCGTTCAGGGTCAGCAGGTAACCGCAGGCGTCGCGTGGCGGCGGCAGCAGCGCGCCACTCGGCCGGTCCCAGTGTTGGGTCACGTCCAACACTGTGAACCCATCGCCCCGGGACCGGTCCCCGAGCAGACGGAGCGCGGCGGTGCGGGCTTCCACGGGGTCGCCGACCAGAACCGCCAGGTGCTGCTCGGCCAGGATCCGCCCGGCCTCGTCCGCCGGATCGGGCGAGTCGCGGGCGGCCTCCAGTTCCGTGGCCCGCACCGGCAGCACCGCCGCCGGCAGGGGCGGACCGGCGTGGTGGGCGGGCCGGACCGGCCACTGGCCGGCGACCGGCCGGAGGCGCTCGTCGTTGCGGAGGATACGTTCGTGCAGCTCCGCCAGAGGTCGTGGTACGTCGAGGCCGATGGCCTTGAGCCGGCGGCGGTGCTCGTCGTGGACCCGCAGCGCCTCGGCCTGCCTGCCCGCGAGGTGGAGGGCGTACATGTGGAGCCCGGCGACGGTGGTGTCCTCCGGCCGCTCCAGGAACAGCCGGGCGACGTCGGCCATGCGTTCGTGATGGTGGCCCCGGCGAAGCTCCAGCTGCACGAAGGCCAGCTCGGCCGCGTAGCGTTCCTCGTTCAGCGCGTGCCGGTAGCCGTCGATCACCTCGCCTCGCAGATCGGCGAGCGGCTCACCGTCGGACAACTCCAGGGCCTCGCCGAGCAGGTCCGCGGCGCGCTGGTCGTCGGCGTCGCGGGCCTGAGCCACCAGCGCGCGGAAACGATGCACGTCGACCGCGTCGGCGGGTACGTCGAGCCGGCACAACCGGTCCTTGCTGACCAGTGCCTGGCCCAGGCCGATGCCGTCCAGTCGGCTGCGGAGTCTGGTCATGAACTTGTCGAGGTCGCCGGAGGCGCAGTCGGGAACGTCGTCCCAGATCCAGTCGAGCAGCTTCTGACGCTGGACGGCCCGGCCCTTGGCGGCCAGCAGGCCGGCCAGCAGCCGCCGTTCCCGCTCGGTGCCCAGGTCTATGCGCGCGTCGCCGACCTGCGCCTCGACTGCGCCGAATAACCGGAACCTCACCATTCGCGTGTTCCTTTCGCTGATAAGTCGGGGTGGCAGCGCTTCACCCAGCCGGCCGCCCTGTGACTCGCCCAGCCGTTCGCCCAGGTGAGAAGGGGACTGTTGCTCGTGCACGGCGACAAGAGGTCGCCCGCCGAGAAAGGGAGATGGTCATGGACGACAACAACACGAGCTGGGTGCGGATCGACGGAGCGTGCTTCCGGAAGAGCTCCTTCAGCGAGGGTGGTGGCGACTGCGTCGAGGCCGCCAAGGTGGAGGGGATCGCGGTGCGCGACTCCAAGGACCCCGACGGCCCGGCGCTCTGGTTCACCCTGCAGGAGTGGGCGGCGTTCCTGCTCGGGGTCGCGGCCGGCGAGTTCGACATCTGACGGCCTGGTGAGCGGCGGTCGGGTGCCACGCCGTGGCGGGCGTGGCACCCTCCGCTCCGTCCCGGGCGGTACGGCCGGTGCTCAGTCATCGGTCAGGGCGCGGACGTCGGCGGCGACACGTGCGAGGAACCGGCCGGCCTCGTCGTCGAACACCGCCATGCGCCGGAGCAGGCGCCAGCGCTCCCGGTAGAGATCGACGTCCTCGGGGGCCCTGACGGCGACGTTCGCGTGGATGGTGTCGACCGACACCACCGTGCCATCGGCATCGCGGTCATAGATGACGAACCCGTGCGAGGTGAAGGTGAGCGCCTCGGAGTCCTGCGGGATCAGCCCAATGGAGACGTTCTCCAGGGTGGCGATGGAGGCGATCTGGTTCAGCTGTGCCACCAGCAGCATCGGCTCGCCGGGGCGCCAGCGCAGCGCCGCCTCGGTGATGAGGAACTCGAAACGGCGCTCGCCTTCGTACAGCGCGAGCTGGCGCCGCAGTCGTCCGGCCACGGCGGCCGCGAGGTCGTCCGTGGAGTACGGCACCTGGAACAGGGAGAAGACGCGGCGAGCGTACTCGGCGGTCTGAAGCAGCCCCGGGACGACGGACGGCTGGAAGACGCGTACGGTCCGGGAGAGCCTCTCCTCCTCCTGGACGTCGTCCTGCAGGTGTCCGCGCTCGCGCAGGGCCGCGCGCCACGGGTTGATCTGGGTGTGCGCCGCCTCGGTGAGCGCCGTGAGCCGGTCCCGTGTCTCCGCCGATCCGCCGACCTCCTGGCTCCACGCCGTCACCAGCGGAAGCGATGGAAGGGTACGGCCCGCCTCGATCCGCGACACCGTGGACTGGCTCACCCCGATCCGCTGCGCCAGATCACGTCCCGACACCCCCGCCAGCTCGCGCAACCGTCGCAGCTCCGACGCGAGCCGCATCGCGGCCTGCCGCGATGCGGTGCCCTCCGCTTCTGCGTGCGGCAAACGCCCCCATCCTCCCTTTGCGGCGATGTGACCCATTCTGATTCACATCGATGCCATGGGATTCTCGGCGTTAGGCGTCGTCGGTGTCAAGCGGCCGGCGATCGGTTGTACCTGCCCGTGCGAAAACCTCTGATGACACGATTACAGCGGGGTGGGCCGCGATCCATCGCACGGAGGGTACGAACGCCGATGAGCCTTCGTCAGTACGAGTACGCCTTGGCGGTCGCCGAGGAGGGCTCGGTGACGGCGGCAGCCGAGCTGCTGCGCGTCGCTCAACCGTCGGTATCCCAGCAGATCCGCGGCCTGGAGCGGGAGCTCGGCGTGCAACTGTTCACCCGCACGCCGAGCGGGCTGGTGCCCACCGTGGTCGGCCGCGCGTTCCGCGGGAGGCGGAGGTCGCCGTCAACGCGGCGCGGCGCGGCGGGCCAGGGCGACGGCGCGGGCCGGCGCCGACGAGCTGGTGGGCGAGCTGCTGGTCGCCGCGCAGATGGGCCTCGGCACGCGGCGACGAGGAGTTCGTCGTGGTGCTGGGCGCCGGGCACCGGCTGCTCGCCGAGGACCGGGTCGAGCTGCGCGATCTGGGTGCGGAGCCCTGGGTGCGCTTCGACCGCGACAGCACGCTCGACTGCGTGATGCAGGACGTGCTGCGCGACAACGAGCTGGCCCCCGCCACGGTCGCCCGCGCGTCCCAGACCGGCACCGCCATCCGCTGGGCCGCCCACGGGCTGGGGGTCACGCTCGTCCCGGCCACCGCGGTGCCCCAGGACTACGAGCACCTCAGGAGGTGGCGTACGACGGCCGCGCCGATCCCGCGGGTGCCGCCCGTGACAAGGGCCCGCTTGCCCGCGAGTTCTGGTGTCGCCGCTTCTTTTCCGTCCACGGTCATTCCGTCGGTCCTCTCGTCGGTGAAAAGGCGTGCACGATCCGCGATTTTCGCGGCGTGCATCTCGTTCAGCTGTTTCACGCTACGTCCGGTAAAGAACGAGAGGCAAAGACGAAATACCGACGGGCGCCACAGGAGATTCCTATGGCGCCCGTTTCACTCCCCCGCGACTGACTTCTCAGTAGATGCGGTACTTCTTGCCGCAGTTGTCGAACTTGCCGGCCCAGCAGGTGAACGTGTACACCTTCTTGATCCCCCGGCCGCTCCAGGCGCCCGCGACCTTGCCGTCCCACGCCTTGTTGAACCTGGTCCAGTGGCCGTTCCGGTACACCTCGAACCAGACCCAGCCCTTCTTGCCACCGACCTTGTCCACCCCGTACCACTTCGTGAAGACCTTGCCGTGGTTCTTCCACGTCTTGCCGAACGTGTACGCCTTGCCGTCGCTGGAGAAGAACTTGCCCCAGGTCGTCGTGGAGTGCGTGCTCGCCTGGGCGGCGGCCGGGCTCAGGGCGAGGCCGGTGACGGCCATCGAACCGGCAAGAGCGGCGATTGCGAAGGTCTTACGCATTTCGGGTTCCTCCCCCGTGTCGGTGTGATCCGGTGAGAGGGACATTACGGAGGCTCTCGGGGATCGACTGCGGACGAATCCACACAGCGGATGTGATCGGCGCCACAGCCGCGTTCCGGGGCTCCGTAAGATCGCTGCTGTTGCGTTGATCCGGCGAGCAGGGAGCCACGATGAGCGGCCCCGGCGGCTTCGGCCCCCTGGCGATGGACGACCGCGAGTCGATCGGCCCCTACCGGATCGTGGGCCGCATGGGCGCCGGTGGCATGGGGGTCGTCTACGCGGGGATCGCGGCCGACGGCGCCAAGGTCGCGGTCAAGGTCATCCATCCGGGGTTAGCCGCCGATCCGCAGTTCCTCGCCCGTTTCGTCCGCGAAGTGGAGCTGCTGTCCCGGGTACGCGGGCGCTGCACGGTCTCGGTGCTGGCCGCCGACACCACGGCGATGCCTCCCTGGCTGGCCACCGAGTTCGTGCCCGGCCCGACGCTCGGCACCCACGTGCAGCAGAACGCCCCCCTGCCCGCGGACGAGCTGCTCCCGTTCGGCGTGGACATCGCCGAGGCGCTCACCGACATCCACCGCGCCGGCATCGTGCACCGCGACCTCAAGCCCGGCAACGTCATCCTGTCCGCCTCCGGCGCGAAGGTCCTGGACTTCGGTATCGCCCGCGCCCTCGACGAGAGCGGGCTCACGGGCACCGGCGCGCTGATCGGGACGCCCGGCTGGATCAGCCCCGAGCAGTACAGAGGCGACGTGGCGGACGCCGCCGCCGACGTCTTCGCCTGGGGCGCGCTGATGACGTACGCGGCGACGGGCCGCCCGCCGTTCGGCACCGGAGCACCCGACGTGCTCGCCTACCGCGTCATGAGCGTCGAACCCGATCTGTCCGGTGTGCCCGCGCCGCTCCGTGACCTCGTCCGCGGCGCGCTCGCCAAGGATCGTGCGTCCCGGCCCACGGCGTACGAGCTGCTCGCCCGGCTCACCGCGCCCGGGCCGGGCACGAAGATCATGCCGCCACCACCGCCCCCGCGCGGCAGGAGGCTCGCGGTGCCGCTGTGGTCGGCGGCGGCCGTCGTCGCGGCGCTCGCCACCGCGGGAGCGGTGTTCGCGGCCAACTCGGGCGGCACTCCGGAGGCGCTGCCGAGCCCGGACGCCGCGCCCGCGTCCACGTACGAGGAGAGCCAGGAGCCCGGCCCGAGCCGGACGCCGGAGGAGACGCCGACGGCCGGCGAGTCCCCCGAGGACACTCCCAGCACCACCGAACCGCCCAGGAGAAAGACCTCCACCCCGGCGGAGAAGGCGCGGGCCCGCCCCACCAGGACGGGCATCGCCTGCGCGTCCGACGCCTCCATCCTGCGGCAGGCCGCCGTGCTGAACGGCGGCAGCCTGCCCGGGGACGCCGTGGTCGCGGGCAAGCGGTGCGTGGGCCAGTGGGTCGCGGCCCGGCTCGACTCCCCCGGGGTCGGCGGCATCGACCTCATCGCCCGGCGGAACACGGAGCGGTTCCTCGACGCGGACATCGGCAGCAACTTCTGCTCGCCGGAGTCCCGGCCGGCGCTCCTCGCGAACGCGCCCGCCCGCATCCGGGCCTTTCTCTGCCCTCGCGGTTTCCAGTGACGAAGGTGGACATTCGGGCGATCGGCGTCGAGATTGTTCGGCAGGCGCGGCCATCGCCCGACCCGCGCCGAACGTACGACGCGAGGGAGCGCGCATGAGGATCGTGGACCTGACCGACGGATACATCGCCTTCGACCTCGACTGCCCGACGAGCGCGGGCGGCACCAGGCTGGCCCCTGACGTCACCCCTGGCGAGGCCGGGCTGCTGGCGCGGGCAATGACGTACAAGCTGGCCCTGCTCGGCGAGCGGATCGGCGGGGCCAAGGCGGTGCTGCGGGCCCGAGGACCGTGCGGCCGTCCTGGCCCGCTACTGCGAGGAGATCACTCCGATGGTCGAGAAGGGCACTTTCGTCACGGCCTCGGACCTGGGCACGCATACGCGGGACTTCGCCTCGCTGCCCGGTCACCGTACCGGCTCGGTGATGCACCAGGAGGTCGGCGGCGAGCTGGTGGACCCGTTGGTGACGGGCCTCGGCGTGGTGGTCGCCGCGCAGAGCGCGCTCGGCGGGCTGGACGGGCGCACGTTCGCGGTGGAGGGGTTCGGCAAGGTGGGCGGCGCCGTCGTACGGGAGGCCGCGCGGCGGGGCGCCCGGCTCGTCGCCCTCTCGACGCTGCACGGCTGCGTGAGCGACCCCGCCGGGCTGGACGTCGCCGCGCTCGAGGAACTGCGCGCCGAGCGCGGCGACGCCTGCGTGACCCTGCTCGGCCTGCCGGTACGGCCCGCCGAGGCGCTGTACGAGGTGGCCGCGGACGTGCTGGTGCCAGGAGCGCCGACCGGCACGCTGAGCGCCGGGCGCGCCGCCGGCGTGCGCGCCCGCGTGATCGCACCGGCGGCGAACGTGCCCTACACCAGGGCCGGGCTGCGCACCCTCGCGGAGCGCGACGTGGCGGCGCTGGCCGACTTCGTCTGCGGGGCCGGCGCGACGATCGGCTACCTCGCCGAACGCGCCGGCCGGTTGCCCGACGCCGCCTCCGCGCGGGACCTGGTGGAGGAGCGCATCGCCCGGTTCACCGGGCAGGCGCTGGAGCATCCCGGCGGACCGTTCGCGGGCTCGTGCGCGCTGGCGGAGGAGTTCCTCGCCACCTGGCGCGACCCCGCCGACCTCGCCGGCGGCCCGCCCCTCGCTCCCGAACCGGGACGGTGAGCGGGGCCGCTTCCCGGTGAGCCCTGTCAGCCGAGGAAGTCGAGGAGGTGGGCCAGCAGGGCCTCCGGCCGCTCTTCAGGGATGAAATGGCCGCATTCGGGGATCTCGGCGCCTGTCACGTCATCGGCGTACTCACGCCAGATCTCCAGGGTCGGCATCCGGGCAGGCAGACCCACGGAGCCCCACAGGGCCAGGACCGGCATCGTCAGCCGGCGGCCGGCGGCGGCGTCCTCGTCGTCCAGTGCGAGATCCTGCTCGTGGGCGCGGTAGTCGTCGAACCCGGCCCGCAGGGCGCCGGGGCGGGAGAACGCCCGCACATAGGCGTCCACGGCCTCCGGGGCCAAGCCGTGCCGGGTGTAGGTCCAGCGCTCGAAGAAGTACTCAAGATAGCCGCGCACGTCGTTCCCGACCAGCCGCTCGGGCAGGTCGGGCTGCAGGTGGAACAGCCAGTGCCAGTAACCGGCCGCGATGGACGCGTCCAGCCGGCGGAACATTGCGCGGGTGGGGACCACGTCGAGCACGGCGAGCCGCTCGACCTGCCCTGGGTGGTCGAGCGCCCAGCGGTGGGCGACGCGCGCGCCGCGGTCGTGGCCCACCACCGACGCCCGCTCGAAGCCGAGCAGGCTCACCAGCTCGGCCATGTCCTCGGCCATCCGCCGCTTGTCGTAACCGGTCGCGGGCTTGTCGCTGTGGCCGTATCCCCGCAGGTCCGGAGCGACGACCGTGTGATCGGCGGCCAGCCGGCCGAGCACCGGCCGCCAGCAGAGGCTGGTCTGCGGCCAGCCGTGGAGCAGCACCACCAGCGGGCCGGAGCCGGCGCGCGTGTAGTGCAGGCGTACGCCGTCGACGAGGGCCACCCCTGTATCAGTCTGCACCTTCGTGAACGCCTTCCAAATCTAACCATCTCAAGAGGTTAGTGACGTTAGCACGTGCTCTCCGGCCGACAATGAAGGCATGGCGGCAACCGACTACTGGATCCGGGACGGGGGAAGGGTGTGTCTCGATCTGGTGAACACTCTGCGTGATCGATGGAGCTCGCCCCGCGACACCCTGGCCGCGCCGTCGGACCTGGTGCGCTGGCTGCACGGCGCCGGGCTGCTCACGACGCGGCGTCTCCCCGACCCGGCCGGCGCCACGCTGCGCTCGGCGCGGCTCCTGCGGGAGGCCATTGACCGCGCCGTGTTGAGCGCGGCCGGGGGACGCCTGCCCGACCTCGGCGACATCGAGGTGATCAACGAGGCGGTGACGGCGGCGCCCCGCCCCCTGCCCCAGCTCACGATCGCCGACGGCCGCCTCGCGTCCGGGGACACCGGCGCCCCGGTGAACGACGTGAGCGCCGCTCTTGGGCTCGTCGCCCGCGACGCGATCGAGCTGCTGTTGTCATCAAAGGTGCGGCGGGTGCGGGTGTGCGCCTCCGACCGTTGCGCGCTGCGCTTCCTGGACCAGTCGCAAGGGGGCAGGCGCCGCTGGTGCTCGATGAGCCGATGCGGCAACCGCGTCAAGGCTCAGCGCCACCACCTCCGCACCCGCGCCCCCGGCTGATCGGCGCTACCGCATGATCCCGGACGTCAAAGACTCAGGACACGAATCTACAGCCGCGTGTCGCTGGTTAACCAGCAGGATCCTCGACCAGTTGCAGCGCCACGGTGGCCGTCATGTACTTGCCCTGCGACCCGATGCGGTAGCGGGCGTTCTCGGGAATCTTGCCGCCCTTGCCATCCAGGAGCTTGGAGCCGGCCGTGCCTCCGTCGACCTTCCTGCCGTCGACGTAGAGCTCGCCGATGGCCCCGACGATCCCGGAGTTCTTCGCCAGAGCGGTCAGCGCCTTATGCACGTCCCCGTACCGGGGCTCGGCCTCGGCGGTGGCGGGCTGCACGCTGCCCAGCGCCATCATCGCGCAGGCCAGCCCGGCGATGCCGAGGACCCTCGTGTGATTCATGCTCGTGAACCTTCCTTGCTGGAAACATCCGGAAGGCGCCAGCCACATGCCCGGAACTCGCCGAGCCGGGGCCCCTCGACGCCGGCCTCATGTCTAGAGCGGCGAACGTTTCCGTACCGTTTCCGGCTCCTGAGACCTCGGGAGCAAGACGCCCAGCGGGTCTCCGGCAGATCCGAAAGGTATGGGCGGCGAGTTTCTGACACGCCGGGTGAATGCTCGTTCAGCCTACATTAAGGACAATGTCCTTCAATTCAGCCAGAGTTTCGATTCGATAGGCAGCCTGCGCGAAATCATGTGATGTCGTGAAGTCGTTGTGGACAACAGCACAATCAATACCGGCCGCCACGGCTGAGTTCAGCCCTCTGGATGAATCCTCAACGACCAGCGCCTCTTCTTTGGTGGCTCCGAAGCGCTTCATGCCGATCAGGTACGGCTCCGGATGCGGCTTGGCGAACTGGCAGTCTTCACGAACAACGACGAAATCCATGAACCGCTTGATCTGGCGCTTCTCATGGATGAGTTCGAAATCCGCACGTTTGGCGGTCGTCACGATGGCCATACGGACGTGTTTTGACAGTTCAGCCAGAGCTTCAACGATGCCTCCGATCTCGATGGCTTCTGTTCTCAGATATTCTTCATAGTAATCATTACGGACCTGACGCTGCCTGCTGATGGTCTGTTCATCGATACCGGCCGCCCGGGCCTGTGCCCATGTGCCCACTCCCTGACTCATCTCCCGGAGGTACCGGTCCTTGTCCAACGTCAGGCCGATGTCCGCCAGGAGGGCTGGTGGCGCGAACACGAGCGGGAAGCTTCTTCAATGGCTCAGGCCAGTGCGGCGGCCAGCAGGAAGATCGTGATTCCGTGCGCGAGGGCGGCCGCGATGACACCGGGTCGAAGCCGCAGGAAGGCGCAGATCAGCCCTTCGTACAGGGTGAAGGCCAGCAGTGGCCAGCCCACATCGGTCACCGTCGAGGCCAGGAAGGCGTGGCAGGCGGCGAACAGCAGGGCCGACAGCGACGCCGCGCGAACGGCTCCGGCATGCTGCTCCAGCCTGCCCTGCAGAAACCCGCCGTAGGTCAGGAGGTCGGGCAGCACGAAGACGTCTCCGTTTCTTCGAAGAAGGGGGAGGCAGGGGAGGGCGGGGCGATCGCCTCGCCCTCCCCTGCGAGCCGTGGGGGAACGACAGTGGTGGGCGACCACCGGGGCCGTGGTGTGGCCGTGGGTGGGGCCGTGGCGGTCAGGGACGTACGGAACCGGCCGAGTCCATGCCGGTGGCCGGGAGCGGGATGACGGCGCGTACCTTGCCGCCCGCGCTGTGCTGGATCGGTTCGCTGCCGCGTTCGAGGCGCACATGGCCGAGGTGGTGGCGGGCCAGCAGGTCGCGCATGCGGGTTTCGATCTGGTGCCAGAGGGTTGCGAGGTCGGCGCCAGGTACGGGATGCAGCCGGATGCGTAGCGTGGCCGGCGCGGTGTGGACGATCTGGAACAGCTCCAGGCCGGGCACCGCTTCCAGCAGCGTGGCCAGCGGTAGCGGAGCGAGGGTGATCGGCGCCTGTTCCCCCGCCGCGCCGGGGAAGGTGAGCAGGTCGGCGGCGCGGCCCTGGACGCGGACGGCCGGGCCAGGGCTGCCGCACGGGCACGGGTCGGGCCGGAGCACAACGCTGTCACCGAGGTCGTAGCGCAGGATCGGCTGCACGTGGTTGGCCAGGTTGGTCAGCAGCACGGTGTGCGACGGCTCGCCCGGCGCCACCGGCCGGTACTGCTCGTCGACGGGTTCGAGCACGGCCCAGTCGGCGTTGAGGTGCATCCAGCTCTCCGAACAGCCGTAGGACAGGAACGGGCACTCGTTGCAGGCGTAGCTGGTACGCACCTTCGCCCCCAGCGCGGCCGCGATGCGTGCGTACTCGCCGACGGGCAGTCCTTCGGCGGTGAGCATCACCAGGGCGGGGTTGATGTGCAACCGTCCGGCTTCGGCCTCGCCGGCCAGCAGCGCGCCGATGCTGGCGTAGGGGGCCAGCACCGCCGGGCGAAAGGCGTTGAGCTCGGCCACCAGGTCCTGCAGCGGCTGGTGCACGCTGAGGGCGGCGACGCGGGAGCGGCCGCGCAGCCGGGCGGCGGCCACGGTCGAGGCGAAATGCCCGCCCTCGGGTATCACCAGCGCCATCCGGACGCCGCCGCGCGCGATCCTGGCCACGTCCCGCACGCTCAGCCAGCCGGCCAGCAGCCGCGCCATCATCGCGGAGGTCACCGCCGTCGCGCGGGCGTCTTGCAGGAAGATACCGTGCGTGCCGGTGGTGCCGGAGGTGGTGGACAGCGTGTAGCGGCCGGCGAACGGCTGCCCGATGCGCGCCGGGTCGTCGGCGAAGGCTCGTGCCTGGGCCAGGGTGACGGCACGGTCGGTGACCCAGTCGTCGAAGGCGGCCATCAGCCCGGGCTTGCTGGTGGGCGGCAACAGGGCCAGGTCGGCCACTCCGGCGGGCAGGTCCCGGTACAGGTGCCGGTAGTAGGGGGAGCGGGTGCGCGCCCAGGCGACGAGCTCGGTCAGGCGGGCCCGCTGCCGGGCGGCCATCGCCTGCTCGCCGCCCGCCTTGGCCGAGCGGGCGTCCGTCAGCAGCCGCAACGTCGAGGTGTTCATGGTGCTGTGGTGTCCCTTCTGGCCGGCGGCGCCGCAGCGGCGCCGCTGGTGGGTGATGGAGGGCCGGGCACGGCGCGACAGGAGTCACGGCGTCGGCGGCCGACGGCACCGGGGGCGGGCCGAGCGGCGCTGCGCTCGCTGGCCCGAGGCGGGCGGTGAACGCGCGCACGGGCAGCAGCGCACAGGGGGGAGCGGCGGCAGCTCAGCTGCGGGCAGGGCAGCCGTGGGCGCGGCAGCGTGGTGGGATCCACGTGGAGGAGTCCTTCCCGGGCGGTGGAACCCGGCCGGGCATCCGCGAGGGGGCTCGGCCAGGCATGACTGCGTGGCCGAAGGTCTCGCCCACCGGCCGGTGACCGGTCCCCGCCGCCGGAGAACGCGAGGTTCTCAGCGTGTCGACGTGCGGGCGTTGCGGGCTACTCCCCTTCGGAGTGACTCCAATCATCCACATATTTCGGAAGTCGCGCAAGTATCAAAGCGTAGGGTGAGTGGCAGGTCATCGGCGTAAGACAATGGAGAGACGATGTCGACCTCCCCCGTACCGGGTTCACCCGGCGCCGAGCACCCACCGCCGACCACCGCGCAACTGAGGGCGGCGGCCGAGACGTTCGCTCTGCTGGCCAGCCCGATCCGGCTCCACCTGATGTGGCTGATCACCCACGGTTCCTACGACGTCAGCACGCTGGCCACGCACGTGGGCATCAGCATCGCCACGGTCTCCCAGCACCTGGCCAAGCTCCGACTGGCCGGCCTGATCACCGCACGCCGCGACGGCCGCCGGACGCTGTACGCGGTGGAGGACCCCCATGTGATCACGCTGATCGGCCAGATTTTCGATCACATCGCCCCCGACGGAAGCCTGGCGCCCGATCCTCCTCGCTAGTCGCTGTCCCCGAGCTCCGCGAGGGCAGCCTTGAGCAGGGTAGCCAGCCCGCGGCAGCGACGTGATCGACAGCAACCCGCCTGCGTCGACCGCAGATGGCCCGCCCCGGGGCGTGACGCACCGGCGATCAGCGTCGGGTCGCAGGTCCTCGATGTAGCCGGGGGTGTGCCGGGTGAACTCCCCCCGACCGGTGCGACCGCGACGCCCCCTTCGTCATGTGATGCGTGCCGGCCGGGTCCCCTCCGCCCGGCCGGCCGTCACGAGGCCACGGTGACGTAGTCGAAGTCGTCGTCGGAGAGCGTGCGCCGCAGGATCCGCAGCACCTTGGCCGCGTCGTCGTGCGGCCCCTCCACGTAGAAGGGCCTGCCGTCACGGCCGAACGTGATCGCCGACTTCTCGTCCCACGCGCCGAGAGCTCCGGCCACCGGCTCGAACTCCTCGTCGGGCTCGAACCCGAGCGTGCGGGCGTAGTCGATCGACCCGAGCACGAGGTGCCTGGCCAGCTCGATCGGCGCCTCCTGCCACCCCGCGTACTCGCCGAAGAAGTATTCGCGAAAGCGCCGCAGCTCGAGGTCGTCGAGCACGTCGGGCCCGATGGCGTTCTTCACGCCCAGGCAGTAGACGTCGGCGAGGTAGCCGCAGACCGTCATCCGGTCCCACGTGTGCCGCCGGGCCACGAGCACGCACACCATGCCCTCCGCACCGGAGCCGGGGGCTTCGTCCACCCAGCCGCGCGCGGGATCGACGTCGAGGCCGTCGCTCCAGCCGGTGTTGATCCAGCACCCGACCACCTCGGGGTCGCCCGTGGGGGCGGTCTCGGCGGCGATGGCCCGCACGAGCGGCGCGACGACCGACGGCGCGACCTTGAGCGCGCGGGCGATCTCCTTCGGGGAGCGGCCCTGGAGGCGCAGCTCGCGTACGCGATCTTTCAAGTCCATTGGTAGTCAGGGGCGCGGTGCCGTGAAGGCCCGGTTCCCCATCCCCCTTTCAATTCCGTACGTGCGGTTTTCCCGCATACGGCTTACCGATGATCTTCTTGACATGGTTACGCTGCCTTCGGATAGCGGATCGTGCCCCGCAGGCGATGCAGGCCGTGCCCGTTGAACCACTCCTCAGTCCATTGCGCCGCCTGACCGGCTCGCAGGTTACGTCCCCGCTTCTTGATCATCAGACGGCGCAGACGCCAGACCACGTAATCGTCGATCTGGAGGAACTCGCGGGAGGCGTTCCCGGTTCGGAAGTAGTTGCCCCAGCCGCGCAGGACCGGATTGAGATCCGCGATCACGTCACGGACATCCGTTCCCGACCGGCGGCGGTCGGTCCGCTCCCGGACCTTGGACCGGAGTCTCTTCATCGCCGTCTGACTCGGCCAGCGGTGCAGGTAGAAGCGGACGGTGCCGTACTTCACCCACGACCGGCCAGAAAAACGGGCGCGGAAGTGGCAGCCGAGGAAGTCGAGTCCTTCCCGGCCCTCTCTGAGGTCAACGATCTTCGTCTTGTCCGGGTGCAGCCTCAGCCCCAGCGATGCGAGGATGCCCTCGACCGCTTGCAGGGCCGCTCTGGCCTGGGTTTCGCTACGGCACAACACGACACCGTCGTCGGCGTACCGCACCAGCTCGCCCACACCGCGCCTGGTCAACTCGGTGTCCAGAACGTGCAGGTAGACATTGGACAACAGCGGCGAGATCACGCCACCCTGAGGGGTTCCCGCGACCGTCCGCCGGACCTCCCCTTCCGCCATCACCCCTGCTTGAAGCCACTGCCGCAGCAGCTTGAGCACCCGCCGGTCCGACACCCGCCGCCCCACCTCGGCAAGAAGACGATCGTGATCGATCTCGCCGAAGAAGTTGACGATGTCGAACTCCACCACGAACACCCGGCCTTCGATGAAGCCGGTACGCAGCCGCTCCATCGCCTGCGTCG